>JBDZVE010000113.1:0-4387 GCA_040255535.1 Lysobacterales bacterium | reverse complement strand
GGGATGCTCTCGAACAGCTCTCTCGTGTAGCTCACGATCACCTTCAGCATCCACGGTCCAGCGACGACGAGCGCAACGGCCATGCCGGCGAGCTTCGGGATGAACGACAGCGTCATCTCGTTGATCTGCGTCGCGGCTTGGAACACACCGACGAGCAAACCGACGAGCAACGCTGCGAGCAGCAACGGCGCCGCGAGCAGAAGCGTCGTTTCGAGGGCACGCTGGCCGATGGTCATGATGAGATCAGGAGTCATAGTGTTTGGTGAATGGCGGATGGCGGACGGCGGACGGTGAAAGAAAAGAACGGCTCGCACCGCTCAGCACAGGAACTCGGAAGCAAGCAATAGTCACGCATTCTTGTCACCGTCCGCCGTCCGCGACTCACCACTCACTGATCCGCTATGTGTAGAAGCTCGAGGCGAGCGTTCCCATGATCAGCCCCCAGCCGTCGACGAGAACGAACAGCATGAGCTTGAACGGCAGCGAAATGAGCACGGGCGAGAGCATCATCATGCCCATGGACATCAGCACGCTCGCGACGACGAGATCGATGATCACAAACGGAATGAAGATCAAGAAGCCGATCTGGAACGCGGACTTCAGCTCGCTCGTTGCGAAGGCGGGCACGAGGATGCGTAGCGGCACGTCTTCCGGCTTCTCGAAGCCCTGCCCGCCCGATATGCGCACGAACGTAGCGATATCGCTCTCGCGCGTTTGATCCAACATGAATCGCTTCAGCGGCACCGCGCCTCTCGTCAGGGCCGTCGTCGCATCGATCGTGCCGGCCATATACGGCTGCACGGACTCGGTGTTGATCTTGTCGACGACCGGTCCCATGACGAACAGCGTGAGGAACAGCGACAGCCCGATCAGGACCTGATTCGGCGGCGCCTGACCCGCGCCGAGCGCTTGTCTCAGAATCGCAAGCACGATCACGATGCGCGTGAACGAGGTCATCATGAGCACGATGCCGGGGAGCAGCGTGACCGCCGTCATCAGGATGAGAATCTGCAGCGTCAGAGAATATTGCTGGCCGCCGTTGGGATCGGTCGTCACCGTCACGGCCGGAATGCCTGCAGCGGAAGCGAGCGATGGCAGCAGCAAGGTCAGTCCACACAAAACCGCCAGCGCGGCGATCGAGCTTCGCCATTGTCGGCCGGCGTTCGAGACTCGACGGCGTGCCTCGCGCTTGCGTCGACTCTCCCCGCCTGTCAGCGGCCAATCGCTTGGGCTCAATGGGCTGGAACGGCTCATAATCCCAGGCTCCGCTTGAGAATCGTCTTGAACTGAAGGTGCGGCGGAATCTGCCTGGCGCTGCCGCTCGCTGCCTGCGCGCCCGCGTCGCTTAATACGGACGAGCGCGGCGCAACCGCAATCGGCTCGGCCAACACGTGTAATGTATTGACGCTGCCTGCCGCGACACCGAGCAGGAGCTGCTGGTTGCCGACTTGCACGAGGACCGCTCGCTCTTTCGGACCCAATGCGACATCGGCGATCACTTCGATTGCCCCGGGCGCCAAGCGTCCGAGACCTTTGAGACGCCGTACCGCCCACGCGGCCGCGAACACGGCAACGAGCACGAGCAGCAATGAGAGCGTCACTTGCACGAGACCGGCGGCCGGTGAAGTCGCAATCGGCTCCGCTTCACGAGGCGCCGCAAAAGGCTCGGCCGCGAACGCAAGCTCGGCCGAAAATGCGAGCCCGAGCGCCAACACGGTGCAGGCGACCTTCCGCATGCGCTGGCTCGCGGTCGCTACGCAGGCATCCTCTGACTTCTTCACTTCATCGCTCCGGCCGGCGTCACGCGCGGCACGCTCACTTCAGCTTCTTGATCCGCTCCGCGGGACTGATCACGTCGGTGAGTCGAATGCCGAATTTGTCGTTGACGACGACCACTTCCCCATGCGCGACGAGCGTTCCGTTTACGAACACATCGAGCGGCTCGCCCGCAGCCCGGTCGAGCTCTATGACGGATCCCTGGTTGAGCTGCAGCAGGTTGCGAATGGCGATGCGCGTGCGGCCGACCTCCATCGACAGCGTGACCGGCACATCGAGGATCACCTCGAGGTTTACATCGCGCATCGAATCGGAAGGACCTTGGTCCTGCAGGTCGCTGAACTCAGCGGCGCGTGCGGGGCTTTCTTTCGTTTTCGCGTTCATGGTGAGTCCGGATGAGTTGAATACGTCAAAGATCAGACCTTGCTCGTCAGCAGCTTGTCGAGGAGCTTCGGCTTATGGCGCGCAACGCGCTCTTCGATCTGCACGGCCTGCTGGCCGTGCGAGACGCCGAACGTGCCGCGAAAGATCGGAACATCTTCGGCGAGCACGGTCGCGCGACCGCTGAAATCGATCGGCAGGATGTCGCCCGCCTGCAGCTCCATGAGCTGCTGCATCGTGATGCTGCCGCGCCCAAGTACGGTCGAAAGCTCGACCTCGGCGTCCTCGATCTCTTCCTTCAGTGCCAGCATCCAGCGCTCGTCGTGCTCGACGCGATCGCTCGCGATCCCGGCATCCAGCAGCTCGCGCAGCGGCTCGATCATTGCGTAAGGCATCGTGATGTGGAGATCCCCGCCCCCTCCGTCGAGCTCGATATGAAAGCTCGTGACGACCACGATTTCCGTCGGGCTCACGATGTTCGCGAAGTGGGGGTTGATCTCCGAGTTGATGTATTCGATGTCGAGGCGCGCGACCGTCGACCAAGCTTCCTTCGCGTCCGCAAAGATGTGCTTGAGCAGCAAGTGAATGACGCGCGTTTCCGTCGCGGTGAACTCGCGTCCCTCGATCTTTGCGAAGCGCCCATTGCCGCCGAAGAAGTTGTCCACGACCGTGAAGACCAGCTTCGGATCGAGCACGACGAGCGCCGTTCCTCTGAGCGGGAGGATCTTGACCAGATTGAGGCTCGTCGGCACGTGCAACCCGTGCACGTACTCGCTGAACTTCACCATCTTGATCGGCTCGACCGCGACTTCCGGCCCGCGGCGCAGCATGTTGAACAAGCTCGTGCGAAACAGGCGCGCGAAGCGTTCGTTGATCATCTCGAGCGTAGGCATACGCCCGCGCACGATGCGAACTTGATTCGCAAAATCGTACGGGCGCGCCTCGCCCGGCGCCGGCTCCGGCTCGGTGCTGACCGCACCGCTGTCGACGCCGTGTAGAAGGGCGTCGATCTCGTCTTGGCTCAATACATCGTTCGGTGCCATAGCTGATTCATTGCATGACGAAGGACGTGAAGTACAACTGCTCGACTTTCTCGCCGTCGCCGCCTTCCGCTTCGATCGCATCTGCGACCGCCTGCAAGGCTTCGCTGCGGAGATTCTCTTTGCCTTCGAGCGTGCTGATCGTGTCGTAGGTCTGGCTGCTGAGCAGGAGCAGCAGATCGTTGCGAAGCACCGGATCGTGCTGCTTGATGAGCTCGGCCGTGACCGGATCGCGCGTCATGACCTGGATCGTCACCTGCAGGAAGCGCGTCATGCCCCGCGCCTCGAAGTTGACGACGAACGGAGGATCGAACTCGACGTAGATCGCCGGGCCTTTCGGCTTCTCCGCCTTTGCCGCCTTCCCCTTGCTCGCTTTGGCGTCCGCTTCGGCGGCAACCTCGGCGTTCGATCTCGCAGTCAATAGATACACGCCGCCGCCGGCCACGGCAGCGGCCAGTAGTGCGACGACGATCGTCACGAGCAACTTCGAGCTGTTGCCTGCGGGAGCCGCCGCTTCAGAAGCATCGGCATCAGTCGACTCGGCCATTCCAACGTCCTCGAGAAAACCAATTTGCTCGCTATCTTGAGCAAAGCGCGTGCCAGAGCGCCGCACTCGCACGCAAGTGTCTATGAAGCAAGGAAAATGCTTGAAAAATCGAGTGTGAGATGGAGCACACTCATCGAAGTGCGACAGAAAGTTGGCGGCGCGAGTGTGATGCGCGTCAGATCGCGCGATTGAAGCTCATCACGCTTTGCCGATCGCGCTCAAGACATGCGCGCGTACGACCATGCGTTCTCGTTCGTCCCACTCGAACAGCGCCTCGCCCGCCAACGTCGCCGGCCAGAGCACGCGGCTCGCGTTCGTCGCGGCACGAGCGAGCTCGAGACTCATGGATTGACCGAAGAAGGCGGCGAGACGTTCGATGCTTCGATCCATGCCCGCCGCTCGAACCGGCGCCTGCAGCCATGCGCCCGAATCGTCGATCAGAAGCGCGAGATAGTGGCCGTCTTCGAGCGATGAGGAACGCACTTCGCCGAGCGCTCGAATTCGCTCGAGCGGCACGCGCCAGTGCGCATCTTCGGGACCGAAGAAAGCGACGCTTTTATCGTCGACGACGATCGATGCCGCATGACACACGCTCATGATGGGCGAAGTGTACGCTCCGTCGTCATTCCCGGCATCGTTGTAG
>JBDZVE010000112.1:2510-11600 GCA_040255535.1 Lysobacterales bacterium | reverse complement strand
CCGAGCGGCAGGCCTGCTCGCCAAGTCCGGCACTTGCTCGCCTCGCGCTACGGTAGGCTGTAGCCCGAAGGCCCGCGTTAGCACACTCGAATGAATCCGTTATTCTTCAGTGCGCTCTGCGCGCTTTTGGCCCCAGTCTCCAGCCCCCAGCCGAGGACACTGCCATGGATCAAGAAACCTTCAACTTGAGCATTCGCCGCTTTCTGAAGATGGTGGGCATCAACTCGCAGCGAGAGATCGAGCAGGCCGTAGAGAAGGCGCTCGCAGATCGAGTGCTGCAGGGTAACGAATCGTTCCCCGCGAAAATGACGCTCGAGATTCCGAGTCTGAAACTCCGGGTCGACTTCGACGGTACGATCGAGCTCGACCGGCGCGAATGACGCAGCGCAAAGGCGTAAAGCCGCTCGACAGCGTAGATTGCGCATTGACCGCGCTGGAACTCTCAACGGATTGCCGACGTTTCGCAGGGGGTTTGACCACGGCGTGACTAGAACGTCTGTAGTGAACCGCGAGAACTAGAGCGAGCGAAATGGGGGTGCTCCCTACGCACGTGAATGTGACGGCGACGATCGCCGCCGCAGTCCCTCGCGCGGGTCCGTTTTCGAGCGCCTTGCGCCGACGATGAATGCAATCCTGAAATCGGTTCTCCGAGCGTTTGTTCGCACTGCGCGGCCCCACCTCAAGTTTACGGGCCTCCTGCAGACCTCCGGCGTGCTCGCGAAATCCGCGGCGGTATGGCGTCCCGGCACGGAACGTGTGCTCGTGCTCGCTCCTCACATGGACGATGAAACGATTGGCTGCGGCGGAACGATCGCCTTGCACGCTCGTGCGGGCGCCGCTGTGACGGTCGTGTTTCTGACCGATGGACGAAACGGTGGCGGATTGGGGGCGCTTTCGGGCGAAGCGCGCGAGCGCAGACAAGCGGAGCTGATCGATATCCGCCAGCGCGAAGCGGAAGCGGCGTTGGCGCTGCTCGGGATCAGCGACATGCGTTGCCTTGGCGTGCGCGACGGCGAGCTGGCAAAGTCCATCGAGCCGGCCGCCGAGAAGCTCAAGGGCATTCTCGCGGAAGTTCAGCCCGACCTCGTTTATCTCCCGTTCTTCACCGACGAGCACCCCGATCACCGTGCCGCGAGCGAGTTGCTGCACTTTGCGGCCGTGGGTCTGCAGCCAAACTTCATGTGCGTCGGCTACGAGGCGTGGACGCCTCTCTTTCCGAATTGCATCGTGAATATCGACGAAACCGCGGCCGTCAAGCAGCAAGCGCTGGAGCGCTATGTCAGTCAGCTTCAGGACGGCGACTACGTGCGAGCGGCGATGGGATTGAGTGCATATCGCTCGATCGGATTGCTTGCGGCGCGCGATTCATACGCCGAGGCCTTTTTCATGTGCCCTGTCGCAACCTATCAAATGCTGCACGGGGAGTTTTCTGGGACGAAAGCAAGAGCGCGAGTGCAAGTGGTGCAGAGCGCGGCCACCGCGGCAACGCGGACCGCGTAAATGGCGAGTGTAGGTGCGATCATGGTTGCAGTTCCCGAACGATGGCCGACACTGGACGAAGCGCCGAGCGCGCAAACCGTGCAGCCGCTTCGGATCGGGATCATGCTGCGTCACTGGGAGCAGCATGGCGGCGTGGCGGTGTATACGCAGCAGCTCGTCAAGGCCCTCGTGCAGCTTGCATCGCCGCATACGTTCGTCTTGCTCTATCGCAATCCCGCTGCGTGCGGGGCCTTCGCCAACCTCCCGAACGTTCACGAAGTGGCGTTGCCCGCGCAGAACATTCTGGTCTGGGATCAGTTTGCCGTGCGACGCGCGATCGAGAAGCATCGCATCGACGTGCTCTTCAATCCCAAGTACTCGATTCCCCTCAAGGCGCCTTGCCCGACCGCGTGGGTGTGTCATGGCCTCGACTGGTACGTCATGCCGGAGGCCTCGCTGCTGCGTCATCGGCTCGCTCATCGCTTCCTCGTGCCGCACTACGCCAAGCAAGCGAGCGCCGTCATCTCGGTTTCGAAAGTCACGAGCGAGCACTTGGCGCAGTACCTCGACGTCGCGAGCGATCGCGTTCACACGATCTACCCGGGCATCAACCCTGTGTTTGCCCGATCCGTGGCGCCCGAAGAGCTCGAAGCAACGCGCACGCGTCTGCGCCTTCCGTCGCGCTACGTTGTCTATAGCGGTGCCGTGTATCCGCCGAAGAACTTCCGACGCCTCGTCCAAGCGTATGCTCGTGTCGGTCCGCGTTTAGGCGTGTCGCTCGTGATTGCAGGCGGCGAGAATCGCTACCTGTCCGAGGACGAAGTGCACGAGCCCGAGCGGCTGGGCTTGGGGCCGTGGGTGCGTCGCTTGGGATGGGTCGATCATGAGTCGTTGCCCGCAATCTATAAGATGGCGGATGCCCTCATGCTTCCTTCGACCTTCGAGTCGGTCGGCTTTCCGGTCTTGGAGGCCATGGCGGCAGGTTGTCCCGTGCTGACGTCGAATCGGTGTGGTCCCAAAGAGCTCGCCGACGGCGCAGCGTGCCTCGTCAATCCCGATTCCGTGGATTCGATCGCGGACGGCCTCGAACATCTATTGAACCACGCCGATGAGCGCTCGCGCTTGATCGCCGCCGGCCGAGAACGCGCCGCACAGTTCACCTGGGATCTGACGGCGCGAAAAGTCCTCGACGTGCTGGAAGGCATCGCGCGAGCCTGATCGTTCTGTCCGCTGCTGTCCGCGGTCCGTCCGCGCCGCTGACCGGACAGTCGAATTCTCAGGGCGAACGCCCGAAATCCCACATTTCCGCGGTAAACAGCCCTTTTTCTGCAGCCGTGCTGCTGGCATAGCGCGTGCAATCCTTTTTGCCAACGGTCAGGCGGACACTTTTGGCAAGAAGAACGATGATTCAATCGACGACAGGAGCGGTCCGAGACGATGGCCCGCGCCGCGTCACACCGATTCGGGACACGTCGGCGCAAGATGCGGCCCTCGATCCGCAGCTCGCGTCGAGCCGGCGGCGCCAGAGGATCATCGCGCTCGGTGTTGCCGTCGTGCTCGTGCTCGTCGTGCTCGTCCTGCTGATTCGCAGCTGGCTCTCGGCCGAGATCTCTGTGCCGCTCGAGCGTCTGCGGCTCGCCGAAGTCACTCGCGGAACGCTTGTCCGCGACGTATCGGCGCAGGGGACCGTCGTTGCGGCCGCGAGTCCGACGCTGTTTGCGCCGGCGGCGGGTACCGTGCTCTTCGAGGTGCAGGCGGGCGACGAAGTCAAGAAGGGCCAAGTGCTCGCGAAGCTCGAAAGCCCGGAGCTGCGCAACGAGCTCGAGCGCGAACGCTCGAGGCTTGCGAGCCTCGAGGTGGCCGTGCAGCGCCAATCCATCGATACGCGCCGGCAGTTGCTCGCGAATCAGCAAGCGAGCGATCTCGCGAAGTTGAACATCCAGGCTGCCGAGCGCGAGCTGCGCCGCGCGGAGGACTCGTGGCAGCGGCGCTTGATCAGCGAGCGCGATTACGAGAAGGCGAAGGACGATGCCGCCGCAGCGAACGTCAATCATCAGCATGCGCTCGACACGGCGCTGCTGCAGAAGGAGAGCCTCGAGTTCGAGCTGCGCGCGCGCAAGCTCGAGCGCGACCGGCAGCAGCTCGTCGTCGAAGACTTGGCGCGCCGCGTTGCGGATCTCGAGATCCAGTCGCCCGTCGATGGTGTGGTCGGTACGCTGGCGGTGGCCGAACGCGCTTCGGTCGCACAGAACGCACCCTTGCTGACCGTCGTGGACTTGACGGCATTCGAGATCGAATTCCTCGTCCCGGAAACGTATGCCGACGATCTCGGGCTCGGCATGGACGCGGAGGTTACGTACGCAGGCCGCAAATACCTTGCGAAGGTGAGCGCCGTGTCGCCGGAAGTCCGCCGGGGTCAAGTGTCGGGCCGTCTGCGCTTCTCTGCTGAAGCGCCGCAGGGGTTGCGGCAAAATCAGCGGGTGACGACGCGCATCGTGCTCGAATCGCGCGAGAATGCGCTGAAAGTGCCGCGCGGGCCGTTCCTCGATTCCGGCGGCGGGCGTGTCGTCTACGTCGTGCGCGACGATATCGCGTATCGCACTCCGATTCGCACGGGCGCATCGAGCATTGCCGAAATCGAGGTTCTCGAAGGGCTTGCTGAAGGCGATCGCATCGTTTTGTCCAGTATCGGAGACGTCAACGGGGCGTCGACAGTCAGGATTGCGGATTAGCGGCTGAGCTAGGGGGAGGGGATAGTCAGAACATTTCAGGCATGTACAAGCCAAAACCTTTGGCTTCTGACTACCCCCTATCCCCTAGACACTGAACACTGAAAAGAGAGCTACTACCAATGCTTTTCATGAACGACGTCAGCAAGGTCTATCGAACGGATCTCATCGAGACGCACGCGCTCCGCAAATTCAGTCTCGAGGTCAAGGAAGGCGAGTTCGTCGCCGTGACCGGGCCGTCGGGATCGGGGAAGACGACATTCCTCAATATCGCGGGACTGCTCGAAACGTTCGATACGGGCACGTATCGGCTGGACGGCGAAGATGTAAGCAGGCTTTCGGACGACTCGCGCTCGCGCATTCGCAATCGCAAGATCGGCTTCATCTTTCAAAGCTTCAATCTCATTCCCGATCTCGACGTGTTCGACAACGTGGACGTTCCGTTGCGCTATCGCGGCATGAGCGCACCCGAGCGCAAGCGCCGCATCATGGACGCGCTCGAGCTCGTCGGACTCGCCTCGCGCGTGAAGCACGTTCCGGCGCAGCTATCGGGCGGCCAGCAGCAGCGTGTCGCGATCGCGCGTGCGCTTGCCGGTAGTCCGCGCATTCTGCTTGCGGACGAGCCGACGGGAAATCTCGATTCGTTGATGGCGCGGCAAGTCGTCGACCTGTTGGAGGACATCAACCGCCGCGGTACGACGATCGTGATGGTCACGCACGATCCGGAGCTTGCGCGCCGAGCGCATCGCAACGTTCACGTCATGGACGGGCAAATCACCGATCTGCAGCCGTTCGCCGCGAGATCGCTCGTAAGGTCGGAGGCGATTGCGATCTGACGCGGACGCACGCGCCTTCGCGCCCCCATACGCCCATGTTTTCCTATCACCTCCGTCTCGCGCTCAAGAGCCTCCGGCGCAACCCCGTCATCGGCGGATTGATGATCGGTGCGATCGCGCTCGGCGTCGGCCTTTGCGTGACGACCTTGACCGTATTTCGCCTGATGTCGGCCAATCCGATTGCGCCTCGAAACGACGTGCTCTACGCCGTCACGCTCGACAGTTGGGGCGGCGATCGCCCGAGGTATGAGGACCGGCCGGAGCTGCCGCCGCCCGAACTCACGTATCGCGATGCGATGGCGCTGCTCGAGTCGGACATTCCGACTCGCCAAGTGGCGATGCATAAGAGCGGATTCGTGCTCGATCCAGTGCACACGGACGGGGCCAAGCCGTTTCTCGTCGAAGCGCGCATGACGACGAACGACTTCTTCGCGATGTTCGATGTGCCATTCCTGTACGGCGGCGCGTGGAATGACGCGACCGATGCCGAAGCGCAAATGGTCGTCGTCCTGTCGAAGGCGACGAACGACAAGGTGTTCGGCGGCGTCAACAGCGTCGGCAGGACGATCGAGCTCGGCAGCCGCTTTGGAATTCGTGAGTTCACGGTGATCGGCGTGCTCGATGAATGGCTGCCGACGCCTAAGTTCTACGATTTGAATAACGGCGCATTCGATCGGCCCGAGGACGTGTTCGCGCCGCTCAGCTTGACGCCGGCGCTCCTCCTCGGCACGCACGGGAACGTCAATTGTTGGAAGGACGAGCCGATCGACTCGTTCGAGGACTTCGCCGAGAGCGAATGCGTTTGGATGCAGTACTGGGTGGAGCTGTCCACGCCGGAGCAAGTCGAGGCCTATCGAGCGTTCATCGACAACTATGCGCGGGAGCAGAAGCGTCTCGGGCGCTTCGAGCGTCCGCTCAACAATCACCTGCGCAAACCCGATGAGTGGCTGGACGTCAACGCGGTCGTGCAAGACGACAACCGCGTGCTCGTTGGATTGTCGTTCATGTTCCTCGCGGTGTGTCTGCTCAACATGATCGGGCTCCTGCTCGCAAAGTTCTTGGGTGCGGCACCGATCGTCGGTTTGCGGCGGGCGCTTGGCGCGAGTCGGAGCGCAATTTTCCAGCAGCATTTGGTCGAAGTGGGCGTCATCGGACTCGCCGGCGGTGCCATCGGCATCGGCGTGGCCGCGCTCGGGCTTCTCGGCGTGCGCCGGCTCTACAACAACTACGACGCGCTGACGCATCTCGATCTCACGATGGGTTTCGTCGCGCTCTCGATCGCGGTCTGCTCGGGCATCCTGGCGGGGCTCTACCCGACCTGGCGCATCTGCCGCACCGCGCCGGCAGCCCAGTTGAAGACGCAATGAGACTGGCGGCAGGCATTTAAAGAGGTCGATGATATGCACCTTCGTCCCATCTTGAGCGCCATGCTTCGCAACAAGACCGGCGCCATTCTCGTCGGCTTGCAGATTGCGATTACATTGGCGGTCGTGGCGAATGCCGTGTTCATCATCGTCGAGCGGGCGCAGCGCATTGCGCGGCCTTCAGGCATCGATTCCGAGAATCTGTTTTTCGTGCAAAGCTACGGCTACGGGCCGAACTACGATCAGCTCGCAACGGTGCATCATGATCTCGACCTGATTCGCTCGCTGCCAGGCGTCGTCGCGGCCTCGGTGACGACCGGCGTTCCGCTCTCGAACAGCGGCGCCGCGCAGAACTACTCGGCTTCGCTCGATCCTGACGTCGAGGATTTCATGGTCAATACCTACTTCGTCGATGAGCAGGGCGTGGCCGCGTTCGGAGTGAAGCTCAGTGCCGGGCGCCCGTTTACCGAAGCCGAGGTTCAGTACAGCGGCGAGCAGACGAGCGAGTTCGTTCCCTCAGTCATCATCACCAAGGCATTCGGAAAACGATTGTTCGGCGACGAGCCTGCGCTCGGCAGGACGATCTATGACGCGCTGGGCCAGCCTGCGACGATCGTCGGCGTGATCGACCACATGCTGGGTGCATGGATCGATTCGGATGAGACGATCGGCGATGTCGTCTTCCTGCCGCGCATCTCGTGGGGGCCCGACGTACGCTACGTCGTTCGCACCGAGCCGGGCCGGCGCGACGATTTGATGATGGAAGTCGAGCGCAAGCTGTCGGAAGCCGACTTGACCCGCGCGATCTCTTGGGTGCGCCCGCACAGCTACTACACCGAGCGGAGCTATCGAGCTCACACTCGCATGATTGCACTGCTCAGCGTCATTGCAATTCTGATGGTCGCGATTACCGCGCTCGGTATCGTCGGGCTCGCGAGTTTCCACGTGAACTTGCGGCGGAAACAGATCGGCACGCGCAGGGCGGTCGGTGCTCGGCGCGTCGACATCCTGCGCTATTTCATGCTGGAGAATTGGCTGCTCACGACCGGAGGCGCCGCGCTCGGCACGATCCTCGCGTTCGCATTCGGACAGTGGTTGAGCACCGCGTATTCGCTGCCGCGACTCGAGCCGCAGTACGTCGTTATCGGGGTCGTCGTGTTGTGGATCATCGGACAGGTTGCCGTCTATGTTCCCGCCCGCCGCGCCGCCGCCATTCCTCCGGCGATCGCGACGAGGACGGTATGAGGAGGACGTGCAAAGTGTGAAGTGTGACGTGTAATGTGCGCGCGCGGCGCGCTTCTTTCTGACCCTACACTTTTACACCTGACACCCTGCACAAACAGCATGGCTTCAATCCTCATCATCGACGACAACGAAGCGGTGCGTACTGCGCTCGATGTGTTGCTTTCGCTGCAAGGTCATCGAGTATTGACGGCGGACGGGCCTGAGGAGGGTTTGCGTGTCTTGGAGCACGAGCTGGTCGACCTCGTGATTCAGGACATGAACTTCCGCAAGGAGGCGACCTCGGGAGAGGAGGGGGTCGAGCTCTTCCGCGAAGTCAGGAAGCGATTTCCGGCCGTGCCGATCGTGCTGCTGACCGCGTGGACGCATCTCGAGACCGCGGTGGAGCTCGTGAAAGCAGGTGCTGCGGATTATCTGGCTAAACCCTGGGACGATGCGCGCTTGCTCACGACAGTGCGTAACTTGCTCGAGTTGCGTCGGCTTACGGTCGAGCAGGAGCGTGCAGCGCGCCGGCGTGCGGAGTCGCGCGCGGCCCTCGCGGCAAAATTCGATCTGTGCGGGCTCGTGTTCGAGAGCGATGCGATGCGCGATGTCGTGACGAAGGCAACTCACGTGGCGCCCGCCGACGTTCCGGTGCTCATCACGGGCCCGAATGGATCCGGCAAAGAAGTGATCGCTGCGATCATCCAAGCGAACTCGAGCGTGCGCGACGGGCCCTTCGTCAAGGTCAACGTCGGCGCGTTGCCGAAGGAGTTGATGGAAGCCGAGCTGTTTGGCGCCGAAGCCGGTGCATATACCGGAGCGACGAAGGTGCGCCAAGGCCGCTTCGAAACCGCGCACGGCGGCACTCTGTTCCTGGATGAGATCGCCAACTTGTCGCTCGACGGCCAGGCAAAGCTGCTGCGAGTGCTGCAAACCGGGGAGTACGAGCGGCTTGGCAGCAGCACGACGCGCCGTGCGACCGTGCGGCTCATCAGCGCGACGAACACGGACTTGCCGAGCGCGATCGCGGAGGGGCGATTTCGCGAGGACTTGTACTATCGGCTGAACGTAATCGAGCTCAAGGTACCGCCGCTCGTGGAGCGGCGCGAAGACATTCTGCCGCTCGCGCGGCATTTTCTCGCGACCGATCAACGCTTGAGCAGCGCCGCGCAGCGCGCGCTGCTCGCGCATACGTGGCCCGGCAATGTTCGCGAGCTGATGAATACGATTCGACGCGCATCCCTGTTGTCGACCTCCGCGGAGATCGCGCCGATCGATCTCGCGCTCACGTCCTTGCATGGTGGCGTGGACACGCTGCCCGAGCGGGAGCCCGACCGCGCGGAGATCGAAAGCGCGCTCGCGCGCGCCCGCGGCGTCATTGCCCGCGCCGCCCGCGAGCTCGGCCTGAGCCGCCAGGCGCTGTATAGGCGGATGGAGAAGTTGGGGCTCAAGGAATGA
>JBDZVE010000112.1:0-2410 GCA_040255535.1 Lysobacterales bacterium | reverse complement strand
GTCTTGCTGGTGTGTCTCGTGGCGGGGGTGATCGCGGGCGCCGCAGTCTGGTTCGAGTCGTGGACGGTTTCGATACCGATCGCGCTCGTCGTGATGGTCCCGGTCGCGCTGCTTGCGGCGCGCTGGTTCATTCGGCCGGTCGCGCGCACATTGCTTGCGGTGAGCGACGGCATCACGAGCATGAAGGATCGCGATTTCAGCGTCAGCATCAGCGCGCCGAGCGCGATCGAGCTCGAGTCGCTCGTACGGAGCTACAACGGTCTCGGCGCGCAGTTGCGAGATGAACGGCAATCGCTCTACCAGCGCGAGCTGCTGCTCGATACCGTCATCCAGGCGACGCCGCTTGCGATGGTGCTTACTAACGCGGCGGATCGTGTCGTGTACAGCAACCTCGCGGCGCGCCAGACATTCCTCGGCGGCCGCAGATTGGAAGGGTTGTCTTTCCGTGAGCTGCTCGACCTGGCGCCGGAGCCGCTCAAGCACGCAGTCGAGGAGAACGAAGACACGCTGTTCACGGTCGAGGAGGACGGCGAGTCGCAGATCTATCATCTTGCGCAGCGCGGCTTTTTGCTCAACAGCCAATCGCACCGCCTTTATCTGCTCAAGCAATTGACGCGCGAGCTCTCGCGTCAGGAGGTCGAAACCTGGAAGCGAGTGATTCGCGTGATCGCGCACGAGCTCAACAATTCGCTCGCGCCGATCTCATCCCTCGCGCATTCGGGCCGGCATGCACATGAGCCCGATCCCGAGCAGCTTCAGCGCATCTTTCGCACGATCGAGGATCGTGCGCAGCACCTGCACAGCTTCATCGACGGCTACGCCCGCTTCGCGAAGCTGCCGAAGCCGCGCCCGGAAGCGGTCGAATGGGCATCCTTTCTGCGTGCGCTGCAAGACACCTCCGCCTTCACGATCGTCGGCGACGTGCCGACGCGGCCCGGCGTGTTCGATGCCGCGCAGATGGAGCAAGTGCTCATCAATCTCGTGAAGAACGCGCGCGAGGCAGGCGCCTCGTCCGAGAGCGTCACGGTCCGAGTCGAACATCACGCGGGCGGATGGCGGATCCAAGTCCTGGACCGCGGGCTCGGCATGAGCGAGGACATCTTGCGCAACGCGCTCCTGCCTTTCTATTCGACGAAGCCGGCCGGCGCGGGCCTCGGGCTCACCGTTTGCCGCGAAGTGATCGAGGCGCACGGAGGGCGCATTTCGCTCGCGAATCGGCCCGCCGGCGGGTTAGCGGTGACGCTCTGGATTCCGGAGATCAAACAGGAAGAATGAAAGCGAGGCCTCGGCCCTCATCGAGCACGTTAGCGCTTGCGAAGGACGCAGCCTCGCTGCTCGCCGGGCTCACGCGAGCGTGTGATAGACCTTCTGCACGTCATCGTCCTGCTCGAGCTTGTCGATGAGCTCCATGACTTCGTTCGCCTGCTCCTCGGGCAACTCAGTGGCCGCCGAGCAGATGTATTCGTGCTCGGCGGAGATCGGCGTGATGCCGCGGTCTTCGAGCGCTTTCTGGACCTGGCCGAAATCGGCGAACGCGCAGCGCACGACGAGCTGAGGCTCGCCCTTCTCGCCGGTGCTCTCGCCCATTTCCTCGAGGCCATGATCGATGAGGTAGAGCTCGAGGTCGTCCTGGTCGATGCCCTCGGGATTCAACCGAAACACGCCCATGCGCTTGAACATGAAGCTGACGCTGTTCGACGTGCCGAGATTCCCGCCGTGCTTCGAAAAAATATTGCGGACGCTCGCGACGGTGCGGGTGGGGTTGTCGGTCGCGCACTCGACGAGCACGGCGACGCCATGGGGCGCATAGCCTTCGTACAAGACCTCGTTGTAGTTCGCCGCTTCCTTGCCCGAGGCGCGTCGAATGGCCGCCTCGACTTTGTCCTTGGGCATGTTGATGGAGCGAGCGTTCTGAATCACCCGCCGGAGCGCAGGATTCGACGCGGGATCGGGTCCTCCGGCCTTCACGGCGATCGTGATGTCTTTGCCGATGCGCGCAAACTGCTTCGCCATGCGATTCCAGCGCGCGAACATCGTGTGCTTTCTAACTTCGAAAATACGACCCATGCAGGAAGACCTTGTAGCGCTCGGTGAGCGCGGTATGTTGGCTACGGTCGGGCATTCTACAAGCTAAGGGGCGTGGGCTGTAGGCGCGGAAGGGAATCCTAGGCTGGGCCGAATAGGAGAGTCACCGAGAACGCGAGGGAGCTGCCAGACTTGGCGAGCGGGCCTGCCGCTCGGGCTCGTGTCGCCACCGGCCTTGAATACATCCCAACATTGACTTGGGACCTGTAACGAACTTGCCAACGCAATTGCTCCTGCATTACGCGCGCGAGATTGCGGGTGGTGCCGGATTTGGCGGACGGGACTGCCGCTCGGGACTTGTTTCGGGACCGGGCGTAAATACATC
>JBDZVE010000018.1:47489-53147 GCA_040255535.1 Lysobacterales bacterium | reverse complement strand
GCGACGAGCACGAACGGCGGCATTTTCGTGACCGAAGCGGACGCGCTGAACGTGACTGCAACCGCGGCGGGCGGTGCAGTCGACGTGCGGACGACGGATGGTGCGCTTACCGTAGCTTCAACAAGCGGCAATGGCGTGACGTTGAATGCCGGCGGCGCAGGCAATGGCATGACGCTGAATGGTGCAGTGAATGCCGCTGCAGGCGATGTGCTGCTCTCGGCGGGTACGGCGGCGAATCGCGGTGTCATCGCCGGCAGTGGTCTCGTCAGCGGCGATGCATTGACGGCGACTGCCGCAGCGATTGGCACGAGCGCAGCGCGCTTGAGCACGGCGGTCAATTCGCTCGATGCTACGAGCACGAGCGGCGGCATCTTCGTGACCGAGGCAAATGCATTAAACCTCGCTGCAACTGCGACGGGCCCGGTCGATGTGCAGACGACGAATGGCGCGCTCATCGTCACTGGCGCAAGCGGTAACGGAGTCACGTTGAGCGCGGGCGGTGCGGGCAGCGGCATTGCGCTCAACGGCATCGTGAATGCCGGCGCCGGCGATGCGACGCTCACGGCGGGCACGTCCGCGAATCGCGGGACGATTACCGGCGGCGCAGGTCACCACGTCAGCGGGAACAGTCTGACACTGACCGGTTCGACGATCGGTGCCGGCGCTGCGCGATTGAGCACGACAGTCGCGAGGCTCGATGCAACGAGCACGAAGGGCGGCACGTTCGTTACGGAAACGGACGACCTCGCGATCGTGGCGAGCGCCACCGGCGGCGAAGTGGATGTGCGCACGAGCAACGGATCTCTCACGATCGATTCGATCAGCGGCGACGGCGCGACGCTCGTGGCAGGTGGAGACGCGAATGGAATTACCCTCAACACTTCCGTAGACGTCGGCGCAGGCAACGTTACCCTCATCGCGGGGAGTGCCGCGGATCGCGGCGTGATTGCTGTCGGCACTGGCGTGCAGATCGATGCCGGTTCGCTCACGGCGACAGCCGCGTCCATCGGCTCGAACGCGGCGCGGCTGAGCACGAATGTCGCTTCGCTGAATGCGACCAGCTCGAACGGCGGCATCTTTATCGAAGAAGCGAACGCGCTCGAGCTCATCGCAAGCGCCGGCGGTGGCGCGGTCGACGTACGCACGACGAACGGCACGATTACCGTCGCCTCGATCAGCGGCGACGGCGTGACGCTCAATGCAGGCGGAGCGAGCAGCGGCATCACGTTGAATGGTGCGTTGAATGCAGGCGGCGGCGATGCAACGTTGACCGCTGGAGGAACAATCTCGGGTTCGGGGCTCATCAGCGCTCATGCGCTCACTGCATCAGGTGCCGCGATCGGCTCGCCGAGTGCGAGCTTGAATACCCGCGTCGATACGCTCACGGCCGATGCGGCCGCGGGGGGAGTGCATATCGCCGAGCAAAGCGGATTGGTGCTCGCTCACGTGAGCGCGGCAGGCGACATCGGTGTGAGCACTGCGAGCGGAGATATCGCCGTCGGGGAGGTGAGCGCTTCGAATGCAATCGCATTGACGGCTGCCGGCGCGATCACGGATGACGGCGACGATACGACACGCATCCGCGGTAATGATCTCACGCTGGCCGCGCAATCGATCGGAGCGCCCTCCCTATTCGCCGAGACGGTGCTCGACAGCAGCTTGCGGCTCGATACCGAAGTGCGCACGCTCGATGCGACCGCGAAAGCGGGCGGCATTTTCATAGACGAAGCGGATGGCCTGCAAAGCGTCAAGGTGCGAGCGGAGGGCGGTGCGTCGGGAGACATCGAGTTGCTCAGCCAAGCAGGCGATCTGAATCTGACGAGCGTGAGTGCATCCGACACGCTCCTCTTGGCGGCCGGCCGCAATATTCTCGGGTCAGGCGCAACCCCAATCGTCGCAAGTCGGGCGGAGTTGCGCGCGGGCACGACAGATGCGTCGGGTGGGCGGATCGGTACGCTCGCCGACCCGCTCAATCTACAACTCAGTGCGGGCAACAGCTTGCGCTTGTTCGTGCCTCAAACCATCGATCCAGACGATCCGGATCTCGGCCCCGCGACGCTGCCGTCGGCCGGCGTCAACACGACGATCGGTCTCTTCCCGGCACCGAGCACGCTGGCAGCGTCGGCTGGCTTTGGTCAATTCCAAGGCCTCGGGGAGGAGCAGTTCACGTCGTCGGCGGAATCTTTGCTCCGAACGCTGCAGAACCAGACCGGCACCGTGCAAACAGGCCTCGACATCGACTGGGCCTCGTTCGATCAAGACGTGAGTTTGTTCGGCATTCTGGAGCCGGCGGTTTGCTTGCCGGGCGATCAACGAGACGAGGAGACGAGCACGCCGGAGTGCTGATGGCAAGCCGATCGCGGGGGCGCGCAAGGGCACCTATCTGCGTTGCGGCGTCATCATCGTCGCTCGCAGGAACACGACTCGCCTGCCAGCGCGTCGCGATGAAGTTCGCGCCATCGCTGGCAGATGTGCTCGGCGCGCCTTTGCTCTGACGTCATTCAACAAAGGCAAACTGCATCCCGCGCGCCAGGGCCGCCGGCGGCACGCTGGCATGGCTTTCACCATCAAAGGCGACGAATTTCACCTTGTAGGACGGCGGCCCTTTGAGTTTCGCCAATCGTTCGGCAAGGTTCCGGCTGCCCGAAACCATGCCGCTCCACTGACCCGCCATCTTCACATAGGCCCTGAGCTCTGCAGCTTTATCAGCCGGCAGCGTGTCGACGAAGCTCTGCGGTGGATTGGGACTATCGGGCTCGTTCGCGCCGACCGCAACGAGCAGGCGCGGGCTGGTCTTGCCGCGTGCAATGCTTTCGCTGAGTGCTTTTTCTCCTGCGAGAACCGCATCACCATCCCACCAGATCGCCGGGCTTGCCGCGATGAACGTGCGGAATGCGTTCGGCTCTGTGAAGAATGCGCGCAGCACTGCGAGCCCGCCGAGAGAATGGCCGAACAGCGCCTGATTGGCCGTATTGATCGACACGAGCGAAGCGACCTTCGGCTTGATTTCTTTCTCGATCACCTGAAGAAAGTCATCGACGCCGCCCACGTTGGGTGGGGTGAGACCGGTCCATGCGGGTGCGCGATGGCCTGGCGCTACGGGCAGTGTGTAGTCGTGAAAGCGCAGGACGTTCTTGGCGCTGGACATCTCCTGGATCCCTGGCGGCGAGGTGTCGCCCGGCCTTCGCAGTGCGTATTTCCTGACGACCTCCATGTCGTCGAACACGCCGTGACCGATCGCCACAACAACGGGCCAGCGTGACGGGTCCCCGATCCCGAGCGCGATGTCGGAGGCCGCGCCGAACCAGAAGTCGCCATCCAGCACGTAGATAACCGGATAGCCGCCGGTCGGCGGCGGCGTGAGCGGAACACGGATGAACAGCGTGTAGCTTTCGCCGTTGATCGTCGAGTCGAATTTGATGCGATGGCTGGACGGGAAACTCACTTCCGCCGGCCGTGATGGTGCCGCGACCCGAGCTCCATTACCCGCAGCAGCCTGTGCGCAGGCAGCACCAGCAGCCAGCGTCGCGAGAATCGCAATCAATGCCGTACGCACTGGGTCCATCATCCTGCCTTCCTCCATCCCGTTCGTTTCTGGTCAGGTACATATTCCAGAAGATCGCCCGGCTGACAGTCGAGTGCCTTGCAGATTGCTTCCAGTGTGGAGAAGCGGACGCCGCGCACCTTGCCTGATTTCAGGAGCGACAGATTCGACTGAGTGATGCCGATTTTTTCGGCCAGTACGTTGGCGCGCATCTTTCGCTTTGCCAGCATCACGTCGAGTCTGACGACGATTGCCACTAGATGAACTCCCTTCTTTCCTCGTCGGCCTCGGCGGCGAGAGCCATTACGCGCGCGACGATGTAGATCATCCCGCTGCAGATCACCGTCAGGGCTGCATTGGAGACGCCGCTTGGATGAGCCGCGGTGATCCAGTGATAGAGGCGGCCCGAAATGTTGAGCGTGACTGATGTGGCCGCCAGCCAAAGCGCGAAGCGCCCGAGATGATGGGCGCTCGTTCGTTCGAAAACCGACCCATTCGAATAGAGCAAGAAGAGTCGACGCAGGTGGTAGATGGCAAGACCGGTGAATGCCGTGGCACTGCCTGCGAGAAGCGCCAGTACTGCGCGCTGAGAAAACGTGAGCGTTTCCACCATCACGCCCGATACGGGTGCGGCATACGCGCCGGCATAGACAAAAAGCCCCAGGCCCATCTCGGAAAACGAAACTGAGCCGTGCCACGAGCCGTCCCCGTGAAAAAGGAACAAGACAGCCAGGATCTGCGGAACTCGTACGACGAGCAGCAGACCGAGCGCGATGGACAGCAGCACGACGATCGGGCGACTGAGCGCGCGGATCCGCCTCAGTGCTGAGGGTGCGGAGTTTTCCGGGCTAGCATTCATTGGGTGTTGATTCTTGGCATAACAATTCGTTTCTGTCAAACAGAAAATAATTGCCATTAAATGTGATTTGAAGCACGAGGTCGCGCAAGACATTCCATTGCACTCGCCGGCCGCGGTGCCGGCGGGCGCGGGCCATGCGGCCGATCAGGCGAAGATCACAACGCGATGAGCGCGCGAGCAAGGCTGCGTGCGAAGGAGGCAAAGGAAATCGTCTACAATTGCAGGCGACGGGACTGCCGGCAAATTGACGACTCAGAGCGAGAGCATTGAACTTGGAAAGAAAACTCTCGGTTGCCCCGATGATGGATTACACGGATCGACACTGCAGGTATTTCTTGCGCCTGCTGAGCCCGAGCGCGCTTCTATATACCGAGATGATTACGGCGCCGGCTATCGTGCGCGGGGATGCAGAGCGGTTGCTGCGCTTCGACGATGCCGAGCATCCGGTCGCGCTGCAGTTGGGCGGCAGCGATCCGCGGGAGCTTGCGATCGCGGCGCGCGCCGGCGAAGCGCACGGCTACGATGAGATCAACCTGAACTGCGGCTGCCCGAGCGATCGCGTGCAAAGCGGACGCTTCGGAGCGTGCCTCATGGGAGAGCCGAGCCTGGTCGCGGACTGTGTCGCAGCAATGCGCGCAAGCGTTCGTATCCCGGTGACCGTGAAGTGCCGAATCGCGATCGACCCGATGCCGGTGCCGGACATGGATGAGTACGAATTCCTCGTGCGCTTCATCGAGACCGTGGCAAGTGCCGGTTGCGGGGTGTTCATCGTCCATGCGCGACGGGCGGTGCTGAAGGGACTGAGCCCGAAGGAGAATCGCGAAATTCCGCCGCTGCGCTACGACATCGCGCGCCGTTTGCGTGCGGAGTTTCCCGGTCTGACGTTCATCCTCAATGGCGGCTTGCGCTCTCTCGAGATCATCTCGGAGCAGCTGCCTCACTTCGACGGCGTAATGATCGGCCGCGAGGCGTATCACAATCCATACTTGCTCGCGCAGCTTCATCAGCGCTTCGTCGATCCCGATTGGGAGCCGCCCGCGCGGGAAGATGTGATCGAGCAGTATGTACCCTATGTGCGCGCGCGGCTCGCAGAAGGACATCCCCTGCGCGCGATGCTGCGTCATGTGCAGGGTCTATACGCGGGACTGCCGAACGTGCGCGCGTGGCGCCGCTTCCTCTCGGAGCAAGCCGCCGACAACGCGGCCAACGCCGACGTGCTCCTCGACTCCCTCCGCATCGTCCGAGCCGCGTAAGG
>JBDZVE010000018.1:2930-47389 GCA_040255535.1 Lysobacterales bacterium | reverse complement strand
CGCCTTGTTTTGTCGCGGCCAGGTAAGCCGCGGTTGCAAAGGCGGCGACGGACTGATCAAGGATGTTCGGGTCCACCTTCAGCAACGTGTCGTTTTCGGTGTGGTGAACGTCGAAATAGGAGGACGCATCGAGCGACAGATCGAGCACCGGTACGCCGAGCGTGCGTAGCGGACCGACATCGGCGCCGCCGCTGGCATCATTGCCGCCGAGCTCGACCTCGAGCGGCGCCAGAACCGCCTGCATCGCTGCGACCGCCGGCAGTGCCTCCGGTGCGACCTGCGAGCGAATGCGCCAGACCGGACCTTGACCGACGTCCGCTTCCATCGCGAGCACGTGCCGGTCGGCTTCCTCGCCGACTTGTTTCGCATACTCGCGCGCGCCGGATAGCCCGAACTCCTCATTCGCGAACAGCACGACCCGGATCGTGCGCGCAGGTTTCCGCTCGAGCAGGCTGATGAGGCGCGCAGCCTCGACGACGATCGCGACGCCGGCCCCGTCGTCCAATGCGCCTTGCGCGAGATCCCACGAGTCGAGATGCGCGGCGAGCAAGACGATCTCCTGCGCACGTTCGCTGCCTGGAATCTCGCCGATCACATTGGCGGACCAGACGGCAGGCAGCTCGCGCGCAGTCGACTTGAGCCGCAGTCGGACTTGTTTATCGGCGCTCAATCGGCGAGCGAGCAGATCCGCGTCCGGATTCGCGAGCGCGAACGCCGGAATTCGAGGCGCGTCGAGCGCATAGTTGAGCGCACCCGTATGTGAGATCCGATCGTCCGAAGTGCCGACCGAACGAATCACGAGCGCAATCGCGCCGAGTTTTGCCGCGAAACTCGGACCGTGGACGCGGCCTCGGACGACCTGCGAGTACGCGCTGCCTGCTTTACTTCGCTCCATGCGCTGATCGATGAATACGATCTTGTTCGCCGCCTCGTCCGCGGGGAGCGTCAGCAGCTCATCGAAGGATCCGACGCGCACGACGAGGCCTTCGACCCCGTCATCCGAAGTCCCAATACTGCCGCCGATCGAGACACCGGCGAGCGCGATCGGGGATGCCCCGAGCAGGGTGAGCTCCGCTGTCCCGCGGACCCAGTGAGGCACGAGCACGTCCTGGCTGCGGACGTTCGTGAACCCGAGCTTGCCCAGTCGGTCGAGCGCCCAACGCACGGCAGCGGCATCGCCGGCACTGCCGGCAAATCGGGGGCCCACGTTCGTCACGAGCGACTCCAAATGGTCGAAAGCTTGCGTGCCGGCAAGGGCCCGGTCGCGCAGCGCCGCTGCCGCCGCGAGGTCTTGCTCCGCCCAATCCGCCGCAAATGCGTGCGTGCAGCCGATACAGAAGACCAAAGAAAGCAGCGCGTTAAGGGGGGCTCGTGCTAAGAACATACGATGAATGCTCCTTCAGGGCGTTCGGACCAGTTTATGTTGCGTACCGATATGTATAATGCCAGCGCGCCCGGCCACTTGGGCGCACCGGATGAGGTGGTTTCTGAGTACAAGTTAGCCTCTCTATGGGAAAGGACATCGAATTAGCCATCCTGTTCGCCGACGTCGTCGGGAGCACGCGCATCTATGAGGTCATGGGGGACCTGCGTGCCCGCGACATGGTGCTGACCTGTGTCGAGATCATGCGCTCGGCCACGGAGCAAAACCATGGAACGGTGATCAAGACGATCGGCGACGAGATCATGGCCACCTTTCCCACGGCCAACGACGCGCTCAATGCGGCGAGCCGCATGCAGCACGATATCCGCACGCACGCGGAGCTCAAAGTCGAAGGTCAGCCCGTCGCGATTCGCATCGGCGGTCACTTCGGCCCGGTCGTGCTCGAGAACCGGGACATCTTCGGCGCGGCCGTGCACACCGCGAATCGCATGACGAGCCAGGCGAAGGCCGGGCAGATCATGGTCACGAGCGCAATCGTAGGGCGGCTTGCGCCCGAGTGGCAGTCCGCGGTCCGTCAGATCGACGTCGCGACGCTCAAGGGCAAAACGAGCGAGGACGAGCTCTACGAGGTGCTCTGGCAGAAGGAAGATGCGACGAGCATGCTGCCCGCGATCGCGCTGGGCGCCGCCGTGTCGCGCGACAAGAAGCAGCACCCGCGCAGGCTTCGAATTCGCTTTCAAGGGCACGAGATCGTGCTCGATGACGCGCGTACGAACATCACGATAGGGCGCGCCGAAGAGAATGACGTCGTGATCAAAGGCAACTTGATCTCGCGGTTGCACGCCAAAATCGAATACGGCCGCAACAAGTTCGTGCTCATCGATCAGAGCACGAACGGCACGTTCGTCATGACGCGCGAAGGCGAGGAAGCGTTCGTTCGCCGCGACAGCATGCAGCTCAAAGGCGAGGGCATGATCGGCTTCGGGCGCGTGCCGGAGAACGGCTCTTCGCTCACGATCAAATACGTCTGCGAAGAGTAGGTAGCCCGAAGCGCGACCTACTGCTGTAGGTCGGCCGGGCAATGTTCCCGACCAGCCCGGCACTCCTACGTCCATGTAGGTCGGCCGCCTTCTCCCACTCGCCGTGATGCTTCTCTCAGGTCAAACAAAGACGATCACGCGGCGGCACGGCGGCGCGGCGAAGAATGCATGACTCAGTCTTTTCTGCTCCGCGCCGCCGCGCCGCTGCGAGAGTATCTCTCCAATCGACGATCGCTCCGCCCCTTCTGGCCGTCAACCGTCAACTGTCAACTGTCAACCGCGCAGGCTACGCATACAGCTTCGCCGCCATTTCCCGCAGCTCATCGCGCAGCTCCTCGGGAAGTCGATCTCGGTACTGATCCAAATACTTGAAAATCGCTTCGACTTCCTTGCGCCACGCCGAGGTATCCACCGCCAAGAGCGCATCGAGGGTTGCGCCGTCTGCCTTCAATCCCGAGAGATCGAGATCTTCTTTCCTAGGCACGCAGCCGATGGGCGTCTCGCGGGCGCCGACGCGGCCGTCGCAGCGATCCGCGATCCAGCGCAGCACGCGCAGATTGTCGCCGAATCCGGGCCATAGGTAGCGGCGGTTCTTGTCTTGTCGAAACCAATTCACGTGAAAGATGCGCGGCAGCTTCCCGCCCTTGTGCGCGAACGAGAGCCAATGCTGCCAGTAGTCTGCGAAGTTGTAGCCGCAGAACGGCTTCATCGCCATCGGATCGCGACGAACGACGCCGACTTGGCCGCTCGCGGCCGCGGTCGTCTCCGAGGCCATGGCTGCTCCCAGCAGCACACCATGGATCCAGTTGCGCGCTTCGTAAACGAGCGGTGCGACCTCGCGCCGCCGGCCTCCGAACAAGATCGCGGAGATGGGAACGCCCTCGGGTGCGTCGGCCAGCTTCGAATAGATCGGATTGCGATGTGCGGAAACCGTGAACCGAGCGTTCGGATGCGCGGCAGATCCGGCAGCGGGGTTGTGCGGCTTGCCTTGCCAATCCGTGACCGGCACGCCGTCTTCGAGTCCTTCCCACCACGGCTGGTTGTCCGCGGTCAGCGCCACGTTCGTGAAAATCGTGTGTGAGCGGATCATCTCGAAGGCGTTGCGGTTCGTTTTATGGTTCGTGCCAGGCACGACGCCGAAGTACCCGGCTTCCGGATTGATCGCGCGCAGCTCGCCGCCCGGCTCGACGTGCATCCAGCAGATGTCATCTCCGATCGTCCAGATCTTCCAGCCCGGCATGGACTCCGGGGGGACCAGCATCGCCAAATTCGTCTTCCCGCACGATGAAGGAAACGCCGCCGCGATGTAGTGCGTGCGGCCTTCCGGGCTCTGCATGCCCATGATGAGCATGTGCTCGGCGAGCCAGCCTTCGTCGCGCGCTTGCCAGCTTGCAATGCGCAGAGCGTGGCATTTCTTGCCGAGCAATGCGTTTCCCCCATATCCTGAGCCGACGCTCTTGATCGACAATTCCTCCGGGAAGTGCATGATGAAGCGGCGCGAGGGATCGAGATCGCCGATCGAGTGCAGTCCTCTTACGAAATGGTCTTCGCGCTCGATGCGTCGAAGCGCCGTTGCGCCCATGCGTGTCATCACGCGCATGTTCGCGACGACATACGGGCTGTCCGTCACTTCGACGCCGCAACGCGAATAGGGCGACTCGATGGGGCCCATGCAATAGGGCACGACGTACATCGTGCGCCCGCGCATGGCGCCCTCGAGCAAGGCACCCACTTTGCGATGCGCCTCATCGGGCGCCATCCAATTGTTGTTGGGTCCCGCATCGTCGCGCGAGCGGGTGCATACGTACGTAAGATGTTCGACGCGAGCGACATCGGAGGGGTGAGAGCGATGCAGAAAGCAGTCGGGATGGGTGGTCGGATTGAGCCTGATGAGATCGCCGCGCATGATCATCTGCGCGATGAGCCGCTCATGCTCTGTTTCCGATCCGGTGCACCAGTGAACTGAGTCGGGCTTCGTGAGTCGTGCTACTTCGTCGATCCAGCGTGCGAGCGACGCATTCGATGTACTCATTTAGACAAGAAACCTCTATCGCTACTGCGGCGTACTCGACGCATCGACGCATGCAGGACGAATCGCGCTCTCGGATTGCAGCGAAGGCGAGAGCGGCGATTATAGCGTTCGCGCGCGCCATCTCCGCGAGAAAGTGGCTGAGCTCGAAGCGCGTGCCCTCATTGCATACATGTGCGCGAAGAACATTCGCGGCCGCGACCTATCACGAATGCAGCGCCATAACGCCGCGAGCACACGCGAAGTTGCTTGCGCTCGGTGTGTTCCTGCTATCGAGCACGGCTGCGGTTCAGGTGACAGCGCAAGACATGCAGCAGATCGAAACAGAGCTCGTCGCCGAAGTGCGCATCGACGATGTGGCCGGCCCATTTCCGTCGCCCGCTCGCTTCGCACCTGCGACGCTCGTCACCCAAGGTCAGGTGGTCTACTACACCGTGCGCATCCGAAACGTCTCGTCGGAATACGCGCGCGATATCACCGTGACGCAGCGTATCCCGGCGAACACGGTATACGTTGCCGATTCCGCATCCGGGCCGGGCGCCGACGTTTCGTTCTCCATCGATGGAGGGCAGACATTCGCTCCGGCGGATGACTTGGCTGCGACCGACGCGGGCGGTATGCAACGCCCCGTACCGTTGGATCGGTACACGCACATTCGCTGGCACCTGCGCAACGCACTCGCGCCGGGTGCGGTTGCGCTGGCGCGTTTCAGAGCCGTCTTCCAATAATGTACGAGGAGATCTTCGGGCCTGAAGGGCCGCTCGCCCGCACGCTTGCGGGTTTCGCGACGCGCGCGGAGCAGATCGCGATGGCGCAGCACGTCGACCGCGCACTGCACGCCGGTGGTCGGCTCATCGTGGAAGCGGGAACGGGCACCGGCAAGACATTCGCTTATCTCGCGCCGGCGCTGCACTCAGGTCGGCGGGTGATCGTATCGACCGGCACGCGAACGCTGCAGGATCAGCTCTACCATCGCGATCTCCCCGCGATCGCAAAGGCGCTGGGACGCCCCGTGCGAGTCGCGCTCCTCAAAGGCCGAGCTAACTATTTGTGCATTCATCGCCTGAATCTCGCCGAGCAGCAAGCGATCGGGCGCGGGCTGCGTCGAGATGTTGCGACGGCACTGCCCAGAGTACGCGCATGGAGTCAGATCACAAGAAGAGGGGACATCGCGGAAGCGCGCCACTTGAGCGATGAGCATCCCGTGTGGGCGTGGGTCACCTCCACCCGCGACAATTGTCTGGGAGCCGATTGCGAGTCGTTCGAGCGTTGTCATGTCGTGCATGCGCGCCGAGAGGCGCAGGCCGCGGACGTCATCGTCGTGAACCATCACCTGCTGCTCGCCGACCTCGTATTGAAAGAAGAGGGTTTCGGCGACCTTTTGCCGGGTGCCGATGCCGTCATCATCGACGAGGCGCACCAATTCCCCGAGGTGGCGACGAACTTTCTCGGATTCACCGTGTCATCGCGCCAACTGCAAGCGCTCGCGCGCGACTTGGGCACGGAGCTCCTGGCCGCGAGCTCACGTACGGAAGTCTCGAGTGCGCTGACGCAGACACTCGATCGACAGCTCGCGGACCTGCAGGATGCGCTACGAACGCGCCAAGGGCGAAGCGAATTTGCGGACTGGCCCGCTGCGGTGATCGAATCCATCGAGCACATCCATGCCTCGATCGACGAGCTCACGCGCTCTCTCGAGGCGCCGGCGAAAGATCAGCCTGGGTTAGCGGCGCTCCGGCGACGTAGTGCGGAGATCGGCGCGCGCCTTACGATGATGCTGGAGGCCGAATCGCACGAGCAGCCTGCGAGCGTTCGATGGGCGCAATCAGGTGCGCATGGTGTGAGCTTGCATTACGTCCCGATCGATGTGGCGGATCAGCTCGGCGGGCTCATCGAGGCGCACGCGAGTGCGTGGATCTTCACATCGGCGACGCTTGCGGTGGGCGATGAGTTCTCGCACTTCCAGAATCGGATCGGCGTGCACGACGCCGCGACCGCTCGGTTCGGCAGCCCTTTCGATTACGCGCAACAAACTTTGCTGTATCTGCCTCCTCGATTCGACACGCCGTCTTCCGCGCGCTACACCGAGGAAGTGATCGAGACTGCTTTGCCGATTCTCGAAGCAAGCGGGGGGCGAGCGTTCTTGCTCTTCACGAGTCATCGGGCGTTGCGCGAAGGCGCGGATATCCTGTTTCGCAAGCTGGGCGCACAGCTCCCGTATCCGGTGTTCGTGCAAGGCGATGCGCCGCGCGATGCGTTGCTCACGAAGTTCAGGGAAGCGGGCAACGGCGTGCTGCTCGGGACGAGCACGTTCTGGGAAGGCGTGGACGTCAAGGGCACGGCGCTCGCGGTCGTGATCATCGACAAGCTGCCGTTCGCGGTACCGGACGATCCGGTTTTGAAGGCGCGACTGGATGTCATCGCGAGACGCGGCGGCAATCCGTTCTTCGAAGAGCAGGTGCCGCAGGCGGTGATCGCGCTGAAGCAGGGCGTCGGCCGGCTCATTCGAGACCAGGACGATTTCGGCGTCGTCGTGCTATGCGACCCGCGCCTCCGCACCCGCGGCTACGGCCGCATCTTCCTAGACAGCCTCCCCCCAATGCCCCGCACCCACCGGTTAGAGGACGTTACAAGCTTTCTTCAAACCCGTTTGGGAGCGGCAGTGAAATCATCAGAAGAAAGCTAAGCCGCATGTCTTTCTCCGCGCTCTCCGCGTTCTCCGAGAGAGAAATGGTTTTATCTCAACAGTGCGATTTCTTCGGATCTGCGCTCGAAACTGCGTATAAGGCAGTACCTCTCGCGGAGAACGCGGAGAACGCGGAGATTCGGATAGCGAATCTATAGGTCACTATGGCCCTGCACGAAAGTCTTGGCTTCGATTCACAATTCGTGTCATGCCATCGCGCAGCGCTATCGCGCTGAAATTCAGGAGGTAACCGAGCGGACGGTTAGTCAAGCGCAGATATGTCAGAACCTGCTTTCGGTGCGCGTTGTGCAGCCTTTCGACACACTTGACCTCGACAATAACCTTATCCTCGATGATCAAGTCGGCCCTGAATCCTTCTTCGAAGATCAAGCCTCGGTATGATATAGGCACAGGCACTTGTCGATGGACGACTAAACCGCGCTTGCGCAGCTCATGGGCGAGTACGACCTCGTATACTGATTCAAGCAGCCCAGGGCCGAGGTCTCGATGGACTTCGATCGCGATGTTTAGAAGCACGGTCCCTATCTCGTTTTCATCCATGATTGAACTCCTTCTCGTTCTTGGATCCTCGCTTCCGCAAGGGTGACGACAAGTTTGTCGGCGAGCCTTGCGTCCTTTGCAAGAGTACTCTTAAGCCACAAGCACGATGAGCTATCTACGCCGGAAATTATGAAGATACTCGCGATCGATACCGCCACCGAGCGTTGCTCGGTCGCGCTGCGCGTTGACGACCGATGCTGTGAGCGTACGGTTGACACCGCGCGTGGGCACGCGGACATCGTTCTGTCCATGGTGGACGAGGTGTTGCGCGATGCTGGTGTCGGTTTGCGCGAGCTCGACGGCATCGCGTACGGGCGCGGGCCCGGTGCGTTTACCGGTGTGCGTATCGCGATCGGCGTCGTGCAGGGGCTCGCCTACGGCGCGGACGTGCCGACGGTCGGCATATCTAATCTCGCCGCCGTGGCGCAACAGGTTGCGAGCCCAGGCGCACGGATTCTCGTGTGCATGGATGCTCGAATGAGCGAGGTGTATTGGGCCGCATTCGACGTCGCGCAAGACGGACGTCTGATCGCCGCGAGCGAGGAGCGTGTGACACCTCCGAGCGCCGTCTTCGTGGACAACATCACCAAGCTCGCCGGCACGGGGTTCAAAGCCTATTCGGAGCTCAAGAGCAGATGGCCAGGACTCGCCGCGCAAGAGGATGCGTTGCCACGCGCGAGAGAGATCGCGCTACTCGGCGCAGCGGAGCTGCACGCCGGCCGAGGTGAGCCCGCATCGCGTGCACAGCCCGTATACTTGCGAGATCAAGTCACGTTCGTGAAGAAGGCGTGACATGCTTGCATTCACCGAGCTGTCACATTCGGTTGCTGTAATGGCGAGAAGAAGGGTTGACGGTTGACAGCCAGATGAACGGAGTTTCGTTTCGAGATTCCGGCCGTCAACCGTCGACTGTCAACCGACAAAATTCAATGCAGAAGCAGATTCTCATCGTCGAGGATGAGCGGCCGATCCGCGAAATGATTGCGTTCGGATTGAGGCGCGGCGGATTCGAAGTCCGCGAGGCCGCCAATGTGCGCGAAGCGCGCGCGAGCATCGCGAACGATCGACCCGATTTGGTCCTGATCGACTGGATGCTCCCGGACCTGAGCGGCCTCGAGCTGACGCGCACCCTCAAGCGCGATAAAGACACGCGCGACGTGCCCATCATCATGCTGACCGCGCGCTCGGAAGAGCAGGACAAGGTCATGGGGCTCGACAGCGGCGCCGACGACTACGTGACGAAGCCGTTCTCGCCGCGCGAGCTCCTCGCGCGCATCAACGCGGTATTGCGCCGCTCGGTGGGGGGTGACGGAGCGGACGCGGTCGAAGCGGAGGGTCTCGTGCTCGATGCGGCCGGCCATCGCGTCACCGCAGACGGTGAGGTCGTCCAACTCGGCCCGACCGAGTATCGTTTACTCGCATTCTTCATGACGCATGCCGAGCGGGTGTACAGTCGCGCTCAATTGCTGGATCGCGTGTGGGGCGGCAACGTCTATGTCGAGGAGCGGACGGTCGATGTGCACATCCGGCGCTTGCGCAAAGCGCTCGAAGCTTTCAAGTACGATCGCTTCATTCAGACGGTCCGCGGATCGGGCTATCGTTTCTCCACGCGCGCGGAGTAGTCGATGAAGCTGCCGGCGTCGCTGTCCACGATCGGCTGGCAGGCGGCATATCGTCTGGCTGCGGCCTTGCTGCTCGCGCTCGTGCTCGGGCTCATCACGGGTCGAATAGCGCTTTGCTTCGCGCTCGTCCTCGGCGTCTACGCGTTCATCCAGAACTGGAATCTGTCGAGAGTCGAGCGCTGGCTGCGCTTTCGGCGTGCGCTGCCTCCGCCCGACATCAGCGGACCGTGGGGCGAAGTCGTCGCGATCGTGAGCCGCATTTATCGCCGTAAGCAGTATCACCGCGCGCGCGTGTCCGAGCTGCTCCGCGAGTTTCGCCGCCTCACGACCGCAATGCCGGAGGGGGCCGTGCTCCTCGGGCCCGAGAACGAGATCTTGTGGTTCAACGGCCGCGCGGGCGAATGGCTTGGACTGCGCCGCAAGCGCGATTTCGGCATACGCATCGAGAACCTCGTCCGTCATCCCGATTTCATCAGCTATCTCCACACTGGCGTGCCGGCAAACGGAGTCGTGGTTCACGACGTCGGTCACGGGGTCAGCCGCTGGTTATCGTTTCATGTCGTGAGCAGCGACACGAGTTTGAGGCAGCTTCTCATCGTGCGCGATGTGACTCGCGAACAGCAGCTCGAATCGATGCGCAGAGACTTCGTTGCAAATGCGTCGCACGAGCTGCGCTCGCCGCTCACGGTAATTTCCGGTTATCTCGATGCGCTCGCGGAGGATGAGAAGCTCGATCCGGCCTGGAGCTCGCCCGTGCTGGAAATGCGTCGGCAAGCGGAGCGCATGGGCGCGATCATCGACGAGCTGCTCGAGCTCTCGAAGCTCGAGTTGAGCGACACCTCGAAGGACGATCAGCCGGTCGATATCGGCGCTCTGTTGGCAGCGCTGCGCAAGGAAGCGCTGCAGGCGGAGCAGGCGCCGCGCATCAACCTCAAGCTCGAGACCGACGCGATGCTGCTCGGCTCGGAATCGGAGCTGCGCTCGATCGTGTCGAATCTGCTTTCGAACGCGGTGAAATACACGCCTACCGAAGGGGAGGTCGAGCTTCGATGGTGGGTCGATACGGAAGGCGCACACATTTCCGTGCGAGATAACGGCATCGGTATCGCGTCGGAGCACATTCCTCGACTCACGGAGCGGTTTTATCGCGTCGATGAGGGCCGTGCGCGATCGATGGGGGGTTCGGGCCTCGGCCTTGCGATCGTGAAGCATGCGTTGCTGCGGCATGATGCGGCGCTGCGCATTCGCAGCAGAGAAGGGGCGGGCAGCACGTTCACGTGCGACTTCCCGCCCGTGCGCATCGTGCCGCGGCAGAACCAGGAAGCCGCAAGCGGTTAGCGCTCGCGAGTTGGTGCTCGAACAATCGGCCGCTGTGACGGCCGTAGACAATGGCTTTGTCGGCGACAGCGCACCGATCTCTACCCGTCTTCACCAATCAAAGCCCCGATCCAACTCCACAGGCTTGAAAGAAGTCGAGCCAACGCTGGGCATTCGCACCCAGCGCATGGCGCATGCGCAGCGCGCGGAACTTGGATCGCTCTTGGGACGTACAGCGCGCATCCCTCGATCTCGCTGCGACATCGACTCAGTACGCACCGATGCGGGATGAAACTTCTCTGCAATAAAGGCCGCGTATAAAGCGCGACGACGGTGTCGTGAAGGAGAACAATCGTGAATCGCGTTTTTTTTCCAGCCATAGCCGCACTGTTGATGTCGACTGTCGGAGTTGCCCACGGTGCCGACAATGAAATCGCGAGCATTCGCGAGGAGCTGCAGGCCCTCATCGAGCGAGTCGATCGGCTCGAGCGACAGAATGAAGTGCTCGCAAGCGAGAACGAGAAGCTCAAGGCGCAAAGTCATGAGCTCGCGGCGGAGACGCGTGGGCTGCACAAAGAGTCGGACCTGAATGCCGGGGAAGTATCGAAGGCTGAAGGATCGGGCTGGACGAGCCGAATTACGCTGAAGGGCGATCTGCGCTATCGCCACGAACGGGCAAGTGATGGCACCCTCGACGGCTCGGGTGTGCGGAGCACGGCGGACCGCTATCGCGATCGCATTCGCGCACGCATCGGCGCGGAAGTCGAGGCGACCGAAACCATTCGACTCGGCATCGGTTTGACAACGACCGAGGGCGGCGATCCGCGCTCGTCGAACCAGTCGTTGTCGGACATATTTTCGCGCAAGAGCCTCGATCTCGATTTTGCCTATTTCGACTGGCGGTTCGCCGAGTGGGGCAATCTGATCGGCGGAAAGATGAAGCAACCGTTCTTCAAGCCGGGCCAGAGTCTGTTCTGGGACAGCGACATCAACCCGGAAGGTCTCGCCGCGAGCTTCAGCCGCGGGATGGTCTTCGGCACGGTCTATCGCTACTGGCTCGATGAGGTCTCGGGCCCAGAAAGCACCGTAACCGCGGATACGATGCTATATGGCGCGCAGTTGGGTGCACGCGTGCCGGTCGGCGCGTCGACGCTCACGATCGCGGCGCACTATTACGATCTGAGTGCGGGCGAGGGCCGGGCGCCGTTCTACGACGGCGACCCGAACGGCAACACGACGATCGATGTGCCGTCGGGTGCCTCCACGATCGCCGTACTGGCGAACGACTATCGCGTGATCAATCTCGGAGCGGAGATCGAGGGGGCGATAGGCGCGTTACCGCTGCTACTCTGGGCAGACGTGGCGCAGAACCGGGCCGTCGATGATCTCGATGCCGCATGGGCCGCGGGCATCCTCGTGGGCAAGGCCATCGACCGCTCGTGGGAACTTGGCGCGGCCTATCAGGTCCTTGAAAAAGACGCGTTGTTCGCGCAACTGATCGACTCAAGTTTCGGCGGCGGTAACACGGACAGCGAGGGCTTCGTCTTCCGCGCCGGCTACGCACCCGTGAAGAACTGGCTGCTGAACGCCACGTATTTCATGACCGAGCGCAACGCAGACAGCGCGAATTCGGTCGGCCAGGTCGGCGTGGAGGTCGATCGACTGCAAGTGGATTTCAATGTGAAGTTCTGAGGGGCTTCGCCCAGTGTAAAGTGCGATGTGTAACGTGTAGAGTCGGGCTGCTGATTCTGAAACGTTCTGACTTTACACTTGACACCCTACACTAGACACAGCGGCAGCCAGCCAATGGAAAAGTCCGATCTCTCACACCACATTCTGAGCCGCTACAACGATGACTTGGAGCGCGTGCGCACGAACGTGCTGCAGATGGGCGGGCTCGTCGAGGAGCAGCTGCGCCAAGCGGTCGAAGCGCTCGTGCAAGGCGATAGCCGGTTGGGCGAGCAGGTCGCGCATGGCGATGCGAAGGTCAACGCGATGGAGGTCGCGATCGACGACGATTGCAGCCGCATCCTGGCGACGCGCAACCCTGCCGCATCGGATTTGCGCCTCATCGTCGCAGTGATCAAGACGATCACCGATCTGGAGCGCATCGGCGATGAAGCCGAGAAGATCGGCTATATCGGTTCTCGGCTCGCGACGGTCGAGCGGCCGGCCGACCGCTATCGGGAGATCAAGCATCTCGGGCGTCTCGTCGGCGATCTGCTGCACGAGGCGCTCGACGCATTTGCACGGCTGGACCCGGAAGCGGCCGTCGAGGTCGCGAAGAAGGATCGACTCGTCGACGAGGAGTACGAGGCGATCCAGCGGCAGTGCATCACGTTCATGATGGAAGATCCGCGGACGATTCGTCGTGCGCTGGATGTGCTCTGGGTCGCGCGTGCGCTCGAGCGTATCGGCGATCATGCGAAGAACGTGTGCGAGTACGTCGTGTACATGGTGTACGGCAAGGACATTCGTCATTTAGCGATGGAGGACGTCGAGCAGCACGTCAAGACGCGCGCCCAGCGGACGCCGCCTCCTCAAGAATGAACAAACTATGCAGCTTCGGATCAGCCGCCGCCGAGTCGGCAACGGACTCGGATTTCTCGCGTGTGCCGCGCTTATCGGCTACGCACTGTACGCCGAGCATGTGTTGGGGCTTGCCCCCTGCCCACTCTGCATCTTCCAGCGGATCGCGGTTATCGCCGTCGGACTCATTTTCCTCATCGCGACGCTTCATGGCCCGGCACGAATCGGCTCGCGCATCTACGGCAGCTTGATCGCGCTCGCCGCGCTCGGCGGCATCGGGATCGCCGCGCGACACATCTGGATCCAAGCACAGCCGCCCGGCACGGTCGCAGCGTGCGGCGCCGACCTCGATTACATGCTGGAAATCATGCCGCTCAACGAAGTCCTCGCGAAGGTTTTCACGGGATCCGGCGAATGCGGCACGGTCGATTGGACGCTACTCGGATTGTCGATGCCATGGTGGGTTGCGATCAGCCTCGCAGTCCTTGCGATCTATGGCTTGGTCGTGAATCTCACTGCGCTCACTACGCGCAGTGGAAGTGTCTAGCGGATAGGGGATAGGGGATAGTCAGAAGAGAACGCAGCAGCGCGCTGCTGCTCTGACTACCCCCTATCCCCTGATCATTATCCGCTAGCGCGGTCCCCGCGCCGCTGCTCTGACTATCCCCTACCCCCTGATCACTATCCGCTAGCGCGGCCCCTGAGCTGCTGCTCGACTAGCAGCAGCTCCATGACGCGCTCATACATCTCCGACAGCGTGTCGATCTCGGCGATACGCACGTTCTCATTGACCTTGTGAATCGTCGCGTTGACGACGCCGAGCTCGACCACTTGCGCGCCGGTCGGCGCGATGAAGCGGCCGTCCGACGTGCCGCCGGTCGTCGAGAGCTCCGGAACGCGGCCGGTCTTTTCTTTGATCGCTTGAACGACCGCGTTCGAGAGCTCGCCGGGCGGCGTGAAGAAGGGCAAACCCGAGACGAACCATTCGAGCGTGTAGTTCACTTTGTGGCGGTCCAGGATCTCGGTGATCGTCTGCTGCAGCTTCTCGACGGTTTGTTCGGTCGAGAAGCGAATGTTGAAGCGTGCCTTCAGCTCGCCCGGGATGACGTTCGGTGCGCCGGTCCCGGCGCTGATGTTCGAGATCTGGAACGTCGTCGGCTGGAAGAACTCGTTGCCCTTGTCCCAGACTCGGCTCGCAAGCTCCGCGAGCGCGGGCGCCGCTGCGTGCACGGGATTGTCCGCGAGGTGCGGATACGCGACGTGTCCCTGTACGCCATGCACGGTGAGCTTGCCCGAGAGCGAGCCGCGCCGTCCGATCTTGATCATGTCGCCGAGCGCATCCGTGCTCGTGGGTTCACCGACGATGCACCACGTGATCTTCTCGCCGCGGCTTTCGAGCACCTCCATCACGCGTCTCGTTCCATCGACGGAGGGTCCTTCTTCGTCGCTCGTCAGGAGAAAGCCAAGCGTGCCGGCATGCTTGGGATGCTTGGCAATGAATCGTTCGGTCGCGGTGATCATCGCGGCAAGACCGCTCTTCATGTCGGCCGCGCCGCGTCCGTACAACACGCCGTCGCGCACGACGGGCTCGAACGGATCCGTGTGCCACTCTTCTCGCGGGCCGGTAGGAACGACGTCGGTGTGGCCCGCGAAGCACAGCAGGGGGGCTTCATCGCCGTGAAGCGCCCACAGATTCTCGACCGGGCCGAACGGCATTCGCTCGATGCGAAATCCGAGGGCGCTCAGGCGCTCGCCGATGACCTGCAGACATCCTTGATCCTCCGGGCTGACCGATGGGCGGCGGATCAACTCCTGCGTGAGGGCGAGCGAGGCAGAGGCGGCGCTGGACAAGGCTGGCTCCGGTAGGACTCGGGTGCAAAAAGTCGCGGACTTATAGCGAACGCATTTCGCCGCGGCAAGCGATCGTGACGATCGCAGGGCCAAATTGCATGCATTCGGCCGAAACCGCAAGCGCGGTGACCGCACGTAACAGAACTGTCATCAAAGGTTGGCAGACTGCGCGCGCTTCCGGACGACTCGTAACCGAAGCGGCGAGGTTCGAATACATGAAATTCGCGCAGACACTGTGCGTATCTGCAGCTCTCTCGGCGCTGCTGGCGGGGGCGATGCCTCAGGCGGCGTCCGCGCAGGCGATGGTCAAGATCGATGGCTCGAGCACGGTGTTCCCGATCGCGGAAGCGGTCGCCGAGGAATTTCAGCTCGCGAAGCGCGGCAAGATTCGTGTCACGGTCGGGATCTCCGGCACGGGCGGCGGCTTCAAGCGATTGTGCCGCGGCGAGATCGACATTTCGAACGCATCGCGCCCGATCCTGAAGGAAGAGATGGAGGTGTGCCGGAAAGCCGGTGTGAAGTACATGGAGCTCCCGGTCGCTTTCGACGCGCTCACTGTCGTCGTCAATCCCGAGAACACGTGGGTGAAGTCGCTGACGATCGCGGATCTCAGGAAGATCTGGGAGCCGACTGCGCAGGGCCGCATCACGCGCTGGAATGAAGTTCGCACGGAGTGGCCGCCCGAGCAGCTCACGTTGTTCGGGCCAGGTGCCGATTCGGGCACGTTCGACTACTTCACGGAAGCGGTGAACGGCAAGTCGAAGGCGAGTCGCGGCGATTTCGCCGCGAGCGAGGACGACAACGTTATCGTGCAGGGCGTGGAGAGCGATCGAGGCGCGCTCGGCTATTTCGGTTATGCCTACTACGTCGAGAACAAGGCGAGGGTGAGAGCGGTCCCGATAGTGACTACTGCAGGCAAGGCAGTGACGCCGAGCCTCGAGGCCGTCATCGACGGCAGTTACGAGCCGCTCTCCCGGCCGTTGTTCATCTATGTGAGCGAAGCTGCCGCGAAGCGGCCCGAAGTGCGCGAGCTCGTCGATTTCTACCTGACCGAAGGCGCGGCGCTCGCGAAGGAAGTGGGTTATGTTCCGTTGCCCAAGGCCGCCTATCGGCTCGCGCTCGAGCACTTCCGGGACGGGAAGCTCGGCACGGTTTTCGGCGGCACGCCTGAAGTAGGTGTCACGATTGACGACGTGTTGGCGCGGGAAGGGGAGCTTTGAGGCTGCGTGCGTTGACGGTGACAGTCGACGGCAAGAAGGAGCGGCCGCCGATAGCACCTGCTATATCGAAGCAGCGCTCGTCGCGCGTTCGTGCTCGCATCTTCTCTGGCCGTCAACCGTCAGCCGTCGACCCGCCGCTCGGCGCTCGTGTCTGGTAAAGTGCGCCCCGCGCGCGCCTCGACGGGCGGCCCGTAGACAGCAAAATGTAAAGTTCAAGTTTTGAACGCCACAGATTTCACACCAACCCTTTCTCGCAGCGCGCTGCGGTATCGCAAGCTGCGGGACCGCGCGATCGAGATGCTGCTTTTGGCCGCGGGTCTCGTCGCGGTCTTCACGACACTCGCGATCGTCGCGATTCTGCTCATCGAGTCGAGCGCATTCTTCGAGCACGTCTCGATCGTCGAGTTCTTGACCGACACCATGTGGACGCCGTTGTTTGCAGATGCGCACTACGGCATCTTGCCGCTCGTCGCGGGTACGTTGACGACGACGATCGTGGCGCTGCTCGTCGCCGTGCCGCTCGGGACGCTCATCGCGATCTACCTCAGCGAATTCGCGCCGAACAAGGTGCGCGAAATCGTAAAGCCGATCCTAGAGCTCTTGGGCGCGGTGCCAACGGTTGTCTATGGCTACTTCGCCCTCACGATGGTGACGCCCGCGCTGCAATGGCTGATTCCCGATCTGCCGGGATTCAACATGCTGAGCGCCGGCCTCGTGATCGGGCTCATGATCGTGCCCTACGTGAGCTCGCTCAGCGAGGACGCGATGCGATCGGTGCCGCGCTACATGCGTGAGGGCTCCTACGCGATGGGTGCAACCCGCTTGCAGACGGCGCTGCGTGTCGTCGTGCCTGGCGCGTTCTCGGGCTTGGCTGCAGCGTTCATCCTCGGCATCTCGCGCGCAGTCGGCGAGACGATGGTCGTCGCAATCGCCGCAGGCATGCAGCCGAACTTCACGTTCGATCCGACCGAACCCGCCGCGACGATCACCGCGTACATCGTACAAGTGAGTCTCGGCGACTTGCCGCACGGGAGCATCGGCTACCAAAGCATCTTTGCGGCAGGTCTCGTCCTCATGCTGCTGACCCTGATCTTCAACGTAGTCGGTTTTTCGCTCACGCGGCGTTTCAGGGAGGCGTACTGATGAGCACGAATCCCGCCGTAACGCCGTTTCTCGATCCGAAGCGCGTTCGAGAGGGGCTTTCCAAGCGCAAGATGCTCGATGAGGTCTTCGTTGTCGTCGGCCTGCTCGTGATGCTCATCTGTCTCACGGTTCTCGCGGTGCTCTTCATCGATCTCGTGCGCGACGGCTCCGAACGCTTCACGTGGGACTTCTTCACGAACTTTGCTTCCCGGCACGCCGAGCGCGCCGGGATCTTGGCGGCGTGGGTCGGCACGACATTGATCATGATCGTCACCGCCGTCGCCGCAGTGCCGGTCGGCGTAGCAGCAGCGATCTATCTCGAGGAATACGCGCCCAAGAACTGGTTCACCGCGATCATCGAAATCAACGTGACGAATCTCGCCGGTGTCCCCTCGATCGTCTATGGCCTGCTCGCGCTCGGCTTGTTCGTCTATCAATTCGATCTTGGCCAGAGCATCGTCGCCGCGGGGCTCACGCTTGCGCTTCTGATCCTGCCGATCGTCATCGTCGCGACACGCGAAGCGATCCGCTCCGTGCCGAATGCGATACGCGAAGCGGCGTATGGCCTCGGCGCGACGCGGTGGGAAGTAACGAAGGATCACGTGCTGCCGTATTCGACGGGCGGCATTCTCACCGGCATGATCCTCGGACTGTCCCGCGCGATCGGCGAGACCGCACCGATCATTACGATCGGCGCGTTGAGCTTCATCGCCTTTCTGCCGCAGTCGCCGTTTACGAGCGAGTTTCCGTTCATCTCGTTCGGCTGGCTCAACGACCCGTTTACGGCGATGCCCATCCAGATGTTCAACTGGGTTTCGCGTCCGGATCCCGCATTCCAGGCGAATGCGGCCGCGGCGGGTGCGATTCTCCTTGGCATGACCCTGCTCATGAACGCAGTGGCGATTTGGATTCGCTATCGTTACCGCAAGCGGATCAACTGGTGAGGCGTCTCTCGCGCGGATAACCGCGCCGATTTACACGATCGTTCGCCCGATAGGTAGACAATGATGGATTCCAGCACAGCGGCTCGCGCACAATCGGCTCCGCAAGCCCGACAGCAGAGCCGCGAGGAGCACTCATTGCGTGAAGATCAACCGGTCACGGCAGAAGCGCCTGAGCGCAGCGGCAGCCCGAGAATTTCCGTAACGGTCGGCGAGACTCGGAAAAATCGCTCGCTCAACGTCAAGGCTGCCGTGGATAACTTGAGCTTCTACTACGGGCAGCATCGGGCGCTCAAGAATCTCACGATCCCGATCGCAGACAAGCAGGTCACCGCCCTGATCGGCCCGTCAGGCTGCGGCAAGAGCACGTTCCTGCGCTGCTTCAACCGCATGCACGACCTGCAGCCGGATACGCGCTATGAGGGCAGCATCACGCTGCATCCCGACAATCTCAATCTCGTCGGCGCACATGTGGATCCGATCGAAGTGCGCATGCGTATCGGCATGGTGTTCCAGAAGCCGAACCCGTTTCCGAAATCCGTTTTCGAGAACGTGGCGTATGGATTGCGCCTGCGCGGGGTGCGCAATCGCGCGACCCTCGCCGAGGAGGTCGAGAAGGCGCTTCGCGGCGCGGCGCTGTGGGACGAGGTGAAGGATCGCTTGCAGGATTCCGCGCTCGCGCTCTCGGGCGGTCAGATGCAGCGCCTCTGCATCGCGCGTGCGCTCGCGACGACCCCCGAGATTCTCCTGTTCGACGAGCCGACGTCCGCGCTCGACCCGATCGCGACGGCAAAGATCGAGGAGCTGATCTCGACGCTCCGCGATCAAGTCACGGTGCTCATCGTCACGCACAACATGCAGCAAGCGGCACGCGTGTCCGACTACACGGCGTTCATGTACTTGGGCGAGCTCATCGAGTTCGACGAAGCCGCAAAGATCTTCACGAACCCGGGGAAGAAGGCGACTGAGGACTACATTACTGGCCGCTACGGCTGACGCCTTCGGGCCCGTTGTGTAGTGTCAGACGCGCCTTTCGGCGCGTGTGACGTGTAAGGTGTAAGGCGCCTTTCGGCGCGTGTGACGTGTCGGTCGGAAACGCCGCCCAGCGGCGTGTGTGACGTGTAAGGTGTGACGTGTAAGGTCAGATCGCTGCCGCTCTGGCACGCGCCGGTGGGCGGCGCTTCTGACTTTACACTTTACACATTACACCTTACACGCGCCGCTGGGCGGCGCTGGCTACTCACGTAGTAGCGCATTGATTCCCACCTTGGCCCTCGTCTGCGCATCGACGCGTTTGACGATCACCGCGCAGTAGAGGCTGTATTTGCCGTTCGCGGCCGGGAGGCTGCCTGAGACGACGACGGCGCCCGCGGGGACGCGGCCGTAGGTGATCTCGTCGCGTTCGCGGTCGTAAATGCGCGTGCTTGCGCTGATGAAGACGCCCATGGAGATCACTGCGCCTTCTTCGACGATGACGCCCTCCACGATCTCGGAGCGCGCGCCAATGAAGCAGTTGTCTTCGATGATCGTGGGATTCGCTTGCAGCGGCTCGAGCACGCCGCCGATGCCGGCGCCGCCCGAGAGATGGACGTGCTTCCCAATCTGTGCGCACGAGCCGACGGATACCCAGGTATCGACCATCGTGCCTTCTCCGACGTGCGCACCGATATTGACGTAGGACGGCATGAGCACCGCGTTTGGAGCGACGTAAGCGCCTCGACGCACGATCGCGTGCGGTACGATGCGTACGCCTTCGCTGCGCAAACGCGCTTCATCGTAGTCGGCGTATTTGAGCGGCACTTTGTCGAAAAAGCGCGTGTAACCCGCCTCGATCGGCCGGTTGTCGTTCAAGCGAAAAGACAGCAGCACGGCCTTCTTCAACCATTGATTGACGCGCCACTCACCCGCGACTTTCTCCGCGACGCGCGCTTTGCCGCTGTCGAGCAATGAGATCGCTTCGTCGACGGCTTGCCGAACATCGGTGGGGGCGTTCTTCGGGTTGAATTCGGCGCGCTGCTCGAAGGCTGATTCGATGATGGATTCAAGAGACATGGTTAAAGGTGCGAAAGAGAAGAGAAAGAGAGTGTACTCGACAGGATGAACAGGATGAACAGGATGGCAGGGTTAGATGTCGAGAAGGTAGCGACATCGTCCTGTCTATCCTGTTCATCCTGTCAAATTCTTCCTGCCTCCAAGAGATAATCCCGGATCCGCTGCGCCGCTTCGACGCACTCCGGCACGCCGGCAACCAACGAGATGCGCACGCGCCCGACACCTGGATTGCCGCTTGCGGTATCGCGAGCGAGATAGCGCCCGGGAAGCGTCGTGACGTGTTTGCGCTCGAAGAGCTCACGGGTAAAGCGCTCGTCGTCGGGAACCTGCGGCCATAGATAAAAGCTCGCGTCGGGTGCCTCGATCGGCAAGGCTTCGCGCAATATCGGCAGCACTCTTGCGAACTTCTCTCGATAGAGCGCGCGATTCTCGACGACGTGCGCGTCGTCGTTCCATGCCGGAATGCTCGCGAGCTGCGTGTGCACGGGCATGGCGCAGCCGTGATACGTGCGATAAAGCAGGAAGGATTTCATCAGCTTCGAGTCGCCCGCGACGAAACCCGAGCGCAATCCTGGAACGCTCGAGCGCTTCGATAAGCTGTGGAAGACGACGCAGCGCTCGAACGCCGTGTGGCCCGCGGCGATGGCGGCCTGGAGTAGACCTGGCGGCGGGTTGGCTTCGTCCAAATAGATCTCGCTGTAGCATTCGTCCGAAGCGATCACGAAGTCGTAGCGATCGGCGAGCGCGATCGCCTCGCGCAGATAGTCCAAGCTCGCGACGGCGCCGGTCGGATTGCTCGGCGAGCAGAGAAAAAGCAATTGGCAGCGGCGCCAGACTGCCTCAGGCACGCGCTCTAGATCCGGCAGAAGCGAATGCTGTCCGCCATGGTCCAGGAAATAGGGCTCGGCGCCGGCGAGAAGCGAGGCCCCCTCGTATATTTGATAGAAAGGGTTCGGCATCGCGACGAGCGGTGCACGGGTCGAGTCGACGACGGCTTGCGTGAACGCGAACAAGGCTTCGCGAGTCCCGTTCACAGGCAGGACCATCGACTCCGGATCGACGCTTCCGGGCGGAAGCGAAAACCGCCGCGTCAACCACGCACTCACGCATGAGCGAAACTGCGGCAAGCCGAGCGTCGCTGGATAGTTGCCGAGTGTCTCGAGATTCTGCTTGAACGCATCCAGCACGACGCTCGGCGGCGCATGACGCGGCTCGCCGATCGACATCGAGATGTGCGCGAGCGAGGAGGGCGCTGTCGCGCCTGCGAGCAGCGCGCGCAGGCGTTCGAACGGATACGCCCGCAGTTTGCCGAGCAATGGATTCATGCGCGCCGATCGAGGCTCGCGGTCAAGCGTTCGGCAAGCCGCTCGCGGCGCTCGCTGCTGAGGGGGCGGCCCGCCTCATCGGACACATAGAACACGTCCTCCGCGCGCTCCCCGACCGTCATGATCTTCGAGGTATGGATGTCCACGCCTTCGTTCATGAAGACCTTCGCAACCTCGGACAGCAAACCGGGCCGGTCGCCTGCGACCAGCTCGATGATCGTGCGCTGGTTGACGGGATCTTCGCTGAACGCGATTTGGGTCGCGGTCGAGAACATGCGCACTTGGCGCGGCGCGCGGCGAGTCACCGTGACCGTCGTATCGTCTTCACGCGAGAGGGCATGCGCAAGCTGTTGCTGAATGTCTCGAATGCGCGCCTGATCCGTCAGCTCCACTCCCGTGTCTTCGAGCACGTGATAGACATCGAGGCTGAAGCCGTCGGCGGTCGGCGTGATTCGCGCATCGACGATGCTGAGGCCGAGCTGATCGAGCAACGCGGTCGTGCGGGCAAAGCTGTGCTGGGTCTGCGGCGTGTAGGTCGAGATGCCCGTGCCGCCGCGACCGGAGCGCTGCTCGACGGACACGAGCGACGATGAGTCGCCGACGTCGCGATCGATGAGCATCTTGCTGTGCCAGGTGATTTCCTCGGGCGTGTGCCGCAGGAAGTAGTCGTCCGTGAAGCGCGCCCAGACTCGCTCTACTTTCTCGGTATCGAGGCCCGCGCGCGCTACGAGTTCGCGGGCTTGGCCCTGCGTCTCGGCAATCAGATGTTCTTTGTCGATTGGATTTTCGAGCCCGCGCCGCAGCGCCTGTTTCGTACGCTCGTAGAACTCGGCGAACAACGCCGCCTTCCAGTTGTTCCACAGCTTCGGGTTCGTGCCGCGCACGTCCGCGACCGTGAGCACGTAGAGATAATCGAGGTGAGCCTGGTCGCCGACGAGCGTCGCGAACTCGTGGATCACCTTGGGATCGGAGATGTCCTTCTTCTGCGCCGTCACCGAGAGCACGAGGTGATTGCGAACGAGCCAAGCGACGAGGCGTGCGTCGTAGCGGGATACGCCCTGCTCGAGACAAAAGGCTTCGGCGTCGACGGAGCCGAGCTCCGAGTGATCGCCGCCGCGTCCCTTGGCGATGTCGTGGAAGAGCGCGGCAAGATAGGCGAGCTCCTGCTTCGGCAGCGACTGCATGATGCGGGAGAGCTCGGGCAGCTCGTGATCGTACTTCGGCATCGCGAGCCGCCGCAGGTTGCTCACGACGAACAGCGTATGCGCATCGACCGTGTACGCGTGGAACAAGTCGTACTGCATGCGGCCGACGATGCGCCCGAACGCCGGAATGTAGCGCCCTAGCACGCCGTAGAGATTCATGCGGCGCAGCTCGTGCGTGACGCCGGCCGGCGCGCTCAAGATTTCGAAGAACAACCGATGATTGCGCGGGTGTTGCCGAAACTCCTCGTCGATGAGCCAGAGATGCCGGGTCAGTTGGCGAATCGTCGAGGCGCGCACGCCGCGGACCTCGGGATGCTGCTGCAGTACGACGAATATCTCGAGCAGCGCCGACGGATAACGGTCGAACGCGTCCTCGTGCGCAAGCTCGAGATAATCGTTGCGGATCTGAAAGCGAGGGTTGACCGGAATCGGCTCGCTCGACGAGTCGAATAGGATCGCTTCGCGGAACAGCTGCAGCAGCATCTCGTTGAGCAGGCTCACGTCCATGGCCGTGCGGTAGTAGCGCTGCATGAACTGCTCGACCGCAAGCGTGTAGCTCGCATCCTCGTAGCCGAACATCTTCGCGAGCTTGATCTGGTGGTCGAAGAGCAGGCGATCTTCGCGGCGCTTCGTGAGCACGTGGAGGGCGAAGCGGATCTTCCACAGGTAAGCTTGCGCCGTTCTGAGCTTGCGCAGCTCGCTCTTCGTCAGGAAGCCGTGCTCGACGAGCTCATCGAGCGACTCCGCACCGAAATGGCGCTTTGCGACCCAACCGATCGTTTGAATGTCGCGCAGGCCGCCGGGGCTCGCCTTGACGTTCGGCTCGAGATTGTAAGCGGTGTCGTGATAGCGATGATGGCGAGCGGTTTGCTCCGCTACCTTCGCTTCGAAAAACTCCTTCATCGGCCACACACGCTCGGGCGCGAGCGCGCGGCGCATGGCTTCGAACAAAGGCACGGGTCCTGTCAGCAGGCGCGACTCGATGAGGGTCGTCGCGACGCTCACGTCGGCGGCGCTTTCGCGCTGGCAATCGTCGATGGTCCGCACGCTGTGACCGACCTCGAGCCCGATGTCCCACATGAACGTGAGAAACTTCTCGAGATGCGACTGCCACGGAGCCGCCTCGCTCTTCGGCAGCAAGATCAAGATGTCGATGTCGGAGCAGAGATTGAGCTCGCCGCGGCCGTACCCGCCGACCGCGATCAAGGCGATTTCGCGCGCGTGCTCGCCGACGTGCATGTGCCACGCGCTCTTGAGAAGCGCATCCACGAGGCGCGCGCGATCGCGCACCAGACGTTCGACCGGCTCATCGTCGAAGAAGCGCTCCTGGAGTTTCGCATCGCCGTCGGCGAGCGCGCGCCGAAAGGCGGCGATTTCCAGGCGATTCGCTGCGAGCGAGGATTGCAGGGAACTCAAGTAGTCCCAACCGGGATCGCTCACGGTAGACGTGAGCTCTTCCATGTCTTCGGTCGTGATGACGGGCATGCAAGCGGCTCAGCGCTCGGCTGCGCCGAGCGTGAGCACTTCGCAGCCGGTCTCGGTGACGAGTACCGTGTGCTCCCACTGTGCCGAGAGCGAATGATCTTTCGTAATGACGGTCCATCCATCCGCGAGCAGGCGAACGTGGCGCTTGCCGGCGTTGACCATGGGTTCGACAGTGAAGGTCATGCCCGGCACGAGCTCGAGCCCGTGACCACGCTCGCCGTAGTGCAGGATCTGCGGATCCTCGTGGAAGACCCTCCCGATGCCGTGTCCACAATACTCGCGCACGACGCTCAAGTGCTGACCTTCGACGAAGGTCTGGATCGCAGCGCCGATGTCGCCGACATGTGCGCCCGCGCGGACTTCGCGAATGCCGATCCACATCGCTTCCTTCGTGATGTCGACCAGCCGCTGGGTCGGCGGGGCGATCTTGCCGACCGCGAACATACGGCTCGTGTCTCCGTGCCAGCCGTCCTTGATGACGGTGACGTCGATGTTCACGATGTCGCCCTGTTTGAGCCGCTTCTCGGTGCTCGGAATGCCGTGGCAGACGACATGGTTCACCGACGTGCAGATCGACTTCGGGAATCCGCGATAATTGAGGGGCGCCGGAATCGCCTGCTGCACGTTGACGATGTAGTCGTGGCAACGGGCGTTCAGCTCCTCCGTCGTGACCCCCGGTACGACGTACGGCTCGATCATGTCGAGGACGTCGGCGGCGAGGCGGCCGGCGACGCGCATGGCGTCCTGTTCAGCGGGAGTCTTGATCGTGACCTGCATATGTCGAGAGGAGGCGTGCGAGGTCGTCGAGGAGGACTGACCGGCTTGGGGCGCCGCCTTGGATGTCAGTGATTGCAGTAGGCTGCGCATCGGAAAAAGGAGTTTTCAGCTGGAAAACCGCGGGAGAAAAACTTCGCGGACCATCGTTGGACGGTGATCGAGTTTATGGTATAAAGCGCGCGCTTTTTTCGCAACGAAACTCTTCACTTAACTCTCACACTCGACCGGCACATACGACGGGGTGCTTACGGACCGCGAGCGGACGTAGGTCGTCGTATGGGGCGAGTGGAGGCTCAACCCCTAAGGAGACTCGATCATGGCCAGCGTGTCCATGCGACAGATGCTGGAGGCGGGCGTCCATTTCGGACATCAGACCCGTTTCTGGAACCCCAAGATGGCGCAATTCATCTTCGGGGAACGCAACCGAATTCACATCATCAACCTGGAAAAGACGCTCCCGCTGTACAACGAGGCGGCCGCGTTCGTGCGTCAAGTCGTCGCCGACGGCGGCCGCGTGCTGTTCGTGGGCACGAAGCGTTCCGCCCGCGAAGCGGTGAAGCAGGCCGCGATCCGCTGCGGTATGCCGTATGTGAGCCATCGTTGGCTCGGCGGCATGCTCACGAATTTCAAGACCGTGCGCCAGTCGATCAAGCGCCTCACTGCGCTCGATGAAATGGCGCAGAACGGGACGCTCGAGCAGCACAGCAAGCGTGAGGCCCAGGGCCTCAGGCGCGAGCGCGAAAAGCTCGAGCGCAGCTTGGGCGGCATCAAGGAGATGGAGTCGCTGCCGGACCTGCTGTTCGTGATCGACGTCGGTCACGAGCGCATCGCGATTCACGAGGCGAAAAAGCTCGGCATTCCCGTCGTCGCGGTCGTCGACACGAACTGCGCACCGGACGATGTCGATTACGTGATTCCAGGCAACGACGATGCAATGCGGGCGATCGCGCTCTATGCCGAAGGCATGGCGGATGCAGTGCTCGAAGGCCGCTCGGCGATTCCGGAAGTTCCGGCGGGCGAAGATGAGTTCGTCGAGCTCGATGAGGAGGGCAAGCCGAAGCCGAAGACCGGTGCGCCGGCTCCGCGCCGCGGGAGAACGGCTGCCGTGAAGAAGAAGGCGCCGGCCCGCCGTCGCGCGCCGGAGAAGGTCGAAGATGATCGCGTCGAGGAGGTGGTTGCGGCCGAGGTCGACGACGTCGAAGGGGACGTCTCGCCGGAAGAGTTCATGGCGCGTCGCCGTGCCGCGCTCGCCAAGCGCAAACCGGCAGCCGCAGAGACGGGCGGCGAGAGTGGCGCAGAGACCCCTGCGCCGGCTGCGGCCCCGACGACGACCACCAATACGCCCGCGGAGTAGTTCATGGCCGTTACAGCAGAAGCAGTGAAGTTGCTCCGGGAGCGTACCGGAGCGGGAATGATGGAATGCAAGAAGGCGCTCGTCGAGACGAACGGCGATCTCGATGCGGCCGCCGAGCTCATGCGCAAGGCCGGTCTCGCGAAGGCTGACAAGAAGGCCGCGCGCGTCGCCGCGGAAGGCGTGATCGTGATCGAGCGGAGTGCGGACGCAAAGCGGGCTGCAATCGCCGAGATCAACTGCGAGACCGATTTCGTCGCGCGGGAGCCGGATTTCCAGAGCTTTGCCGCGAACGTGGCGAAGCTCGTGCTCGAGCATGCGCCGGCCTCTCCGGACGCTCTCATGGCGCTCAGCTTCGAGAGCGGCTCGTCCGTCGACGAAGCTCGTCGAGCGTTGATCGCGAAGATCGGCGAGAACATCAGCGTGCGGCGCTTTGCCGTGCTCGAAGCGCCGGCGATCGTCGGCGCATATTTGCACGGCACGCGCATCGGCGCGCTCGTCTCGATGAAGTCGGGCGATGAAGCGGTCGCGAAAGACATCGCGATGCACGTCGCTGCGATCAATCCCTTGCGCGTATCGGCTGCGGAAGTGCCCGCCGAGGACATTGCCAAGGAGCGCGAGATCTTCCTCGAGCAGGCGAAGAGCGATCCGAAGACTGCCGGCAAGCCGCAGGAGATCGTCGAGAAGATCACCGAGGGCAAGGTTCGCAAGTGGCTGAGCGAAATCACGCTGCTCGGCCAGCCCTTCGTGAAGGACGACAAGCAAACGGTCGAGCAGTACCTCAAGAAGGCGGGCGGCGAAGTGGCCGCGATCATCCGCTACGAGGTCGGCGCCGGCATCGACAAGAAGCAGGAAGACTTCGCGGCCGAGGTCATGAAACAAGTGCGCGGCCAGTGAGCGGCGCGACCCTTGACTGCAACAGAACCCCGCCTCGGCGGGGTTCTTTATAATGAGTCTCCGAAACAGCAGTAGCGTTGCCGGTTGCTCGAGGACAAGGTTCGAAAAAGAAGGTCCTGCGGTGCTACTGTTCGGGTTGTTCTGGTTCTCGACTCTCTCGTTCGAAAGAAGGCATTCATGACGGCAAGCACAGGGGCGGGTGAACGATTACGCGGTGATCCTGCCGGGCATGGTCTTCGGCGCATCCTTTTGAAGCTCTCGGGCGAGGCCCTGATGGGCGAGGAGGACTACGGCATCGATCCGAAGATGCTGAAGCGGGTCGCGAACGAGATTCGCGAGGTCATGAGCCTCGGCATGCAGGTGGCGGTCGTCATCGGCGGGGGCAATATCTTTCGCGGCGCAGGCCTCGCGCGCGCCGGCATGGATCGGGTCACGGGCGATCACATGGGCATGCTGGCGACCGTGATGAACTCGCTTGCGATGCAGGATGCGCTCGAGGCGCTCGGGCTCTATGCGCGCGTCATGTCCGCGCTCCGGATCAACGAAGTGTGCGAGGAGTACATCCGGCGTCGCGCCGTACGCCATCTCGAGAAGGGCCGCGTCGTCATTCTTGCGGCCGGAACCGGCAATCCGTTCTTTACGACCGATACTGCCGCAAGCCTGCGCGCGATCGAGATCAACGCCGACCTGCTGCTCAAAGCGACGAAAGTGAACGGCATCTACACCGACGATCCGATGCGCAATCCGAAGGCGACGCGCTACTCCAGGCTCACGTTCGACCAGGTCCTGACGGATCGCTTGAACGTGATGGACGCGACGGCGATCGTAATGTGCAGGGACAACGATCTGCCGCTGCGCGTGTTCGATCTGACGAAGCCGGGGGAGCTGTTGCGCATCGTGCGCGGCGAGGACGTCGGCACATTGGTTGTGAATGGCTAGGAAGTAGCGGTTGGGATCGGCAGTTGGCGGTTAGATAAAGCATCCGGCGCTTCACTGACCTTCAACCCTGACCGCCGACCGCTCGCGGAGCGTTAATTATGATCAACGACATCAAGAAGGACGCCACCGAGCGCATGCAGAAGTGCGTGCTCTCCTTCAGGAACGAGCTCAAGCGGCTGCGCACGGGGCGCGCACACACGAGCTTGCTCGAGCACATCAAGGTCGACTATTACGGCTCCGAGGTGCCGCTGCAGCAGGTCGCGAGCCTCGCCCTCGAAGATGCGCGCACGATCACGGTCACGCCATGGGAGAAGACGATGGTCGGCGCGGTCGAGAAGGCGATTATGAAATCCGATCTGGGATTGACGCCGAACACGGCAGGCACCGTGATTCGCGTGCCGATGCCGCCGCTCACCGAGGAGCGCCGTCGCGATTTGACCAAGGTCGTGCGGCACGAAGCCGAGAGCGCGCGCGTTGCGGTTCGCAACGTACGCCGCGACGTGATGAACGATCTCAAGGATCTGCTCAAGGAGAAGCTCGTATCGCAGGACGACGAGCGGCGGGCGCAGGACGAAATTCAAAAGCTCACGGACAAGCACATTGCCGAGATCGATCAAGCGCTCGCCGAAAAAGAAAAAGAGGTCATGCAGGTTTGATCTTGGTGACAGAAGCGGACGGCGGCTCGAAACAACAGGGGCATCGGCCATGAATAGACAACTTTCGGGTCGCTCGCATGCGCGCGCCCGACACAGCGCCCTTCAATACGGCCGCGAACCATGATGGCGGCCGGCTCGCGCGACCCGTCCCTTCGTCTTCCGCGACATATCGCCGTCATCATGGACGGCAACGGTCGCTGGGCGGCTGCGAGGGCGTTGCCGCGTCCGGCGGGACACAGCATGGGCGTGCGATCGGTCAAGCAAATCGTCGAGAACTGCGCGAAGCGCGGTATCGAAGTGCTCACGTTGTTTGCGTTTTCGAGCGAGAACTGGAAGCGCCCGAAGGAGGAAGTCTCGATGCTCATGGGGCGTTTCCTCGAGGCGCTCGACAATGAGGTGGAAAGACTCCACGAGAACGGCATCCGGCTGCGCTTCATCGGCGCGCTCGATCAGCTTTCCGAACCGCTCCGCCGACGGATGCATGCCGCGTCGAGCCTGACGGCCGACAACCGACGCATGACGCTCGTCGTCGCCGTCGCGTACGGCGGGCGGTGGGATCTTTGCGAGGCGACGAAGGCCCTCGTAAAGGAGTGCTCGGCCGGCACGCTCGATGTGGACGACATCGATGACGAAGCGATCGCCCGCCGTCTCGCGCTCGCCGACCTGCCGGATCCGGACCTCCTGATTCGCACGGGCGGCGAGCAGCGGATCAGCAATTTTCTGCTCTGGAACCTGGCCTACACCGAGCTGTATTTCTGCGATGTGCTCTGGCCCGACTTCGGAGAAGCGGAACTTGCAGCCGCGATCGAGCACTATGGACGTCGGCAGCGCCGGTTCGGCCTTACGCCGAGCCAGGCGGAGGCGCGCTGATGCTGCGCCAGCGGGTCATGACCGCGCTCGCGCTTGCTGCGGTTGCGGTGCTCGTCATCTTTCTGCTCCCGCACGCGACGATGCAGGTGATCCTTGGCGCGCTGGTCATCGCTGGTGCGTGGGAGTGGTCGGCATTTCCGGGCTTCACGAGCCGTTCAGGCCGGCTCGCGTATGTCGCTTGTGTGGCGCTCGGCGTCGCGGCGGTGTGGTTCTTCGGACGTAGGGGAGCCGAGCTCGACGCGGTGCTGTATGCGGCCATCTTGTGGTGGTTCATTGCGTTCGTTTGGGTCATTGTCATGCCGACCAGCGTGAGCAGCGCCTCGGCTGGAATTGCGGGACTCTTCGTGCTCGTGCCCGCGTGGCTCGCGTTGGTCAGGCTGCACGAGCACGACCCTAATCTGATGTTCTTCTTGATCGTGCTCGTAGTGGCGGCGGACGTCGGCGCGTACTTTTCGGGGCGGCGCTTCGGTCGCACGAAGTTGGCGCCGCGGGTGAGTCCCGGCAAAACCTGGGAAGGCGTTTACGGCGGGCTTATCGGCGCTGCGGTCGTCTCGACCGTAGGCGTCTACTTGTTCTCCGTGCCGGCGGGGCCGTTCATCCTGTTATCACTCGCGGCCGTCCTCGCCTCCATTGTCGGCGACCTCACCGAAAGCCTGTTCAAGCGGCACGCCGGGCTGAAGGACAGCGGCAGTCTTCTGCCGGGTCACGGCGGTGTGCTCGATCGAGTCGATAGCATGACGGCCGCCGCACCGGTCTTCCTCGTCGGCTTGGAACGGCTCGGATTCTTCCGATGAGCTGTAGGCGAATTGCCGTTCTCGGTTCGACGGGCAGCATCGGCGTCAGCACGCTCGATGTGCTCGCACGACACCCGGACCGCTTTGAGGTCTTCGCGCTCGCGGCCCGCAACAACGTCGCGGTCCTCTTGGACCAATGCATTCGGTTCAAGCCGCGCTACGCCGTCGTCGTGGATCCGTCAGCGAGCGCGAAATTGCGCGCCGATTTGCTTCGCGCCGGTGTGGCGACACAGGTGCTCTCCGGTGCGAGCGCGCTCGCCGAGATCGCGGCACATCCGGACGTCCAAGCCGTGATGGCTGCGGTCGTGGGAGCGGCCGGCTTACCCTCGACGCTCGCCGCAGCCTGCGCCGGCAAGCGCATTCTCCTCGCGAACAAAGAAGCGCTCGTGATGTCCGGGCCCTTGTTCATGCAGGCCGTTCGCGAGGGTGGGGCGACGCTCGTCCCCGTGGACAGCGAGCACAATGCGATTTTCCAATGTATGGGCGGCCATCAGGCTCGCGGCGTGCGACGCGTGCTTCTGACGGCATCGGGCGGGCCCTTCCTGCGTGCTTCCTCGGAAGCGTTGCGAAGCGCCACGCCGGAGCAAGCGTGCGCGCACCCCCGCTGGGCCATGGGCCGGAAGATTTCCGTTGACTCGGCTACCTTGATGAACAAGGGCTTGGAGCTCATCGAGGCCTGTCTGCTGTTCGACTTGGCACCTTCCCGCGTCGACGTGGTCGTACATCCCCAAAGCATCGTACATTCGCTCGTGGAGTACCTGGATGGCTCAATGTTGGCGCAGCTCGGCAACCCCGATATGCGGACGCCGATCGCCCACGCACTCGGCTGGCCGGACCGATTGGCCTCGGGTGTAGAATCGTTGGACATTATCCGCACCGCACGATTGGACTTCGAGGCGCCCGACACGGCGCGCTTCCCGTGCCTGCGACTCGCAAGGAGCGCGGCAGAGGCGGGGGGAACCTCCCCGGCGGTGCTGAATGCGGCAAATGAAATCGCGGTCGAAGCGTTCCTGGAGCGCCGTTTGGCGTTTCCGGATATTCCCGCGGTAATCGAGAGCGTTCTGGAGCAGCATCGCACTGCGCCGATCGTGACGCTCGAAGATGTGCTGAGCGCCGATGAATGGGCACGCCGCAAGGCGCGCGCCGCCGTTGCGCTGGCCGGAGCCTGTGCATGATTTCACCAGACACACCGCTCGAGTATTTGATCGCGATCGTGGCGTTCGTCGTCGCGATCGGCATTCTCGTCGCGGTCCATGAGTTCGGGCACTTTTGGGTCGCACGCCGACTCGGAATCCGCGTGCTGCGCTTCTCGATCGGTTTTGGCAAAGCGGTCTGGAGCCGGACGAGCCGCAAGGACGGCGTCGAGTACGTGATCGCGGCGTTGCCGCTCGGCGGCTACGTGAAGCTGCTCGATGAGCGCGAGGGCAACGTGCCGGCGAGCGAGGCGGCGCGCGCGTTCAACCGCCAGCCCGTGTGGAAGCGCATCGCCGTGTTGCTGGCGGGTCCGGCATTCAACCTAGTGTTCGCAGTGCTCATGTACTGGGTGCTGTTCGTCGCGGGCGTTCCGGCGTTGAAGCCGTTCATCGGCGAAGTCGCCCCTGAGACGATCGCCGCCGAAGCGGGCTTGCGGAAGGGCGATCAAATCGTCGCAGTCGGCGGCGCGAAAGTGGAGACGCTCGAAGCTGCGACGCTCGGCATTCTCGAAGATCTCGTCGACGACGGTGCGATCGCGCTGCGCGTGCGCGGCGCGGATGGCTCGGAGCGTGCGCTGCAGCTCGTGGCGGGCGAGCGCGCTCGCGATCTCACGGAGCCCGAAAAGCTGTTCCCCGGCCTCGGCTTCAAGGTCGGCGCGCCTGAAGTACCGGCCATCGTGGAGGAAGTGACGGAGGGCAGCGCCGGCGCACGCGCGGGAATCCAGCCGGGCGATAAGATCGTCGGATTCAACGGCCAGCCGATCGAGCACTTCGGACAACTGCAGAGTCTCGTCGTGCAGAAGCCCGACCAACGCGTAACCTTGCAGATCGAGCGGAGCGGTGCGCGCCTCGAGCTGCCGCTCACGCTCGATAGCGACGAAGTCAACGGCAAGCGCATCGGGCGTATCGGTATCAAGGCGAGCCAGACGGGCTTGTTCGCGCTTCAGAAATATGGTGCCGCCCCCGCGCTCGGGCATGCTATCGCGAAGACTTGGGACATGTCCGTCTTCACGTTGCAGATCGTCGGACGCATCGTCACGGGCGATGTGTCATTGAAAGCGATCTCAGGTCCGATCAGTATTGCAGAAACAACAGGCTTCGCGGCGCGACAAGGCTGGCGCACATTCTTCAGCACGCTTGCGATCATCAGCATCAGCTTGGGGATTTTGAATCTGCTCCCGATACCGATCCTGGACGGCGGCCAGGTCGTATATCAGCTTGCGGAACTGGTCAAAGGCCGGCCGGTCTCAGAACGTGCACTGCTGGTCGGGCAACAGATCGGCATTGCAATGTTGCTGCTCATGATGACGGTCGCCTTCTATAACGACATCGTTCGACACATAAACTAACCGTTCATGCACCTTCGATCCATCATTCACGCGACGCTCGCGCTCGCGGCAGTCGGCATCATCGATGCCCAAGACAAGCCTGCATACGCACAAGCACTCGCCGAACAGGGCTTCGTCGTCGGCGATATCCGCATCGAAGGTTTGCAGCGCATCTCGGAAGGCACGGTCTACAACTACCTGCCGGTCAATATCGGCGATCGACTCGATGAGCGGCGCATTGCCGAGGCATTGCGCGCCCTGTTTGCGACCGGCTTCTTTCGAGACGTGGAAATGCGCCGCGACGGCGGCACACTCGTCGTCGCCGTGCTCGAGCGTCCTTCGATCGAGAGCTTCGAAATCAAGGGCAACAAGGACATCAAGACGCCCGATCTGCAGCGCTCGTTGCGCAACGTGGGCCTCGCGGCCGGCAAGACCTTCGATCAGTCGACGCTCGACGAGGTCCGCCAGTATCTGACCGACCAATACTTCGCGCGCGGTAAGTACGGCGTTCGCGTCGACACGCAGGTCGAGGAAGTGCCGGGCAACAAGGTCAAGATCACGATCGACATCAAGGAAGGCAAGCGCGCTCGCATTCGCCAGATCAACATCGCCGGCAACACCGCCTTCCCGGAAGAAGAGCTGCTCGAGCAGTTCGAGCTGCGAACGCCGAATTGGTTGTCGTGGTATCGGCAGGATGACCGCTACGGTCGCGAAGCATTGTCGGGCGACTTGGAGAAGCTGCGCTCGTACTACATGGATCGCGGCTACGCGAACTTCGCCGTGACCTCGACGCAGGTCGCGATTGCGCCCGAGAAGGACGACATCTTCATCACGATCAACGTCCACGAAGGGGATGTCTACAAGATCTCCGAGCTCAAGATGGCGGGGACCATGGCCGTGCCTGAGGAGCAGCTCCGTCGCTACATCATGTTGAAGCCGGGCGATACTTATTCTCTCCGCAGCATCACGGCCACGACCGATGCGATGAAGCTGCGCCTCGGCTTGAGCGGCTATGCGTTCGCGACGATCGATCCCGTTCCGCAGGTGAACGAAGAGACGAAGGAAATCTCGATCACGTTCGTCGTCGATCCGAAGAATCGCGTCTACGTTCGCCGCATCAACTTCAACGGCACTTCGGGCGTGAACGACGAGGTATTCCGGCGCGAGATGCGCCAGCTCGAGGGCGCTTATCTATCGAACGCCGCCGTCGATCGCTCGAAGCAGCGCGTGCAGCGCTTGCCGTTCATCGAGAGCGTCGAGGTCGAGACGAATCAGGTGCCCGGAGCAGCCGACCTGGTCGACGTCGATTTCGAGATCAAAGAAGGGTTGCCTGGACAGTTCGGAGGCGGCATCGGCTACTCAGAATCGCAATCGCTGATCTTGAGCGGCAACTTCATTCACTCGAACTTCATGGGCACGGGCAACCGCGTCGCGCTGCAGGTCAACTCCGGCCGCTATACGAAGGCATTCAGCTTCACTCACACCGATCCATATACGACGATCGACGGCGTGCAGCGAACCGTCTCGGTCGGTTATCGCGACATCACGCAGCTCACGTCCGCAACGTCGGACATCGACACCCAGACCGTCTCGGCCGGACTCAACTACGACTTCCCGCTCTCGGAGTACCAATACTTCGGCGTCGGCGTCGCGGCCCAGCGCGCGGAGCTGCTCGGCACCGAGAGCGGCAGCGCGGAGCAAGTGCTCGAATGGCTGCGCAACAACGGCAACTCGCGCGTGCGTTGCTTCGAGGTCATTGTGAATGACGACTGCACGGATCAGTTCGAAACCGACATCGTCAGCAGCTCGTTCAACACCTACGAGCTCAATCTCGGCTGGCGCTACGACTCGCGAAACCGCGCATTGTTCGCGGACCGCGGAATGCGCCACCGCTTCAACATCGGCTACACGTTGCCGGGCAGCGATGTCGAGTTCTGGAATGCCTCCTACGATTATCTACAGTTCATACCGATCTGGCGCAGCTTCACGCTGATGGTCAACGTCGAGCTTGCCTATGGGCACGCACTCGGCGACTCGACGGCCGTGCCTCCTTTCCGGCAGTACTTCGCCGGCGGGCCGGAGTCGGTGCGCGGCTTCCGCGAGAGCCGCCTTGGCCCGAAAGACAACTTTGGCCGGCCCTATGGCGGCAACATCAAGACGGTCGCGCAGACGGAGCTGCTCTTACCGATGCCGGAAAAATGGCGCAACAGCGCACGCTTCAGCCTGTTCTACGACATCGGCAACGTGTTCAGCGACCAGGACATCACCTTCTACGGCCCGCGGCTGACGGCCGGTCAGCAGGCGGTCCCGGTCGATTACGATTTCAGCTATGATGAGCTCAAACAGTCCGTGGGCGTTGCCGTTCAATGGCTTGCGCCACTCGGCGTGTTCCGGTTCAGCTATGCAGTTCCGCTGAACGAGGATCGGGAAGATCGGCCCGATCACTGGGGCGATGAGGTCGAGGGCTTTCAGTTTTCTATCGGTCAGGCCTTCTAAGTCGTTTACTATTGCGCGCCTGATTCAGCAACCGAGTTCCAGCGAGTGCCATCCGGTCCGGGTCCCAAGGCGGATCGGCACCTAACCAAAGCGATAATTCGAGGTCGATCTCATGACACGTTCGAGTCTTAATTGTTGGGTCGTATGCGCGGCACTCGCGCTTGCCGCACCGTTCGCGAGCGCGCAGGCGCAGACCAAGATTGCGGTGGTGAACATACCGAAGCTGCTCGAAGAATCACCGCAGGCAAAGACAGCGATGCAGGCGCTGCAGGACGAATTCGCGCCGCGCCAGCGTGAGATCGTCGCCACCCAGAACGACCTCAAGGCGAAGGAAGAGAAGCTGCAGCGAGACGGTGCCGTGATGGCGGAGAACGAGCGCCGCGCCGCGGAGAAGGAGCTGCGGGACGGTCAACGCGAGCTCTCTCGGAAGCAGAATGAATATGTCGAGGACTTGAACCTGCGGCGCAACGAAGAAATCGGCAAGCTGCAGCGCTCGCTCCTTCAGGAAGTGCAGGCGTACGCGCGCAGTCAGAACTACGATCTCGTCGTCGGCGATGGTGTGCTCTACGTGAACGAGTCGCTCGATATCACGCCGCAAGTCTTGAGCGCGCTCCAAGCACGCGCGAAGAACGGCGCGAAGACCCCGACTCCGGCGAAGCCCGCGCCGAAACCGTAAGCGCCGAAAGCGCGCATGCAGCACCGGAGCGCGCCGGACCATGGGATCGAGCATGACCTTGGGTGAACTGGCCGTCCGGTTCGGCCTGGGTTTGAGGGGCGATCCGGACCTGCGCGTCTCGCATGTCGCGACGCTCGAGGGCGGTGAAGCGGGGTCGCTGACGTTTCTCGCGAACCCCCGCTACAAGCGGTTCTTGAAGACGACGCGCGCGGGTGCCGTCGTCCTCGATCCGAAGCTCGCGGACGAGTCGCCCATCCCTGCGTTGCTCGCGAAAAATCCGTATGCCGCTTACGCACGCATCGCGGCGTTGCTGCATCCTGCCGAGGCTGCGGCACCCGGGCGCCATCCGAGCGCGTGGATCGACCCCGCTGCGGAGATCGATCGCACGGCATCGATCGGGGCACATGCCGTCATCGGCGCCGGTGCAAAGATCGGAGCGCGTGCGGTCGTCGGCCCCGGAAGCGTCGTGATGGACGATGCCGTGATCGGCGCCGATACTCGGTTGGTCGCAAACGTGACGCTGTGCCGCTCCGTCGTCATCGGCGAGCGATGCCTGTTGCATCCTGGCGCGGTGATCGGCGCAGACGGCTTCGGCCTCGCGCCGGATCGGGGCGAATGGATCAAAGTGCCCCAAGTCGGGAGTGTGCGCATAGGCAACGATGTCGAGATCGGGGCGAACACGACCGTCGATCGCGGGGCGATCGAGGATACGGTCGTCGGCGATGGCGTGAAGCTCGACAATCAGATTCAGATTGCCCACAACGTGCAGGTCGGTGCGCACACGGTCATTGCGGGCTGCACAGGCATTTCCGGCAGCACGACGATCGGACAGCGCTGCATGATCGGCGGGCAAGTCGGGATTGCCGGGCATCTGTCGATCTGCGATGACGTGGTCTTGACGGGGCGCGCCTTCGTGACGAGCAGCATTCACAAGCCGGGCACGTACTCGAGCGGACTGCCGGTCGAAGAGGCGAGCCGTTTTCGCAAGAATGCGGCACGCTTCTATCAGCTCGATGAGTTCATGCGTGAAGTGCGCAAGGATCGCCGCACGAGCGCGCGCGACGAGGACGACTCGTCCGGCGAGTGAGGGAGAATAGACAAGTGGAAGAACAAAGTACGAAAGAGCCTCTGACGATGGACATTCACGAGGTGATGAGGCGCCTGCCGCATCGCTATCCGTTTTTGCTCGTCGATCGCGTGCTCGAGTGCCATGCCGGCAAATCGATTCGCGCGCTCAAGAACGTGACGGTGAACGAGCCGTATTTTCCGGGTCACTTCCCGCATCGCCCGGTGCTGCCGGGCGTCATCATCCTCGAGGCGCTCGCGCAAACGGCCGGCATTCTGGCGTTCGTCACGGCGGGCGTGTATCCGGATGAGCACCGCCAGCTCTACTTCGTCGGGATCGACAAGGCCCGCTTCCGCCGCCCCGTCCTGCCGGGCGATCAGCTCATCTTGAAAGCGACGCTCGAGCGCTCCTTGCGCGGGATCTGGAAGTTCTCGACCATTGCGGAAGTCGAAGGCGAAGAAGCGACGAGCGCGGAGATGATGGTCGCTCCAGGGGAAACGAAGGGGGCAGGGGGTAGCGGGTAGGGGGTAGTCAGAGGAAGTTGGCTGCCATATGGTGAGCGCAGTGACATTGCTGAGCGCGTTTTTCTGGATTTCTTTTCTTACTATTCCCTATCCCCTAGACACCATCCCCTGACCGATGCCAATCCATCCGACCGCCCTCATCGATCGCACTGCGAATGTCGACAGCAATGTCGAGATCGGCGCGTACACGGTCGTGGGTCCGGATGTGACGATCGCGGCAGGATGCCGCATCGGCCCGCACGTCGTGATCGAGGGGCCCACCACGATTGGGCGCGACAATCACATTTTTCAGTTTGCCTCCATCGGAGCGGCGCCTCAGGACTTGAAGTACAAGGGCGAGCCGACGCGGCTCGAGATCGGCGAGCGCAACTCGTTCCGCGAGAACTGCACGATCAATCGCGGCACGACGAAGGATCAGCTCGTCACACGCATCGCGAACGACAACCTTTTCATGGCCGGTTCGCACGTGGGCCACGATTGCATCATCGGCTCGCACTGCGTGTTCGCGAACTACGCGACGCTCGGCGGGCACGTCGAAGTCGGCGATTGGGTGCACATGGGCGGTTTTTCGGGCATCCACCAGTTCTGCAAGGTCGGCGCGCACGCATTCATCGCGAACAACACCGCTGTGACGCGCGATGTCCCTCCCTACATCATGTCCGTGGGCCGGCCCGCGGAGCCTCACAGCGTGAACGCGGAAGGCCTCAAGCGCCGCGGCTATACGACGGAGCAGATTCGAAACATCCGCGAGGCGTACAAGATCCTCTATCGCTCCGGGCTCAAGCTGGCAGAAGCGCTCGAAGAGCTCGCCCAGAGAGCGTCGACTCAACCGGAGCTCGAACCGTTCGTCGCCTTCCTCAATGACTCGAGCCCGCGCCGGGAGCGGGTGGGGATCGTGCGGTGACGACCCTACGGGCGACAGACTACAGGCTACAGGCTACAGACAGACTGCTTCCGAGCGCGCTCTTGCTGTCGCCTGCAGCCTGTGGTCTGTAGCCGCGTGAACCGTGCGCAGCGGTTCGCGCCCGCTCTTCGTTCTCGTCGCCGGCGAGACCTCCGGCGACAATCTCGGCGCGCAGCTCATTGAGGCGCTGCGCGCGCGCGTGCCGAACGCGCGCTTCGCGGGCATTGCCGGGCCGCGCATGATCGCAGCGGGATGCGAGCCTTGGGCCCACGCCGAAAGCCTCGCCGTCATGGGATTGTTCGAGATCCTGCCGCACTTGCCGCGGCTGCTTGCGATTCGGCGCGAGCTCCTGCGGCGCGTACTCACTGAGCGCCCGGAGGCGTACATCGGCGTCGATGCGAAGGAGTTCAATCTGCGCCTCGCGCCGCGCATCAAGGCCGCGAGCATCCCGACCGTTCAGTACGTAAGCCCGCAGATCTGGGCATGGCGGCAAGGACGTGTCCGTACGATCGGCAACGCCGTCGATCTGGTGTTGTGCTTGCTGCCGTTCGAAAAGCAGTTCTACGACGAGCACGGCGTGCGCGCGGAGTTCGTCGGTCACCCGCTCGCCGATCGGGTTCCGCTGACGCTCGATCCCATCGAAGCGCGTGCGGCGTTGGGGCTTTCAGGGAGCGGTCGCTACGTCGCCTTGTTGCCGGGGAGCAGAGCAGGGGAGGTGGCGCGGCTCGGCCCCGATTTTGCGCGAACGGTCGCGTGGCTCTCCGCGCGCCGCAGCGATTTGGCTTTCGTGGCGGCGCTCGCGACAGAACGCGTGCGCGAGTCGTTCGCAGCAGCACTCGCGGCGGCCGGCGTACAGGATCGGGTCACGATCATCGACGGTCAGGCGCAGCAGGTGATGGCCGCGAGCGATGTGGTTCTACTCGCGTCCGGCACGGCGACATTGGAAGCGCTGCTCGTGAAGCGTCCGATGGTCGTCGCGTATCGTTTAGGTGCGCTGACAAGTTTTCTGCTCAAGCGCCTGAAACTCTTCAAGGCTCCGTTCTTCGCTCAGCCGAATCTCCTCGCGGGACGTCAGGTCGTGCCTGAGTACTTCAACGACGATGTGCGCGCGGACGTGCTCGGTCCCGCCGTGCTCGCGCAACTCGAACGTGCGGATCGCGATGAGCTGGTGCAAACTTTCGCCTCGATCCACGAGTCGTTGCGAAGAAATGCGAGTGCGCGCGCAGCCGACGCGATTCTGCGCTTGGTGAGTGGCGGACCGCGGACGGCGGTCGGTGCGGAGCAAAGAGAAAGAGGTGATCCGCACGGATGACGGGCACAGAGGCGAGACGCGCGGCGGCGCGAGCACAGAAGCTGGGGCGATTGAAGCGTGACCGAGGCTGCAGAAGAACGAGAAAGTGCCGTGCATGTCCAGCACGAGGGGATTGATCGTCACCGTCCATCGTCCGCCCGCCGTTCACCAACCGCGCTCGTCGCCGGCGTAGACGAAGCGGGGCGTGGGCCGCTCGCAGGCCCTGTCGTTGCGGCCGCCGTGATCCTGGATCCGCGCAAGCGCATACGCGGCGTGCGCGATTCGAAAGTGATCGACCCTGAAGAGCGTACGGAGCTCGCGCTGAAGATTCGACGCAGCGCGCTCGCATGGTCGGTCGCTTGGGCCGACGTGGAAGAGATCGACACGCACAACATCCTCGAGGCGACCTATCTCGCGATGCGCCGAGCGCTGATCGGTTTGCGTGTGCATCCTGCGCATGTGCAGATCGATGGGAACCGCTGCCCGTCGTTCGCCGAGCTGCCGCTCAACTGCAGCTTCGAGGCGATCGTCGACGGAGACGCGCTGCGCACCTGCATCGGCGCCGCATCCATCCTCGCAAAGGTGACCCGCGACGAGATGATGACGCGTCTCGATGCACTCTTTCCGCAATACGGCTTTGCCTCCCACAAGGGCTACAGCACGCCGCAACATTACGAAGCGCTCGATCGGTATGGACCGTGCGCGATACACCGCAAGAGCTTCGAGCCCGTGCGTGTGGCCGCGTGCCGCAGCAACACGGGTTCACAGTTGACAGTTGACAGTTGACAGCCAGATCGAAGCACCAGAACTCTTTAACCGTCAACAGTCAACCGTCAACCGTCAACCGAAATGTTTGTTCACCTTCACCTGCACACCGAGTACTCGCTGATCGACAGCGTCGTGCGTATTCGAAGCGAGGTGGAAGGGATTCCGGGGCTCATGGAAGCGACGGCGGCCGCCGGAATGCCCGCGGTGGCTTTGACGGACCAGAGCAACCTCTTCGCCATGGTGAAGTTCTACAAGGCTGCGCAAGCGGCGGGGATCAAGCCGATCATCGGGGTCGATCTGCTCGTGCGCGAACCGGGCGAGCGCGTCGAGCCATCGCGCCTCGTGCTCTTGTGTCAGAGCACGAGCGGCTACTTGAATCTGTCGCGCCTCGTGAGCCGCGCCTATCTCGAGGGGCAAGCGAAGGGAGGCGCAATGATCGATCGAGCTTGGCTCGACAAGCAGACGCTCGCTGGCATCATCGCCTTGTCGGGCGCGAAGGAGGGCGATGTCGGTCGAGCGCTTCTCAACGGGCGCGACGACGAAGCCAATGCCGCGCTCGACTTTTGGCTCGAGCTGCTCGGCGATCGTTATTATCTCGAACTGCAGCGCACCGGGCGGCCGGGCGAAGAAACGTATCTCAAGGGCGCGCTCGAGCTTGCAAGCGCGCGCGGCGTGCCGGTCGTCGCGACGAACGACGTGCGCTTCATCCGTCCGGACGACTTCGAGGCGCATGAAGCGCGCGTCTGCATCCATGATGGCGCGCTCCTCGATGACCCCAAGCGTCCCCGGCGCTACAGCCCACAGCAATATCTCAAGTCGCCGCAGCAGATGGCGGATTTGTTTCGCGATCTTCCCGAGGCGATCGAGAACTCGGTCGAGATCGCGCGGCGCTGCAGCCTGGAGCTGAAGCTCGGCAAATCCGTGCTGCCGCCGTATCCGGTGCCCTCAGGTCTCACGACGGAGGAGTTTCTGCGCGAGGAAGCAAAGCGGGGGCTCGAGCGCCGACTCGCGAAGCTGACCGCGCACGCGGAAGGAAAGCCCGCGCGTGCGATTTCGCCCGAGGAATACGAGCGGCGGCTCGAGACGGAGCTCGGGGTCATCTGTCAGATGGGATTCGCCGGCTACTTCTTGATCGTCGCAGACTTTATCCGCTGGGCGCGCGAGAACGGGGTTCCCGTCGGGCCGGGCCGCGGCTCGGGCGCCGGCTCGCTCGTCGCGTATTCCATCGGCATCACGGATCTCGATCCGTTGCAGTACGACTTGCTCTTCGAGCGCTTCCTCAATCCCGAACGCGTCTCCATGCCGGACTTCGACGTCGATTTCTGCATGGACGGGCGCGATCGCGTCATCGAATACGTGGCCGACCGGTACGGTCGGGAGCGCGTCTCGCAGATCATCACGTACGGCACGATGGCGGCGAAAGCCGTCGTGCGCGACGTCGCGCGCGTGTTCGGATTGAGCTATGGCTTTGCCGATTCGATTGCGAAGCTCATTCCGTTCGAGCTCGGCATCACTCTCAAGGATGCGCTCGAGAAAGAGCCGGAGCTGCAGCGGCGCTACAAGAACGAAGAAGAAACCCGCTCGCTGATCGACATGGCGAGGTCGCTCGAGGGGCTCGTGCGCAACGCGGGCATGCACGCGGGCGGCGTCGTGATCGCGCCATCGGTGCTGACGGATTTCGCGCCGCTCTTCTGCGACGAATCGGGGCGCAGCGTCGTGACGCAGTTCGACAAGGACGACGTCGAGTCCGCCGGTCTCGTGAAGTTCGACTTCTTGGGGCTGCGAACGCTCACGATCATCGATTGGGCGGTGAAGATCATCAACGCGCAACGCGAGCGCAACGGAGAGCCGCCGCTCGAGATGGCGGACCTGCCGATGGACGATTCGGCGACGTACGAGCTGCTGAAGCGATGCGAGACGACCGCGGTGTTCCAGTTGGAATCCCGCGGCATGAAGGATCTGATCCGGCGCCTGCAGCCGGACTGCTTCGAAGACATCGTCGCGCTCGTGGCGCTCTTCCGCCCGGGCCCGCTCCAATCCGGCATGGTCGATGACTTCATCGCGCGCAAGCACGGCAAGACGACCGGGCCGATCGATTACCTGCATCCTGATTTGAAGCCGGTGCTCGCGCCGACTTACGGCGTGATCTTGTACCAAGAGCAGGTGATGCAGATTGCGCAGGTGTTGGCGGGCTACACGCTCGGCGGCGCCGACCTCTTGCGCCGCGCGATGGGCAAGAAGAAGCCTGAGGAAATGGCGAAGCAGCGTTCCGTGTTCCTCGAAGGGGCGACGAAGCGCGGCGTGGATGACGATACGGCCGCGCATATCTTCGATCTCATGGAGAAGTTCGCGGGTTACGGCTTCAACAAATCGCACTCGGCCGCTTACGCGCTGCTCTCATATCAGACGGCGTGGCTGAAAGCGCACTATCCTGCCGCGTTCATGTCGGCGGTGTTGTCTTCGGACATGGACAAGACCGACAAGGTCGTCGCGCTCAAGTACGAATGCGATCAGATGGGACTCACGGTCGAGCCGCCTGACGTCAATCATTCGCAATACATGTTCACCGTATCGGGCGAGCGCAGGATTCGCTACGGCCTCGGCGCGATCAAAGGCGTCGGGCAGTCCGTCGTCGAAAGTCTCGTCGCCGAGCGGGAAGCGCACGGCCCGTATCGCGATCTCGCGGATCTGTGCCGCCGCAGCGACATGACGCGCATGAACCGGCGCGTGCTCGAGGCTCTGATCCGTTCCGGCGCGGCGGATTCGCTCGGCGCGAACCGCGCAACGTTGATGCACGCTCTGCCAGCCGCAATGCAGCTCGCCGATCAGACGATTCGCGCCCGTGTCGTCGGACAGGACGATATGTTCGGCTTATTGGATCCGAGCCCCGCTGTCAGTGCGCCCTTCGAATCCGAGGCGCTGCCCGAGTGGAGCCGCCGCGTGCGGCTCGAAGGAGAGCGTGACACCCTTGGGCTTTACTTGACGGGCCATCCTTTCGAGGAATTCGAAGCGGAGGTACGTCCGATCGTGAGCGGGCGGATCGCAGACGTGACCGGCGATCGGCCGGCGCCGTCCGCAAACGAGGGATTTCGCTTCCAGGGCAAGCCCGTGACGGTCGCGGGCATGGTCTTCGACGTCGGCAAGCGCGGCGGGCGCGTGATCTTCACGTTGGACGATCGCAGCGCACGACTCGAAGCGTCGATGTTCGAAGAAACGTGGCAACAATATCGTGCGCTCATTGCGAAGAGCGCCATTCTCGTCGTGGAGGGCTCGCTTCGCTTCGATGAGTACATCGAGGGGTGGCGGCTCACGGCAAAGCGCGTGATCGACATCGATCGCGCGCGCGAGCAGCACGCGCGCCGTCTCTTCATTCGTTGGCCCGAAGGTGCCGATCGGCATTTCGTGAAGACGCTCGAGGGCGCGCTGCGGCCTTTCAGGGGCGGACGATGCGCCGTCGCGATCCGGTATCACAGCAAGGCGGCCCGTGCGGACCTCGTGCTATCCGAAGAGTGGTCCGTCAAGCCCACCAGAGAATTGAC
>JBDZVE010000018.1:0-2830 GCA_040255535.1 Lysobacterales bacterium | reverse complement strand
TATCCACCGGCGCGTTTTGCCTTGAAGCCGCGGCGTGTGAGCTCATCGACCAGTCGGTCGCGGTGGTCGCCTTGAATCTCGATCCGGCCATTGACGACAGCGCCGCCGGATCCGCATTTCTTCTTGAGCTCCGTCGCGAGCTTTTCGAGCTCGGCCGCTGCTAGACTCAAACCCGCGATCACTGACACGCCCTTGCCTTTGCGCCCCTGGGTTTCGCGGCTTACGCGCACGATGCCATCGCTTGATGGCTTGCCCGGCGTCCCCTTCTTGCAGACGCATTCACGAATGGCGCGCAAACAGTTCGGGCATCGTTCTCCGATCCCGGTGGAGTAGACGATGCCGCCCCCGTCGGTGGGGCGCTTATGATTCGAGCTGGGCATGCCCCCAGTTTAGCAGCGCGCCGGTTCTGCGCTGATTCTGGCTGTGGGCTGTGGGCTGTAGGCTGTAGCCAGAGTGCAGCGTCAACGCGGGCGTGACCGATCGCGGACTTCCTCCGGATCGTGTTCCTTCGCGCGCTCCTTGGCCTGCTCTTCGGCGCGGCGGATCTCCTGTTCCTCCTCACCCTCCACGTCGCCCGCGTGCTTCATCTCCGTTTGCCCGCGCTCCGATTGCACGAACTTGCGCGTCGCTTCCCGATAATTGCGATCGGCCGTCTTGTTGCCTTCGCCTTCGTTTCGGCTCGTGCCCATGTGGCTGCTCCTCTCGATTGGTGATCTCGAGAAAGAACGCGTAGCCGCAAGGCGGGTTCCGGTATGCTTTCCGTCGTGTACGGTTATGTTGCGCGCATGTACTGGATCCTTGCCGTCATTCTGTTGATCGTCATGCTCGCCGCGCCGAAATTGCGGCCTGCGGCGCTCGTCGGTTTCGTGATTCTGATCGGCATCCTTGGATGGGGCGTGCTCGGGCGTTTGCGTGGAGGCGACCCAGTTCAGCAGCCGGAGCGAGGGCGTCCGACGACGCCGGCAGCGACATTGCAGGCATTCCCACTCGATGGAATTCGGCTCGACAACTTCGCGCTGGGCGGCGGTGGTGCTCCCTTCCAGCTGACAGGGCGCGTCGCGAACGAATCATCGGATCTGCTGCTCACGTCGATGACGCTCGATATCGTCCGGCGCGACTGCTATGAAGGCGCATTGGACCCGAGCGGCTGTGCGCTGCTGTGGCAGACCCGACAGTGGATCGATTTGTCCGTGCCGCCGCAGGAAGAACGCAACATCGCCACTACGATTTGGGCGCGCGGCGACGCGCCGCGCGCCGTCGGCACCGTGCGCGATGAATTCAAGCTCGTGGCGGCGAGCGGACGGCCCGCCGACGTCGAGCAGAAGTAGTCCGCGTGCGCACAGTCCTTTCCTACCTCATCGCAGGCTGGTCCGGCTTTTTCGTCATGGCGGTCGAGCTGCTTGGAGGCCGATTGTTAGCGCCGACTTTCGGCAGCAGCATCTACGTTTGGGGCGCGATCATCACGATCTTCATGCTCGCACTGTCGATCGGTTACCTTGCCGGCGGCCGTTGGTCGACTCATCACCCATCGGTGCGTCGACTCGGGGGCATCGTGATCGCTGCTGCATTGAGCGTGGTGCCGATGCTTGCGGTCGGCGCGCAGTTGCTCGACGGAGTGGCGGCGATGGTGCCCGATCCGCGCTTCGGGTCGTTGCTCGCTTCTGCCGCGCTGTTCTTCGTGCCGACCTTTTTCTCGGGCATGGTCTCACCGTACGCAGTGCGCCTATTGGTCCGCGATCGCGCGACGTCCGGCCGGCATGCAGGTCAGCTCTACTTCGTTTCGACCTTCGGCAGTGCGGCCGGCACATTGTTGACCTCGTTTTACTTCGTGCTCCTCATGGAAGTGAACGTCATACTGATGTCGATGATCGCGATCTCGATCGTTCTTGGCGGCGTGGCGCTCGCGGTGGGGAAGGGTTCCGATGCCGGCACTGCATAGACACGTTGCACGTCTGCTGGCGCCGCTGCTCGTCGCGTTGATCGGATGCACGGGTCCGGCCTCGAGCGTGGATGCGCAGAGCATGAAGCTCGTGCATGCGCAGCGCTCGCTGTATCGGGAAGTGCTCGTCTACGAGGGGCGGGGCGTGAAGTGCATGTGCTTTACGCGCTCGTGCCGAATCGGCAGGCAGTCATGCATGGACATGAGCGATCCCGACCGCATCGTGATGCACTATCCGCGCATGATGCTCGCCGCGCTGTTCGCGAAGCCCGAGCCGTCATCCGTGCTCATCATCGGTCTCGGGGGCGGAACGATCCCGCGCGCATTGAAGCAAGTCGTTCCGGGGGCGCAGATCGATGTGGTGGAGATCGACCCGGCGGTGATCGAGGTCGCGAAGGCGCATTTCGGCTTCGTCGAGGAGGAGGGCGTGCGCGCGATCATCTCGGATGGACGCGTGTTCGTGAAGCGAGCGCTGAGAGAGCGGCGACGCTACGATCTCATCATGCTCGATGCATTCGACCACGAATATATTCCGGAGCATCTTCTCACGCGAGAGTTTCTCGGCGAAGTGAAAGCCCTGCTTGCGCCAAACGGCGTGTTGGCGGCGAATACGTTCTCCTCCAGCCGCTTGTACGATCACGAGTCCGTAACCTACGCAGCCGTGTTCCCGACGTTCTTCAACTTGAAGAAGGACAACCGCGTGATCATCGCGGCGAACGGACCTTTGCCGAGCCGTGAGCAATTGAAGGCGAACAGCGAGGGTTTCGAAGACGCGTTCCGCCGCTTCGGTTTCAGTGCGTCGAGCATACTGCCGCTCTTCACAACGAAGCCGGACTGGGACCGCGACGCGCGCGTCCTGACCGACCAGTACTCGCCCGCGAACCTGCTGAA
>JBDZVE010000217.1:0-2319 GCA_040255535.1 Lysobacterales bacterium | reverse complement strand
CCCTCACCCGCCGCTCCGCTAGCGACCTCTCCCGCAAGGGGAGAGGTGAAGACGTATCCCCTACCCCCTAGTCACTATCCCCTTCCTCTGTGCTCTGACTATCCCCTATCCCCTCATCACTAACCCCTTCCCCTCACGACCGCCACGCGGCGACTTTATCGAGCAGGCCTCGCAGGGATGGTTCTGCCGTCGCGGCCGCTGGATTCTCGATCGCAGGAGTGAGCGACTGCGCGAGCTTCTTCCCTAATTCGACGCCCCATTGGTCGAATGCGTTGATGCCCCAGATGATGCTCTGCGTGAACACTTTGTGTTCATAAAGAGCGATCAGGCGGCCCAGCGTCTTTGGACCGAGTCTGCGGAAGAGGATGACCGAGCTCGGGCGATTGCCAGGATGGACCTTGTGCGGAATGAGCCGCGCGATCTCCTGCTCGCTTGCGCCCTTTGCCGCGAGATCCTCTCGCACTTGCGCTTCGGTCTGACCGAACGCGAACGCCTGCGCCTGTGCGAAGCAGTTCGCGAGCGCGAGGTTCTGCTGTTCTTGATAGGGACTGGACGCGTTCACGGGCGCGATGAAGTCGAGCGCGACGTTCGCCGTGCCCTGGTGTAGAAGCTGGAAGAACGAGTGCTGTGCGTTCGATCCCGGTTCACCCCAAATCACACCGCAGGTGTCGTACGAGACAGGAGTGCCGTCGAGCGTGACTCGCTTGCCGTTCGACTCCATCTCGAGCTGCTGCAGGTACGCGGCGAAGCGATGAAGGCGCTGGTCGTACGGAAGCACAGCGAGCGAGTCCATGTCGAGGAAGTTGCGGTTCCACACGCCGAGCAATCCCATGAGGACGGGCAAATTTTGTTCGAACGGTGCCGTCCGGAAGTGCTCGTCCATTTCATACCCGCCCTCCAGAATGCGCTCGAACTGATCCATGCCGAGTGAGAGCGCAACCGAAAGGCCGACGGCGGACCACACAGAATATCGACCGCCCACCCAATCCCACATCGTAAATCGGTTCTGAGGCGGAATGAGAAACTCATCCATCGCCTTCGCGTTCGTGGAGACTGCAGCGAAGTGCCGCGCGGGCGCACCTTCGCCGAGGTGATCGACGATCCACTGTCGCGCGATCTTGGCGTTCGTCAGCGTCTCGAGCGTAGTGAACGTCTTCGAGCAGACGACAAACAGCGTGCGGGTGGGATCGACTTTCTCGAGCGTGTCTCCGAGCTGCACGCCGTCGATGTTGGATACGCAATGAAGCCGGATGTTGTGATTGCGGTAGTTCGAGAGCGCCTCCGTCGCCATCACGATGCCTAGGTCGGAGCCGCCGATGCCGATGTTGACGACGTCGGTGAAGGACTTGCCTGTGTGCCCCTGAATCCGGCCGCTGTGCACGCCTTCCACGAACGTGCGCATCTTCTCGAGGCTCGCCTTTATTTCCGGCATCACGTCCTTGCCATCGACGAGCACCGGACGATCGGAGCGATTCCGAAGAGCCGTGTGAAGCACGGCTCGATTCTCCGTCGTGTTGATCTTCTCGCCCGCGAACATCGCATCGATGCGCGCACGCAGGCCTCGAGCATTCGCAAGAGAGATGAGCAGCGAAAGTGTCTCCGGCGTGACGCGTTGACGCGAGAAGTCGAACAAGAGGTTGAGCTCGCAGCGCGAGAACGATTCAAAGCGCTTCGGGTCCTCCGCGAACAGATCGCGCACATGCCGCTCGCGCATCGCGAGCGCGTGCTGTTCGAGGGCTTTCCATTCGGCAGCTTGAGTGACAAGCGACATCAGCAAACTCTCCACCACAAAGTGACCGCGCGAGCAACCCCCCTCTCCCCCGTGCGGGAGAGGGTTGGGGTGAGGGGCGCTTCGGGCGCGAAAATGGCCGACTTCGCAGTTTCCCGCTCGGTCGGCGCGACGAGCCGAGCTGTATATTGAATCGGAGGCTACAGCATGGAGGCAATATCGTGAAGCGCGGAAGAATGGAATTCGAGATGCGCCCGCGGGCGCGCAAAATGCGGCGCGAGGCCACCGATGCAGAGCGATTGCTGTGGCGCTACTTGCGCGACCGCAGGTTGTGCGGCTTCAAGTTTCGGCGCCAGCAGCCGCTCGGGCCATTCATTGTGGATTTTGTTTGCTTCGAAGCACGCTTGATCGTCGAAGCGGACGGCGGTCAGCACGATGTTCAGCGGGAGTATGACGCGGCGCGCACCGAGTATCTGCGAGCTCGCGGGTATCATGTCGTGCGCGTGTGGAACAACGACGTGCTGCAGAACCGCGAGGCGGTGATCGAGATGATTCTTCGTGCGCTCACGTCCTCTCGCGTCGATGCGGAG
>JBDZVE010000111.1:8683-12371 GCA_040255535.1 Lysobacterales bacterium | reverse complement strand
TTGCTGGGGGCCACCTCGCTTCCGCAAGGATGACGGCGTTTGTGTAAGGGCCGCTTCCTAGCTGCGCAGCGCGCCCATCCGCTTCGCCTGTACGGCCGTTCTGGCCGCCAGCATGATGAGCAGCAGCCCGCTTGCGACCTCGAACAAGATCGACGCGTGCATCATGCGTGTGTGAGAAGAGAAATCCGCCACGAAGTAGTGTGCGAGGCCGTCGAGGCCGCAGGCGCCATAGATCGCGAGCGCGAGAAGACCGGGAGCGAAATGCTTGAAGCGCACCAATACGAAGCCGACGACGCCGATCGTCGTGACGGCGGCCCACGCCGCATAGACATTCAGAACGGACAGCGTTGACGGCAGATTCGGATAGGCCGTCAGGAAGGTCGCGTTGTGGACGTGGTGAAACAGACTGGCGAAGGCATGGACGATCAAGACGCCGGTCAGGAGCCTCGTGTCCAACTGCTTCCTGCGGTTCATATCGAGTCCCTCCCCATGGCCTTCACAGAGCCAAATCTTCTAGTACGCCGCCGCAAGCATCCCCGGTCGACGCCGGTTCGGATCGGGTGCGCCGGCCACCCAGGGCCGGCGCACTTCGCTCTCAGGCCACGACGGGTGCCGTAGCGGCCGTCGCTGGCTTCAGATCGATCGCTTCGGCGTCCTCGGCTCGGCGGCGATGGTCCGCCGCAATCAACGAGTAGAACACCGGCACGACGAACAAGGTGAAAAGCGTTCCGACGATCATGCCCGTCACGAGCACGATGCCGATGCTGTTTCGCGCTTCCGCACCCGGCCCCGACACGAGCACGAGCGGAAAGTGTCCGAACACCGTCGCGGCCGAGGTCATGAGCACCGGACGCAGCCGCGTGCGTGAAGCTTCACGCAGGGCGGCCAGCTTATCCAGACCGCGCGCTTGCAGCGTATTGGCAAATTCCACGATAAGAATACCGTTCTTCGCAATCAGACCGACCAAGGTGATCAGCCCGACCTGCGAATAGATATTGATCGTCGTGAGGTCGAGGAATGTGAAGATGAGTGCACCCGAGATCGCGAGCGGCACCGACCCGAGCAGCACGATCAGAGGATCGCGGAAGCTATGGAACTGTGCAGCAAGCACCAGATAGATGAGCACCACGGCGAAGGCGAGCGTTGTCGTAAGCGCCGCGCCTTCTTGGCGGATCTGCCGCGACTCGCCTGCGTAATCCACGCTCGAGCCCAGCCCGCTCGCCGCCGCAGCCGCTTCTTCCAAGACGCGTAGTCCTTCTTCCTTCGTCACGCCGGGAGCGACGCCGCCGTAGATTCGTGCGGAGTTGCGCTGCTGGAAGCGGTTCAACGTGCGGGGCGAAGTCTTCGTCTCGATATGCGTGAAGGTCGACACCGGCACGAGCTCTCCGCTCGGCGTCTTGATCTTGAGATCGAGCAGCGGCTCGAGCGACGCTCGATCCTTCTCCCCAATCTGCGGAATGACCTTGTAGCTGCGATCGAAGTAGTTGAATCGATTCACGTAGGCGCCGCCCAGAAGCGTTCCGAGCTCTCGGCCGACCGTTGCAAGATCAAGGCCCAGATCGGCGAGCCGTTCGCGATCGAGCACGACACGCGCCTCCGGCAGGTCGATCTTGAGATCGGTATCGACGTACATGAACTTGCCGCTTTGCCAGCCGGCGTTGAGCACCGCCTGGGTGGTCTCGAGGAGCTGCTCGATCGAGCCGTCATTCTGCACGACCAGCTCGACGTCGAACTGCCCCGGCGTCGGCAAGGGCGGATCGAGCCGCGGGAACACGCGCACGCCGGGAATTTGCGAAACCGCGCCGTACACCTCGCCGAACATCTCCTTGGTCGAACGGTCTCGCTCCGTCCAATCCTTCGCGACGAGACCGCCGAAACCGCCCCACGCGGACGTGAGCGACCATGTGAACTTCGTTTCCGGAAACGAGCGGATCGCCTTGGCGACTTCGAGCGATTCCCGGTTCGTCGCGGTAAGCGACGAGTCGGGAGATGCCTCGAAGAACAGACTGATGTGGCTTTGATCTTCCACGGGCGCGAGCTCTTGGCGCGAGTACGTGTAAAGCGGCCATGCAGCGAGCGTGACCAAGACGGCCGCTCCGACGATCGACCAGCGGATCGCGAGCGCGCCATCGAGCAGGCGCTGATATACCCGCGCGACCGCGTCGAATCCGCGATTGACGATGGCTGTCAGGCGCCCTTCCTTACCCTGCGGATGCACGAACCTCGAGCTCATGAGCGGCGACAGCGTCAATGCCACGAGACCGGACACCACGACCGCCGCAGCAAGCGTTATCGCGAATTCGAGAAACAGTGACCCGGTGAGCCCGCCTTGGAAGGCGATCGGCGTGTACACGGTCGCGAGCGTGATCGTCATAGCGATGATCGGTCCCTTGAGCTCGCGCGCTCCGATGAGCGCGGCTTGAATCCGCGACTTGCCTTCTCGGACGTGACGTTCCACGTTCTCGACGACCACGATGGCATCGTCGACGACGAGACCGACCGACAGCACGATTGCGAGAATCGTGAGCAGGTTCAAACTGAACCCGAACGCGAGCATTACGATTGCCGCGCCCACTAGCGAGACCGGCATCGCAACGAGCGGCACGAGCGCAGTGCGAATCGAGCCCATGAAGAGGAAGACCACGAGCCCGACGATCAGCACCGTTTCGGCGAGCGTCTTCGTAATCTCCCTGAGCGCCTCGCGCATGAACATCGTTCCGTCCCAGACGAGACGCATCTCGACATCGCTCGGCAAGGTCGGCTCGATGCGCTGCATCTCTTCCTTCAAATGCTCTGCGACCTCGAGCTCGTTCGAGCCGGGCAGCGGCCAGACGCCGAGATAGACGCCTTGCTGGTCGTTGTATTTCGCGATCGTGGCGGCTTCCTCGGCACCGAGCTCGACGCGGGCCACATCGCTCAAGCGAACGATCGCCCCGTCGCGATCGGCGACGATCAACTTCTCGAACTCCTCGACAGCGCGCAGATCGGTATTCGCGAGCAGGTTGACTTGGACGAGATTGCCCTTCGTCTGCCCGACCGCGGCGAGGTAGTTGTTGCGCGTCAAGGCGGCTTGCACGTCGCCCGGCGAGAGGTTGTAGGCAGCGAGACGATCTGGATCGATCCACACGCGCATCGCGAGCGGTTGACTACCCTCGAAGCTCACGCGCTGAACGCCCTCGAGCGTCGACAGTTGCGGCTGCAGAGTGCGCGCCAGCCAGTCGGTGAGCGCCGGCACATCGCGCTCGCTCGACGTGAACCCCAGATAGAACGTCGCGTACGGGCGATCGGCCCGCTGCACTTCGACGGCGGGAGGCTCGGCCTCGGCCGGCAGCTCGGAGCGCACTTGCTGCAAGCGCGCCGTCACTTCTGCGAGCGCGTCCGTGCTGTCGTGATCGAGCTTGAGGTGAACCGTCACGGTGCTGAGGCCGGCTCGGCTCGTCGATTCGATGTAATCGACGCCGCTGATCGCCGAGACCGTACGCTCGATCGGCGTCGTCAGAAAGCCGCGCACCGTCTCCGCACTGGCGCCGGTATACACGGTCGAGATGACGATCGATGAGCTTTCCACGCTCGGGAATTGCTGTACGGGCAGCGTCGACAATGCACGCACGCCGACGAGGACGATGACGAGATTGACGACGATCGCAAGGACCGGATGTTTGATGAAGATGTCGGTAAAGGCGCGCAT
>JBDZVE010000111.1:2531-8583 GCA_040255535.1 Lysobacterales bacterium | reverse complement strand
TCGCCGATGACGACCACATCGCCGAGTGCCGCCTCGACAGAGACGTGTCGCTGCCGTGCACGAGTGGCACCGTTCGCGTCCGTCTCGATGACGAACACGGAGTCGCCGCCTGGGCCTTTGCGCACCGCGCTGGCCGGAATGACGACCGCAAGGCGAGGCTCTTCCGTGGGCACCTGCACCCTGACCGAAGCGCCTGGCGCGGGCACCTGATCCGCATCTGCGATCTCTGCCCGGACGGCCGCATTGCGTGTCGCACGGTCGACGCGTGCGTCGATCGCCACGATCTTCGCGGGGATCGGCGCCGATTCGCCTCGCGTTACGACTTGAACCTCATCTCCAGCGCGCAAGCTCTCGGCGACTTGCTGCGCGACGGTGAAATCGACATACGTCGAATCGTTCACGCCCTGCAGTGTCGTGAGCAGCGTGCCTTGACCCAAGTACTGGCCGGGATGCACGTCTGAAAGTCCGATACGCGCGCGGAAGGGTGCGCGAATCGTCTTGCGCTCGATGATGGCCTTCGTTCGCGCGATCTCGGCGAGCGCGACGTCGCGCTCGGCACGTGCGCTATCCACCTCCATATCGGACGCGGCACGCTCCCCGTTCATCCGAAGCATGCGTTCGTACTGCGTCTGCGCAAGCTGCGCCTGCGCTTCGAGCGCCCTGAGCTCGGCTTGCTCGACCGATACGTCGAGCGCCACGAGCACCTCACCCGGTTCGACGATGCGGCCCGGCTCGAGATGGACATGACGCACCGTTCCGGGCAGCTCATTGCGCACGGTGATGGACTGCGTCGCAACGATCGTCCCGATCGAGGTCGTCGCGTCGTAGTGCTCGCGCTCCTCGGCAAGCGCGACATCGATCGATTCGACCGGCTCCGGCTGATTGGCCGCGGCAGCCGCGCTCTCCTCGAGCGATGAGTGCTTCCACGCCGCCAGCGCAGTCCCGGTGACGATCACTGCACCAAGCAAGGCTAAAGATCCCAACTGTGTTCGACGAACCATAAACAAAAGCTCCCGTTGTTCTTTCAATCGTTGCGATGATTGGTCGCTACGTTAATGACGTATTCGTCCGCGACCAATCGGTCGAAGCGAAAGTCATTCATGCCCTGAGGGAAGGAATCGACTCGACGATGAACGTCGGCACGATGTCGCACGAGAACGCCACTCGCGTCTGCGAAGGATCTGTGTCCTTCTCAGACGACATCTGGCGGATCGACGTCAGAAACGCGCCCGACTTTTACGCCTCGCCTTCAGGATGAGTCGTCACTTGGCCGCCGCCATGGCGGTCTGCGACAGCGGTCTGAATCCGCCGCCAAGCGCCTTGTACATCGACAGAAGCGCCGTGGCCGTTTGCGTTTCGCTCTGTGCGAGCGCGTCCTCGGCCTGCAGCGCACTGCGCTCCGCGTCCAGCACGGTCAGGAAGTCGGCCGCGCCATTCTCGAACCGCACGCGCGCGATGCGCGCCGCTTCGAGCGAAGCCTCCGCGCTCGCACGCAGATGCTCCTGCTTGACGATGGACTTCGTGTAGTTCGTGAGGCTTGCGTCCGTCTCCTCGAGCGCGCGCAGCACGGTCTTCTCGTAGCGCGCCAAGGCGGCATCGCTCGCCGCTTCGCGCTGCTTGATCCGCTGACGCACGCGGCCGAGATCGAACGCGGCCCATCTTATGCTTGGACCGAACGCATACGTCTCGCTGCTCGCGTCGCCGAGATCGCTGCTGTCGATTGCATCGAAGCCCCAGCTACCCACGAATGAAATGCGCGGAAACAGGTCGGCGACAGCGATGCCGATGCGCGCCGTCGAAGCCGCAAGCTGTCGCTCGGCAGCGACGACGTCGGGGCGCCTGCGCAGCAATGCCTCGGGCGTGCCGATGCGATGCGTGCGCGGCAACGCGGGCAGATCCTTCGGCTCGCTCAGCTCACTCGTCAGAGATTCCGGTTCGCGGCCGGCGAGCACCGCGAGCCGCAGCATCGCTTGATTCACCGCTGCCTCGAGATCCGGAATGGAGCCAAGCGTCGCCTCCAATTGCGCCTGCGCGCGCGAAACATCGAGTTGCGTGCCTCGTCCTGCTTCCAGCCGCGTGCTCGTCAACTGCAGCGATTCGCGCTGGTTCTCGGCGTTGCGCCGCGCGACCTCCAAGCGAGTCTGCGCGCCGCGCAGCTCGAAATAGTTGCGCGCCACTTCCGCCGTCACCGTGACTTGCGTGCCATATAGATTCGCCTCGGCGGCCTGAACCTCTGCGCTGGCGGCTTCGACGCCGCGCCGGGCGCGGCCGAAGAAATCGAGCTCCCAGAACGCATCGAAGCTCGTTTCGTAGTAGTCCTGATCCCGCTTGACGCCGGTGAACGGCGCTTGCCGCTCGCTCACGCGCGCATCGACGTGCGCTGCCTGTTCTGTGACGGTCGGGGCGAGATCGAGGCGCGCTTCGCCTCGCAATGCGCGCGCTTCGCGCAGCCGAGCCATCGCGATGCGCACGTCGTGATTCGCGCTCAACGCTTCCTCGATGAGCTCGTTCAACTGCGGATCGTTGAACTGCGTCCAGAAATCGTGTTCGACCTGCGCATGACTGAACTGCGCTCCGCCCGTTCCGATAAACGTGTCGGACGTAGCCAGTCTCGGCCGGTGATAGTCCGGTCCGACCGCGCAAGCGGCGAGAATCGAAGTGATCGCAATGGTGAGCGCGGTGCGCGCCTGAATCATCGGTCGCATGAGAGGTCCCTTTTGCCAGTGGTGCGCACTGTAGGGAGCCGAGGCGCGTCGACAAACTAGGTCATGCGCATGACATTCATGACTGATCGTCAGGAATGGCACTGATGCAAAGACAACAATCGGATGGCTGAAGCGTAAAACACAGCCCTTTTGATCGATTGCGACGCACCGAAAGGGGCTGCCGTGAAGCGTCAGTGCATAAAGACATGAGCGAGAGTTATCACGTCCGGTCCCGCAATCTCATGACGCCCGAGCATATCGTCTTGTGACAAAGCGACCGGTCGTGACGTGGACTCGAGCAACGAGCGCAACGGGCGTCAGCGCACAGAAGGGGATTACTCGAGCGGAACGGCTTTGAGCGTTCTTACGACGAGATTGACCGCGGGTTGGGCCCCGCTGCACACGAGTGTCCGCTTAGGTACGATACCTAGACGGGGGAATACTTGCGTGCTCATCGCCTGTAGAAGCTCGCAATCGCTTGGAGCGAGATTGGCGAACGAGACATCGGTCGGCACCGCCCTGAACCGATGCACAGTTTCAGGTGTCGCAAGGGTCCAATTACGTGCCTCCGCGATGAGCACAGTGCGGCTGCTGTGGGTCGTCTCCCTGATGAGATTCTCCCGGGTCGCTTCGACCGGCACGCCGACTACGATGCGGATCGCCGTGTTGTTGATGAGAGGACCGACGGTGCATTTCGCCTTGACGTGCATGAGCTCATTTGCACCGACTTGGAGCATGATCTCGGTCACGCGGCGTTGCAGCGTGTCGCAGTAGTAATACGTCGACGGGCTTTCGTACCTGAAAGTGATGCCGCGCACTTTCCAGATCGCATCGATCGGGTCCGAGCGCTCGAGCGGGACGTCGTCGGCCGAGGCATATGAATGGAGGCACAAGCCGGTCAGCAGCGCCGCACTGCACGCAAGGACACGCATGGTTGCCCACCCCGCTCTCGAGGATGACTCAAGAATACCGCTCAGCTAATACTGCTCAGCTCGAAATCGGCATCGGCGACACGCCGATCAGGTGGAGGTGCAAGTAGTGGAAGAAGGCAAAATAAAGCACCAGACCCAAGACGATCGCGATAGCATCGTTGAACTTAGACTGAGGTAGCGTCTTCAAAGTTCGCTGAACCCGCCGCTTGAATGAGATGCGATCCGCGATCGCCCACACTAAAAAGGCGCCGAATAGCACGAGATCGGCAAGCATGCCGTTCGCCAGCAAGTGGGCGAACGCCCAGAGCTTGACCCCGACGAGCATCGGATGCTTCAGCGTTTGCCGAATGTGTCCAGGGAAGTAAGGCGCGAGCAGGAGCGGAAACACCGGCAACATGAGAATCGCCGTCACCCAACGCAGCTCGACGGGCGGCGTATAGACGACCACGGGGTTCATGCGCGCCAGCCCATAACCCCATGCAACCAACACGAAACCCACGATCGAAGCGACCGAGTAGAGCCCTTTCCAGGGGCCTTCACCGAGCTTCGCGGCCAGTGCATCGCGCCTGTCGGGAGCGACGATCGCGACCGAGTGGACTCCCAAGAAGATCACCAAGCCGATCACCAGGATCGTCATTCTTCGTTCTCCTCTTCCTGGCCGGATTCGCCGTCGGTCTGGCGATCCAGGTAGTGCGCCCACTCCTCATCGCTCAATTGCGCCCGCGCCCAAAGCTCTCGCGCTTGCATCCATTGGTGCAGAGGGACGAAGACGGCGATGCTTTGTATCAATCCAGGCACGGGCTCATCGGACACGATGCGCGAGTCGATCGCTTCGGAGCGCAATAGCCCTACCAAGACCTCCGCGGAGGCCCGATCCGCGAACACCGCAAGCTCTCGCCACTCTTCCGACATTCTTGCATCGTGGGGAACCCCGGCAGCGAGGTCAAGTTTGCGCAGGGTATACGATGCCAGGACCCACCCGCCGCTTGATGTCGGCGCATCGCCGGCCGCCTTCGGCGGATGCTATTCTCCGCGCATGAGTGGGGAGAGCGAAGCGATCGGCGATGCGCTGACGGGGGCGGTGATCGCGCGGGCGATCGAGCCGACGTCCGGCGAATCTGCTGCAGAGACCGAAGGGGCAGCGTGCCGCAACTGCGGCGCGCCACTGCGCGGAGCCTACTGCGCGAGCTGCGGCCAGCCCGCTCACCTGCATCGGAGCCTCGCATCTCTCGCACATGACATCCTCCACGGCGCCTTTCACTTCGAAGGAAAGATCTGGCGGACGCTCCCCGAGCTACTGTTCCATCCCGGACGGCTGACGCGTCGGTACATCGACGGGGAGCGCGCGAAGTTCGTCTCGCCGATGGCGCTCTTTCTGTTCACGGTCTTCCTCATCTTCGCCGTCTTCGCATTCATGCACTCGGGCGATGTGAGCCCAGCCGTCGTTCCGGGGACCCCCGAGTGGCGCGCCGCGCAGGAATCCGCGATCACGGAGACGGACGAGGAGCTCGAGCAACTGCGCGCAAAACTCGCCGACCCGGACACGCCCGTCGAGGCACACGCGGACTTGCAGGCGGAGATCGAGGACTTGGAAATGGCGCGCGAGGCGATGGATGCGCTGGCGGACGGCGACTGGAAGCGCTTGGCCGAGATCGAGAACAAAAACAAGCAAACGAGCTCCGCCGCGCAAGAAGATAGCAAGAAAGTTTGGCCTGCGCCTGGCAGCCGCCTCTACAAGGCGATCGAGCAAGTCAAAGCCAATCCCGAGCTCTTGAGCTACAAGATCAAAACGAGGGCATACAAGTTTTCTTGGGCGCTCATCCCGCTCAGCGTTCCCTTCTTATGGCTGCTGTTCTTCTGGCGCCGCGATATCAATCTCTACGATCACGCCATCTTCACGACGTATTCGATGTCGTTCATGCTGCTGTTCGCGCTGTTGCTCTCGCTCGCGGCAGCGCTCGGCATCCCGAAAGGGATTTGGGTAACGGCCCTCTTCGCCGTGCCGCCGATGCATCTCTACAAGCAACTGCGAGGAGCTTACGGCCTTTCGCGAGCCGGCGCGCTCGTCCGCTTGTTCCTGCTCTCCATCTGCATCGTCATCGTTCTTTGTTTGTTCTTCGTCCTGCTCGTCGTCGCGGATCTGTGGGGCTGAGCCCGCCTCATCGCTTCCGCTGACGTCTTAGAATGGGGATGCTCTTGAAGTCCGTGGGATCGTCGATCTGCTGCACGAACAAGCGCAACAGGAACACGACGATGAGGCCGCACAGCGCGAAAATGAGAATCGCCACAAACCGCGTATCGCGATCCGAGAACACATCCGCTTCCACGCCCATGAACGTCAGAATCAACCCGAACACCACGGAAGCGGATACCCACATTTGACGCTGAACGGGCGACAGTTCTGCTAGTTTCGGC
>JBDZVE010000111.1:0-2431 GCA_040255535.1 Lysobacterales bacterium | reverse complement strand
GCTTGCTTCGTTACGATTTCTGCGAGCGAGGCTTACTTGCAGCTTCGATCATTTTCCATCCGTTCCCGGAAGGATCCCGAAAGCCAGCATCGACCGTCCCGTAGCGATCGGTCGGTTCCTGCGTGAACTCGACGCCGCTCGCGCTCATGCGCTCATAGGCGGCTCGACAGTTGTCGACCTCGAGCACCAGAGGCGGCATGGCACCCTTGGCCACGACCTCGCACAACGTTTGCGCGGTTGCCGGATCATGGATCGGCGGCCCCGGCTTGAACAAACCGAGCTGGAACGACGGCTGCTCCGGATGCTGCACCGTCAGCCAGCGATAGTCGCCGTTGCGTACGTCCGTGTGGACGCGAAAACCCAGCTTGTCGACGTAGAACGCAAGCGCTTCGTCTTGGTCGCGCACGTACAGACCGACCACATTTACACCTTGAGTCATAGGACCTCCTTTGATGGGCGGCCCATTCTCCCAGCCCGCTTCTCTCGTCGCTTCTCCGAAACTGCGGTCCTCAGATCCGGGCGGTGAGCGGCGCGCACGATGCACTCGGGCACCCGCTCTCGCTCATGCGGGACCAGCCGCTCCCTCGCTCGGCACGCTCCAGGGCTTTCGTTGGTAATGTCGTGAAAAACGCGAGAGAAAGTACCGAGGCTGCTCCAACCGGTTTGGAACGCAATCCGCGTAATGGACAGATCGGTGTCGCGCAGTAGCGCACGGGCTCGTTCGACCCGGCGCGTCAGCAAGTAGCGATGCGGCGGCAGGCCAAAAGCTTTTTTGAACTCCCGCGCAAAGTATGCTTCCGTCACCGCACTCACTTCCGCCAATCGACGGACGGACCAATTCTTCTCAGGCGCTCCGTCCATCCGATCCTTGGCACGCAGCAGTCTGCGCAATAACTCAGGAATCTGTCGCACCCTGTGCCTCCAACGCATCACGCATGATCCGTGTGACCGAGACGCGGCCGAACCGGGCCACGCTTGGACTGTCGCCCGACCTAATGACTGACTCCGGCGAAGTGTAAAAGGGCAAGATGCAGCAGCAAGACAAAGCCGATGATCCCAACCAAATAACCGCGGCGCAGCGTGATCGTGAGCACCCCATCGCGAGCCCCAATACCGGCGCCATCAAGAGCACCAACAACGGGTCGCTGCCGTCCGATGGCGGGCCGTTGCGATGCTGAGCGTCGCTCGTGCAGCCTTTGCCGCCCGTAGGGAGTCAGGCCCCTCGGCTTATAGATCGACAGCAGCGTGGGCACGAGCAGCACCAGCAGGCCTACCGCCGCATGGACCGCAAGCTCCATCCCCGCTGCGTGAAGCTCAGCGCGACGCAGAATCGATTCTGCGGCAAGGCCTGCGGCAAAATCGATCAGCTCGACCTTGGCCAACAGGACTGCGGTCGCAATGGACGTCAGCAAGAGCTTAGCGACGATCCAATAGTGCCGAAACAGACCCCATGGGGTACCCAGCGACTGGATAGTGCCAGTCAGCAGCGAAGCGAACATCAACGGAACGATGACGAAGCTCGCTATCAGATCCATCGCCAAATAGGCGGCCCGAATCGCGTCCGATCCCTCGATCGTCAGGCCGGCAAGCGCAAGCGCCAAGAAGGCTGCGATCGATCCGAGTACGCCGACGGAAGTCGCGACGTGGGCCGCGAGCATGAATTTTCGCAGGCTTGGTTTCATAGCCATCATCATCGACTCCTATATCGTCGTTCGGCACTCGTTCCTCGCGGCCTAACGCTTCACGGAAGCGCGCCATTATATGCGCACAGATCTCATCGTCCCGGGCGGCGGCGCTTCGTGATCTGAAGTCCGACCGCCGCCCCGAGAGCCGCACCGATCGCGACCGCCGAAGCCATCTGATGCACCGCCGATCCGACTGCTGCCCCGATTGCCACTCCGACCGCGGTCCACACACCTACCAAGCTCTGAGACTTCATCTCGCACCGCTCATGTTTTCAATCCAAATATCCTGTCTGAGCCGGACGATGCCTCTCGCGCCGGCTCGATACATTCGCTCGGCTGTCGTGCACGCAGCGCGGAAACTCGACCCGAATGCTATGCACCGCCCATGCGCTCGCGGTATTGCGAAAACGTAGACACCAAATCCGAAAAACTCGTCTTGAGCGTATTGGCTGAAATCACGATGGGACTGCCGCACATTCTGTGATTCATTCGGTTCAGTGCTCTCTTGAAGGAGCTGCCGCGCTCGACGTATTGCTCTGGATCTTTGACTCGAACGACAAGCATCTTCTGCCTGTGAATCTCCAGAATCTCAAAGCCAATCACTTCCGACCAGGGGATAAATCCGGCAGACACGCCGCTTGCGTTATCTAGGAATCCAGACCTACTGAATACCAAGCCCGGCTTTGCATCGAAAAGTTTCTTGAGACCGAACAATCCGCAAGCGCCGAAAAACAGAACGCCGACCA
>JBDZVE010000110.1:0-12419 GCA_040255535.1 Lysobacterales bacterium | reverse complement strand
CCGTCCCCCTTGCGGACGCGAGGATCCATCTGAAGCAAGCGCACGAGTTGTGCGCCTTTGGTTCCTCGCTTCCGCAAGAATGACGGCGCTTCGGGCTACCTCGCTTCCGCAAGGACGACGGGCTTGTGCAACGGCCACATGGGAGCTCACGCAACGCGCTCTTTGTGTAGCGGCGCGACCGACGTCTCGCCTCGACGCTTCGTGAACGGCACGAGCATCGGAACACGCTTGCGGTATTCGCTGTACTCGGCGTGAACGGTGCTGAGGTCGCGTTCCTCGAATCGGATCGCAATCAGGATGTACGTCGAAGTCGCAACCGCAAACAGCAGATGCGTTACGGTCATCGTCGGCGTCGCCCAAAACGCGAGCAGCCAACCGAGATACAAAGGATGGCGGACATAGCGATAGAGTCCGGGCGTCTTGAACGGTAACGGCCGGTACGGCTTGCCAAGGAGATGGAGCCACACTTGCCGCAATCCGAACAGATCGAAATGATTGATCAAGAAGGTCGACACGAGCACGAGCAGCCAGCCGAGCGCAAACAGCCCGTACAGCACGGCCCGCCCCGCGGGCGCGGCGACGTCCCAGACAACGCCGCCGAGCGGCTGCCACAGCGCGAAGAGCGCGAGCAGCGCGAGGCTTGAAAACAGCACATAGGTGCTGCGCTCTGCGGGCGGCGGTACGATGCGCGTCCACCGCCGCTTGAACGCCGGCCGCGCCATCACGCTATGCTGGATCGCAAACAGCGCGAGCAGCGCGAGATCGATGAGCAGCGCCTGCGCAAGCGGCGCCGCAGGCGGCCCATCCATCGACTTCGGAACCCAGAGATTCCCGACGAAACCTATCGCGTAAAGAAACGTGGCGAAGAACACCGCGTAACAAACGAGACCGTACGCGAAGATCGCCACTCGATGTACCAGACTGTTCATATTGACCTCGCCACTTGCCTGCCGTGAATCGTTGTGCCAAAAGGCTAGAGCCGCGATGGCTCGAAGTCCTGGGCGATTGCCGGGAAACTCGCGGGAAAGTGACGGCGCAGCGCGCGAGCTGACCCAATGAACCGAGTCGTGAGCTTCGATCGATATCGATTTGAGTCGGCAACGGGGCGGCTGTGGTCGGAGAGCGGCGAGATCCGGCTCACGCCGAAGGCTGCGGCGGTCCTCGGCGCGCTCGTGACGCGGGCGCAGCAACCGGTGACGAAAGAGGAGCTTTTCGCGACCGTCTGGAGCGGCGCAGTCGTCAGCGACGATGCACTCACCTCTTGCGTCCAGGAGCTGCGCAAGGCGCTCGGCGATGATGCGAAGCAACCGCGCTTCATCGAGACGCGACACCGGCGCGGCTATCGCTTCATCGCACCGCTCTCGGTCGAAACGGACGCCAGCGCGCTCGAGATCTCATCGTCACCGCGCGACCTCACGGCAATCGCGGTCCTCCCATTCACGGACATGAGCCCCGGTCGCGATCAGGACTACTTGTGCGAGGGCTTGGCCGAGGAGCTCATCAACGCATTGACGCACATCGACGGCTTGCGAGTCGCGGCGCGCAGCTCCTCATCCCAGTTTCGCGGTCCGGCGGTCGATGTTCGCGCCGCAGGCAAGCAACTCGGCGTGGACGCGCTGCTCGAAGGGAGCGTTCGCAAGACAGACGCGCGCCTGCGCATCACGGTTCAGCTCGTGGAAGTCGACACGGGCTTTCATCGCTGGTCGCGGCGCTTCGATCGCCAGCTCGAGGACGTGTTCGCAATCGAAGATGAGATTGCCGAAAGCGTCGCAACCTCGTTGCGCGGAGCGGATTTGAGCGGGCGCGAGAAGCAGGCCTTGCAGCGGCCGCAAACCGCGATCGAGAGTTACGAATATTTCCTCCGCGGCCGTCAGCATCTGCCGCGCATGCGGCAAGGCGATCTCGAGCAGAGCATCGAGATGTTCACCCGCGCGATCGACTTCGATGCGAGCTACGCCCCTGCCTGGGCCGGACTCGCGATGGCGCACGCCACGCTCTTCGAATGGTTCGGCGCGAAGGACGACGACCTGGAAGGGGCGGATCGAGCGAGCCGAAAGGCGCTCGAGTTGGCGCCGAATCTCGCCGATGCGCACGTCGCGCGCGGCTGTGCGCTCGCGCTCAGCCGCGAGTACGACGAAGCGCAGCAATACTTCAGCGAGGCGATCCGCATCAACCCGCATTCGTTCGATGCGTACTACTACTGCGGCCGAGCTTGTTTTGCCTGCGGCAAGGTGGAGCGATCGGTCGAGATGTTTCAAAAGGCGGCGGAAGCGCGCCTCGAGGACTTTCAGAGTCCGATCCTGCTCGAACAATCGCTGCGCATGCTCGGGCGAATGCAGGAGGCGCGTGCGGCGGGGCGTGAAGGCGTTACACGCGCCGAGCGCATTCTCGCCTTGAATCCGCTCGATGCCCGTGCGCTTTCGATCGGCTCGCTCGCGCTCTTCGAGATCGGCGAGTCGGCACGTGCGCTCGAATGGTCGCGCCGCTCGCTCGAGCATTTCCCCGATGACATGAGCACGCTCGTGAACGCCGCTTGCCTGGCCTCGCGAGCCGGATTGAAAGAAGAGGCCCTCGGTTTTCTCGAGCGCGTATTCGCACGCGGCTGGGGGAAGAAGGACTGGATCGAGCATGATCCAGACTACGATTGTCTGCGCGAGCATCCCCGGTTCAGAAGCCTATTCGCGAAACTCAAGTAATTTCTGCGCGGAGCGCTCAGAGCAGCGTGCTGTGGAAGGTCAGAGCGCGCTCCGCGCGCCGTCTGGCTTTACACTAGACATGACACGCGGCGCGCACGCGTAGCAGACACACCTTACACGCGGCGCGAACGCGCCGCATTACACCTCACACCAGACACTGAACCGCGCGGCGCTAAGCGCCGCGGTGCGCCTGTCAGTATCCTCTGGCTGGAATGCTCGCCGCAAAGGCGCCACTCTAAGAGGCTCGCGCTGCACGCTCGCTGCGGCGCGCAGATCAGTCCGCAACTCCCAGCGGACTTGTCCATCGAGCTCGTGAGGATTCGCCATGCGCATGAAAGCCGCTCAAGTTACCGAACCGAATGCCGCCCTTGAAGTCGTCGAGCGCGACGTACCCGAGCCCAAGTCGGGTCAGGTGCGCATCAAAGTACAGGCCTGCGGTATCTGCCACAGCGACGTGTTCACCGTCGCGGGTTTGTTTCCCGGCATTCAGTATCCGCGCGTCCCCGGCCACGAAGTCGTCGGCATCATCGATGCCGTTGGCGAAAACGTGCCGGACTGGAAGAAGGGCATGCGCGTGGGCGTGGGTTGGCACGGCGGCCATTGCGGACACTGCAGCTCGTGCCGTCGCGGCGACTTCGTCACGTGCTTGCGCGGACAAGTGTCGGGGATTGCTTATGACGGCGGCTACGCCGAGTACATGGTCGCGCCGTTCGAGGCGCTCGCCGCCGTTCCGAACGAACTGAAAGCGGAAGACGCGGCACCGCTGCTCTGTGCAGGAATTACCACCTTCAATGCATTGCGAAACAGCGGCGCGCGTGCCGGTGACTTGGTCGCAGTGCTCGGCATCGGCGGCCTCGGCCATCTCGCCGTGCAGTTCGCCGTGAAGATGGGCTTCAAGACCGTCGCCATCGCGCGCGGAGCCGACAAAGGTCCGCTCGCCAAACAACTCGGCGCTCATGTCTACATCGACAGCACGGCTCAGAATGCCGCCGAAGAATTGACGAAGCTCGGCGGCGCGAAGGTGATCCTTGCGACCGTGACGGATGCCAAGACGATGAGCGCGATCGCGCCGGGTCTCGGCATCAACGGCAAGCTCGTCGTCGTCGGCGCGAGCGCCGATCCAATCGAGGTTTCTCCGATGCTTCTGATCGGCGGCCGGCGCTCCATTGCCGGTTGGCCCTCGGGTACGGCGACCGATTCTGAAGACACACTCCGATTCAGCGTGCTCGCGAACGTGCGCCCGATGATCGAGACGTTCCCGTTGGCGAAGGCTGCCGAGGGCTATGAACATATGATGAGCGGCAAGGCGCGCTTTCGCGCGGTGCTCGTACCCTAAACCGCCAATACGCTTGGATTTCTTGCCGTAATGAGAAGGCAAACGTGATACCGGCTGCAAATGCTGGCACACTCTGCGCTCACGAGAACTAAAACGATCAAATTGGTGACATGAATCAGGGTGATGCGACCCTCTCACCCCAGGGATACGGTACTGCGTCGAGTACAGTGCGTTATCGCTTCGAGCAATGCGAAGTCGACCCGGCCGGCTATCGCTTGCTCATGCACGGCGAGCCTGTCGCCATCGAGCCGCGCGTGCTCGAGCTCGTTGTCTATCTAATCGAGCAGCGCAATCGTGTCGTAGGCAAAGACGAGCTGCTCGAGCGGCTCTGGGCGGGAAAGTACGTCACCGAATCGACCTTGACGCGCGCGGTGTACGAGGCGCGCCGCGCGCTCGGCGATGATTCGCGCGAGCAGCGCATCATCAAGACGCTTCACAGCCGCGGTTATCAGTTCGTCGCAGCGGTCTCCGAGTGTGCCGCCGACGCTGCGCAAGAGATCTCGGAGCGTGCCGAAGCGCCGACCGCGGCAGTCGAGACACCGCCGCCGCGGCAGCCGAATACCTCACGGGTTCGTCGAAGGTTTGCGATCGCGCTAACCTCATTGCTCGCCATCGCGCTCATCGCAGCGACCGCGATATGGGTTCGCGAGGCCGCGGAGCCGGCGCGGCGTGAACGCATCGCGATCATGCCGTTCAGCATCGACACCAATGCTTCCGACTTGGGATGGGCCGAGCTCGGGCTGCCCGGGCTCTTGGCGGAGACGCTGAACGAACGCGCAAAGATGACCGTCTTCCCCGCGAACCGCGTGCAGCAAGCGCTGCTGCAACGGGGCGTCGCGATCGACGCCCCGCAACAGGAGCAGTTGCGCGCGTTGCGGGACGTTTTCGGCGTGGATCATGTGCTGTTCGCGCACGTCGGGCGCGAAAGCGCGCAGTTGACCGTCGGTTATGACCTGTTGAGTGTCGATGGCCATCTCAGCGCCGGCGCGACTCGCAGCAGCGGAGCCGGCGGTCTTGCCGTCGCGCTTGCGCGCACGATCGCGAAAGAAATCGATGTTGCCTATAAAGCCGGCGTGCCCTTGCGCAAGATCGGACCCGACGAATTCGTGAATGAAGCGTTCGCGCGCGGTCTGCAAGCGCAGCTCGGCGGACAGCTCGAAGACTCGGTTCGCTATTTCGAGATTTGCTTGAGCAACGATCCGACGAATGGATGGGCGCAATACGAGCTGGGCAATTCGCTGCGCTTGCTCAATCGCTGGCCCGAAGCCGCTCGGGCCTATGAAGTCGCGCGCACTCGCGGGCTCGAAGATGGCGATCCAAACCTCGATGCTTCTGCGGCCACGGGTCTCGGCCTCATCGCCTGGCGACAAGGACGCCTCGACGATGCCGAAAGCCATTTCGAAGAGGCCCGCACGGTATTCGCGTCGATCGATCGGCGTGCGAACCTAGCGGCCGCGTACGGCAATCTCGGCATTCTCGCGGACAACCGGGGCGACTACGCGACCGCGCGTCGCTACTACGAAAGCGCCCTCGCGTTGTATCTCGCCGAGGGCGAGCGCGCCGGCGAGTCCGCCGTGTATTCCAATTTAGCGGTGATCGAACGCAAGCTCGGCAACATGGATGCGGCGGCAACGCTGCAGCAGCGCGCGGTACGGTTGCAGCGTCGCATCGGGCTCAATCAAATGCTGGTATTCAGTCTCGCGCATCTAGGCGAGATCGAGCGCGAGCGCGGCAAATGGAAGGAAGCCGGTGCCGCCATCGACGAGTCGCTGAAGTTCGCCCGGCTCGCACGCGATCGCATCGGGGAAGCCGACGCGCTGGTCGCAAGAGCCGCGCTCGCGCAAGACTTCGAGCGCCCCGATGATGCCGCTGCCGATCTGCGCGCGGCGTACTCTATCTATGAGGAGCTCGGCAATCCGGCTGGCCTTGCACGCACGGCGTTGCGGCTCATCGAGGTGACGAAAGCAGAAGCGCCTGCGGACGCGCGCGCGCTCGCAGAGAGCGCACTTTCGCACGCACGACAACTCGAGGATGAAGCGCTCGTGCTCGAGGTGGAGCTCGCTCGCGCCGAATTGAACGAGAGCGCACTGGCACCGCTCCTGCCTCGACTGCAGACGCTTGGCGATCACCGGCTGTTAGCGCTCAGTTGGGCGGTGCGGGCGCGGCGCGATCGGGACGCCGAACCGGCGCGCGCCGCGCTGGCGCACGCGGAACGCGCCGGCGGCAAACGCCTTCAGGCGATTCTCGCCATCGAGCTCGCGCGCCTGCTGATCGAGCAAAACGCCGCATCGGGCGAGATCGAATCCTTGCTCGCCCGCGCCGACTCCTGGCAACCGGAGTTCCCGCCGACGCTCGCTACTCGGGCGTGCCATTTCGCCCGCACCCAACGCGCGGACGAGGCCGAGACAGTCCTGGCGCGTGCAAGCTCGCTTCTGGCCAAGCAGCTCGATATGAGCTGGTGCCCCGCACGCATCGCGGCGGCCGATAAAACAATGCTTTAGCGCTCCCTCACGATCTCCTCAGCACTTCATCACGCCTTCCTCAGGCTTTCGGTCTCCCTCGTCCGCTAGGTTGCGCGCCGATCACGCCGCTCGCGATGAGAACACGCGGCGTGTCGAGCAACGGAAAGCGCATCTCCAAGCAACTTCCACTTCGCTGATCGAAAGCCGGGGAGAAATATCGATGTACAGGTCAGTTGCACGCCGTGCGTGCGCACTCCTCTTGGGATTTGCCATTACCGCAAGCGCACGAGCCGAGGATGCATGGTTCTCATCGTGGCTCGGTAAAAGCACCGCCATCAACATGCTCGCGACGAGCGGATACACCTCGAGCAGCTGCCCCGATGGCAAGTACGTCGTCGGCATGGAGATCCGCTCGGGAACGCTCGTCGATGCCGTGCGCGTGGAATGCGCATCGCTCGGGGCGAGCGGCGAACATCAAGGCCATGTGCAAGGGAAGATGATAGGCAACCACACCGGAGGAAGCGTTCGAACCGTGCGCTGCCCGAGCGGCCAGGTCGTCGCGGCAATGCGCGCGCGCGCCGGCGAATTCATCGATCGAGTCAGTTTCGCCTGTCGGAGCTGGAGCGCGGCGCAGGGTCTTCACGGGTCCCTACGCTGGCAACCGGGACAGGGCGGCACCGGAGGAGAGCCGGCTGGACCCGTCGAGTGCCCAAGCGGCAAGGCGATCGCCGGGCTCCAAAGCAGAACGTCGGGCACGTACCTCGCTCTGCTTCGAATGTGGTGCAGAGATCTGCCGCCGACGCAGCCGTCCGGTATGAAGTCGGCCCAAAGCACGTTGACCCCGCAGGGGCGCCCCGCGAGCGCGCCGACTGCCCGACCCACGGCGATTCCGCGAGGTATCCAGCCTGCGACGAAACTGCCGCAGCCTGTCACGCCGATCCTGAAGACGTTGAGCAGCAAGCCCGCGCGAGGAGGCGGCGCTGAAATCACGATCGACGGCGAGCACTTCGCCTCGAATCAAGTGACACGCGTCGAGATCGCGGGCACGTCGGTGCCCTATCGCGTCGTCTCTCCCACTCGCATCGCGGCGACGGTGCCTCAGCACGTGTACACGAAGCTCAACAAGCGCGGCGTACCCATCGTCGTGACGAGCGGCGGAAAACGCATCTCCAAACAACTTCCTCTTCGCTGATCGAACGTTCAGGAGCTCGGCTCATGCATGCGTATCTTTCTACGCCGGTCGCGCGCGCTCGACGCACTCTATTCACCGTATGTGCGCTCGCCGCCGCGTCGTATGCGTCGGTGGCCCATGGCGGCGATCTGCGCATCACGGTGCTCACACCCACAGGCCAACCTGCGAACGCAGCGAGCGTCTGCGCAGGCACGCCGCAGCAACCGACGCAGTACGGTTCTGCGACAGCGAACACTTCAGGTGTCGCAATCTTGCGCGGCGTGCCGACAGGTCCGGTGCAAGTCACGGCGCATTTCGGTCAGAGCGGCCACGCGCTCGTCCATCAGATGGGATCGGCGGCGCAAGAGTCGGTGACAGTGCGACTTCCAGTCGCCCCGACGATGAAGACGTGCGGCGCGTCCGTCGACGGCGGATTGCCTGGCAATCCGCGCATCGGAACGTCGCGAACGCCAGCGCCGACGAATCTCAAGTTGGGCAACGTCGAGCGCCCGACCGAACGACTGACGCCATCGAATATTCCACGCGTACCGGTCAAGACGGAGTACTGCTTCGGCGCACTCGGCGCAGAGTGCGGCGGGGCTCAGTACAACCTTCCAACGACTGCGTTGTGCGCCGCGGGTCTCTGCCAAATCAACGCAGGCAGTTGGGAACACGACGAGTGCTGCTTCGCACACCCGAACGGCATGGCGTGCCGACTCGGGCCGCTCGACTACGCGACGGGGCACAACGGCAAGTGCGTCAAGGAATGGGACAAGGCGCTTGCACGCTTGGGCGACGGGCTGAGCTGGACGCGCCGAATCGATTTCGGCAAGCCGAACTCTACCGGTCGAGTAGAGTTCGCGGCCTACTGCGCACCGACCGGCACACGCGTGCCCCTGGAAGACGTGCGCTACTGCTGCTCGCGTCAGGCCGATCCCGTGCCCGCGCTGTTCGGCATTCCTTCGAACTTGAGGGCCTGCCGATGAAGCGCACATCCATGTTGCGCGCGGCCTGTGCTGCGACGCTCGCGTGCGCGCTCGACAGCTCGCCCGCACTCGCGCAGCAAGACGAGCTCGATCTCACGGTGCAGCTCGAGAGCAACGCCGATGAGTGGCATGCGCGCGATGAGTCAATTCGCTTGATTCCGAGCCGCCCGCTCGAGCCGAGCGAAGGCCGATTCGCCGTGCTGATCGGGGAAACCGATCTCACCGATCTATTCGAGTGGCGCGATCGCAGTCTCGTCTATCAGCCGCGGGCGATGCCGCTGCCGCCCGGCGAGAACGAGCTCACCGTCTTCGTCGTCACGCCCGATGGCGACTGGCGAGAAGCCGCACGCATGACGCTGCGCGTGTTGACCGATCGCGGGTTCCAGCAGGCAAGCTTCTCGCCGCAGTTCGATGCGCAAGGCACGAGCACGCTCGACCATCGCTCCGAGCCCGAAGGCGCAGGCGTAGCCCCGAGCGACGACGCATCGATCAACCTCATATTGAACGGCGCGCTCGTAAAGAATGAGTGGCGGTTCGCTGCGCGCATGCACACGCTCGGCGTGAGCGAGCAGGAAAAGGCGCTGCGCTACGGCGAGGAAGGCGACGATGCGCCGCTCGTCGATCTATCTGATTACTCGTTGCGCATCGACCGTCCGGAGGAGCAACGCAGTTACCTCGAGCTCGGTCACGTCGCGCACGGCCAACATCGCTACCTCATGTCCGGCTTTGCGAGCCGCGGCGCGATCCTGGGTGTACCGATCGGGGCTTCCGGCGCTGCGCGGTTCGCTGCCTTGAGCGGCACGAACATCGTCGGCTGGAACAACATCGTCGGTCTCGAGCGCAGCGACCATCGCATTCTGACCGCGGGTCTGGGCTGGCAGCTCGTACCGGAGCGTCCCGGCGCGCTCAGTGTCGACGTGGACTATCTGGATGGGTCCCTGCTTCCGCGCTCTGCCTTCAACGCCGGCACGATCACCGATGCGGAAACGAGTCAGTCGTGGGGCGTGCGCGCATCGGGCGCCACTGAATCCGGCCGCTTGCGCTTCGACGCGGGCTTTGCCCGCAGCCGCTTCAACAACCCATTCGATCCCACGCTTGCGTTCGATCTCGAAGTCGTACCCGTCAGAGAAGAAGAGCGCGATGCACGCTACGCCGACGTCTACTGGGACGTCGTGCAGAACCGATTCGTGGGGCGGCATCCTACGAATCTCTCGCTTGCGTTTCGCCACGAACGAATCGATCCGCAGTACCGAACCGTCGCCGCGTTCGTTCAATCCGATATCGATCAGAACGTGATCGAGATGACCGGTATGTGGGGACCGCTGCAGCTACAGCTCGCGCATGCTCGCGCAGAGGACAACTTGGACGATCTCCCTTCCGTCCTCACGACGAAAACTCGGCGTAGCAACGCCGGCCTCGGCCTCGCGCTGAACAGTCTGTTCGCCGAAGCGAACGCGTTCACGCGTTGGCTGCCGATCCTGACCTACAACTTCGATCGCACACATCAGTTCGGCACCGGCGTGCCGATCAACTCCGGGTTCAACGAGTCGCACGTGCCGGATCAAGTGGGTGCGCGCCACGGTGCCAGTGCGAGCTGGCAAGGAAATACATGGATGTTCGGCTATCGCGTCGAGCTCAGCGAACAAGACAATCGCCAACCGGGCCGCGAGCGCGCCGACTTCGAGTATCGGCTGCATGGTGCGAATCTGTCGCTGTCCTTGCTGGAGGGGCTCGACGTGAATTTCGACGTGAGCCATGAGCGCAGCTACAGCGTCGAAGCACTGCGGTTCGACCGCAATCGCAACTACGGATTCGGACTCGCCTGGCGCATCACGAAGGCGCTGCACTTCGCCGGCAGCGCCGCGCTCACCGAGAGCTTCGATCAGCCGCGCACGAACGAGAACGAGAGCACGAGTCTCGATCTCAACTTGAGCTATCGACTGCATTGGCAGACGAGCGAGGGCCGCAGCATCGGCGGTCAGCTCTTCGTGCGCTACTCCGATCTCGACTTCAGCTCGTACGATCGCTTGTTCGGCTTCGATAGCAGCAATCGTACGCGCATGATCATCGGCGGCATCAACTTCAGCATGCAATGAGACCCGCAATGCAAGCTCGCTTCATCCGAATCGCATGTACGCGCATCGCCCTCCCCGCCCGGCGTGTCTTGCACGCGGCAAGCCTCGTAGTGCTTGCGATGGCGTTCTTCTTCCCGCAATCCGCTGCTGCAATCAGCCGCGATCCGAACGGCGTCAACGTCAATGCACAGGGCGCGACGAGCGTTTTCATCACCTTCGGCGGTCTACAGCAACAGCTACCGGTCGAAGCGACGTGGTGCGGGGAGCTGATCCCCGCGGCGCCGGACATCGGCTTCAAGTGCGATCCCGCGACGATCTATGGACGCTTGCCGATTCGCCTGGATCAGTCGCGCTTGAACGCAAGCTCGACGACGTTCACGGACATCATGTCGATCCCGCCGTCGGTCGCGCGGCGAGCGTGGCAAGCGGCCGAACGCGGCGAGCACTCCGCGTTCTATTACGTGCGCCGCTTCGTCTCGACGACCGGCGGGCCGGATGAGTATGTGTTCGTCACATGCCGGCTCGCGGGCGGCGGGGCGCGCGTGCCGCTCGCGCTGCTCGATGTGCGACTGTCGTTCGCTGTCGAACGTGCCGCACCTGCCTTGCAACAGGGCGAGATCGCCCCGCCGGTGCAGGCCGAGATTCGTTACAACGGCTCCGGTCGATTGAAGGGGCGATGGGAGATCGTCTCGCCCGGCGAGGATCCTCCGTCGTCGCGCGATCTGCTCACCGAGGCGACGCTGCCGCCGGAAGAGCGCGCGCAGCAGCGGCGCTATACACAGCTCGAGCGCTTCAACGTGTTTCTACCGCCGACCGGCAAGATCGTGTTGCCGGGCCCCGATCCGAAGCGGCTTCCGACCGAGATCGAAGGCTTGTATCACTTACTGCTTCGAATCGAAGCCACGAACGACAAAGAAGGCGATTCGAATCTCGCGCTCGCGGACGCCGGCAACGGCATCGTTCACAGCGGCGCCATCGCAGGCTTTCCGATTCCGCCGCTGCGCTATTACGTCGGCAACGCGTTCGATCCGAGCGTGAACAGTCACACACTGAGTCTGCTCACGCCCATGCCGCACGCGCCGTGGCCCGCCAGTCAGCCGCTCACGTTCGGCTGGTCCCAGACGCCCGCCGCGATGTTGTATCGACTCGAAGTCGCGGAAGGCGCCATGATCAAGCATTCGGCCATCCTGCAGCAAGGCGTCGGCACCTATCTCGCTCCGGACTGGCTCGCACAGCCGAGCGAGTCGGCTTTACGCTGGCGCGTCACTGCACTCGGTCCGCAAGGTGAAGTCGTCCAGCGAACCGAGTGGCGAGAGCTTCGAGTGAGTGCGACTTCCGAAGCGGAAGAGCCGTAGCGAAGGGTTGGCGGTCGCGGGCGGGGCGTGCGCTGTTGGTTCCTCGCTTCCGCAAGGATGACGGCGCTTCGGGCCACCTCGCTTCCGCAAGGATGACGGCGCTTGTGCTAGAGAGCTATCGCTAGAAAGCTACCGCTGGTAAGGCGCATTCGCGCCGAGAAAGCTACCGCGAGTCAGAGCCCCGACGTCAAACCGCGCTCAAGGTCTGGTGCCGCCAACTCTTCGTCGCCCTTGCGGACGCGAGGGTCCATCTGAAGCAAGCGCACGAGTCAAAATGCTTGGTTCCTCGCTTCCGCAAGGATGACGGCGCTTCGGGCCACCTCGCTTCCGCAAGGATG
>JBDZVE010000216.1:0-2355 GCA_040255535.1 Lysobacterales bacterium | reverse complement strand
TTGCGAGCTTTGCGCCTTGGCGATATTCATCTTCCTGATACGTGCCTCACGCCTTCAGTCGGAGGGCGTTCGTGATTACGGATACGGACGATAGGCTCATTGCGACTGCGGCGATCATAGGCGAGAGCAGCCAGCCGGTGAGCGGATAGAGCAGGCCGGCGGCGATCGGCACGCCGAGGGCGTTATAGACAAATGCGAACGCCAGGTTTTGGCGCATGTTCTTGACGGTCGCGAGCGAGATCGCGCGTGCGCGCGCGATGCCGCGCAGATCGCCCTTCACGAGCGTGACTTGCGCGCTGCTCATCGCGACGTCCGTTCCCGTGCCCATCGCGATGCCGACGTCCGCTTTCGCGAGCGCCGGCGCATCGTTGATGCCATCCCCCGCCATGCCGACGACACAACCTTCGTTTTGCAGCTTCTCGACGAGCCGCAGCTTGTCGGCAGGCTTCACCTCACCGTGCACTTCGTCGATTTCGAGGCGCTTCGCAACCGCGCGCGCTGTCGTTTCCCCATCGCCGCTCGCCATCACGATGCGCATGCCGGCGCGATGCAGCGCTTCGACGGCTTCGCGCGTGCTCGCCTTGATCGGATCGGACACGGCGAGCAGCCCCAGGAGTTGCTTATCGCGCGCGAGGAACATCACGCTCGCGCCTTCCTTTCGAAGCGCTTCCGCTTCGTGAGCGCGCGCGTCGATGTCGACGCCCTCCTCGTTCATGAGCGCCGCGTTGCCGAGCGCGACGTGCCGACCCTCCACTCTGCCGCGCACACCGATCCCGGACGATGACTCGAAGTCCTCGACACGAGCGAGCGCGAGACCTGTTTCGCGTGCCGCCGATACGATGGCGGCCGCGAGCGGATGCTCGCTCCCCTGGTCGACGCTCGCGGCGACGCGCAGCACTTCCGCATCGTCGATCCCTGAAATTGGAATGGCCTTCTCTAACACCGGCCGGCCCTCCGTCAGCGTGCCTGTCTTGTCTACGATCAACGTGTCGAGACGGCCGAAGTGCTCGATGGCTGCCGCATCTTTGAACAGCACGCCTTGCGCGGCGGCTCTACCGGTCGCGACCATGATCGACATCGGTGTCGCGAGACCGAGCGCGCAGGGACAGGCGATGATCAGCACCGCGACCGCGTTGATGAGGCCGAACAGCCAACCTCGCTCGCCGCCGAGGAATCCCCAAGCGAAGAAGGACACGAGCGCGACCGCGACGACCGCGACGACGAAGTAGCCCGCAACACGATCGGCCAGACGCTGCATCGGCGCTTTGGAGCGCTGCGCCTCGGCGACCATTTGCACGATCTGCGCGAGCACGGTCTCCGAGCCGACCCGCTCGGAACGCATGATGAGGCTCCCGCTCGTATTCATCGTCGCGCCGATGACTTTGTCGCCGGGTCGCTTCGTCACGGGCACGGGCTCACCCGTCAGCATCGATTCGTCGATCGCGCTCGTGCCTTCGATGACGACGCCATCGACCGGTACTTTCTCGCCGGGACGAACGCGCAGCGTATCGCCGACGTGTACGTGCGAGAGCGGAATGTCTTCTTCCGTGCCGTCCTGCGCGATGCGGCGCGCGGTCTTCGGCGCGAGCTCAAGCAGATCCTTGATCGCCGCCGAGGTCCGCGAGCGCGCTTTGAGCTCGAGGATCTGACCGAGCAGCGTCAACGAGATAATGACCGCCGCAGCTTCGTAGTAGACACCGATGCGCCCGTGCTCCATGAACGTCTCGGGAAAGATCTGCGGCGCGATCGTCGCGACGAAGCTGTAGGCGAAGGCGGCTGCCGTTCCGAGGCCGATCAGGGTCCACATATTCGGGCTGCGATGAACGATCGATTGGACTCCGCGCTCGAAGAACGGCGCGCCGGCCCACCATACGATTGGCGCGGTCAGCGCGAGCTCGATCCAAGTTTGGGTTCGGATATCCATCCAGCCGAGCCGATAGCCGAACATCGCGAGCACGAAGACCGCGATCGTGAGCGGCAACGTCCACCAGAAGCGGCGACGAAAATCGGCAAGCTCGGGGTTCTCCTCGTCGCCTTCGAGCGCGGGCATGAGCGGCTCGAGCGCCATGCCGCATTTTGGACAAGTGCCCGGGTGATCCTGCCGGATCTCCGGATGCATCGGGCACGTATAGATCGTGCCCTTTGGCGCCGGCGTCGCCGCCTGCGCGGGCTCGCGGTCACGATGCAGATACTTATGAGGATCGGCGATGAACTTGGTCCGACATCCGGCCGAGCAGAAAGCGTACTGCGTACCCTCGACCTCCGCGCGATGCGGCGAGTCCGGCTTCACGGTCATGCCGCAAACCGGATCCTTGAGCGCAGCCGGCGCCGAGTGATCGTGGCTCATGTTCAATA
>JBDZVE010000017.1:33744-55795 GCA_040255535.1 Lysobacterales bacterium | reverse complement strand
GGGGTAAAGAGGCGCACTCGGTGCGCTCTGACGATCCCCTATCCCCTAATCACTAACCCCTTCTTCTTGCCCCTTCCGCTCATGCGGTCAATCGCCTCATTCGCCAGCCGATCGGCGCGCTCGTTGCCTGGATTGCCGGCGTGGCCTTTCACCCAGTGCCATTCGATTTGGTGGCGTTCGATCTCGCGTTCGAGCGCTTGCCACAAATCCACGTTCTTCACGGGCTTGCGATCGGCCGTGCGCCAATCTCGGCGCTTCCATTGCGGCAGCCATTCGAGGATGCCTTTACGTACGTATTGCGAGTCTGTGTAGAGCGACACCTTGCATGGGCGATTGAGTGCCGCGAGCGCACGAATTGCAGCAGTGAGCTCCATGCGATTGTTCGTCGTCTGCGGCTCTCCACCGCTCAGCTCCTTCTCGTGCTTCCCTGCGATCAACACCGCGCCCCAACCGCCCGGGCCCGGATTTCCTCGGCAGGCGCCATCGGTGTAGATGGTGACGGATGCGCTGCTTCGAGCGGTTGGACGTTGACGGCTGGCGGCTGGAGCTTCAGACACGATAGGAAACGCGTTTTGTTTTGTTGTTATGAGAGGGAACGAGGAGATCGAGTCAGTGCGCAGTCGCGCTAGCGATGCTGGCTACCGCCTCCAGTCCCGAGTCCCCAGTCCTGTTCGCGGGTCGTCGGCTCGATCAAGCCGCCGACAACTTTCGGGCGCAGCCGCTTCCAGCGCGGACGAACCGGTGTGAGGGTATACACGCGCTTGCGCGCCTTCAACAAATAGCCTCCCGCGAACAGCGGCCAGATGCGTCTGCCGATGCGCTCGAAGAAGTTGTGCGACGAAGCCGTCGATGAACCCCACGGGAGCGAGAACAAGTAGCGCTGCGCGTCGACGATCTCGAACCCGAGCAGCTTGAGCCAATCCTTCAAGCGCCCTTCGCTAATCATCCGCTCGATTCCCGGCGGGAATCCATCGCGTGCGAACAGATGGCGCACGCCCCAGCTCGAGAGCGATCGAAAGCCGAATACGATGAGGTGCCCTTCTCCCGACAGGATGCGCTCGACTTCGCGCAGAAGCTGGTGCGGGTCGGGCTCGTACTCGAGCGTGTGAGGCAGCACGACGGCATCCACCGAATCCGACGCGATCGCGAGCGCATCGGTGCGCGAGCGAATGGCGCCATGTCTGCCCTCGCGATCGCCGTGCCACGCGACGACCGTGCGCCGCTGCGTCCTCGCCTCGGCAATGAGCCCGTCATCCTCGCCCCAGAGCCCGATCTGCAGCAATTGCCAACCGAAGACCTGCGCCAACGCCTCGCCCGCGAGCTTGCGCTCGAGCGCATACACGCGCTGCCCGAGCGGCGAGCGGAGCCAGGCATGTAGATCCGATGCAGAGAACTCGGCCATGACAGAAGCATAACGCTTCGCGCGCGCACCAGGCAGCGGTTAGTGAATAGGGGATAGGGGGTCGTCAGAGCGCTCTGTCACGCGGGGCGCTCGCAATGCGCGAGCAATTTGGCTAGGCGCCATTCGGTGACACGCCTTGCGAGGGCCCTTGCCCTCGCGTTATAAGCTTCGCACTCGCTATCCGGATCGATTAGGAATGTTGAAGGTCTCGCACGTTCGCGCGTTCGCAGACAATTACATTTGGCTCATCCATTCGCCGCAGGATGCGAATAAAGTGGTGGCGGTCGATCCGGGCGATGCGCACCCGGTAGAACAAGAACTAGCTAGGGGACTTCAGCTCGCAGGCATATTGATCACACATCGGCACGCCGATCACGTCGGCGGGGTAGCTGCGTTGTCGCGCGAGCGCCGAATCCCAGTGTTCGGGCCCGCAACAGAAACAGTGCCGGTGCCGGTGCAAACGTTGCGAGAAGGAGACATCGCCGCATTCGACGATCTCGGGTTGACGTTCAAAGTGCTCGACGTGCCCGGCCATACCGTCGGACACATCGCCTATGTGGGCCATGGGGCGCTGTTCTGCGGCGACACCTTGTTCAGTGCGGGATGTGGTCGATTGTTCGAGGGCACGCCGGAACAAATGACACGGTCCCTGGCCAAACTCGCGTCCCTGCCGGACGAGACGCTGGTCTACTGCGGACACGAGTACACGGTGAACAACCTCAAGTTCGCGCTCGCGGTCGAACCTGGCAACGAGGAAAGCGTTGAGTACCTCGCAGAATGTCGGGAGCGTCGCACGCGTGGTGAGGCGACGGTGCCATCGACCATGAGGCGTGAGAGGAATGTGAATCCTTTCCTACGCTGCGATCGGCAGAGTGTGAAGCAAGCCGCGGAAGCGAGAGCACGCCGCAGGTTACAGAATCACATCGAAGTCTTTGCCGTCATTCGCGAGTGGAAAGACGGGTTTACGAGCTGAATCTGAGGGGCCGGAGTAAATCCCGGCCCGTGCGTGTTTTGTAGGAAATTCCAACGCACCGGGCCGACGCCCGCGCGTGTAAGGGGTCGGTCGATGACGAATAAACCAGGCACAGCGACGCCGCGCACGGTGGTGCTGCTGATAGCGCTAGCGGCTCTCGCTGCAGGCTGCACGACGACACGCGTGGAGGATGAGTCCTTCCTCGACTCCGAAAAGGCGGCAGCGCTGGTCGGCAAGCTCGATGAAGCTTTGATCGGCACCTCGGGACCCGAACAGGTGGAAAACGCGATCGAGACCCTCGATGCGCAAACCGAATCCGAGCCCCCGCTCGTGCGCCAGCTCGGCGCGACGCCCCCTTCTCTTCCGGCTCCAAGCGATCTGTTCGAGCGCATCCGCGACGGCTTTGTGTTGAGCGAGGTCGACCATCCCTCGATCGACAAGGAAGAAAGCTGGTACGCGCGCCACCCCATGTATCTCGATCGCACCTTCAAGCGCGGCGAGCGATACCTCTACCACATCGTGAGCGAGATCGAAGCGCGCAACATGCCGATGGAGCTCGCGTTGCTGCCTGTCGTCGAAAGCGCTTTCAATCCTGTCGCCTACTCGCGCGCTCGAGCCTCCGGTCTCTGGCAGTTCATTCCGGGCACGGGCCGTCGCTACGGGCTCAAGCAGAACTGGTACTACGACGGACGTCGCGATGTGCTCGCGGCGACTACAGCCGCGCTCGACTATCTTGAATTCCTGGTGAACGAGTTCAACGGCGACTGGCTGCTCGCGATCGCGGCCTACAACACCGGCGAGGCGAATGTCGCACGCGCCATTCGACGCAATCTCGAAGCGGGCAAGCCGACCGATTTCTTCAGCCTGAAACTCCCGCGCGAGACGCGCGCGTACGTGCCCAAGCTGCTCGCGATGCGCCGCATTGTCGCTGACCCAACGGGGCATGGCCTCGAGTTCGCGCCGATTGCGAACCAGCCGTTTTTCGAGAAGGTGGATGTCGCCGGCCAGATCGATTTGAACGTCGCGGCCGAGCTCGCGGGGCTGTCGAAAGAAGAATTGCTGGCTTTGAATCCGGCCTTCAATCACTGGGTCACGGACCCCGACGGGCCGCACTACTTGCTCGTCCCGGTGGCGAAGGCGGAGTCCTTCGCCACAGCGGTCGCCGCCTTGCCGCCCGATGGGCGCGTGCGCGTCGTCTATCATCGCGTACGCAAGGGAGACACTCTTGGCGAGATCGCGGACAGATACGGCGTCTCCGTCGCGGCGCTGCGCGCGTCGAACAAGATTCGCGGCTCGATTATCTATCCCGGCCAAGATCTCCTGGTCGAAGCCGCACCGCGTGCGGGCGATAGGACGTACACCGCGACGCTAGCTTCCCTCAGCAGCGAACGCGTCGCGCCACGCCCACAAAGCAGCTCCAACCGACATGTCGTCCGTCGCGGCGACACGCTCTGGAGCATCGCTCGCGAGCATGGCACGTCGATCGATCGACTCGCCAAGGCAAACGGCATCTCGCGCTCCAGCACGCTCTCGATCGGCCAGGTGCTGTCGATTCCGGGCAAAGCTCGGCTCGCGTCCACCAATGCGGGCAGCTTCTCTCAATCGATGACGTACGTCGTACGTTCGGGCGACACGCTGTCGCGCATCGCAGATCGATTCCGCGTGCGCCTCAGCGATCTGCTCGGCTGGAACGACCTCACGGTCCGCAGCATCATCAAGCCCGGCCAACGGCTCGTGATGTACATCGCCGACCGCACCGCCGGCATCTAGCGCAGCGTATCCGCGCTGCGCCGTTGACAGTTGACGGTTGACAGTTGACGGCCCGACACGCTCGGACCGTTCCTCGCTGCGCTCAGAGTTCCTGAGCAACCCTTTGGGGTCTCGGATTCCCCGTTCTGACCGTCAACTGTCAACTGTCAACCGTCAACCTTCCATCAGCCTGGCATGTAAACTACGCGACTCATCCTTCATGTGGAGCGAGTCATGGGTTTCTTGGCAGGCAAGCGCGCACTGATCGTTGGATTGGCTACGGAGCGGTCCATCGCCTACGGCATCGCCTCGGCAATGCGGCGCGAGGGCGCGGAGCTCGCATTCACGTATCAGGATCGCTTCAAGGACCGCGTGCAGGGCATGGCGCAGGAATTCGGCTCCTCGCTCGCCTTCGAAATGGACGTCGCGAGCGATGAGAGCATCGAGCGTGCGTTTACGAGCTTGAAAGGCGCGTGGGATGGGCTCGACATCATCGTCCACGCCGTCGCCTTCGCGCCCTCCGACGCGATCCGCGGCGGCTTCGTGGAGTCGACGACCCGCGAAAACTTCCGAATCGCGCACGACATCTCGAGCTACAGCCTCACGGCGATCGCGAAGGGCGCTCAACCGCTCATGCAAGGGCGAGCAGGCGCGATCGTGACGCTGACATACTTGGGCGCGGTGCGCTCGCTGCCGAGCTACAACGTGATGGGACTCGCGAAGGCGAGCCTGGAGGCCGGTGTGCGCTTCCTCGCGGCCGATTTGGGTCCGCAGGGCATTCGCGTGAACGCCATCTCCGCAGGACCGATCAAGACGCTTGCCGCCGCCGGCATCGGCGGATTCCGCAAAATGCTCTCGCACGTTGCCTCCGTCGCCCCGCTACGACGCAACGTCACGATCGAAGACGTCGGCAACACCGCCGCATTCCTGTGCTCGGATCTCGCCTCCGGCATCACTGGAGAGGTGATCTATGTCGACGCGGGGTACAGCACGGTCGGCATGGCCTTCGGCGATGCCGACGGCGGCTAGCGCCTAGCCGCCGGGGGTTAGGGATCAGGGGATAGGGGGTCGTCAGAGAGCGCGCGCACGCGCGCGGTTCGTCACCGTCGGCCGTCCGCCACTCACCGATCACTGGACGCCGACACGTTCGGCGTCCTCAATCGAAGACTCGTTCGTTCTTCACGATCTTGGCGTTGCGCACGGCCTCTTCGACGTAGGCGGTCAGCTCCTCGGTGCCGACCTGCCGGCCGAGCTGGCGCTCGCGTGCTGTGCGTGCATCCGGCTTCTCGTTGGCCGGATCGGCGTCGCGCACTTCGCTGACGCTGAAGACGGCGTAGTTGCCGTCCTCTGTGACCGTGCCGTCAAAATGCGGCTTCTCGCTCGAGATCTCGCTGCTCGACACATCGAAGACCGCACGAACGACGGCCGGCGGCGCGACGGTATCTTGTCGATTGATGAATCGCGACCCGACGGGGTTGAGACCGAGCGCCTTGACGACCTCGTCCCACGACTCGCCCTTCTGGAGACGCGCAACGGCATCAGTACCCTTCGCCGCGGCGGCATCCCGCGCCGCTTGCATCTTGATCCTCGAGATCACCTGGTCGCGCACTTCTGCAAGCGGGCGCGGCTCGGCCGGGACATGATCCGTCACGCGCAGCACCATCGCACGATCCTCATCGGCCGCGATGAGCGGGCTATTCTGACCGCGCTCCAGCACATCCTCGCTGAAGGCCGCTTCCACGATCTCGGGATTCGGCGACAAGTCCGGGCTGCCGGCTTCGCGCGTGAAGCCTTTCGCGGTCTTGAGCGGTAGATCCAATGCCTTCGCGACAGAGTCGAGCTCGGTGAGCGTCTCGAACGCGAGATCGCCGAGCTTCTGGGTTTGCTCGTAGAACAGCGACTCGGACTGCTCCTTGCGGTAGTCGGCTTCGAGCTCGGCGCGCACCTCGTCGAAGGAACGCACGGTGCCAGGCTGGACCTCTTCGAGCTTGATCACGTGATAGCCGAACTGCGTTTTCACGGGTCCGCGCACTTCGCCCGGCGACATGCCGAACAACGCCTCTTCGAAGGGACCGACGAACATGCCGCGCTGTGCCCATCCGAGATCGCCGCCCTGCGCCGCCGAGCCGGGATCTTTCGAATTCTCTTTCGCGAGCTGCGCGAAATCCGCGCCTGCCTTTGCCTTCGCGGCAAGATCGGCCGCCTTCTTCTCCGCGGCGGCGTCATCGAGTCCATCGCCTGTCGTGATCAGAATGTGGCGAGCGTGCCGACGTTCCGGCGACTGGTATTTCTCCTTCACTTGCTCGTAGTAGTCGCGCAGCGCCGCCTCGTCCACCTCGATCTGGCTTGCCGCTTGGTCGCGCGTGATTTCGAGGTACTGCAGATCGACCTTCTCGGGCAGCATGAACTCGGATTTGTGCTCGTCGTACCACTTCTCGATCTGTTCATCGGTGACCGTGATTTGATCGAGGAAATCGTTCGCGGCAATGAGCGCATAGTTGATTTCGCGCTCCTGCTTCTCGAGGGCGAAGCGACGGTCGAGCTCATAAGGGACGACGAATGCCGAATCCACGATGCCGGTTTGCAGTTGCCGGATGAGCGTCTCGGTCCTCAAGTCTTCTTCGAATCGCGCTTCGCTGAGGCCGCTCGCACGCAGGAGCGCGTTGTAGCGATCCTTCGAAAATTTCCCGTCGACCTGAAAGTCGGGGAACTCCATCACACGCCGCGCGAGTGCTTCGTCCGACACTCGAAAACCCAACTCCTTCGCGCGCTGCTCGAGGAGCGTCTGGCGCACGAACTGATCGAGAATCGCGCTCTGCTGCGCGTCGACCAGCTCCTGCGGCAGCTCCGAGCGCATCATCTGCTGCAAGCGAGATTGTTGCTGCTGCCATGCGCGGCGCACTTCTTGCGCGGAAATGCGTTCCCCATCGACCTTCGCGGCGTAGGTCACCGCACCGGCCCCGAAGTCGATACCCCAGAAGATGAAGACGAGCGCGATCGCGCCGAGGAAGATTGCAGCTATCCAACCAGTGATTTTGTCGCGTATGGTTTGGAGCATTGTTTTTCGGATCGTGTAAGCGTGTGCACGTGCGACGTATGGACGTCAAAACCGTTCAACCGCTTGCGCGTCCACGCCTTCCCACACGTCCACACGACAGCAAGCAGAGAAAATGGCGGAGCGGACGGGACTCGAACCCGCGACCCCCGGCGTGACAGGCCGGTATTCTAACCAGCTGAACTACCGCTCCGCGCTTGAGAAACCTGCGTGTATTGCTCTCGGCAGGAAGGCATTGGTGGGTGCTGAGGGGATCGAACCCACGACATTCGCCTTGTAAGGGCGACGCTCTACCGCTGAGCTAAGCACCCCTCGATGTGTGTCGTGTAGTGTATCGAGCGTAGGGCCGGAAGCTTTCCGAGCCCTTTACACACCGCACCACACTCTACACGACGTTCCGCGAGAACGTCCTCCCACAAAAGGCGCGCTAATTTACAGCATCCTTCAGGGCCTTGCCAGCCTTGAAGCCCGGTACTTTGCTGGCTGCGATCTCGATCGTCTCTCCGGTCCGAGGATTGCGCCCCGCACGCGCCGCGCGCGCTTTCACGACGAACGTGCCGAACCCAAGCAGCGATACGGAATCGCCGGCCTTGAGCGCCGCCGTGACGGTGTCGAGCACGGCATCTACCGCTCGCGCCGCATCCGCCTTTTGCAACCCGGTCTGTTCGGTCACCGCGTCGATCAGTTCGGCTTTGTTCATGTCCGATTCCTTTTTGTCTTGGTGTGTGGCGCCACGATCGGCAGCGGGGGCGCGTTATAGCAGCCGCTGCGAGAAAGGGTCAACCAGCCGGGGACGTGTAACGTGTAATGTGTGTAAGTGTAAAGTCAGAAGCGGCACGAGAGCCGCTCCCGAACGCCCTACACCTTACACCTGACACTTTACACGGGCGCCGTGCGGCGCGCCCTCAATGCGCGCGCACCTGCTTATTGTTGCGTTTCGCCACGCGCCGCGCACGCGGCTTGTCGCTGGCTCCCGACGGCTCCCCGTCGGCAGCGGCGCCGACCGGCGCCGGCATCCCCTTGAGCGCGACCTGCAACACCTCATCGATCCATTTGACGGGCCTGATTTCCAGGCTTTCCTTGATGTTCGCCGGGATATCCGCGAGATCCTTCATGTTGTCATCTGGAATGAGGACCGTGCGAATGCCGCCGCGATGCGCGGCAAGCAGCTTCTCCTTGAGGCCGCCGATCGGCAGGACCTGACCGCGCAGCGTGATCTCGCCCGTCATCGCAACGTCCGAGCGGACCGGCACCTTCGTCAACGAAGAGACGAGCGCCGTGCACATGCCGATACCGGCACTGGGACCGTCCTTCGGCGTCGCGCCTTCCGGGACGTGAATGTGCACATCCGTCTTCTGGTAGAAGTCCGCATCGAGTCCCAACACGCTCGCACGACTGCGCACGACCGTCATCGCGGCTTGAATCGACTCTTGCATGACCTCGCCGAGCTGGCCGGTATGCGTGAGCTTGCCCTTGCCCGGAACGACGGCCGCTTCGATCGTCAGCAGCTCGCCGCCCACTTCGGTCCAGGCGAGCCCCGTGACTTGACCGACCTGATCCTGCTCTTCGGCACGCCCGTAGCGGAAGCGGCGTACGCCGAGATACGAGTTCAGATTCTTCGGCGTCACGTTGACGATCTTCGTCTCGGGCTTCGCGAGGAGCTGCTTGACCGACTTACGACAGATCTTCGAAATCTCGCGCTCGAGATTGCGCACGCCGGCTTCGCGCGTGTAGTAGCGAATGATGTCGAGCAGCGCGGGGTCGGACACCTTGAGCTCGTCATCCTTCAACCCGTTCTGCTTGATCTGCTTCGGCAATAGATAACGCCGGGCGATCGCGCTCTTCTCGTCTTCCGTGTACCCGGGCAAGCGGATGACTTCCATGCGGTCCAGAAGCGGCGCAGGAATGTTCAGGCTGTTCGCCGTGCACACGAACATCACCTCCGAAAGATCGAAGTCGACCTCGAGGTAGTGATCGTTGAAGGTCGAGTTCTGCTCCGGATCCAACACTTCGAGCAGCGCGGATGACGGATCGCCGCGGAAGTCCATCGCCATCTTGTCGACTTCGTCGAGCAGGAAGAGCGGGTTGTGCACGCCCGTCTTCACCATGTTCTGGATGATCTTGCCCGGCATGGAGCCGATGTACGTGCGGCGGTGGCCGCGGATTTCCGCTTCATCGCGCACGCCGCCGAGCGACATACGCACGAACTTGCGGTTCGTCGAGCGCGCGATCGATTGTCCGAGCGAGGTCTTGCCGACGCCCGGCGGTCCGACGAGGCACAGGATCGGTCCTTTCAGCGTTTTCACGCGCTGTTGCACCGCGAGGTATTCGACGATGCGCTCCTTCACCTTCTCGAGGCCATAGTGGTCCTCGTCGAGCACCTTCTCCGCGAATGCGATGTCGTTGTGTACCTTGGTCTTCTTCTTCCAAGGGCACTTCACGAGCCAATCGACATAGTTGCGCACGACGGTCGCTTCGGCGGACATCGGCGACATGAGCTTGAGCTTGTTGAGCTCCGACATCGCCTTGTCGCGCGCTTCCTTCGGCATACCCGCCTTCTGAATGCGCTGCTCGAGCTCCGCGAGCTCGTTCGGCGCATCCTCGATTTCGCCGAGCTCCTTCTGAATGGCCTTCATCTGCTCATTCAAGTAGTACTCGCGCTGGCTCTTCTCCATCTGCTGCTTGACGCGGCCGCGGATGCGCTTCTCGATTTGCAGCACATCCATCTCGCCTTCGATGAGCGCGAGAATGTGCTCTAGGCGTTTGCGGACATCCTGAATCTCGAGCACCTTCTGCTTCGCATCGAGCTTGAGCGACATGTGAGCGGCGACGTTGTCCGCGAGCCGCCCCGGCTGCTCGATGCCCGCGAGCGCGGTCAACACTTCCGGGGGCACCTTGCGGTTGAGCTTGACGTACTGCTCGAACTGCGAGGTAACCGAGCGGGCGAGCACATCCATCTCGCGCTCGTCGTACTGCTCCACGTCCTGGTACGAGCTGATCTCAGCCGAGAAATATTGCCCCGTGATGAGCTTTTCGATTTTGGCGCGCTCGGCCCCTTCCACGAGCACCTTCACGGTGCCGTCGGGGAGCTTGAGCAATTGCAGGATCGTCGCGACCGTACCCAGCCGATAGAGATCCTGGGCGCCCGGGTCGTCCACATCCGCCTGCTTCTGAGCGACGAGCAGAATTTGTTTGCCCGAACGCATCGCCTGATCGAGCGCGAGAATCGACTTCTCGCGGCCGACGAACAGCGGGATGACCATGTGGGGATAGACAACGACATCGCGCAGCGGCAGCACCGGTATCGTGCCCGCCGCGGTCGTGGTCAACTGATCTGTCTCTGGTGTCTCTGTGCTCACGCGAATACCTTTGGCGTGCTAGCGAATAAGGAAGGAAGCGTTAAATGCAAAATACCGGATCGGGCGCGGTGTCGCTACCTCATGCAGGGTCAGATCGTCTCGGCTTTTGCGGATGCGTCACGCATCGAATAAGAAATGCAGGGCAACGCTGATTGCACTCGTACTCGCCTGCACTTCCCGTAAGAAAAAAGGCGCCCTACGGGCGCCTTTTCACTCACACAACCGACGTCGGTCGGCAGCCAACAATGTTCAGCCAATCTTCAATGATGATCGCTTCCCGTGGGGCGCCGTTCCTCGACTGCGGCCAGCCGCGCGTCTTCATCATTGCCGTACAGCACATAAGGCTTGCTCTCGCCCAAAATGACCGTCTCATCGACGACGATCTTTTGGACATTTCTGAGCGACGGCAGTTCATACATGGTCTCGAGCAGCACGTTTTCAAGGATCGTGCGCAGACCGCGCGCACCGGTCCTCCGCTGCATGGCCTTCTTCGCGACCGCTTTCAGCGCATCCGGACGAAACTCGAGCTCGACGCCTTCCATGTCGAACAGCTTTCGATACTGCTTGCTGAGCGCGTTCTTGGGCTCGAGCAGAATCGAAACGAGCGCCGATTCGTCTAGCTCATCGAGCGTCGCGACGACGGGCAATCGGCCGACGAATTCCGGGATCAATCCGTACTTGATCAGGTCCTCCGGCTCGACGTCGTGGAACACGTCGCTGCCGTGCGGCCGGTCGGCTTGCTGACGCACGTCGGCGGTAAAGCCGATGCCCGTCTTCTGAGTTCGGTTGAGGATGATCTTCTCGAGGCCGGCGAACGCACCGCCGCAGATGAACAAGATGTTCGTCGTGTCGACCTGCAGAAATTCCTGCTGCGGATGCTTGCGCCCGCCCTGCGGCGGCACGGATGCGATCGTGCCTTCGATCAGCTTGAGCAGCGCTTGCTGCACACCCTCCCCCGACACGTCGCGCGTGATGGAGGGGTTGTCCGACTTGCGAGAGATCTTGTCGATCTCATCGATGTAAACGATGCCGGTCTGCGCCTTCTCGACATCGTAGTCGCACTTCTGCAGGAGCTTCTGGATGATGTTCTCGACATCCTCGCCGACGTAGCCGGCCTCGGTGAGCGTCGTCGCATCGGCGATCGTGAACGGCACGTTCAAGAGACGGGCAAGCGTTTCCGCAAGCAGCGTCTTGCCGCAGCCCGTCGGGCCGATCAGGAGGATATTGCTCTTCGCGAGCTCGACTTCGTCCTTCGTGCGCTGCTCGCCCGTCTTCGTCTGCAGCCGCTTGTAGTGGTTGTACACCGCAACCGACAGCACCTTCTTAGCGCGCTGCTGGCCGATGACGTACTCGTCGAGAACTTTCTTGATCTCGTGCGGGCGCGGCAGCTTGTCTCGCGTACGCTCGGCGCGTTCCTCGAGCTCTTCGCGAATGATGTCGTTGCAGAGCTCGACGCACTCGTCGCATACGAACACCGACGGTCCGGCGATCAGCTTGCGCACTTCGTGCTGGCTCTTGCCGCAGAAGGAGCAATACAGCAGTTTGCCGTCGTCGTGTTTGCTGCGGGAATCGTCCGACATGAATGGCCCTCAAGAATTCAGCGGGAACACCGTCACTATGACGAAACGGTGTCCATCGCTATATAGCACGCGTCGCCATTAGGCTGCAAAGACGCCCGGCGCGGTCGCGTACGACGGCGCAAAAGTCAGCGAAAAACCTATCCCGCTGAATCACTTAGCGTTAGCAGCACCCAGGTCGATGCGGCGTTCCATAACCTTGTCGATGAGGCCGTAGTTCACGGCAGCCTCACCACCCATGAAGTTGTCGCGGTCGGTGTCTTGGCGAATCTTGTCGATCGTCTGACCCGTGTGTTTCGACAGAATGCGGTTCAAGCGGTCGCGGGTCTCCAGGACCTCCCGAGCATGAATGTCGATATCCGACGCCTGACCCTGAAAGCCGGCGAGGGGCTGGTGGATCATCATGCGCGAGTGCGGCAGACAGTACCGCTTGCCCTTGGCCCCACCCGCGAGCAGCACCGCGCCCATGCTCGAGGCTTGGCCGATGCACATCGTGCTGACATCCGGCTTGATGAACTGCATCGTGTCGTAGATCGAAAGGCCCGCACTCACCGAACCGCCCGGCGAGTTGATGTAGAGCGCAATGTCCTTGTCCGGATTTTCGGACTCGAGGAACAACAGCTGCGCTACGACGAGATTCGCCATGTGGTCCTCGATTGGACCCACGATGAAGATCACTCGTTCCTTCAACAGGCGCGAGTAAATGTCATAAGCGCGTTCGCCGCGAGCCGTTTGCTCGACGACCATTGGGACAAGGTTCATAGCAGTCATTGATATGTGGTTGGTTTCGATAATTTCGAGTGTAGCGAGAGCCCGGGCCTTAAGGTACCCGGCAGCATGGATTGCGAGTCCCGCGCGGGCAAGCGTTTCCGGGCGTGTCGGTGCAAATCTGCGAACCCCGCGACGAGCCTAGTGCCGCTACGCGCCGAAATTCATCAACTCCTTGAATGAAGTCGGCTCGTCGGAAATCCGGGCGCGCTCGACGACCCAATCCACGACCTGGTCCTCCAGGACCGCAGCCTCCATTTGACGCTGCAATTGCGGATTAGTGCGATAGGTTTGCAGCGCCTGCGCCGGATCCGGGAATCCCGCGACGAGCTCCTGGAAGCGCTCCATCACTCGCGACTGGTCTACCTGCAGGTTCGCAAGCTTGATCAGCTCGCCGACGAGCAGCGTGAGCGCGACACGACGGCGGGCCGCCTCTTGAAATCCTTCGGCCGGGGGCAGTTGCGATGCGTCGCGCACGTTCATCCGCCGTGCCGCATCGAGCTGCAGGTCCCGAACCTGCGTATCGACCATCGTCTTGGGCAGATCGATCTGGTTCGCGGCGATGAGCCCGTCCATCACCTGCTTCTTGAGCCGCGCGCGTACCGCATCCGCCAGCTCACGCTCCATGTTGTCTTTGACTTCCTGGCGAAGCTGCTCGATGCCGCCTTCTTCGATGCCGAACGATTTGGCGAACTCATCGTCGAGCTCAGGTAGGCGACGCTCTTCGACCGACTTGATTTTCACGTCGAAGCGCGCCTTTTTTCCCGCGGTGCTTTCAGGATAGTCGGCCGGGAACGTGAGCTCGATGACCTTCTCCTCGCCTGCGCGCGTACCGGCGAGCGCCTTCTCGAAGTCCTCGAGCATGCGCCCTTCGCCGAGCACGATCGCGACGTCTTCGCCTTTGCCGCCGTCGAATGCGAGCCCGTCGATCGTTCCATCGAAATCGACCGTTACGCGATCCGTATCCCGCGCTTCCCGCTCGACGAGGGCATATTGCGCGCGCTGCCCCCGCAGGTTCTCGATCATCGCGTCGATATCGGCCGGCGTGACCTCGACAACGGGGCGCGAGATCGCCATGCCTTCGACACCCTTCAGCTCGATTTCGGGAACGATCTCGAACACGGCGCGATACTTGAGATCGCCGCCCTGCTCGAGATTGAGGGGCTCGATCTTCGGTCCGCCCGCGGGCGTAAGCTTCTCCTGCTGCACGGCTTCCGTGAACGTCTTCTGCAGAACATCGCCGAGCACTTCCTGGCGCACTTGATCGCCGAACTGCTGGCGCACGACTTTGACCGGCACTTTGCCCGGCCTGAAGCCCTTGAGGCGTACCGTCCTGCTCAGACGCTGCAGTCGTTCATCGACCGCCTTCTCGATGCGTTCTGCGGGAACCTGTACTTCCATCCGGCGCTCGAGCGTGCCGATCGCTTCTACCGAGACCTGCATTTAACAACCTCTCAAAAACTGGCCTGTAGACTGTAGGCTCTAGGCTGTAGGCCAGAATGCTTCTGTTATTCCTCGACCTACCGCCCACAGCCTAGACCCCACAGCCTTGTGCCTGGTGCGAAAGGAGGGACTCGAACCCTCACGGGGGTTACCCACTGGAACCTAAATCCAGCGCGTCTACCAGTTCCGCCACTTTCGCGGATATTCGGCCGCTCGAACAGCTTGTATGACCGGTCGGCGCGGGGCGGCGGAGTATACCTGAGGGAAGATGCGTTGACGGTTGACCGTTGACGGCCGGAAGGACGCGGGCGTCATTCTTACCGTCACCCGTCACCCGTCAACCGACGCCCGTCAACCCGAAAGAAGGTGGTGGGCCGTATAGGACTCGAACCTATAACCAACTGATTAAGAGTCAGCTGCTCTACCAATTGAGCTAACAGCCCACGCTGAGAACCAGGGGGTAGTGTTTAGGGGATAGGGGGTAGTCAGAGGAGCTTACGCTCCGCTTTATCTGGCTATCCCCTACCCCCTAAACACTAACCCCTTAAAAAAATGGGGTGAGCGATGGGACTCGAACCCACGACGGCCGGAATCACAATCCGGGGCTCTACCAACTGAGCTACGCCCACCATCGCTGCGCTTTAGGGGATCGTGTTCAGGGGTAGGGGGTAGTCAGAAGCTAGCAGTGCCTTCTGATCTGACTATCCCCTATCCCCTGGTCATTATCCCCTCGTCCCGCGCGATCCCCCTCGTCCTGCGCACGCGCGCTGGTGGCGCGCCCGGCAGGACTCGAACCTGCGACCCTCGGCTTAGAAGGCCGATGCTCTATCCAGCTGAGCTACGGGCGCAAGCACTTACCAACTGCTCGTCCTGCCTCTGCCCGGCAGGATTGCGCCTTGTCCATCCATGGCCGGCGCCCTTCGGGCCAGCTTCGCTGTCCAAAGTTGCTCCCGGCAACTTTAGTCGAACCTGCGACCCTCGGCTTAGAAGGCCGATGCTCTATCCAGCTGAGCTACGGGCGCAAGCCTTGCCAGTGACCGGTGAGTGGCGGACAGCGGACGGTGATCCGAATCTCTTCACTGTCCGCCGTCCGCTGTCCGCCATTCACCAAGCTGGTCGGGGCAGAGGGATTCGAACCCCCGACCCTCTGCTCCCAAAGCAGATGCGCTACCAGACTGCGCCATGCCCCGCCGTAATCAGCTCGCCGCACCGACGAGAGGCGGAAGCGCCGCCCCGCACGGGACGGCGAATCATACGGACGAGGTCACCGAGCGTCAATTTCGCGCTTCAGGCCCGCCGCCACTCGGTCGTACCGTCAGGCTTGTCTTCGAGTACGACGCCCTGCTCTGCAAGTTGGTTTCGAATCTCGTCCGAACGTTTGAAGTTCTTGCTGCGGCGCGCATCGCGGCGCTCGGCGATCAATGCCTCGATCTGCTGCTCATCGAGCGCTGCGGCAGCAGCCTGCTTCGCGTCCGAGCCGGCCGTCGAGTCCGGCGCGAGCTTGGGCTTGCGAAGGAATTCCGCCGGCGGAACCTGCAGCAAACCCAGGACACCGCCGAGATTGAGAAGCTCCGCCGCGCGCGCGCTCGCCCCGCTCGCATCGCCGGCCGCCTTCGCCCGATTGATCTCGGTCGCGAGCGTCTGCAGCGCTGCAATGGCCTCGGGCGTATTGAAATCGTCGTTCATCGCCGCTTCGAACTCTTTCGTCGCCCGACCTGGCTCGAAGGTTTTTGCAGGCTCGACGTCGCGCAATGCGGTATAGAGGCGGCTGATCGCGGCATCCGCCTGGTCGATCTGAACGAGCGAATAGTTGATCGGCCCGCGGTAATGGCTGGACACGAGGAAGTAGCGCAGCACCTCCGGATCGCGCACGTAGCCCGAATCGAGCACGTCGCGAATGCGAAAGAAGTTGCCGATCGACTTGGACATCTTCTCGTTGTCGACGTTCACGAAGCCGTTGTGCATCCACACTTGCGCGAACGTGTCGTCGGTCGCAGCGCAGGATTGCGCAATCTCGTTCTCGTGGTGCGGGAACTTGAGATCCATGCCGCCGCCATGAATGTCGAACCGGGACCCGAGAATGTCGTAACTCATCGCGGAGCACTCGATGTGCCATCCCGGCCGCCCGTCTCCCCATGGCGAAGGCCAGTGAGGCTCGCCCGGCTTGGCGCGCTTCCAGAGCACGAAATCGAGCGGATCGCGCTTCGCGTCGTCGACCGCGACGCGCGCGCCCGCGCGCAAATCGCCGAGCTGCTTCCCCGAGAGCTTGCCGTAACCGTCGAACTTCGCGACCGCGTACATCACATCGCCGTTGCTCGCGACATAGGCAAAACCTTTCTCGATCAGCTTTTGCGTCATCGCAATGATGCTCGGAATGTGCTCCGTCGCACGCGGCTCGTGATCGGGACGGAGGATGCCCAGCCTGTCGTAATCCTCGTGCATCGCTTTCGTGAAGTGATCGGTGAGCTCGCGCACGCTCTCGCCGTTCTCCGCCGCTCGCGCAATGATCTTGTCGTCGATGTCCGTGATGTTGCGGACGAAGATCACTCGATAGCCCTGGTAGGCGAAGTAGCGGCGCACGATGTCGAACGCGACCTTCGAGCGCGCGTGTCCGACGTGGCAGTAGTCGTAGACGGTATCGCCGCACACGTACATGCGCACGACGCCATTCTCGAGCGGTGTGAAGACTTCCTTGCGGCCGGTGAGAGAGTTGAAGATCTGGATCATCGTTTCCTCAGCTCGCGATCTGCTCGGCGCGCGCCAGACGCTTCGAGAGCTCGTCGCGCGAAATCAATGCGAGAAGCGGTGCAAGCTCCGGGCCGTGCGTCGCGCCGGTCAACGCTGCGCGCAGCGGCATGAACAGCGCCGGGCCTTTTTTGCCGCAAGCCGCTCCCACCTCGCGCACGACCTGTTTGAAATCCGCGCCGCCGCGCGCGAAGACCTCTTTCGCGCAGGCGAAGAAGCTCGCGCCGGCTTCGCGTATCGCATGCCTCGCCTCCGGTGCGAGCTCGAGCTCCGAGCCGAAGACGACACTCGACCATCGAGCGACATCGTCGGGAAACTCGACGTTGTGCCGAATCGCCTCGAGAAAGCGACCCAGCTGCTGCTCGTCGACGCCTTGCGGAAGGCGCGCCGCCGTCCAGGCGCGAAACGCTTCGGGAGACAACTTCGCGACGCCCTCCTTCTGCCAGTGGCGCAACTGGGCTTCGTCGAACTTTGCCGCCGCCCGGCCGAGACGCTGCAGGTCAAAGTCCTTGAGCATCGCGTCTCGATCGAGCCATCCATCCGTGGCGCAGGTGTGCCCCAAGCGCACAAGGTGATTGCACACGGCTTCGGGCAAATAGCCGCGCTCGCGCAGCTCGTGGACGCTCATCGCGCCGTGCCGCTTCGAAAGCGGTGCGCCGTCCATTCCGAGCAACAGTGCGACGTGCGCATAGCGCGGGATCGGCAAGCCGAGCGCTTCGAGGATCAGAATCTGCCGCGGCGTGTTCGTCATGTGATCGTCGCCGCGGAGCACGAGCGTAACGCCCATCAAGGCGTCATCGAGCGCGTTCGAGAAGAAAAATGCGGTGCTGCCGTCGGTTCGACGAATGATGAAATCGCCGATGTCATCGGTATTGAAGCGCTGCTCGCCGTGCACGACGTCATCGAACGTCACGGTCCGGCCGGAGGGCACGCTGAATCGCAGCGCTGCGGGTTGCCCGCGCGCGATTCGTTCGGCGCGCTCCGCTTCCGAGAGCGCGCGACACGTGCCCGCGTAGCGCGGAGGCTTGCCGGCCGCCAACTGCTGCTTGCGCGAGATGCTCAACTCCGCCGGCGTGCAAAAGCACGGGTACGTCAAACCCGCCGCATCCAACTTCGCGAGCCACTCGTCGTAGATCGCCTTGCGCTGCTGTTGACGATAAGTCTCGTGCGGTCCGCCGATGTCCGGACCTTCGTCCCAATCGAGCCCAAGCCAATGCAGATCCTCGAACAAGGCATGCATGAATGCCTCCGTCGAGCGGGCCTCGTCGGTGTCCTCGACGCGCAGAATGAAGCGTCCACCCACCTTCCGTGCGGCCAGGAAATTGAGGAGCGCAGTGCGAGCGTTCCCGAGGTGAAGCAGACCCGTCGGGCTTGGCGCGAAACGCGTGACTACGAGGCCGGAAGACATGTGTTGCTGCGATCTCTGATAGGTTCTGTGCATGGAGGCGCGGTGGCCGTGCCGCCGCCGCCTCCCTGCTTCGAGGGTCGAGAAATGGGCTGCGTATTCTATACGTCGACCGGGACCTCGTCCCCTCCGGCGGCCATCGCATGCTTTGGTAAGATCGCACCCACACTCAAGCGGATACGAACTCTCATGAAATTACGAGTTTTACTTTGTTTGCTGGCTTCCACCTTGGTCGGCGCGGCAGCGCACGCCCAAGACGTGAGTCTGGTGCGCGTCTATACGAACCTCGGGAGCTTTGTCATTCAGCTCGAACCGCAGCGCGCGCCGCTCACGGTCGCGAATTTCCTCGAGTACGTTCGCGCGGGACAGTACGAGGGCACGCTGTTTCACCGCGTCGTCGGCAACTTCATCGTGCAGGGCGGCGGCTACGATGAGCAGTTCAACGAAAAGCCGACGCGCGAGCCGATCCCCAACGAATCGGGCAACGGGCTGTCGAATGCGCGCGGCACCGTCGGTCTCGCGCGCACCGGGGAGCCTCACAGCGGGACATGCCAGTTTTATGTGAATCTCACGGACAACCCTGCGCTCGATCCGCAACCGAGTCGCTGGGGCTACGCCGTCTTCGGGCGCGTGATCGAAGGAATGAACGTCGTCGATCAAATCGGCGCGGTCGCGACCGGCCAAGTGGGTCCGTTCGAGAGCGAGGCGCCGCTCAAGCCGATCGTGATCGAAAAAGTAGAGGTGTTGTAGCAGTGAGTGGCGGACGGCGGACAGTGTGCGAACGCTAGTCGGCTCGGGCTACTGCCTACAGCCTACCGCCTACAGTCTCTCCTAATGTCCACGCTCTTCATCTCCGACCTCCACCTCGACGGGACGCATCCGGAAATCACGGATCAGTTTCTGCGTTTCCTCGAGCACGAGGCGAAGAGCGCAGCAGCGTTGTACATCCTGGGCGATCTGTTCGAAGCGTGGATCGGCGACGACGATCCCGATCCCGACAAGCGCCGCGCGATTCGCGCGCTGCGCGAGACGACGTCCGCCGGCGTGAAGTGCTACCTCATTCATGGAAATCGCGATTTCCTGATCGGCAAGCGTTTTTGCAGAGAGACGGGCGTACGCCTGCTCGAGGACGGCACGGTCGTAGATCTATACGGACGTCGAGTCCTCCTCATGCACGGCGATTCGCTTTGCACCGACGATGACGCCTATCAACGCCTGCGGCGCATCGTCCGCAATCCGCTCGTGCAGTTCACGATGCGCAGCTTGAGCTTGAAGCAACGCCAGAAGCTCGCAGCCCGGATGCGTGCCGGCAGCAAGGCACACATCCAATCGATGGATGCCGCTGCCCCCGAGATCATGGACGTGAACGCAGGTGAAGTGCTTGCCACGTTTTCCCGGTACGGCGTGGACTGCCTCATCCACGGCCACACCCACCGCCCCGCGATTCACACCGTCGCAATGGATGGCAAGACGGCAACACGCATCGTCTTAGGAGATTGGTACGAGCAAGGCAGCGTGCTGAGGTGGGATCAGCGCGGCTACGCGCTGCAAGCGCTTCCGCGCGAGGAAGCATGAACGTGCAGCCTACGCACGTAACACCCGCGTCACCGCTGCGCGCGGTGACGAATGCGAAGTGGTTCGATGTCGCTTGTGAACGCTGGCGGGAGCTGCTCGTCGATCATGCGAATTGCGAGAAGAAGGCGGCCTCTACCGCTCTGAGCTTGATGTTCACGTACGCGGACGATCTCGATCTCACGAGCCGACTGTCTCGGCTCGCGCGCGAAGAGTTGCGCCACTTCGAACAAGTGCAGAAATATATGGCCAGCTCAGGCGTCGCCTTTATGCGCTTGAGTCCGTCGCGGTACGCAGAAGGGTTGCGGCGCGCGACACGACGCAATGAGCCCGGACGTCAGTTGGACTTGCTGCTGTGCGGCGCTTTGATCGAGGCGCGCTCGTGCGAACGGTTCATCGGTCTTGTACCGAGATTGCACGAGCCGCTCGCCGCGTTTTACCGCGGCCTCGCCGAATCCGAGGCGCGTCACCAATCGCTCTACCTGTGGCTTGCCGAGCGCAGGGTGGATATCGCCGAATTGCAGGCTCGGCTTAGCACGCTCGCGGATATCGAAGCCGAGCTTGCTACAGCGCCGGATGCGCAGTTTAGGTTTCATTCGGGCACGCCCGTCTAGCGGGCGTGCGGCGGGCTGCGTGGCGCGTAGCCGGCTGTCTAAGGTGTAAGGCTCAGAGCTGGCGTTTGTCCCTCTGACCCTACACTTCACACCTCACACTTTACACGCGCGGAGCGCCTTTCAGCGCCTCGATACGCCCTAGCAACTCTCTCGCGGACGCGAAGCGCTCGCTTGGCTTCTTCGCCAGGAGTCCGTCCAGCAGCGGCTGGAACTTGCGCGCATCGCCTTCCAAATGTGGGCGCGGCGAGTTTGCATGCATGTAAATGACCGTCATCGGCGCCGGGGCCACGAATGGCTTCTTCCGGGTCAACATCTCGTAGAAGATGACGCCGAGGCTGTAGAGGTCGCTGCGCTCGTCAAGCTCATGCCCGTGCCCTTGCTCCGGACTCATGTAGTACGGCGTGCCGAAGATCTCGCCCGTCGCCGTAATATCGGCCGCCGCCTCGAAGTACTTGGCCAAGCCGAAATCGATGAGTGCAAGCGAGCCGTCCGCGCGCATCATGACGTTGCCAGGCTTCAGATCTCGATGCAGCACACCGACGGCGTGCACGACCTCGAGCGCGCTCGCCATCTGCGTGAGATAGCTCAGCGCTCGATCCAACTCGATTCCATTTGCGATGTGCGCCCGCAGGTCGCCTTTCGGAAAGTACTCCATCGCGATGTGCGCATACGACTGCGTCATGCCGAGATCGAGTATGCGCACGACGTTCGGATGTCGGATCTTCGAGATGAGCTCGTACTCCTGGCGAAAGCGCACGAGATGTAGATGATCGTCATCGTCGGCGCGATCCTTGAGCACTTTGAGCACGACCATCTCACCGGCGCGCTCGCTTTCGGCGAGATACACCATGGAAGTCCCCCCGACCGCAAGCTCGCGCACGAAGCGATATCCCGGAATCGTGATCGGGCCGAACTGCGACTGTGCTTCGCCGAGCGGACTTGCTCCGGATGCCGCGAGCATCTGACGACGACGCCTCACACCGTCGCGCAACGCGCTCGCGAGCTTGTGATGATCGATTCGCTCCCGCGAGACACACTCGATCGCACCGCTCGCAAGCGCCTGCGCCGCCCGAACGGGCTCATCGACGGATGCGAAGTACACGATCGGAGGAAAGTGCGAGCGATGCCGGAGATCGTCGAGCCACTCGATCCCGAGCCCGCGCTCCACCTTGTCGTCCAGAAGCACCGTGTCGTAGCCGACAGCAGCAAACGCCGAGTCGAATCGGCCCGACTGCGCAGGCGCATGAATGCGGCACTCGGCTTCCGGCCACACGATCGACACGTGGTGCTCGAGCGCACGCGCGAAGCTCGTCTGATCGGTCACGATGAGAAAGCGCGGCACGCCCTCAGCTTCGGTGGCCGGAGTGGAAGGATCGGTAGTCATTTTTT
>JBDZVE010000017.1:30230-33644 GCA_040255535.1 Lysobacterales bacterium | reverse complement strand
TTGCCCGCGGCGCCTGCTCGCCTTTGCGCGGTCGGAGCGTTCTTCTTGTAGACGCGCGAGATAGTCCGGGGTGATGTCGCCCGTTACGTATTCGCCGGAGAAGCACGAGGTATCGAATTCCTGGATGTGCGAATCGTGGTGCAAGCAAGCGCGCACGAGATCGTCGAGATCCTGATAGATGAGGCGATCCGCACCGATCAACTTCGCGACTTCTTCTTCCGTGCGGCCGGCGGCGACGAGCTCGGACGCGGCCGGCATGTCGATGCCGTAGACATTCGGATACCGCACCGGCGGCGCCGCCGAAGCGAAGTACACGCGCCGGGCACCGGCTTCTCGCGCCAGATCGATGATCTGCGCCGAGGTCGTGCCGCGCACGATCGAATCGTCGATCAAGAGCACGTTCTTGCCGCGGAACTCGAGATCGATGACATTGAGCTTCGAACGCACGGACTTCGCGCGCTGCTCCTGGCCGGGCATGATGAACGTACGGCCGATGTAGCGATTCTTGACGAAGCCTTCGCGGTACTTGCTCCCGAGAAGCTGCGCGACCTGCACGGCAGCCGTGCGGCTCGTATCCGGAATGGGGATCACGACATCGATGTCGTGATCCGGCCAGACGCGGCGAATCTTTTCGGCGAGCAAATCGCCCATGCGCAAGCGCGCCTTGTGCACCGAGATGTTGTCGATGATCGAATCGGGACGCGCGAAGTAGACATATTCGAAAATGCATGGCGTGTGCTTCGTCACCGGCGCGCACTGATGCGAATAGAAGCGTCCGTGTTCGTCGATGAACACCGCCTCGCCGGGCCCGACGTCGCGCACGCGCGTAAAGCCGAGCATGTCGAGCGCGACGCTCTCCGAGGCCAGCATGTATTCGGGCCCTTTCGACGAATCGCGTTTGCCGAGCACGAGCGGGCGGATGCCGTGCGGATCGCGAAAGCCGAGCAGGCCGTGGCCCACGATCATCGACACGACGGCGAAGCCGCCGCGCACGCGCCGATAGACCGCGCTCACGGCGTTGAAGATCTCCGCGGCGGATGCCCGTGGGGTGCGCGTGCGCGAGAGCTCGCTCGCGAGCACGTTCAGGAGCACTTCGGAGTCCGAGCTCGTGTTGATGTGCCGCAGGTCCTCGCGCGTCAGCACCTCCGCCAATTCGGTGGCGTTCGTCAGGTTGCCGTTGTGCCCGAGGCAGATCCCATAAGGAGAATTGACGAAGAACGGCTGCGCTTCCGATGAGCTGTCGCACCCCGCCGTCGGGTAGCGCACGTGGCCGATACCGATGTTGCCCTTGAGCGCGAGCATGTGCCGCTGCTGAAAGACATCGCGCACGAGACCGTTCTGCTTGCGCAAGAACAGCTCGCCGTCGTGATAGGTCATGATGCCAGCCGCATCCTGACCGCGATGCTGCAGGACAGTCAGCGCGTCATAGATCTGCTGGTTGGCCGGCGTATGCCCGACGATTCCGACGATGCCACACATGCTCTATCAACCCCTCAACGAGGATTCACCGATGCGCGCCTGCTCTTCGAGCATCTGCACACCGGTTTCCGCGAATGTCTGAATCCAGCCAGCGATCTCGACCGCATACGGCAGAAGCCGCGACTCCTTCCACCACTCTACGTTCGTCAACTGCACGAACTCTCCCAACAAGACGAAGACGGCGATGACGACGGCTCCGCGCAAGACACCGAAAGTCGCTCCGAGAATTCTGTCGATGAGCAGGCTCAAGCCCGAATGACGAAGAAGATGGCTCAGCACGGCGGCGAGCAACCAGCCGACGAGTAAGACGAGAAGGAGAATGAGAACGCGTGCTGTCCACGTGCTGACCGGAGGCTCGCCGACCGCACCGCCCAGCGCCGGCTCCAAGAGCGGCGCATAGCGCCATGCCAACCAAAGACCACCGAGCCATGCGAGAAGTCCAATCGCTTCGCGGACGAAACCGCGGACAAGTCCCAGCAGCACCGATATTCCAAGGATGCTGAGGATCAGAAGGTCGGCACCATTCATACGCTCAGGCTGATCACCCGTAGGACGCGACTTCGACATTCACCGCCGTCGCGCGAGGCGATCGGCCAAAGGCGCGCGGATTCTATCAGCCGGCGTTGCAGACTGCCCAACTTACGCGTCACAACGAGCACATCGGGCCGAGGCCCTCAGGGATGCGTCACGACTGCGGCTCCGGGGACCTTCTTCCGCACCCGTCGGAGCACATCCTCCGCCGCCGCCCGATCCGGCATCGGTCCGATACGCACCCGATATAGGGTCGTACCATGCGATTTCACCGGCATCACGAAAACATTGTCGCGCTCAGTGCGGAAATCGGCCGCCACCCCTTCGGCGCTCGCGCGAGTCGAAAAGCTGCCCAATTGCACCGCCCACCCTGGCGACGTGGGGACGCTCGGTGCAGATGCAAGCGGCGCGCGCGCGGGCGGCGTCTCTGCCGGCTTCGCCGCCGGCGGCTGCTCGCTCGTCGGCTCTTTCGATGCGGGCTGCGCGTCCGCGGGCGCGCTCGAGGTCCGTGCTTCGGGTTGAGAGATCTGCGGCTTCGGCGTATCGCGGGAAGCAAGGTCAGGGTTTGGCTCATCGTCCGATGAGGGAGTCGCCGCAGCGGGCGGCTCGGTCGGCGTTTGTCGCGACAGGTTTGCCGGCGAGCTCGCATCCTCAGGCGGCGGCGCACGCTCGTCAGGCACGGCTTGCGCGTTGCTGCTCGCGCCCAGCGGGTGATTCAGATCGATGCTGTAGGTCTTGAGCTCCGTCTCGCTCGATACATGCGCTGTCGCCTGTTCCGCAGGTTCGTTCCGATCCGGGCCCGAAAGCATCTCGGGAATCAGAATGATCGCCGCGGCCATGAGGACTGCCGCGCCGATGAGCCGTTCTTTTACGTGCCGTTCCACAGGCCCGAAGTATAAGAGGCGGACGCGCGCCGAATCACGCTAAGAATGACGTCAATGTGACACAACGCTCTTCGATCCAGGACCACGGTCGATGTTTAACAGTTGAACGGCCCGCGCCACGCACTGAGCCACTGCCCGCCCACGCCCGCTCCTTGCACGTCGAGCGCTAACGGTCCTCACGCCTCGAAAGCCACTCGATGGCCGGCCCCACGGTGAGGAACGAGCCGAACACGACGACTCGGCCGCGCGGCCCCGCGATGTCTTTCGCACGCACGCACGCGCTCGCGACGTCCGCGCATTCTGCGAGAACGTGAGCACCGGCGCTGCGCAGACGCTCGCCAAGTACCCGCGGTTCGAGGGCACGCGGCCCTTCGAGCCCCGCGACCACCCAACCGTCGAACGCACCGTCGAGCTCGGCGGAGATGCGGCTCGCGTCCTTGTCTCCGAGGATGCCGCACACCGCGATACACGGCGTACGCGGGGGAAGCGCCGCGAGCGAACGCGCGAGTGTCTTCGCTGC
>JBDZVE010000017.1:0-30130 GCA_040255535.1 Lysobacterales bacterium | reverse complement strand
TGCCGAGCGCGCCCAGTCGAAGTCGCGCCCGAGGCGCACCAGATCGCTGCCGAGCGAGGCCGCGTGGTCGGCGATCGATTGCGGCATTTCGCGCGCGCCGAAGATTGCAGGTCGTGCGGGACGCAGAATGCCTGCTTTCTCCCTCCCGATCGCTTCGACGTCGGCGCCCAACCATTCGCAGTGATCGAGCGCGATCGAAGAAATCACGGCGACGTCCGCGTCGACGACATTGACGGCGTCGAGTCGCCCGCCCATGCCGACCTCGAGCACGATCGCATCCGGCGCGGCCGTCTCGAAGATCAAGAGTGCAGCCAGCGTGTTGAACTCGAAGAACGTGAGCGTCTCCGACTCGCGAGCCGCATCGATGCGCTCGAAGGCCGCGATCAACGAGGCGTCGGCCACTTCGCGTTCGGCGATCCCGATGCGCTCGTTGTATCGAACGAGGTGCGGCGAAGTGAACGTGCCGACACGATATCCGGCCGCGCTCAAGATGCGCGTGAGCAGCGCAACGGTCGAGCCTTTACCGTTCGTGCCGCCAACGGTGATCACCGGACAGGTCGGCTGCTGCCAACCGAGCCGCGCGAGCGTGCGACGAACACGCTCGAGCCCGAGATCGACGGCGCTCGGATGCAAGCGCTCCTGCCACGCGAGCCAGTCGGAGAGTTGGGGAAAGCGCATGACGACGAGCGGCGCTCGCGCGCGTGTAACGTGTCTGGTGTGAAGTGTATGGTCAGAACAAGGCGCCGTTGGCGCTCTGACTTTACACCTTACACTTCACACTTCACACGCTCGCTGCATCACGCCTTTGAGATGACCGGCGCGGGCACCTGCATGAACATGGTCAACAGGCCCGCGACGCGGTCGCGCATGTCGCGTCGGTCGACGATCATGTCGAGCGCACCGTGATCCAGCAGAAATTCGCTGCGTTGAAATCCTTCCGGGAGCGTCTCGCGCACCGTCTGCTGAATGACGCGCGCGCCGGCAAAGCCGATGAGCGCCTTCGGCTCGCCGATGTTGACGTCGCCCAACATCGCAAGGCTCGCCGAAACGCCGCCGGTCGTCGGGTCCGTCAGCACCGAGATGTACGGGATTCGCGCTTCCGACAAGCGCGCAAGCGCCGCGCTCGTCTTCGCCATCTGCAACAGCGAGAGCAGCGCCTCTTGCATGCGAGCGCCTCCGCTCGCGGAGAAGCACACGAGCGGCTTGCGATGCTCGAGCGCATGCTCGGCGCCGCGCACGAACCGCTCGCCCACGACAGAGCCCATGGAACCGCCGAGAAACGCGAACTCGAACGCGCAGGCCACGATCGGAAGCCCGTGCAGCGTGCCGGCCATCACGATCAGCGCGTCCTTCTCCTGCGTCGTCTTCTGAGCCTGCAGCAAGCGGTCGCGATACTTCTTCGTGTCGCGAAACTTGAGCGGATCCTCGGGCTCGACCGTGTCCGCGAGCTCGACGTACCCGTCGGGATCGAGGAAGGACTCGAGTCGTTCCCGTGCGCCGATCCGCATGTGATGCCCGCACTTCGGACATACGTGCAGGTTGCGCTCGAGCTCTGCGCGATAGAGAACCGCGTCGCACGCAGCGCACTTCATCCAGAGCCCCTCCGGAACGGACCGCGTGCGGCGCTCGGTCTTGATCCGCGAGGGCATAATTTTTTCAAACCACGTCATCCAGCGCCCTCAGGCACCCAAAGAGTGCGCATCTATACTTGGTCCCGCTAAGCCGGGCAAGACGCGCCCAGAATCTGCGCGCTTTCGCTCGGAAGCTCGAGGCTCGGCGAGTACTGCACGCCGGCGAGATAAAGCCCTTCTGCCGGGGCCGTGATCCCGCCTTTCCGGCGATCGCGCGCCTCGAGCACTTCGCGGGCCCAGCTCACGGGGCGCGCGCCCGTTCCGATCGCGATGAGCACGCCCGCAATGTTGCGCACCATATGGTGCAGGAACGCGTTCGCGAGCACGGACACGACGAGGAGATCGCCGCGCCGTTCGACGGTGATCTCGTGCACGCGGCGCATCGGCGTGCGCGCCTGGCATTCGGCGGCCCGAAACGACGAGAAATCGTGCTCGCCGATCAGCAGTTGCGCCGCTTCGTGCATACGTTCCGCGTCGAGCGGATCGCGAACCCACGAGACTCGCTGCGCCGCCAGCGCCGGCCGCGGCATGCGATTCAGGATGAGATATCGATAGCGCCGCGCGAACGCGCTGTAGCGGGCATGGAAGGCATCCGGAACGACGCGAGCCCAAAGTGCGCTCACCTGAGGCGGCAAATGCGTGTTGGCGCCGAGCACCCAGCCTCGCTCGGTGCGCACCGATTCCGAATCGAAGTGCACGACCTGCATCGCCGCATGCACGCCCGCGTCGGTGCGGCCCGCTGCCGTGACGGCGACCGCATGATCCGCCACCTCGCTCAGCGCCGCCTCGACACTCGTTTGGACGCCGTGCGCGTGCGCCTGCGACTGCCACCCCGAAAACGCACTGCCGTCGTATTCGAGACCGAGGGCGATACGCATCGCTTCGCTCTAGGCTGTAGGCTCTAGGCCGTAGGCGGTAGGCAGGAACAAGAAAAGAAGTGCGTACGGGTCCATAGCTGCTCTTAGAAACCAGGGGGAGCGAAGCTCCCCTTCTGGCTACAGTCTACAGCCTACGGCCTACGGCCTAGCGAATGGACTCGAGCAACCGGTTCGCTTCCTGCTTCTGGTTCGGGTTGCCTTCCTGCATGACCTCTTCGAGGATGCTGCGAGCGCCGTCCGGGTCACCCATGTCCATGTAGGCGCGTGCAAGGTCGAGCTTCGTGCCGACTTCGCTCATCGTGACCGGCTCGAGCTCGGAGAGCTCCATCTCGTTCGTGACCGTCTGCTTGTTCGTCGGCGAATGATCGTCCGAAGCAAGCGCATCGCCCACGTCCAGATCGACCGCCGAGGCTCCCGTCGTGCGGTCCGAGAACACCTCGCTCGAGAAGCGTTCCGCCTCCGACTGGCCGTTGCCCGGGCGTGGATGGCGGATCGTCTCGTTGCTGCTCTCGGAGGCCGCATCGTCGAGCGCGCCCAGATCCAGATCGAGATCGCTCGGCGCCTTCATCGTCGCGGTCGCGTCGACGTCGCGGCGCGCCTGCGGCTGCTCCACCGTGTCGTTGCCGGACAGGTCGACCTGGTCGATGTAGATGGTACCGGTGCTCTCGATGTCGAAGTTCTCGACACGCGGGGCTTGCATCGTGCGATCGAAGCTGCCGAGCGAGGGTGCGAGCTGCGTCATCTCGTCGTCGCGCAGCGGACGCGCGCTTTCGACCGTATCTCCGCCGTCCTTCTCGATCGAAGTCGTATCTTCGAGCGAGCCCGAGTGATCGATTGCGTCGGCGTCGAGGCCGAGATCGTCGAGCGAGATTTCCGCAGTCTGCTCGGCGGAAAGCTTCGAGAACTCGGAGGTGTCGGCCTTCTCGCGTACCGTCGCATCGCCTTGATCGAGTATCGGCGACTCGATCGTCGGGGTCTCCTGAGTGCGCGCAAGCGGATCGATCTCGCGCGTCGCATCGTCGTCCTCGCCGCGCTTCGGCTCATCGAGGAGGAAGTCGAGATCCGATTCGCCCGACGGCGCAGCGTGCTCGCCGGTCGCGAACTCGAGATCGAGACCCGCAGGCTGCTCCGCCTCCGGCTCGGCGAACAAGTCGACGTCGACGCGGTTTTCTCCGCCCTCGAGGTTCACGTCCACGAGGTCCACGTGTGCGGCGCCTGCTTCGCCTTGGAACAGCGGATCGTCGGGTGCGATCTGCTTGCCCATGATCAGCACCTTGTCCCACTCGCCCGGCGCGGCGGCCGATCGAGTGGACTCGAGATCGCGCGCGGTCTCGAGGAACAGATCGCGATTACCCCACACGAAGTAGATCTCGAGCAGCTTCAGCTTGAGATCGCGGCGCGTCGGCTCTCGCTCGATCGCGATCTTCACGAGATCCGCGGCTTGATCGTAGAGGCCGTAGGCCATGTGAAAGTCGGCTTCAGCGAGCGCGTCCTGCTGATCCAGTCGGATCGCGGTGTCGCTGCTCAGCGTGTCGTCGATCGACGGCGTGCTGGCGGCCTCCGCAACGGGCTCGACGCTCGGCGCGGGCTCTGAGCGACGCGCCGTGATCGGCGCGGGCACTTGGGTCACATCGAGATCCGACGGCGCCTCGTCTTCTTCGATGTGGAACGGCTCGGGGTCGCGTGCTTTCGTTGCGGCGGGCGTACGCCGCACCGGCGGCTCATAGTCGAATGAAGGCGTCGCGATCGCATCGAGCGAGTCGAGCGAGGTATCTCCGCGCCGCCGCCGAACGAACACGAACACGAGCGCCAAGACGCCGAGTGCAACGAGCACCCACCAGAACTCGCCGATGCGATCGACGAGCGAGAGGCCCTGCTCTTCTTGAGTCGGCGCAGCTTGCGGCTGTCGCGCCGGTGCCGGCGCGGGTTGTTCCGCGGCAGGCGGCTCTTCCTCGGCTACGGCGGGTTCTTCCGGCGCGACTTCCTCGGAAGCGACGGGCGCTTCCCCGATCGGCGCCTCATCCACGTTCTGCTGCATGCCCGACAGATCCGGGCTTTCTACTTGCAACCGTCGATCTTCTTCCGCTGCCGGCGGCGTCGACGGCGTTTGCGTCGCAGTGGCGACGGGCTCTTCGGTCGGAGCGGTCGGCGTGGCCGTCGGCGGAGTCGGTGCTTCTTCCGGGGTCACGAGCCGCAAGCGGCTCGCTTCTTCCGTCGCCGGTGTCGACAGCGCAGCGCTCCATTCGGAGGCCTGGCGCGCCACTTCAGCCATCGCCTCGGAGGTCGAAATCGCATCGATTTCCGCAAGCTCCGGAATGCGCAACACGGCACCGGCGCGCAGGCGGTTGATGTTCCCGTCGAACGCTTCGGGGTTCGCGCGATAGAGCGCGATCATCGTCCGGTTCGTGTCGCTCGCCGAACCCGGATTGACCTGGCTCGCGATGCGCCAGAGCGTGTCATGGCGCTGGACGGTGTACTGGCCGCCGAACGAGCTCGGCGCTTGCGTAAAGGACGGCTCTTCGGCTGGCGCCGGGCTCTGCTCGGGGGCCTCGGGTGCCGGGACCGGCGTCGTCGACTCTTGTCTCGGGGCAGGCGCTTGCGGCTCAGGTTGAGGCGCGGGGCGCTCGATGCGCCCTTCCGTCTGCGCGCCGGCTTGCGGCGTCGCGACAGGCGCGGGCGCCTGCTCGGTTTGCGAAGGCATGAAGACCGGGGGATCGAGCAGCACCGTGTACTCGCGAACCAAACGTCCGCGCGGCCAACTCGCTTCGACGAGCAACGTCACGAACGGCTCGGTGACGGAGCGATTCGAGCTCACCTTGATCGTCGCCCGCCCGTCACGGGTGCGCGTGATCTTGAAATCGAAGTTTGAGAGAAACGCGGGTCGGTCGATGCCGTAGCGCGAGAACAGATCCGTGCTCGCGAGCCCGATTTTCAAGCTTTGGAGCTCCTCGGGCGTCGGAGAAATCAATTCGATATCGGCGTCAAAAGGTTGATTGAGCGCAGAATGAAGGCGGATCTCACCGAGACCCAGAGCCCAAGAACTCAACGGCGATAGCAGTGCGCCCGTCAGGACCAGCGGCGGCAGATATCGTCTCATTAGCTCTCCCGGTACGTGACCTGAAGCGCCCAAAGCCTGGGGGGAAGCGCTTTTGGCTCGGCGCGAGCGGGGCTTAATGCTCATGTTTTTTGTGACTTTGCGCACGCAACTATAGCTTACAGGTAGGTTTTTACCAAAATCTCGGCGATTTGGACGCTATTTAAAGCAGCTCCCTTGCGAACGTTATCTGACACAATCCACAGATTCAGACCGCGCTCGTGGCTGATGTCCTCGCGAATGCGACCGACGTACACCGAATCGGTCCCCGCACCCTCGGTTACGGCCGTCGGATAGCCGCCCGGCCGCCGCTCATCCATCAACACCACGCCCGGCGCCTTGGCCAGCAGCTCTCGGGCCTCGCCTTCCGTCAGCTTGCGTTTCGTTTCGATGTGCACCGCCTCGGAATGCCCGATGTGCACGCCCACTCGCACTGCGGTCGCGTTCACGCGAATCGAATCGTCTTCGAGGATCTTCTGGGTCTCCCAGAACATCTTCATCTCTTCTTTCGTGTAGCCGTTGTCGAGGAAGACGTCGATCTGCGGCACGCAGTTGAACGCGATCTGCTTGGGGATGTGCTTAGGCGCGACCGGCGCACCGCTCGCGAGCGCGGCGTGCTGCTGGTCGAGCTCGTCCATCGCCTTCTGCCCGCCGCCTGAGACCGATTGATAAGTCGCGACGTTGATGCGCTCGATGCGCGCGGCATCGTGCAGCGGCTTGAGCGCGACGAGCATTTGCATCGTCGAGCAGTTCGGATTCGCGATGATGTTGTGCTTGCGATAACCGGCGATCGCGTGCGGGTTGACCTCGCTCACGACGAGCGGGATGTCATCCTGGTAGCGAAACTGCGAGGTGTTGTCGACGACGATGCAGCCCGCCTGCCCCGCCCGGACCGCATGCACCTTGGAGACGCTCGCACCGGCGGAGAACAATCCGATCTGCGCCTTCGAGAAATCGAAGGTTTCGAGATCTTGGACCGGCACATCCTTGCCCTTGAACTTGATCGTACGACCGACCGAGCGAGCGCTCGCGAGCGGAAAAATCTCGCCCACCGGGAAATTCCGCTGCTCGAGGATCGAAAGCATGGTGCCGCCGACCAAGCCCGTCGCGCCCACCACCGCCACATTCCACTGTCTGCTCATCGCCGCCTGCAAAATACTGAAGGAAATCCGAGAACTCTCGATCGCATGCCCGATCGCCGAATGGCAGAGGCAGTCTAGTTCGGTCACCGAGCGCCCTCTCTCCAGGGGAGGTCGGAGGTGAAGGCTCTAAGCCGTCTCCGCCGGGGTCACCGATTTAAGTGCTGTCGTATCCGAGCCCGCGAAAATTGGCGCAACAGTACCCTAAAGACTGCACATAATTAAGCTGCAGCACTCGAAAATACGGGTTGAATCACATCACGGGGCTGCGGGAATCACCGGCGTACGGCATTGGACGTCGGCATTCTGCGCTCTGTGGCGCAGGTAATGGTCCATGAGGACCAAGGCGAGCATCGCTTCGGCGATCGGCGTCGCGCGCAGGCCGACGCACGGATCGTGGCGCCCCGTCGTCACGACCTCGACGGTCTTTCCCTCGACATCTACGGTACGCCCCGGAACGGTGATGCTCGAGGTCGGCTTCAAGGCAATGCTGACGAGGATGTCTTGCCCGCTCGAGATACCCCCAAGGACGCCCCCCGCATTATTCGAGAGAAAGCCTTCAGGGGAAATCTGATCCCGGTGCTCGCTGCCCTTCTGTTCGACCGCAGCAAATCCGGCGCCGATCTCGACACCTTTGACTGCGTTGATGCACATCATCGCATGCGCAATGTCGGCATCGAGGCGGTCGAAGACAGGCTCGCCGAGCCCGGGAGGCACGCCGGTCGCGATCACGTTCACCCGAGCACCGACAGAGTCGCCTTCACGGCGCAGATTGATCATGTAGTTCTCGAGCTCTTCGAGTCGCGACGGGTCCGGCGAGAAGAACGGGTTGTCGTATACGGTCGCGAGCGACTTCGGCTCGAGCTTGAGCGGTCCGAGCTGCGCGAGATAGCCCCGGATCTCGACAGACAAACGCTCGCGCAAATACTTGCGGGCAATCGCGCCCGCGGCGACGCGCATCACCGTCTCGCGCGCTGACGAACGTCCGCCTCCGCGATAGTCGCGAAACCCGTACTTCTGTTGGTAGGTGTAGTCCGCGTGACCGGGCCGAAAGCGATCCTTGATCTTCTCGTAATCGCGCGACCGCTGATCTTCATTTTCGATCAATAGGCCGATCGGCGTGCCGGTCGTACGGCCCTCGAACACGCCCGATAGGATCTTGACCTGGTCAGGCTCCTTGCGCTGACTCGTGTGACGCGACGTTCCCGTGCGTCGCCGTTCGATATCCGGCTGCAGGTCCGCTTCCGAGAGCTCGAGTCCTGGCGGGCATCCGTCCACGATCGCCCCGAGCGCGGGCCCATGGCTCTCGCCGAAGGTCGTGACTGTGAACAAGACACCGAAAGTGTTGCCGGACATGTAATGCTTGCTAGTTGACGGTTGACAGTTGACGGTCAGAGAGGAGTGCCTCTGTCCGACTCTTAACTGTCAACTGTCAACCGTCAACCGTCAACCATCTCGCGCAGCTGCGCGGCCGTGAGCAAGAACACTCCGCCACCGCCGCGCTCGAATTCGAGCCAAGTGAACGGCATGCGCGGATAAGCTTCGATGAGCGCCTCTTCCGAGTTGCCAACTTCGGCGATGAGGATTCCCTGATCGCTCAAGTGGTCCGCGGCTCCGCGCAAGATTCGATGTACGATGTCGAGCCCATCGACACCGCCGTGCAACCCCAAGTGCGGTTCGCGAGCGTATTCGTCAGGCAAGCTTGCAAGCTCTGCTTCGCCGACATACGGCGGATTCGACACGATCAGATCGTAGCGCTCGCCTTGCAACGCCTCGAAGACGTCCGATCGAATGGTACGCACGCGCGTTTGAACGTCGTGACGGGCGACGTTGATTGCGGCGACCGCGAGCGCATCGTCCGAAACATCGGCGGCATCGACCTGGGCTTCGGGGAGCGCGAGCGCACTTGCAATGGCGATGCAACCCGATCCCGTGCCGATGTCGAGCACGCGGCGGATGCGATCCGCGCGGATCCAAGGCTCAAAGCGCGCTTCGATCAGCTCGGCAATCGGTGAGCGCGGCACGAGCACGCGCTCATCGACGTAGAACTCGTGTCCCGCGAACCACATTCTGTGCGTGAGATAGGCGGCGGGCATGCGCTCGCGAATCCGCCGCTCGATGAGCTCGCGCACGCGCATCTGCTGCTCCGGCTCCAGAATGGCCTCATACACGGCGGGCGCATCCTCATGCCGAAGGCCGGCACCGAAGAACACGAGCTCGGCTGCCTCGTCGAACGCGTTGTCGCTCCCATGCCCGAACCAGACGTTTGCATTCTGGAGGGATCTCGCGCCCTGCTCGATCAGCGCTCGGACAGTGAGGGGCAGCGGCGATCTATCCGACATGCGATAATTCCGAATCGAGGATCATGATGAATCGCAAGAGTTCGATCGCTGTCGCGATCACAGTCGCCATTGTAGCCGTCATTGCGGGGATGCTGCTGTCGCAGGCCTTGCTGCGCCGTGCAGCAAATGCCGAATCGGCAGCGCTCACGACGGGCACGCTGCTGGAACCGCCGCGCCCCCTGCCCGCGTTCTCACTCGTGGATCACGAGGGTCAACCGTTCGACCGCGCGCGCCTGCAAGATCAATGGACATTCCTCTTCTTCGGTTTCACGAACTGTCCCGACGTTTGCCCGATGACACTGCAGATGCTCGCCACCGTCGAGAAGTCGCTTGCCGATCTCCCGCAGAATCAACGCCCGCATGTCGCGCTGATCTCGGTGGACCCGAAGCGAGACACGCCCGAGCAGCTCGCAACGTACGTGAAGTATTTCAGCCCTTCCTTCCTCGGCATCACCGGCGATGAGGCCGCTCTCGATGAATTCACGCGCGCGATGGGTGTTCCGGTCGCGATCACGAGCACGGGCGACGGCGGCTACACCGTCGATCACTCCGCGGCGATTTTCTTGATCAACCCACGAGGCGAGCTGCGCGCGCTGTTCTCGCCGCCTCACAGGCCGACGGCGATTGCGGCGGACTACCGACGCATCGTAGGCGCCGCGGAAAAGAAGAGCGATGACTGAAGAAGCTCCCGCGGCCCGGGCGGGCGATCGCCTATTCGCGTTCTTGCAGTACCTGCTGCCCAAGCATCTTCTCTCGAGGTTCGTGTATCGGCTCATGCGACAGCGATCGCCTGCCGTGAGGAACTCGCTGCTGCGCGTGTTCCTCGCGGGCTACCGGATAGACATGAGCGAGGCGGAGCAGCCCGATCCGTACGCATATCCAACCTTCAACGCATTTTTCACGCGTGCGCTTCGCCCTGGCGCGCGCCCAATCGCGGCCGATCCAGAGCTCATCGTGAGCCCCGTGGACGGCGTCGTCAGCCAATGCGGCCATTTGAACGACGACACGATCGTTCAAGCAAAAGGCCATGCCTACTCCCTCGCGCATCTCTTGGGCCGCGATCGCGAAGCGGTCGAAGCGTATCGAGGCGGCAGCTTCGCGTGCCTGTATCTCGCGCCATACAACTATCACCGCATTCACATGCCGATGGACGGCACGGTCCGCAGCAACACGTACGTTCCCGGAGACCTGTTCAGCGTGAACGCAGCGACCGTGCGCGCCGTCCCGCAAGTCTTCGCGCGCAATGAGCGGCTCATCTGCGACTTCGACACCCACGTCGGCCGCATGGCCGTCATTCTCGTCGGCGCACTTTTCGTCGGCAGCATCGAGACCGTACATTGCGGTGAGGTCAATCCACCGCCGCGCGGACGCAAGAGGATCGTGCCGATTGCGGAAGGCGTCGGTCGCTCGTTCGCGAAAGGTGAGGAGCTCGGCCGCTTCAACATGGGCTCGACGGTCATCCTACTGTTCCAGTCCCAGCGCGTGCGCTGGGATGCGACGCTCGCGCCCGAAACGGAAGTGCGCCTCGGCCGAGCGATCGGCCGCATCGTCGGCGCGACGACATCGAACGAACGGCAAGCGGCCGTAACGAGCGATGATTGAGACCTGGAAGCCCACCGCTTCGATCGCCGTGCTCGAGTTGCGCGCGCAGATGCTGCGAGCGGCGCGGGACTACTTCACGGCGACGCGCGCGCTCGAGGTGGAGACGCCGGCGCTCAACGCAGCAGCCGTCAGCGACATTCATCTCGCGAGCATCGAAGCTCGCGCGCTGAATCAACCGCGCTTCCTGCACACGTCTCCCGAGTACTGCATGAAGCGGCTCATTGCCGCGGGCGCGGGCGATATTTGGCAGATCGCGAAGGTCTATCGCGATGGCGAATCGGGCCGCTGGCACAACCCCGAGTTCACGATGATCGAGTGGTATCGAATCGGCATCGACCATCATGTGCTCATGGCCGACGTCGAGCGCCTCATCAGCGCGATGCTTCCCCCGGCGCGCCAGTTCGATCGTGCCGAGCGGCTTTCCTACCGCGAGGCGGTTCAACTGCATGCCGGCGTCGATGCGTTCGACGATCCCACGCCCGTGCTGGTCGCCCGCCTCGAAAGCGCGGGTATCGACGTGCCGGCGTCGATTCGTCCGGACCGCGACGCGTGCCTGGATCTGATCATGGGTACGCTCGTCGGCCCTGCGCTCGGCCACGATCGACTGAGCTTCGTCTACGACTACCCCGCCTCACAAGCCGTGCTTGCAAAGGTTCGAGGCGCGGTCGCCTCGCGCTTCGAGGCGTATTTGGATGGGATCGAGCTCGCGAACGGCTTTCACGAGCTCGCCGATCCGAAGGAGCAGCGGGCTCGATTCGAGCACGATTTGGCTGAACGTGCGCGACGCGGGCTCCCCCTACACCCCATCGATGAGCGTTTTCTGCAAGCGCTCGAGCACGGATTGCCTGAATGTTCCGGGGTTGCGCTCGGCTTCGATCGACTCGTCATGTGCGCGACGGGCGCGAAACACATCGACGAAGTATTGGCATTTCCGTTCGCGAGAGCGTGAGGGCGCTAACGCCGTGAATGGCGGGCGGTGAAAGAGCGAGCTCTCGTCAGGCACTTCGTTGAAGCAGCACCTCAACGAGCCGCTCCAATCCTTCCCGATCGATTGCGTCGAAGCGATCCAGCCTTGCGCTGTCGATATCGAGCACCCCGAGCAGCACCTCGTCTTTGATCATCGGCACGACGATCTCCGACTTCGACGCTGAGTCGCAGGCGATATGCCCGGGAAATTCCTGCACGTTCGGAACGACGAGCGTCTGACGTGTCACCGCTGCCGTGCCGCAGACGCCTTTGCCCATCGGAATGCGGACGCATGCAGGTAGACCTTGGAAGGGCCCCACGATGAGCGTCTCGCCTTTCAGCAAATAGAACCCGGCCCAGTTCACGTCCGGCAGCGAGTGATAGAGCAACGCCGCCACGTTCGCGAGATTCGCAACCCAGTCCGGCTCGCCCTCGATGAGCGCAGCCGCTTCCCGCGCGACCTGCTCGTAGAACGCAGGTTTCGGAAGCGTCAGATCGATAGCGAGAGTGTGCATCGCGTAATCGGTGAATGGCGGACGGCGGACGGTGATGGCGCTAACGCGGGTGAGCGGTGAGTGGCGGACGGCGGACGGTGAACGCCGCTAACGCGGCAGACCGGAATCGGGATCCGAAGAATAGCGCTCAGGAAGACTAGAGCAAGAAAAGAACGCTCGCGGCGAAGAAGGAATCAACCGTCCCGTCGCTATTCACCAACGTCCGCCACTCACCATTCACCGAGCATCACCGTCCGCCGTCCGCCATTCACCGGTCACCGGCCAAAGGCTCAGCCTTTGGCCCGAGCAATGTATTCGCCGGTACGCGTATCGACCCGGATCGATTCGCCTTCGTTGATGAAGAGCGGGACGCGCACGACGGCACCGGTTTCGAGCTTCGCGGGTTTCGCGCCGCCGGTCGCGGTGTCGCCACGCACACCGGGGTCGGTCTCGACGATCTTGAGCTCGACATGTGCAGGGGGCGTGACGTTGAGTGGTACGCCATTCCAGAGCATGACCGTGCAGGTCATCCCGTCCTTCAGCCACATTGCACCGTCCCCGAGCGCTTCCTTGCCCGCGGTGTACTGCTCGTAGGTATCGGGGACCATGAAGTGCCAAAACTCGCCGTCCGTGTACAGATACTGCATTTCCGTCTCGACGACATCGGCCGCCTCGACCGAATCGCCCGACTTGAACGTGCGCTCGATCACCCGGCCCGTCTTGAGATTGCGCACCTTGACGCGGTTGAAGGCCTGACCCTTACCGGGTTTGACCATCTCGTTCTCGACGATCGCGTAAGGATCGTTCTCGAGGATGATCTTCAATCCGGACTTGAATTCGTTCGTGGAGAAACTGCCCATTTGGCACCGCCGCCCAATCTGTGAAAATGTGCGAACCCCACTGGATTCGTAGCCGTGGCGCTCATTTCTGCACGGCGGCCGCGACGCGTTTGTCGCGGTCGTCAACATAGACGAACGGGGCGAATCGAGGGTTCAATTCTTCAAGTCGCGCCCGTGGGGCCCGACAAAGGGCGCAGATGATAGCCGCAACCCCCCTCTCAGGCCAATTACAGTCGCACGCGCCATCGTGGCAGCAAGAGCTTGCGGACGCGATCACCGATCCGAAGGAGCTCTGCGAGCTGCTCGAGCTCGACCCGGCGCTCATTGCGCCCGCGCTCGCGAGTGCGCGCGATTTTCCACTGCGCGTACCGCGCGCGTTCACCGCGAAGATGCGCAAGGGCGATCCGAAGGATCCGCTGCTTCTGCAGGTGCTTCCCGCCGTCGCGGAACAACAGATCGTCGACGGCTATTCCACGGACCCTGTCGGCGATCTGGCAAGCCGCGCTGCTCCAGGCGTGCTGCACAAATACGAGGGCCGAGCGCTCGTCGTCGCAACCGGCGCCTGCGCAATTCACTGCCGTTATTGCTTCAGGCGCCACTTCCCCTATGCGGATGAGTCGGCGCTGCACTCCGGATGGGCCGAGGCCATCGCCGCGATCGCCGCCGATACGACCATCTCCGAGGTGATCTTGAGCGGCGGCGACCCCCTCAGCTTGAGCGATCGTCGCCTGCGACAGTTCACGGATAAGCTCCTTCCCCTGTCGCATGTACGCCGTCTGCGCCTCCACACGCGCTATCCAGTCGTGCTCCCGAGTCGGGTCGACGACGGATTCCTCAATTGGCTGGGCTGTCTGCCGATACAAAGGATCGTCGTGCTGCATGCGAACCATGCACGGGAAATCGACAGCGAGGTGGCCCGCGCATGCCGCGATCTCGCGGCCGCAGGGGCCACATTGCTGAATCAGACCGTGCTGCTCGCGGGCGTGAACGATTCCGCGCCGATCCTCGCGGAGCTGAGCGAGGCGCTATTCGCGGCTCGGGTGCTGCCGTACTACCTGCACGTGCTCGACCGGGTGCAGGGTGCGGCGCATTTCGACGTGCCGGAAGCCCGGGCGCTCGAGCTTCACGAGGCGCTCGCGCGCCGCCTGCCGGGCTACTTGGTGCCGCGGCTGGTGCGTGAGGTCGCGGGCGCGCCTGCGAAAATGCCGATTCGCGCTCAGGAGGTGGCCTACTCGCACAGCTAATCTCGCGCCTCGGCTTCGAGGGCGGCCGTCAGGTCACGGGGCGTCCTCGGGTACAATGCAGCGCCTTTCGAAGAAGTGAACGTAACGACAACGGAGATAGGAACTTGGCCGAACAGAGCGCGGTGCCGATGATCGTCCTGACTCGCCATCAGGACAACGTCGAAGCCATCAACAGCACGTTGCGCAACGCCGGCCACGCAGTGCGCTGCAACTGGATCCGTGAGCTCAACGATCTGGGCGACGCGCTTCAGCAGATCAACGCGCACATGTTGATCGCATTCGTCGGGCCCGACCCCGCCGATACCTCGAAAGTCATGAGCGTCTGCACTCAGTTCGGCGCGGACGTTCCCGTTTTGATCGCGCGCGAGCAAGTCGATGAGGACATCATCGCCGGCGCCATGCAGCAAGGCGCGCGCGATGTCGTCACGCTCAAGAACCCCGTTCGCCTCCAAGCCGTCGTAAAGCGCGAGCTGGATGCGCATCGGCAAGCGCGCACGCTCAACGCGACCGTCAATGCCGCGCGCGAATATCGCGATCAGCTCAAGTCGTTCATGGCGGGCTCTGCGGATGCGATTGCCCATGTGCAGGAAGGCATCATCGTCGATGCGAATCCGGCATGGCTGGACCTCTACGGGCTCCCGAGCAGCGATGCGCTGATCGGCACGCCGCTCATGGACTCATTCGACCCCGAAGCGCACGCCGCGATCAAAGGTGCGCTCGTCGCGTGCATGCAAGGCAAATGGATGGATCATTCGCTCAGGGCCGCCGCGCTTTTGAGCGATGGCTCGAGCGTGCCGCTCGATATCGAGCTCGCGAAGACGGAGTTCGAGGGCGAGCCGGCCGTGCGCCTCTGCGTCGCCGCCAACAAGAGCACGAGCGCGACGACGCTCGATCAGACGCTGAACGAAGCGCTCGAGCGCGACGCCGCGACCGGCGCGCTTCAGCGCAAGTTCTTCCTGGAGCAGCTCAAGCAGACGCTGGCGCAGCCCATCAAAGCCGGCATCCGGCAACTCGTTTCCGTAGAGGCAGACAAGCTGCCTGCGATTTGCGACGAGGTCGGCCCACTCGGCGTTGAAGAATTCGTCGGCCAGTTCGCGGGCTTGATCGACGAAACCCGCCAGCCTTCCGATCTCTTCGGCCGCTTCGGCGACGGCGCCTTCATGCTGCTCATGGAGCGCGGCACGCCGCGCGACATCGAGGTCTGGGCCAAGAATCTCATCCGCAAGGTCGGTGCGCAGGTCTTCCGCATCGGAGACAAGCAAATCTCCTGCACGTGCAGCGTCGGCGTCGGCGCGATCGACCCGCGTTCGCCCGATATTGCCGCTTCGCTCAACGACGCGATCACGGCACGGCGCACCGCGCAGCAAGGCGGCGGCAGCCGCATTCACGTGATCGATCATCAGGACGAAGACACGCGCCGCGTCGCAGCGGACGAAATTTGGGTTCGGCACATCAAAGCGGCGCTCATGGAAAACCGCTTTCGCCTCATGCAGCAGCCGATCGCGAGCCTGCTCGGCGAAGACCGCGGCATGTTCGATGTGCTCGTTCGCATGCTCGATGAATCCGGCCAGGAGCTGCTCCCTTCCGAGTTCATGGCAGCGGCCGAACGCAACGATCTCATGAAGAACATCGACCGGTGGATCATCGGCGCATCGATGACGTTCTGCGCGAGCCGCCCGGTCAAGCAGCTCTTCGTTCGCCTCTCGAAGGATTCCGTACGCGACAAGTCGCTGCTGCAGTGGCTGTCCAATCAACTGAAGGCGACGCGCCTCGATCCGCAGCGGATCGCGTTCCAAATCAGCGAGCAGGTCGCGACCGAATATCTAGCCGATACGACCGAGCTCGCGGCGGGCCTGCACAAATCGGGATTCCTCTTCGCCCTCGAACATTTCGGCACCGGCCGCGATCCGGCGCGCTTGATCTCGCACTTGCCGCTCGACTACATCAAGGTCGACGGCACGCTGATGCAAGGGCTCGCCGTCGATCAGAACCTGCAACAGCGCGTGCGCGAGCTCGTCGATCACGCCAAAGGCAAGAAGGTCGCAACGATCGCCGAGCGCGTGGAAGACGCAAACACGATGGCTGTGCTATGGCAACTCGGCATCGAGTTCATCCAAGGGTATTTCGTGAACGAGCCGGAGCAGGTGGTTATGGGATAACGTCATCGAGTGACGTTATCTGTGTAAGGTGTAAGGTGTAACGTGTAAAGTGTAGGGCTTGTCGCCCCTTACACACTACACCATACACATTACACTCTGCATCACTCCACTTCCAATCTCTCCACCTTTCGCCAGCCGCGCGGAAGCACTGCGCCGCGTTGGGCGCGTTCGCCGCGATAGTCTTTGAGGTCGGCGAACTTGATCGTCATCTTGCGTTCGCCGGAACGCACGATGAGGTTTTGCTCGGGTGCGACGACGGCGATCGCGGCGAGGAATTCTTCGCGCGACGCGACCTTCTTCGACGAGAGGCCGAAGATCTTGTTGCCCTTGCCGCGCGGCAGCTCCGGCAAGTCCTTCACCGGGAAGACGAGCAATTTTCCCTCCGAGCTCGCCGCGCAAAGCAACGCTTCCTCGCTCGCGGGCACGGGGGCGGGAGCGAGCACACCCGAGCCTTCGGGCACCTTGAGCACCGCTTTGCCCGCGCGATTACGCGAGTGCAGCTCCTCGAGCTTCACGACGAAGCCGTAGCCGGCATCGGAGGCGACAACCCATCGATCCTCAGGATCGCCGATCAATACGCCGGCGAACGTCGCCCCATCGGGCGGATCGAGTCGTCCTGAAAGCGGCTCACCTTGCCCGCGCGCGGAAGGCAGCGTATGTGCAAGCAAGCTGTACGCTCGGCCGGTGCTGTCGAGAAAGACGGCTTGCTGCGTGCTACGCCCGCGTGCGGCTGCTTGGAACGAATCGCCCGTCTTGTACGAAAGCGCTCGAGGATCGAGCTCATGGCCCTTCGCCGCGCGAACCCAACCGCGCTCGGACAACACGACCGTGACGGGCTCGCTCGCGACGAGCTCCGTCTCATCGATCGCCTGCGCGGCGGCGCGCTCGACGATGCGGCTGCGGCGATCGTCTCCGAAGAGATCGGCATCCGCGATCAGCTCCTCGCGCACGAGCTTCTTCAAGCGCGCCTTGCTCTTCAGAATCTTTTCGAGCTCATCGCGCTCCTCCGCAAGCTCCTTCTGCTCGCCGCGAATCTTCATCTCCTCGAGCTTCGCGAGGTGACGCAGCTTCGTTTCCAGAATCGCCTCGGCCTGCGCCTCCGTGATCTTGAAGCGCTTCATCAGCACCGGCTTGGGCTCATCCTCGCGGCGAATGATCTTGATGACCTCATCGAGGTTGAGGTATGCGATCAAGAGTCCTTCCAGGATATGCAGGCGCGCCTGCACCTTGTTCAATCGCCACGTGAGCCGTTTCGTGACCGTATCGATGCGGAACGTGAGCCAGTCCTCGAGCAGCGACTTGAGCCCCATCACCTTCGGGCGGCCGTCGAGCCCGATGATGTTGAGATTCACTCGATAGGTGCGCTCGAGATCGGTCGTCGCGAACAGGTGCGCCATGAGCTGCTCGATGTCGACCCGATTCGAGCGCGGCACGATGACGATGCGCGTCGGATGCTCATGGTCGGACTCGTCGCGAATGTCTTCGACCATCGGCAGCTTCTTCGCCTGCATTTGCGCGGCGATCTGCTCCTGAATGCGGCTGCCCGAAACTTGATACGGAAGCTGGGTGATGACGATGTCGCCGTCTTCGATCTCGTACACCGCGCGCGCGCGAATCGAGCCGTTGCCGGTCTCGTACATCCGACGGATTTCGGTGCGGGGCGTGATGATCTCGCCTCCCGTCGGAAAGTCCGGCCCCTGGATGTGCTTGCAAAGCTCCCGCGGCGTGACATCCGGATCTTCGAGCAGACGGACACACGCGGTCGCGACCTCGCGCAAGTTGTGCGGCGGGATGTCCGTCGCCATGCCGACCGCGATGCCTGTCGCGCCGTTGAGCAGCACATTTGGAACGCGCGCCGGCAGGATCACGGGCTCTTCGAGCGTGCCGTCGAAGTTCGGTGTCCACTCGACGGTGCCCTGCCCGAGCTCCTGCAGCAACAGCGATGCGTAGCGCGTGAGGCGCGACTCGGTATAGCGCATCGCCGCGAACGACTTCGGCTCGTCGGGGGACCCGAAATTGCCTTGGCCGTCGACGAGCGGATAGCGATACGAGAACGGCTGCGCCATCAGCACCATCGCTTCGTAGCAGGCCGAATCGCCGTGCGGATGGAACTTGCCGATGACATCGCCGATGGTGCGCGCCGATTTCTTGTGCTTCGATGCGGCCGAAAGCCCGAGCTCGCTCATCGCGTACACGATGCGGCGCTGCACGGGCTTCAAACCGTCGCCGATGTGCGGCAACGCGCGGTCCAGGATGACGTACATCGAATAGTCGAGGTACGCCTTCTCGGTGAAGTGCTTGAGCGGCAGGCGCTCGATGCCTTCGAAGTTGAGTGGGGGTTGGCTGGGCATGCTCTCTAAACCTGTACTTCCGCCAAATTGCCCTTCGTCTCCAGCCACTCGCGGCGATCCGCGGCGCGCTTCTTCGCAAGGAGCATGTCGAGCATTTGGTCGGCTTGATCTTTCGCATCGACGGTGAGCTGGACGAGCCGGCGCGTTTCGGGCGCCATCGTCGTCTCGCGCAATTGCAGCGCGCTCATCTCGCCGAGACCTTTGAATCGAGTGACGACGGGCTTGGCGCGAGGATTCTCGGCCGCGATGCGATCGAGAATGCCGGCACGTTCCGCATCGTCGAGCGCATAGTAGACCTGCTTGCCTACATCGACGCGATACAGCGGCGGCATCGCGACATACACGTGGCCTGCAAGCACGAGCGGGCGGAAATGACGCAGGAACAGCGCACACAGCAAGGTTGCAATGTGCTGACCATCCGAGTCGGCGTCCGCAAGGATGCACACCTTGTGGTAGCGCAGCCCATCGAGCTTATCGGAGCCTGGATCGACACCGAGCGCGATCGCGATGTGGTGCACTTCCTGCGACTGCAGCACTTGACCCGCATCGACCTCCCACGTGTTCAGAATCTTGCCCCGGAGCGGCATCACGGCCTGGAACTCGCGATCGCGCGCTTGTTTCGCGGAGCCGCCGGCCGAATCGCCCTCGACCAAGAACAGCTCGCTGCGTTCCGGCTCTTGAGACGTGCAGTCCGCGAGCTTGCCGGGCAGCGCAGGTCCGCTGACGATGCGCTTGCGCGCGACCGACTTGGATGCCTTGAGCCGCGCTTGCGCACCCGCGATCGCGAGCTGCGCGATCTTCTCGCCCGACTCGGGATGTTGGTTGAGCCACAACCCGAACTGATCTTTGACGACGCCTGACACGAACGCCGCCGACTCGCGCGAGGAGAGACGCTCTTTCGTCTGACCCGCAAACTGCGGCTCCTTGAGCTTCGTCGATAAGACGTAGCTCAAGCCATCCCATACGTCCTCGGGTGCGAGCTTGAGCCCCTTCGGCAACAGATTGCGGAACTCGCAGAACTCGCGGATCGCATCGGTGAGCCCGAGGCGAAGGCCGTTGACGTGCGTACCGCCTTGCGGCGTCGGAATCAGGTTGACGTAGCTCTCCTCGACCTTGCCGCCGTCGTCGATACGCCAAGCGACGGCCCATTCCGCCGCCTCTTGCTCGCCCTCGATGCTGCCGCTGAAGAGCTCCGCCGGCAGCCACTCGCCCTGCCCGAGCGCTTCGCGCAAGTATTCGTTGAGGCCGCCCGTGTAGAGCCACTCTTCTTTCTCGCCGCTCTGCTCGACCTTGAGCGTGACGCGCAAGCCGGGGCATAGCACCGCTTTCGCCCGCAGGACGTGCTTCAGTTTCGGCAACGAGAAGCTCACGGACTCGAAGAATTGCGGATCCGGCCAGAACCGCACCGTCGTACCCGTATTGTTCTTGCCGACTTCGCCCACGACCGTAAGCTTCGAGGAGACCTTGCCGCTCTTGAAGCCGATGTTGTATTCCTTCCCGCCGCGCTTCACCCAGCATTCGAGATTCTTCGAAAGCGCGTTCACGACGGACACGCCGACGCCGTGCAGGCCGCCCGAGAACTTGTAGTTCTTGTCCGAGAACTTGCCGCCCGCGTGCAGCCGCGTGAGGATGAGCTCGACGCCGCTCACCTTCTCCTTCGGATGAATGTCGACGGGCATGCCGCGCCCGTCGTCCGAGACCTCGAGCGAGCCGTCTTTATAGAGCGTCACATCGACGCGCTTCGCGTGGCCGGAGAGCGCCTCGTCGACGGAGTTGTCGATGACTTCGTGCGCCAAGTGATTCGGTCGGCTCGTGTCCGTGTACATCCCCGGACGACGGCGAACGGGATCCAACCCGCTCAGAACTTCAATGTCGGAAGCGTTATAAGACTGGGCCATTTATTCGCGAGCGCGCTTGAGAGTTAGAAGGCGCGCGGATTCTAACAGAGAGTTGACGGTTGACAGTTGACCGTTGACGGCAAGAAAGAGCGGTCGCTACTCACGCACGACGATCCCGGCCTCTGACCGTCAACTGTCAACCGTCAACTGTCAACCAGCCAGATCAGCTGTCAACCGTCAACTGTCAACTTGCTAGATCAAATCTTTGGCGAGCGAATCTCGAATGGGTTGCGGCAGCGGCTCGACGCTGTGTCGATAGCTCTCGTGGTCGATGCCGATGCTCACGGACGCGCCGTTCTTGACCGCTTCACACATGGGCCCGGTGAGCTCGAAGCGCATGAAGTGAACGGATGATGTCTTCTCGTCGTTCTCGCGCTCGAGGTCCTCATCCGCGATGGCCCACACGCGCTCGAAGTCAGCGACCTGAACCCAGCAGCGATCCTCGATCCCGATCATCTGGGCGAGACGGCGCTTGCGCTCGTCGGGATCCGGAAATTCGATCAGAAACGTCACTTTCCAGTTGCTTCCGTCCGGGATCAAAGGATTGTAGGCGTCGAGCTCTTCCTGAATGCCGTCCGCCTCGAAGATGCGCTCGACGCGCAGCATCTCCTGCACTTGGTACTGGACGGTGAGTTGATCCTCGAAACACCACGTCGTGTGCGGCCCGACGGGCACCGTGCGCCGGCTCTTGTGGTCGAGCACCTTCGCGCGAAATTCTTTGCGTGCCGTCGAATACTGCTCAAGGCTCATGAGGTCGGTTCGGGTGAGTTTTGGCAGGTGCATAATCAGATTCCATATGCCATGCGCAATAGTTTGAGCGGGTGAGCCGGCGCTTTGCCGCTCTCGAGGCCGGACTCGATTTGATGGCCGGCCATCGGGCAATCGCTCGAATAAAAATCTGCATCGGAGTCGGCAACTCGGCGCACGACCGGGCGGCCGATCTTCATCGACACGTCTCGAAACTCGCGCTTCACCCCGTACGTTCCGTTGTGCCCGGAGCAGCGCTCGATCGGATCGACTTGCGTCTCCGGCACGAGCATCAGCACGTCGCGCGTCTTCAATCCGAGATTCTGCACGCGCGTATGGCACGGGACGTGATACGTGATCTTGCCGAGCTTGCGCGCGAAATCGGTGCGCAGCAGCCCCGCTCGATACCGAGCCCAGAGATATTCGAACGGATCGAACATCGCATCGCGCACCTTCTGCACGAGCGGATCGTCCGGGAACATGAGCGGCAGCTCCTGCTTGAACATGAGCGTGCACGACGGTACGGGCGTCACGATGTCCCACCCCTCGTCGACCCAGCGCGCAAGCTCGGGAATATTTTCGTTCTTGTACTTCTCGATCGTGTCGAGATCGCCCATTTCAAGCTTCGGCATGCCGCAGCAGCGCTCTCGCTGAGCGATCGTGACGGGAATGCCGTTGTGCTCGAAGACCGCGACGAGATCCTCGCCGAGCGCGGGCTCATTGCGATTGCCGTAGCACGTCGCGAACAGCACGACGCGCCCTTTCGTCTCCTCGCTCGGCTTTGCCTCGTGCTCAGGGTGCTGCCTTGCGCGATGGCGCTTGCGATACGTCTTGCTGTGGTAGTCGGGAATCGGCGCTTCGGGGTGAACGCCGAGCGTCTTGTCCAGCATCGCTCGCCCGAACGCGGTCTTGTTCACGGCATTGACGACCTCCGCGATGACCGGAATCCCCGCGATGCTTCCCACCGCATCGGTCGAACTCAAGATCTTGTCGCGAACCCTCACCGAGCGATGTTTGAACTGATACGCCTTCGCGCGCAGCATCAAGTGAGGAAAGTCGACGTTCCAAGGATGTGGAGGAACGTACGGACATTTCGACATGTAGCACATGTCGCATAGATAGCAGTGGTCGACGACGTCCCAATACACCTTCTTGTCGACCGCCTCGACCTCGCCCGTGCTCGAGGCGTCCACCGCATCGAACAGCGTCGGAAACGCGTTGCACAGGCTGAAGCATCGGCGGCAGCCTTGGCAGATATCGAAGATTCGCTCGAGCTCCTTGAACAAGGATTGTTCGTTCAAGTAGTCCGGGTCTTTCCACGCGATCGGATGACGCGTGGGCGCTTCGAGGCTGCCTTCGCGGGCAGGTGCGGATGCGGTTGGCTTGGACATCTAGCTTGGCTGGAGGCTGGCGACTGGGGGCTGGAGCCAGAGAAATAGCACGCGCAACACTTGAGTGCGACACGCACCCTCGCGTGGAAGTGAGGCAATCTTATTCTTGCCCCAGCCTCCAGCCCCCAGCCGTCGAAGCAATGCTTCGACTAAAGCGTATCGAGCGCCTTCTGGAAGCGATTCGCGTGCGAGCGCTCCGCCTTCGCGAGCGTCTCGAACCAATCCGCGATCTCGTCGAAGCCTTCCTCGCGAGCCTGCTTCGCCATACCCGGATACATGTCGGTGTACTCGTGCGTCTCGCCTGCGATTGCCGCCTTCAAATTGGCGGACGTTTCGCCGATCGGCAGGCCCGTGGCCGGATCGCCGACCGCCTCGAGATACTCGAGGTGCCCGTGCGCGTGCCCCGTCTCGCCTTCTGCCGTCGAGCGGAACACGGCAGCGACGTCGTTGTAGCCCTCGACGTCCGCCTTGGCCGCGAAATACAGATAACGGCGATTCGCTTGCGATTCGCCAGCAAACGCGTCCTTCAAGTTCTTCTCCGTGCTCGTGCCCTTCAGACTCTTCATTGCGAAACCCTCGCTAGATGGACAAAACCGAAAGTGCGGCGCTAGCAACCGTGCGCCGCTCAGTGCCGGCGTCGGACCGGTCTGTCAGGAGCTTCAAAGTACTCCTTAGACCTAGTCTAACTAGCCTGAAATCTATGCTCGACCGCCGAGCAAGTCAACGCCGGGAAAACGCGATCGACAGCGTCGATTTGACCGCCCCGATGCGCGCATGCAAGCTTGCGTCGGCTTTCAGGCGCAGACGTGAACACTTCAAAATCCAAATCCGGCGAAGAGTCTCCTCCGCTTCCCGATTTCGAACGCTCCCTCGCGGAGCTTGAGGGAATCGTCGAGAAACTCGAACAGGGCGAGCTCAGTCTCGAGGAATCCCTGAAACAGTTCGAACGCGGCGTGCAGCTTACCCGCGCCTGTCAGGCGGCGCTCAAAGAAGCGGAACAGAAGGTCGAAATTCTGCTGCGTAAGAGCGGCTCGCCGGAGCAGTTCGACACGGCGGCTTTCGATCCGGACGAGAGCGAAGAAGATTGAGCGCTGCAAGTCGAATGACGCCGGTCGCTCACGACTCCGGCACGCCGGATTTCGCCCTTCGGCTCGCTTCGTGGCAGCACCGGGTCGAGCAGCAGCTCGCGCTGCGGTTACCTTCGAGCGAATCCGAGCCCAAGCGGCTGCACGAGGCGATGCGATACAGCGTGCTCGGCGGCGGCAAGCGTGTTCGCCCCGCGCTCGTGTACGCCACAGCCGAGGCACTCGATCTGCCGCAGGAAGCGATCGATGGTGCCGCGTGCGCCGTGGAGCTCATCCACGTGTACTCGCTCGTACACGATGACCTCCCCGCAATGGACAACGACGACCTGCGCCGCGGGCGCCCCACGTGTCACAAGGCGTTCGACGAGGCGACCGCAATTCTCGCCGGCGATGCGCTGCAAGTGCTCGCGTTCCAAACGCTCGTGCGTGGCCCCGGGCTGCCGGACGATGCGAACACGCGACTGCAACTCGTTGATCTGCTCAGCCAAGCGAGCGGTACGAGGGGCATGGCAGGCGGCCAAGCGCTCGACCTCGCGGCCTTGGGAAAGCACCTATCGATCGAGGAAATCGAGACGATGCACGCCCACAAGACGGGCGCGCTGATCCGCGCATGCGTCATGATGGCAGCCGCGTGCGCGCGCGAGCTTTCACCGGCGATTCGGGCTGCCCTTGATGAGTACGCGACGGCAATCGGCCTCGCCTTTCAGATTCAGGACGATGTGCTCGACGTCGAAGGCGACCCCGCGCTGCTCGGGAAAGCGACGGGAGCGGACAGTGCCCTCAATAAGCCGACCTATCCGTCGGTCGCCGGCATCGAGCGCGCACGCGAGCGCGTCCGAGAGCTGCACGATCGGGCCTTGAGCGCCCTTGCGAGCACGACGATCAAGATCGATTCGCTCATCGCGATGTCGAACTGGCTCGTCTTGCGCCGCCACTGAGCGTCCCTTCCTTCGCGCATCTGCAGGGCTGCACGCGTTCGCGGACTCGAGCGCTACGCACCATTCTGCCGTCTCGGCGTCGTCGTTTCCTGTAAACTCACGCGCGTTCGCCCCCTTTGTCATGATTCGGCCGACGATACGCCCTATTTGCTGAAACTCTCGCGCGACATCCGCACTTCGTCGAACACAGCATGAACGCCGGCTCTTCGTATCCGCTGATCTCCGCGATCGACTCCCCGGCCGATCTGCGCAAACTGCCGGCATCCGAGCTCGAGAAGGTCGCCGCGGAGCTCAGGCAATACCTCATCGACACCGTAAGCCAGATGGGCGGGCATTTCGCCGCCGGGCTCGGCGCAGTCGAGCTGACGGTCGCCCTGCACTATGTCTTCGACACGCCCCATGATCGGGTGGTGTGGGATGTCGGCCACCAGGCCTATCCTCACAAAGTCTTGACCGGCCGCCGCGACGACTTGAGAACGATCAAGTGCAAAGGCGGGCTCGCACCCTTTCCGTCGCGCCATGAGAGCTGCTATGACACGTTCGGCGTCGGCCATTCGAGCACGTCGATCAGCGCGGCTTTGGGAATGGCGATTGCAGCGGCGCGAAGCGGCGAGCGCCGCCGCGTCGTATCGGTGATCGGCGACGGCGCGATGAGTGCGGGCATGGCGTTCGAAGCGCTCAATCACGCCGGCAGCTTGGACGTCGACATGCTCGTCGTGTTGAACGACAACGACATGTCGATCTCCGAAAACGTCGGCGCGTTCTCGAACTACTTCGCGCGCGTGCTCTCCGGGAAGCTCTACGCGACCCTGCGCGAAGGAAGCAAGAAGGTCTTGAAGCGCATGCCGACCGTCTGGGAGCTCGCGCGCCGCTCCGAAGAGCACATGAAGGGGATGGTGCTACCCGGGACGATTTTTGAGGAGCTCGGATTCAACTACATCGGTCCCATCGACGGGCACGACATCGGCGCGCTCGTCGCGACCCTGAAGAATTTGCGCGATCTGAAAGGCCCGCAGTTCCTCCACATCATGACTCGCAAGGGCAAAGGGTACGCCCCAGCGGAAGCCGATCCGATCAAGTGGCACGGCCCCGGTCCGTTCGACCCCAAGAGCGGCGTGATTTTCAAGGAGAAGGCGACCGGGCCAAGCTACTCGCAAGTCTTCGGAGAGTGGGTGTGCGATATGGCCGCCCTCGACGAGAAGGTGATCGCGATCACGCCCGCGATGCGTGAAGGCTCCGGGCTGGTCGAGTATTCCAAACGCTTTCCCGATCGCTACTTCGACGTGGCGATCGCCGAGCAGCACGCCGTGACGCTCGCCGCAGGCATGGCGTGCGATGGCTTGAAACCGGTCGTCGCGATCTACTCGACTTTTCTGCAGCGTGCCTACGATCAATTGATCCACGATGTCGCGCTACAGAAGTTGCCCGTGACCTTCGCGATCGACCGCGCGGGCCTCGTCGGCGGAGACGGCGCGACACATCAGGGCAGCTACGATCTCTCTTATCTTCGCTGCATTCCCAATCTCGTTGTCATGGCACCCGCGGACGAAAACGAGTGCCGTCAGATGCTGTTCACGGCCGTGCAATCGGGGCTGCCCGCCGCGGTTCGCTACCCCCGCGGCCAGGGCCCGGGGGCGACGATCGAAAAGGAGATGCAGGCACTCCCGATCGGCAAAGCGCAAGTGCGCCGCGAAGGCCGCAGCGGGCTCGCGATCGTTGCCGCCGGTGCGATGGTACGTACGTGCGAACAGCTCGCCGCAACGCTGGATGCGACGCTCGTGAACCTGCGCTTCGTGAAGCCGCTCGACGAAGAGTTGCTGCTCCGGCTCGCGAGCACGCATCGCGCGATCGTAACGGTCGAGGAAAATGTCGTCGCAGGCGGCGCGGGCAGCGCGATCGGGGAGATTCTCGCGGCAAACCGCTACACGCTCCCGCTGCTCCATCTCGGTATTCCCGATCGTTTCATCGAGCATGGCTCTCGGGAAGACTGTCTCGCGTCGGCAGGTCTCGATTTGGCTTCGATCGAAGCGGCGATCACGCGCTGGTGGCACGTGCCCGCGCGGGCGGCAGTGTCGTAGCGGCATCCCAGGCGCTCTGGAAATCCGGGAGCAACGTCAGAGAACTCAAAGAGCGCGTAAGGGAACACAGATGGGATGTTCCTCTTGTGCGCTCATTTGCGTTCCTTGCGGCTGAGAGTCCTGTCTGTTCTTCGCTCCTCCCCGTCACGAGTGTGTTTCCCGGCGCGCGGAGGGGACAGGTAGCACCTTGCTTTATACTGCGCCCGTCCCCACTAGCCTGCTTTAAGCTTTTACATAGTCAATGGCCACCCGACCTTCCAACGCCGTTTCCCCGTCAGAGACGTCCATCGAGGACGTACAAGGGCGCGCGGATTCGCGACGCATACCGATCAACAAGGTCGGGATCAAAGACGTCTATCACCCGGTGCGGGTGAAGGATCGATCGAACGGCGAGCAGCACACCGTCGCGAGCTTCAACATGTACGTTGCTCTGCCCCACAACTTCAAGGGCACGCACATGTCGCGGTTCGTCGAGGTGCTTCATCGTAACGAGCGAGAGATCTCGGTCGAATCGTTCCGCGACATCCTCATCGAGATGACCGAGAAGCTCGATGCGGAATCGGGGCACATCGAGATGGACTTCCCGTATTTCGTGATGAAGAAGGCGCCGGTGTCGGGCGTAGAGAGCTTGATGGACTACAAAGCTTCTCTCATCGGCGAATTCCACGAAGGTAAAGCCGACTTGTGGCTCAAAGTCGTCGTAGCGGCGACGAGCCTCTGCCCCTGCTCGAAGCGCATCTCCAACTACGGTGCGCACAATCAGCGCTCGCACATCACGATCAAGGCTCGCATCGAGAATCACATGTGGCTCGAAGAGCTGATCGACATCGCGGAGCAGGAAGCCTCGTGCGAGGTCTACGGCATCCTCAAGCGCCCCGACGAGAAGTACGTTACGGAGCGCGCGTACGACAATCCGAAGTTCGTCGAGGACATCGTGCGCGACGTCGCCGTACGCTTGAACGAGGACGATCGAATCCGCGCCTACGTCGTCGAAGCGGAGAACTTCGAGTCGATCCACAACCACTCGGCGTACGCGCTGATCGAGCGGGACAAGGAGCAAGAATAGAGGGGAAGCGCGCGCGGTGCGCTCGGACCGTCCCCTATCCCCTGGTCGCTCACCGCTCGCAAAAAAAAGGCCGGGTCGATGCCCGGCTTCTTCTTGGCACGATTTTTCTTGTTACGAACCTCCGATCGACACCTCCGCGCGGCGGGATGGATTCGGCTTGTTCTTGTTTCTAACTGATTTCTGCCCGTCTTCTAAGACGGACTCTGCAAGCGGCTGATCAGGCTGCGCAGAAACACCTTGTTGAAGCGGAGCTGGCAGGCCGCGGAGCTTTGCTCGAGCAGCGTGGAGCTCACCTTCATGAGCGTGACCGCCGTGAGCGCCTTGATCGTCGCGAGGCGCTTGGCGCCGCGCACGTAGCTCGTCTCGCCGAAACAGTCGCCTTCATCGAGCTGGCCGACTGGATTGCCGCCGCGCATGACGGCAACGCTTCCCGATACGATGACATAAAAGCGATCGTCCATCTCGCCTTCTTTCACGATTTCCTCGCCCTGCTCGTAGTCCTGCCACGTGCTCGCGCGGAGCACTTCGAGGATTTCGGCCTGAGAGAAATCATGGAAGAACTTGAGCGTGCGCAAGATCGAGAACTGCTCCTGGCGATCGAGCTTCGAGGAGCCTTCGCGCAGCGTCTGGTGGACGCGCGTCAAATCCGCCGCGAGCTCGAGCCCGTTGCGGTATCGCTTCGCGGGATCCTTGTGCAGCGCCTTTGCGACAGAGTTCTCCAGCACTTCCGGAATCTCGGGGCGGAGCGTGTGAATCGGCTGCGCCGTCGCATAGACGATCTGATGGAGCAGCTTCGAGAGATTGCCGCCGCGGAACGGACGGTAGCCGGTCAGCATCTCGTACATGACCGCGCCGAGCGAATAGAGGTCGGAGCGGTTCGTGATCTCGAGCGACTGGACCTGCTCGGGCGACATATACGACGGACTGCCGGCGATGCCGTCGATTCGCGAGATCTCCGAGTCGGATACGAGCGCGATACCGAAATCGATGATGCGAACGTCGTTCGCCTGCGTGAGCATCAGGTTCGACGGCTTGATGTCGCGGTGAATGACCCCGCGGCTGTGCGCATAGTGCAGCGCCTTCGCGCACTTGTACATGATCTCGACGACATCATCGACCGGCAGCAGATTGTCCGGCTTGCAGTAAGCGGACAGCGTGCGTGCGCCGTGCACGTGCTCGGTGACGATATAGTAGTGCCCGTCTTCCTCACCCGCGTCGTAGATCGGCAGGATGTTCGGATGCTGCAGCATGCCGACCATGTGCGCTTCGGAAAGGAACATCTTGCGCGTGACGCGCGCCCGGTCTTCGTCGTGCGATTCGAGGTTGTACACCTTGATCGCGACGTCGCGGCGGTAGTACGGATCGTGGGATAGATAGACGACCCCCGTGCTGCCCCGGCCGACTTCCTTGACGATGACGTATTTCCCAATACGCTCGGGAATGCGCTGCTCGCGCGGCGCGGTGCGCTGTGCCATTGAGGCGCTCGGTTGGTTCACAAAGTGTGACGATCGCTTTGCTTACAGGAGAAGTTTCACCGCGAACAGGATCGCTCCCGCGAACAGGCCCGCAATGATGTCATCGAGGATAATTCCCAGCCCGCCGGTGAGACTGTGATCAGCCTCCCGGATCGGCGAGGGTTTGACGATGTCGAAAAAGCGAAACAGCACAAAACCGGCGGCTAGCCAAGCGGGTTCTGCCGGAGCTGCCAACATCGTCACGGTATATCCGGCGATTTCGTCCCAGACGATCCCTGGATGGTCGTGCACCCCGAGCTTGCGCGCGCTCGACCCGCAGATATAGATGCCGCCGAGGAACGCGAGCAAGGCAAACGCTAGATGCGCGAGCCAACCGAACTGCGACACGAGCAGCACGATCGGTACTGCGATCAACGTTCCGAACGTCCCGGGCGCATACGGACTCAACCCCGCGCCGAACCCGAACGCCAGCAGGTGAACAGGATCCCGCAACAATGCGGGCCGGATGAGCGTCGTCATTCTTGTTGGAACCTCATACTGTCGCGCAGAAACCCGGAATGCCTGTCTGCTCTCTACTCGCCCCGATCGCGGTGCAAGCGTCGGCGCAAGTACGCGCTGTCTTTGTCTGGATCCCGGCCTCCGCCCACTACTGTCCGGGGAAATGCGATACCTAAGCTCGCCGCTCGACAGAGGTCACTCATGAAAGCACTACG
>JBDZVE010000016.1:43080-55965 GCA_040255535.1 Lysobacterales bacterium | reverse complement strand
AGGGAATCTCTGGCATCGCGGCGCTGCTGGAACCTCGAACAACCGCCTCACGTTCCCCTCGACATCAGCCGAGGGACATCGCTCATGCGCTATCTTGCGCTTTGCACCGACTACGACGGCACGATCGCACATCACGGCCGTGTCGATGACGCGGCGATCGCAGCGCTCGAGCGACTGCGGGAATCGGGGCGCAAGCTCGTGATGGTGACGGGGCGAGAGATTCCCGATCTCGAGTCGGTGTTCTCGCGTTTCGATCTGTTCGACATCATCGTCGCAGAGAATGGAGCGCTGCTCTACCGGCCCGCGACCAAGGAAGAGCGTCTGTTGGCAGAGCCGCCGCCTGTCGAGTTCGTGGAAGCGCTCCGCGCGAAGGGGGTCGAGCGCATCTCGGTCGGGCGCTGCATCGTCGCCACGTGGGAGCCGCACGAGATCGCCGTGCTCGAAACGATTCGCGAGCTCGGGCTCGGACTGCAGGTGATCTTCAACAAGGGCGCCGTCATGGTCCTGCCTGCAGGCATCACGAAGGCGACCGGTCTCAAAGCGGCCCTGCGAGAGCTCAACCTTTCGCCGCGCAACGCAGTCGGCGTCGGCGATGCGGAGAACGATCATGCCTTCTTCGCCTTGTGCGAATGCTCGGCAGCGGTCGCGAACGCGCTACCCGCCGTAAAGGAGCGTGCGGATTTCGTGCTCGAACGCGATCACGGTGCGGGCGTTTGCCAGCTCATCGAAGAGTTGCTCGCGAACGATCTGGAGCCGCGCGCGTCGCAATTGTCGCGTCCAGGCGTGCTCGTCGGCACCGACGAGGACGGCGAAGAGACTTATCTATCGCCGTATGACGTCAACGCGCTGATCGTCGGCAGCTCAGGCGGCGGCAAATCCTCCGTTGCGACAGGATTGATCGAACGCCTGCAAGCGAGCGGCTACAACTACTGCATCGTCGACCCGGAAGGCGATTACGACAACATCGAAACCGCCGTCGTGCTCGGCGGACCCGATCATGCACCGACGATCGACGAATGCGAGCAGCTCCTCTGCAAACCGGAAACGAATGCGATCATCAATCTGCTCGGCATCAAGCTCGAAGACCGGCCCTGGTTCTTCATGGCGTTCTTCTCGCGCCTGCGCGATATTCGTGCACGCACCGGGCGGCCGCATTGGCTCCTCCTCGACGAAGTGCACCACATGCTGCCTGCCCATTGGCAGGCGACGGACGCGCCGAGCCCGGACAATCTTGACGGCGTCGTAATGGTGAGCGTCACGCCAAGCTTGATCGCACCTTCCGCGCTTCGACAGATCGATACGATTCTCGTGCTCGGAGAAAAGCCCGTGGAGATGCTGCGGGAGTTCACCGATGCGAACGAGCTCGCTCCTATGGAATCCCCCCGCGAATCGCTCGAACCCGGTGTCGCGATCTTGTGCAGCAAGTCGGAGCGCACGACAAGGCCAAAGGTGATTCGAGTCGAGCCGAGCCACACCGAACGCAAACGACACTTGCGCAAGTACGCAGAAGGCACGCTTCCCGAGGATCGCAGCTTCTACTTCAGGGGCCCAGAAGGAAAGCTGCGGCTGCGTGCGCCCAATCTCATCTTGTTCTTGGATCTTGCGGACGGCGTCGATGACGAGACATGGCTCTTTCACTTGAAGCGGCACGAGGTCTCGGGGTGGCTGCGTAAGGGCATTGGCGATGACTCGATTGCGGATGAGATCGCCAAGATCGAGCGGCAGCACGAGATCGATGCGAATGACGCACGCCATCGGATTCGGGAGTTGATCGAGGGACGGTATACATTGCCGGCCGGCTAGTTGCCAAGGGCACGTGTGAGGTGTGACGTGTAAAGTGTAAGGGCGGAATGGCATCGCCCCATTCCGGTCCTACGCGCTACACTTGGCACCTACACCGCTGCGCGCCGATGGCCGCAGTGCTAAACGTTAACCCCTGTGCTGAGCACCCTCATGCGCCACACGAATATTCTTGCCGCTGTCGCCGCTGCCGCTGTTGTCGGGACTTCTATGAATGCTGTTGCTGCTTCTCTGCCCTCGGACAATCCTTTCGCCAAGCCGAGTACGCTCCCGTACCAATTGCCGCCGCTCGACAAGATCGAGAACGCGGATTTCGGGCCCGCGCTCGAGGCGGGGATGGAAGCGCAGATTCGCGAGATCGAGGCGATTGCGAATAATCCCGAGACCGCCACGTTCGAGAATACGATCGTTGCGATGGAACGCTCGGGTGCGCTGCTCGACCGCGCGAGCTATGTCTTCTACAACTTGACCGCCTCGAACACGAATCCGGATCTCGAGAACCTGCAAACGGAAATGGCACCGAAGCTCGCGGCGCATTCGGATGCGATCTTCCTGAACCCGCAGCTCTTCGCACGCGTGAAATCGCTCTACGACAGTCGGGCGAAGCTGGATCTCGATCCCGAGTCGCTGCGACTGCTCGAGCGCTATTACATACAGTTCGTGCGTTCGGGCGCGAACCTCTCGGACGCGGATAAAGCAAAGCTCAGACAACTCAACGAACAGATCTCGTCCTTGACGACGGAGTTCCGTCAGTCGGTGCTGAAGGGCGATAACGCCGCCGCGATCGTCGTCGAGGACAAAGCGCTCCTCGATGGCTTCTCCGAGGCGCAGATCGCCACCGCCGCCGAAGCCGCGAAGTCGCGCGGCATGGAAGGAAAATGGGTCATTCCACTGCTCAACACGACGCAACAACCTGCACTCTCGCAGCTCACGAATCGCGATCTGCGCGAGCGCATCTTCAAGGCATCCATCGGGCGCGGCTGGTCCGGCGAGTTCGCGACGACGGGCTTGATCGCGCAGATCGTCAAACTGCGCGCGGAACGTGCTGCACTACTCGGCTATCCGAATCACGCGGCCTATGTGCTCGAGGATGAAACGGCGCAGAATGCCGCCGCAGTGAACGACATGCTCGGCAAGCTGACGCCGGCCGCCGTTGCGAACGCTCGCAAGGAAGCGATGGAGATCCAGCAGCTCATCGACTCGCAGGCGAAAGCGAACGGGACGGAATCGTTCAAGCTGCAACCCTGGGATTGGGATTTCTATGCGGAGCAAGTCCGCAAGGCGAAGTATGCCTATGACGAATCCGAAGTGCGGCCGTACTTCGAGATGGGGCGCGTACTGCGCGACGGCGTCTTGTTTGCCGCGCAAGAGCTGTATGGCATTCGCTTCAAGGAGCGAAAGGACCTGCCGACTTATCATCCGGACGTGCGCGTGTTCGAAGTGTTCGATTCGGACGGATCGCAGCTGGGCCTATTTCTCGTCGACTGGTATGCCCGCAGCAATAAGCGCGGCGGTGCATGGATGAACAGCTTCGTCGAGCAGTCGAAGCTGCTCGGTACGAAAGCGGTCGTCGTGAACAATCTGAACATCCCGAAACCGCCCGCAGGCCAGCCGACGCTGCTCACGTTCGATGAGGTTACGACGGCGTTCCACGAATTCGGCCACGCGCTGCATGGGTTGTTCTCGGACGTGAAGTACCCGCGCTTCTCGGGCACGAGCGTGCCGCGCGACTTCGTGGAGTTTCCGTCGCAGTACAATGAGATGTGGGCGACTTACCCGCGCGTGCTCGCGAACTACGCGAAGCACTACAAGACCGGCGAGCCGATGCCGAAGGCGCTGATGGACAAGGTATTGGCATCGCGCAAGTTCAACCAAGGATATGCGACGACGGAGTACCTCGCGGCCGCGCTCCTGGATCAGGCATACCACCAGCTCCCCTTCGGCAAGACACCGTCGGAGGCGGACATTGCTGAGTTCGAAGCGAACGCATTGAAGCAGGCGGGCGTCGACTTTTATGCCGTGCCGCCGCGCTATCGATCGACTTACTTTCTGCACATCTTCTCGAGCCCGATCGGGTACTCGTCAGGCTACTACGCTTATATATGGAGCGAAGTGCTTGCCCGCTCGACCGAGCATTGGTTCGAGACGCATGGCGGCTTGACGCGCGAGAACGGCGATCGGCTCAGAGAGAAGATCCTGTCGAAGGGATTCAGCGTCGATGCAATGACGTTGTTCCGCGATTTCTATGGCAAGGATCCGGACATTCAGCCGCTGCTCGAAGCGCGCGGGCTGGTGGGCGGCACGGAAGCGCCGTAGCGCAGCGCGCAATTGCGCGAAGTGTAAAGTGTGAAGTGTAAAGTGTAAGGTCAGAGGGGGTGTAGGGTGACGGAGCGGCGGCTCCCATGGAGCGAGCCGCTCTGACCCTACACGTTACACATTACACTCTACACTGCCGCTCGCGGCGTCGCCGCGCTGCGACAGCGCGCAGACCCACTAGACAGCTTTTCTGGCGCCGCTCACACTTGCGCGCCCCTCCACCACCTCTGACGGTGAATCTATGTCTCTCCTTCGTATCACAAGTGCCGCGGTCCTCCTGTGCGCCGTTGCTTTGCCAAGCTCGGCGGCGGAGCCGAAAAACGATGACGATAAGACGTTTTATGCGCTGGGCGTTGCACTCGCCAGGAATCTCGCCACCTTCGATCTCACCCCGGCCGAGCTCGAGCTCGTCAAAGCGGGGATGACCGATGGCAGCACGGGGAAGGAGAAGATCGACCTCGATGCCTACTTGCCGAAGCTCCAGGAGCTGCAAGGACAGCGCATGGCGGCAATCACGCAGAAGGAGCGTCAGGCAGGGCAGGCGTTCATCGAGAAAGCCGCAGCCGAAAAAGGCGCTACGAAGACCGCCTCCGGCATCGTGATCAAGCAAACCAAAGCGGGGACCGGCCCTTCTCCGACGGCGAAGGACACCGTGAAAGTTCACTACCAAGGAACGACAACCGATGGAACGGTGTTCGACAGCTCGCGCGAACGCAACGAGCCGGCGACCTTCCCGCTGGAAGGCGTCATCCCCTGCTGGACCGAAGCCCTGCAGACAATGAAGGTAGGCGGCCAGAGCCGAATCATCTGCCCGCCTGAGCTCGCTTACGGCGACCGCGGCTCGGGCACGATCAAACCGGGCTCGACGCTCGTCTTCGACGTGGAGCTGCTCGACATCCAGCACCCGGCCGCCGCTCCAGAGCCGCAGCAATAGGGCGGCTGGCGGGTCGACCGCTGGCGGTTGACGGCAAACAAGAATCTTTCCTCTCTTGCCGTCAACTGCCAACTGTTAACTTCGGAACATTGGTTATCCATCCATGTTGCCCTGCGCCCGTGAGGAACGATAATCCTTCACATCGGTCCCTAAGAACGCGAGCCCGGCTGGGCTAGACGAGGTCACTCCAGATGATGCGACGATCGTTCATCGCAATGATCGCCCTGTTCTGCGCCGTGAGCACGAGCGCAGATGTAGTACAGGGTCGAGACTACTCTCTGCTGCCCTCTCTGCAGCCTGTGAGCTCCTCCGGCAAGATCGAGGTCATCGAGTTTTTCTCGTACGGGTGTCCGCATTGCGCACACTTTTATCCCGCGGTGACGAAGTGGGCCGCGGCGCTCCCGAAAGACGCCGTATTCGTACGCGTGCCAGTCTCTTTTGGAAGGCGCAACTGGGGGCAGCTCGTGCGGGCGTACTACGCACTCGAGATGACAGGCGATCTCGAGAAGCTCGACGGTCCATTGTTCCGCGCGATCCACCAGGAGCACAAGCCGCTGTTCGACGAAGAGCGCCTCGCCGCGTGGGTCGCCGAGCAGGGCGGCAATGCGACTAAGTTCAGAGAAGCGTTCAATTCCGGAGACGTCACGAAAAAGGCGCTGCGCGCCGAGCAGCTCTCCCGCGACTACCGCGTTTCAGGCGTGCCCCAACTCACGGTCAATGGCAAATACGTCGCGCTCGGCCAAACACAGGAAGACATGCTGCGCATCGCGAGCGAGCTCATCGTCCGCGAACGGGATGCGAAAAAGCAGTAGGGCCGACGGCTCCACGGGACGCGGATCCGGGAACGCGCGGCAGGCTCGGGCCCGCCGCCACCGCTTCTTTCATCTAGGGCTTTCTAAACAGCGCGCGACTGCTTCACAATCGGCAGGATGAGCTCAGATCGCGATCGGAAAAGCGCCGCCTCCACAGGGCCGGTCTACGAACAGCCGCTCAACGAGCGGATGCGGACTTTTCTGCGCGTCGACTTCTTGTATTCGCAAACGCTGTTCCACGAAGAGCAGGAAGATCAGTGGTCGACGCGCGCCGCCGTCAACTCGCTGCTCGAGATACTTGCGATCACCGCGCGCGGAGACATTCGCAGCGAGGTGCTGAAAGAGCTCGAGCGCCAGATGAGCGTGATGCACGACTACCAATCGCGTCCGGGCGTGGACGGATCGCGGCTGAAGGCGGTTCTCGCGAACCTGACGCGGCTGCGCACCGAGCTCAACGCGGCTGGCGTGCTCTTCATGCAGCGGCTTCGCGATTCCGAGTTCTTGAACTCGATCAAGCACAGGAGCTCGATCCCGGGCGGCACGTGTGAGTTCGACCTGCCGGGATATCGTCATTGGCTCGATCAACCGTTCGAACTCCGCTCGGCGGCCTTTTCGGATTGGATGTCGACGATCCGCCCGCTCTGTGACGCGGTCACGGAGCTGTTGTGGCTCACCCGCGAGTCCGCGCGTCCGCGACCCGAAGTGGCTAAAGGCGGCATATTCCAGGTCGTTTTCGAGCGAGATACGCCTAACCAATTGCTTCGAATCACGTTGCCGGCCGGCACCACGCTCTTCCCCGAGATCAGCGGCAGCCATCATCGCTGCAGTATCCGCTTTTTGAGCTGGACCGACGTCAACGTGCGAGCCGTGCAAACGACCGAAGACGTGGAGTTTTTGCTGACGGTGTGTAGCTGAGCGAGCAGGCTCGCTCAGCGGCAGACTACAGGCGACCGACGCCTGGCAGAACAAGAGGTCACGTCCGTGGCCGCATCGCCAGCTCGGTCACGTCTTGCAAAATCGCGCCCTAACCCGACTTTTGTCTTTCACCGTAACTTGATGCCTAAGGTCAGCGAAGCTCATGCCTTCCGTGCCCTGTCCCACCTGCGGTCGCCCCGTCGAATGGAACCCAGCCTCGCGTTGGCGGCCGTTCTGCAGTGAGCGCTGCAAGCTCATCGACCTCGGCGCGTGGGCCTCGGGTCAACGAGCCATTCCGGGCGAGGACATGAAGGAAGAAGGTGAGCGGCACGATTCGCTCGAAGGCGAATAGCTTTCTTCTTGCGCGCCCCTCACCCCACCCGCTCCCGCAAGGCGAGCAGGCAGCTGCGTCTGTACCTAAGCTCTACAGCCTAACGCGACTCGCGCTCACTCCATCTCGAGTGACCGGGCCAGAAAGGCCCATTGATCCGCAAAATCTTCGATCTGCATCCAGACCGGTTTTCCCGCACCGTGGCCGGCGCGTGTTTCGACTCGCAGCAGAATGGGGTTGTCGCAGCTCTGGGCATGCTGCAACGTGGCCGTGTACTTGTAGCTGTGCCATGGGACGACGCGATCGTCGTGGTCCGCCGTCGTGACGAGTGTCGGCGGATAGCACGTGCCCTCGCGCACCCGATGTAACGGCGAATAGGCATATAGTGCCTTGAACTCGTCTTCGTTCTCGCTGAGTCCGTAGTCAGAGGACCATTGCCGCGCATTCGCACTCGCGGTGTGATAGCGAAGCATGTCGAGCACGCCGACGCCGGGAAGCGCGGCCCCGAAGAGCTCGGGACGTTGATTCAAGACAGCCGCGACGAGGAGTCCGCCGTTGCTTCGGCCGCGAATCGCGAGCTTCGGCGTCGAGGTGTAGCGTTCCTCGATGAGCCACTCGGCCGCCGCGATGAAATCGTCGAACACGTTCTGTTTGTTGAGCTTTGTCCCAGCGCTGTGCCAGGCCTCGCCATATTCCGAGCCGCCGCGAATATTCGCCATGGCGTACGCCCCGCCCATCTCGAGCCATACGATCACCGGAGTGCTATACGCCGGCTGTTGCGCAAGATTGAACCCGCCGTAGCCATAGAGAAGGAACGGCGTTTGGCCGTTCTTCACGAAGTCCTTCTTGCGCGTGATGAACATCGGCACGCGCGTCCCGTCCTTGCTCTCGTAGAACACCTGCTCGGTGACGTACGAGCTCGTGTCGACCGGCAGCGTCGGCGCACGAAACAGGGAAACCGCGCCGGTCGCGACATCGAGCCGCGAGATGGAGGTTGGCGTCAAAAAGTCCGTGTAGGAGAAGAACGTCTCCGCATCCGTCACCTCGCCCTTGAATCCTTTGACGAGTCCCAGCCCGGGAAGCGCAACGTCGTAGAGCGGCTTGCCTTCCAAGGTGCTCACGCGCACGACGGAGTGGGCGTCCTGAAGATAGTGTGCGACGACCCTGCCGCTCAGAATGCTCGTGTCGCGCAGAGCGAACTTCGTTTCCGGCAAGACATCGCGCCATTGATCTTTGGCTGGTCGCGACAAATCGATCGCCACGAACCGTGCATTCGGTGCATCGGCGGTCGTACGGACATAAAAGACATCGCCGAGCTCCGCGATGAATTCATACTCGGCATCGAAGCTGTCGATCAGGCGCACGACGTCGCCGTTCGGCGCGCCGTCGGGGCCGAGCGTCCGGTAGTAAATGCCTTGGGACTGCGAACCGTCGTACAAGAACAGCACGAGATAGCGACCATCATCGGTCACGATGGGATAGGGATTGCGAGTCGGATGGTCGGTCACCTTGAATATGTGCCGATCCGTCTCAACCGCCGTCCCGAGCACATGTCGGTAGATTTCGCGCTGCTTGGAACCGTCACCGGTTCCGTCCGGCAGCGTGGGATAGCGTGAGTAGTAGACGGATTTCGAATCCGCCGTCCATGCCACTTCGGCGAACTTGATGAAACGCAGTACTTCAGGAAGATCCTTGCCCGTCTCCACATCGCGGAAGTGCCATGTACGCCAGTCCGTTCCGCCGTCGGACAGGCTATACGCGAGCAAGCGGCCGTCGGGGCTCGGCACGAATTCGCCGAGGGCGATCGTGCCGTCAGGGCTCAACGCGTTCGGATCGAGCAGCACGCGAGGTTCGCCGCTCAAAGAATCGGCGACGTACAGCACGCTCTGATTCTGGAGCCCGTCGTTGCGCAGGTAGAAGTAGCGCCCGCCGCGCTCGACCGGCACGTCATAGCGCTCGTAATTCCAAAGCTCGGTCATCCGCGCCTTGAGTCGCTCGCGCGCAGGGATCGCCTCAAGGAATGGTTGCGAGAGTGCGTTCTGTGCCTCGATCCAAGCGCGTGTCTCCGGGCTCGATTCGCGCTCGAGCCAACGATACGGATCGGGCACCCGAACGCCGTGATACACGTCCACGTGATCGACGCGCTTCGCCTGCGGATAGGCGAAGGTGCGCTCGCTCGTCCGCGCGCCGGGAGGCTCGGACGTGCACGAGACGATCGATAACACCGACGCAATCACGAGGATGCGCTTCATCGAGCTCTGAACACGGAAGGAAGCTGCAGGCATAAATCTGGAGAAATCCATCTTGTACTGTTTAGTGCGGTGGCTGCGAGCCAGGTCGCCGCGCGTCTGCACCCTATCGCTCGCCAGGCCGCCGCCCGCTCATTAGACTCGCATACTGCATTTTCGGGGCCCGGCGCTGCAACTTAACTTGCACATTGAACCATGCGGTATACAACGTCCTCTATTCTGCTGGTCGGATCGTTGTTCGCGGCACTCGCTGCCGCCGAACCGCTGACGATCGAGCGCATCTTCGCCGCACCTGATCTGAGCGGCCCGAGCTTGCGTGAGCCGAAGTTCTCGCCCGACGGGCGGTACGTGACGTTCCTTCGAAGCAAATCCGATGCGAAAGATCAGCTCGATCTGTGGGCGTTCGACACGCGAACCGGGACTTCGAAGCTGCTCGTGGATTCGAGCGCCTTCATCGACGGCACGGAAACGCTGTCTGCCGAAGAAGAAGCCCGCAGGGAACGGCAACGCACTGCGTCTCTGCGAGGCATCGTCGAGTACTCATTCTCTCGCGACGGGAAACGCCTGCTCGTCCCGATCGCGGGCGATCTTTACCTTTGCGAGCTCGAGCGAACGCCGGCCGTTCGACGTCTCACGACGACGGGCGCCTACGAGACGGATGCGAAGCTCTCGCCGCGCGGCCGCTACGTAAGCTTCATTCGCGATCAGGATCTCTACGTCATCGACCTTCGCACCGGGCAGGAAAGTGCATTGACGACGGATGGCGAAGGACTCATCCAGAACGGCGTGGCGGAGTTCATTGCGCAGGAAGAAATGGATCGCGATACAGGCTATTGGTGGTCTCCCGACGAGTCTCGCATCGCCTTCACGCGAATCGATGATAGCCCGGTCCAGGAAGTGGAACGCTTCGAGATCGACGCCGATGCTGCACGGATGTATCGGCAGCGCTACCCTGCTGCCGGAACGGCGAACACTCGGGTCGAGCTGCGCATCATCGAGCTGAAAAGCCTTCGCATCCTCGATGTCGATCTCGACCTGCGCGACCGGTATCTCGCGCGCGTCGATTGGTTTCCGAGCTCGAAAGCGATAGCGGTTCAGCGGCAATCGCGCGACCAGAAGCGCCTCGAGCTCTTCAGCGTCGATGTGCGCGATGGCAGTGCGCGAGTGCTGATCGAGGAAACGAGCCCCTACTGGATCGAGCTCAATCACGATCTGCATTTTCTCGAGCGAACGGACGCATTCGTCTGGTCGTCGCGGCGGTCCGGGTACAAACACCTTTATCTATATGGACTCGATGGCAAGCTGATTCGGCCGCTCACGGCCGGTCCGTGGATGGTCGTCGGCGATGGAGAGGAAACCGGCCTCGTCGGCGTGGACGAGCGCGCGAAGACGGTCTACTTCCTTGCGAACAAAGCGTCTCCGCTCGAGCGGCATTTGTACAGCGCCTCCCTCGTCACGAAGCACCCTGAACAGCCGCACAGAATCTCCAAAGAGCCCGGCTGGCACGATGTCACGCTGTTGCCGAACGAAAGCGCTTACCTCGATGTGTACTCCGCACCGGACCAGCCGCCGTCTGCGAGCTTGCGCGCGCTCGACGGCTCGGTGCGACACTGGCTCGTGCGCAACGCATTGGATGCATCTCATCCGTATTACCCATTCTTGACGGACCATGTCAGCGAGGAATACGGATCGATCGAGGCAGCCGATGGGCAAACGCTCTACTTCAGCTTGCTCAAGCCAGCCCACTTCGATGCGACGAAACGATATCCCGTCGTCATCGACACCTACGGCGGTCCGCACGCTCAATACGTGCGCAAACAATGGATGGGCGGCGCGCGTGCAACGCAAGGCTATTTCCGACAAGTACTCGCGCAGCACGGTTTCGTCGTGTTCACACTGGACAATCGCGGGTCCGGATTTCGCGGCACCGAATTCGAAAGCGTGCTCGCGAATCAGCTCGGGAAAGTCGAAGTCGAAGACCAACTCCGTGGCGTCGAGTATCTGAAAGGCCTGCAGTTCGTGGACCCCGAACGGATCGGCATCATGGGATGGAGCTACGGCGGCTACATGACACTGATGTCGATGACCACATCGAACGCCTTCCGCGCAGGCGTGGCGGGCGCACCCGTGACGGATTGGCGCCTTTACGACACGCATTACACCGAGCGCTACCTACGGACGCCGCAGCAGAATGCATCCGGCTACGAGCGCTCGAACGTCTTCGAGCACCTGGATGGCCTGCATGGAAGACTGCTGCTCGTGCACGGCATGGCGGACGACAACGTGCTCTTCACGAACAGCACGATGCTGATGCAAGCCCTGCAAGCGCGAGGCGTGCAGTTCGATTTGATGACCTACCCCGGCAGCAAGCACGGATTGGTCCGCATGCCGCAAACAGGACGGCATTACTACCGCGCGGTACTCGAATTCTTCGAGCAGGCTCTTGGGCTGTAGGCTCTAGGCTGTCGGCTGTAGCCGGAACGAGATTCCCTCCCCCGTTTCGCGGGGAGGCTAGCGTGGGGACAGGCGCGCGAGTCGCTTACTTCTTATTGCACCTACAGCCTACCGCCTACAGCCTTGCGAAGCGCAAAGCGCGTAGCGCACCAATCATCGGCCGGTCGGCTTCAAGCAATCCCACGGTCTCGAGATCCGCGAGCGAAACCCACTTGAGTGCCGGCGCGTCGAGCGGTTGCGGCTCGCCTTCGTACGCGTCGACGACCCACAGATCCAGCAGGACGGTGCGCTCGGCGTATCGGTGCTCGTACGAGATGAGCGGCTCGGCGCGAAGCACCTCCACGGCGAGTTCCTCGCGCAACTCGCGCCGCAAGCCATCCAATCGATCTTCACCCGGCTCGAGCTTGCCGCCCGGAAACTCCCAACCGCCCGCCATATGTTTGCCGGCGGGACGCTGCGCGATCAGAACGCGACCGTTCGAATCGAACAACGCTCCGGCGACGACGTGGATTGGAGGTTTCATTTAGGCTGTAGGCTCCAGGCTGTAGCCAGAGAAGAACGGCGCGTGCGCCTGCCCCCACCCTAACCCTCCCCCGCTCGCGGGGGAGGGAATCTCATTCTAGCTACGGCCTACAGCCTACAGCCTGAAAGGTCGGCTTCCCTCTAGCCTTGGTTCGCCAACGCTCCATGGCAGTGCTTGAACTTCTTTCCTGATCCGCACGGGCAGGGTTCGTTGCGGCCAACTTTGCGTGTATCGCGAACGAACTGTGCGACCGGCGCAGGGGCTTTCGGCTCCGGCTGCGGCTGTTGCGAAGCGGACGCCGTCACTTGCTCGGGTGCTGCGTGCTGGAATTGCATCGCGCGCGCGAGCCGTCGCTGGCGCGCTTCTTCCTCGGCATCGATCTCGGCCTGCGTGCGCAATTGCATCCGCGACAGCATCGATACCGTGTCGTGCTTGATGCGATCGAGCATCGTGCTGAAGAGCTCGAACGCTTCGCGCTTGTACTCCTGCTTCGGATTCTTCTGCGCGTAGCTGCGCAAATGAATGCCCTGGCGCAAATAGTCCATCGCCGC
>JBDZVE010000016.1:40766-42980 GCA_040255535.1 Lysobacterales bacterium | reverse complement strand
ACCTCGCCTTCCTTCATGCCGGCCGTCTGCAGCCAACGCTTCGTGCGCTCCGGATCGCCGAAGATGCGCATGAGGTTGTCATCGAGGGAGATGTAGAAGCGGCTCGAGCCCGGATCGCCCTGACGGCCGGCACGGCCGCGCAACTGATTGTCGATGCGCCGCGACTCGTGACGCTCGGTGCCGATGATGTGCAAGCCGCCCGCCGCAATCACGGCATCGTGGCGCTTCTGCCATTCTTCGCGAATTTTTTGGCGCGCCGCTTCGTCGTTCGGATCGACCGTCTGTAGCTCGGCTTCGAGATTACCGCCGAGCACGATGTCGGTGCCGCGGCCTGCCATGTTGGTTGCGATCGTGACCGCACCCGGCCGGCCCGCTTGCGCCACGATCATCGCTTCGCGTTCGTGCTGCTTCGCGTTCAGCACCTCGTGCGGAATCTTGTGCTTCTTCAGAAGCTCGGAGAGCTCTTCCGAGGTTTCGATCGACGTCGTGCCGACGAGCGCCGGTTGACCGCGCGCGACGCACTCGCGAATGTCCTCGACGATCGCCTCGAACTTGTCCGCCTTGGTCAGATAGACGAAGTCCGAATGATCCTGACGTATCATCGGTCGATGCGTCGGAATGACGACGACTTCGAGGCCATAGATCTGCTCGAACTCGAACGCTTCCGTATCGGCGGTGCCGGTCATACCCGCAAGTTTCTGATACATGCGGAAGTAGTTCTGGAACGTGATCGAAGCGACCGTTTGGTTCTCCTCACGAACGCGCACGCCTTCCTTTGCTTCGATAGCCTGATGCAGGCCGTCCGACCAGCGGCGCCCAGGCATCGTGCGACCCGTGAATTCATCGACGATGACGACTTCGCCATTGCGGACGATGTACTCGACGTCGCGATGGTAGAGCGCATGCGCACGCAGCGCCGCGTTCAAGTGGTGCATCAAGCGAATGTTGGCGGCGTCATAGAGGCTCTCGCCCGGCTTGAGCAGGCCCGCCTCGGCAAACAGCTCTTCCGCCCGCTCGTGGCCCGCGTCGGAGAGATGGACCTGGCGCGTTTTCTCGTCGGCCCAGTAGTCGCCCTCGCCTTCTTCCGTTTCCTGGCGCGTCAAGCGGGGTGCAAGTTGATTGATCTTGATGTAGAGCTCGGTGCTTTCTTCGGCCGGGCCGGAGATGATGAGCGGGGTACGCGCTTCGTCGATCAGAATGGAGTCGACCTCGTCGACGATCGCATAGGCGAGCTCACGCTGGGCGCGATCTTCCAAACGGAAAGCGAGATTGTCGCGCAGATAGTCGAAACCGAACTCGTTGTTCGTGCCGTACGTAATATCGGCTGCGTACGCGGCGCGCTTCTCTTCGGAGGTCTGCCCGCTCTTGATGACACCGACGGTGAGTCCGAGGAAGCGATAAACGGGCGCCATCCAGTCCGCATCGCGCTGCGCCAGATACTCGTTGACGGTGACGACGTGAACGCCCTTCGCAGGCAGCGCGTTCAGGTAAGCCGCCAACGTGGCGACGAGCGTCTTACCCTCACCGGTGCGCATTTCCGCGATCTTGCCGAAGTGCAGCGCCTGACCGCCGATGAGTTGCACATCGAAGTGCCGCATCCCGAGCGTGCGCCGTGCGGCCTCCCGAACGGCCGCGAATGCCTCCGGAAGCAGGTTATCGAGCGGCTCTCCCCGCTCCAGGCGGCCGCGAAATTCAGCGGTTTTCCCTCTCAGCTGCTCGTCGTCGAGGGCCCTGAAGGACTCTTCGAGCGCATTCGCGCGGGCAACATTTTTCGAATAGCCATGCAGAATCCGCTGGTTGCGGCTGCCGAACAGCTGAGTAAGCCAATTCGCCACGCTCGAGCTCCGGGGTTGGAGGAAAAAAGGCGGTTATTGTACACGCGGGGTACGACCTCTGATCCCGCGGATCCTGGCAAGTTCAGGGCGAAGGCAAGGATTGCAAGGGGGCCGACCCGCCCCCTGGGGCGGGCGGGCCGAGGGGATAGTGTTCAGCGGATAGGGGGTAGTCAGAAGGGAAGTCCCTTCGCGCCGCGCGCGCTTCGGGCCGCGCGCGCTGTCGGGCGCGCAGGGGATAGTGTTCAGGGGATAGGGGGTCGTCAGAAGGGAAGTCGGTAGCGACCAGCGGATCGCGAGCAGCGCGAAGCGGGTCCTCGCTTCTGACTATCCCCTAGTCACTGAACACTATCCCCTGCGCGCCCGGAGCGCGCGCGGCGCG
>JBDZVE010000016.1:28161-40666 GCA_040255535.1 Lysobacterales bacterium | reverse complement strand
CTATCCCCTAGTCACTGAACACTATCCCCTGCGCGCCCGGAGCGCGCGCGGCGCGAGGCGCGGCGCGGCGCGGCGCGGCGCTCAGCGCCGGACGAAGCTCATCGGGTCGACCGCGCGACCCTGCTTCAGCACTTCGAAATGCAGGTGGGGGCCCGTCGAGCGGCCGGTTGAGCCGATGAGCGCGATCGGCTGGCCCTTTTTCACGGTTTCGCCGACCTTCACGAGCAGGCGCTGATTGTGGCCGTAGCGCGTGACATAGCCGTTACCGTGGTTGATTTCGACGGTATTGCCGTATCCGAAACGCTCTTTCGCGTACGTCACGACACCCGACGCAACGGCTACGACCTGTGCACCGGCAGGAGCCGCGAAGTCGACCCCACGATGGAACGCCTTGCGGCCCGTGAACGGGTCCGCGCGATGGCCGAAGTAGGAAGAAATCCAGCCCTGCGTCACGGGCCGGCCGCCAGGAACGATTTGACGGCTCAAGTTTCGCGTCGAGATCATGCTCTCGAGCACACTCAATTGACGCTCGCGATCTTTGATCTGCCGGGTCAGCTCGTCGAGCATCTCGGTCAAATCAGGCGCGGTGGCAACCGCACCTTCGACGAGCCCTTCCGGCCCGCCGACCGCCGGAGGCGTGTCGAAATTGAACTCACCCTTGTCGAGATTCGCCATTTCAGTGAGCCGACGCCCGAGCGCATCGAGCCGGATCACATGCGCATTCATTTGTCCGACGCGCGTGGCAATGGCATCGAGGCGCTCCTGCAGCTCGCGCTTCGCCGCGAGCACTTCGAGGCGTTGCGCTTCGAGTGCGGCGCCCCACTCGCCCATTTGCTCGGCCGGACCGTATCCGAGACCACCGCGACCGAGCTGAACTCCCAAGAACAATGCGCCACCCAAGAGCGCCGCGGCCAAGCCGAACACCACCGTCATCGCCATGGGCCGGTTGAGCTCGAATTGGCGAGCCTTACCCAGCCGCTTGGAAAAAACGATGACGTTCATGAATTCATCCTCGTCGCCTCAAAAAAACGGCGCGACAAAACACCTGAGCGGCGTTGACGGAGGCAACGTCGCCGTGAATGCTCCTTCCCGAGCGGTGGACGCAAAAAAACGATTCGTTCGTGTTGTACATCCTGGTAACCCCGCTATCGTGGCCGCTGCCCGCAACCCTTAGACCGGTGGCTTTGCGTCCCCGCCTTTCGGCGGGTTTGCCCTTTACAGTGTGGCCGAATATGCAGAATCGACTTACCAAAGATCAAGCGGTTACTGCTCACATCCTGGTGCATTCAGTCGATGTCTGACCGATTCAAACCGATCTCCGAGGGTCTCGGCCCGGTGCTCGAAGCACTCGAACGGCGCGCGCAGGCGACCGTCGATCTCGCTGCGCGGGTTCGCAACGCACTCACAGGCCCGGAGAAAGATCACGTACTTTCAGCAACTTACAAGGACGGCACGCTCATCGTGCTGGCCGATTCCGCGGCTTGGGCGACACATATTAGATATGCGCAGAGGGAGCTCCTCGCCCGCCTCCACGCGGCCGGTGAGACGCAGTTCACGAAAGTGAAAGTGAAGGTGGGCCGGGAAGCCTCCCGGCTTGCGGCCAGGGACTAGGGGATAGAGGGTAGGGGATAGTCAGAAGCGCACTTCGCTCTCTCTGATTCTCTGACTATCCCCTATCCCCTGATCATTATCCCCTGCGCCGGCGCGGAGCACTGCCGCGCTAGGCGCTGACCATAGCCGCCGCCGGCACATACGAGATCGGCGAGTCCTTTGCGTCCTCGAACGTGATCTCTTCCCAGGCACCGGGCGTGTGGATGAGCTTGCGCACGAGTTGATTGTTCAGTGCGTGGCCCGACTTGTAGCCGCTGAATTCGCCGATGAGGCTGCGGCCGAGTAGATAAAGGTCGCCGATGGCGTCGAGGATCTTGTGCTTGACGAATTCGTCCTCGTAGCGCAAGCCGTCCTCGTTCAACACTCGATAGTCATCGAGCACGATCGCATTCTCCATCGTGCCGCCGAGCGCAAGATTCTTCGAGCGCATGAACTCGAGATCGCGCATGAACCCGAACGTGCGCGCACGGCTTATTTCCTTGAGGAACGACGTCGTCGAAAAATCCATCGTGGCGGTTTGCGCCCGCTTCTTGAAGACAGGGTGATTGAACTCGATTTCGAAGTTCACCTTGAAGCCATTGTATGGATCGAAGCGCGCCCACTTATCGCCGTCCTCGACTTGGATCGACTGCAGCACGCGCACGAATCGCTTCGGCGCAGGTTGTTCTGCGATGCCTGCCGATTGCAGCAGGAACACGAAGGGGCTCGCGCTTCCGTCCATGATCGGCACTTCCTCTGCCGACAGATCGACATAGGCATTGTCGATACCGAGACCCGCGAATGCGGAGAGCAGATGCTCGATCGTCGCGACCCGCACGTCGCCTTGGACCAAGGTCGTGCCGAGCATCGTCTCACCGACATTCTCGGCATAGGCGGGGACCTCGACCGGCTCGTCGAGGTCCGTGCGGCGAAACACGACACCCGTATCGGGCGGCGCGGGCCGCAGCACCATCAGCACTTTCTTGCCCGAGTGCAGACCGACGCCGGTGGCCCGAATCGTGTTCTTGAGGGTACGTTGGCGAAGCATGGCGGTCCTCAAGCCCGTAGGCCGCAGGCCCTAGGCTGTAGGCAAGAGCAAAGAAGAAGACCGCCGAACCGCATTCATTCCACTCCGAAAATCGCGCGCACCGTAGCACCGCCGGGTTTACCCGACAAGCTAGTGGCACCTGCAGGCCGCCTGCACCGGCGGCCTGTCTTAGCTGTAGCCTACAGCCTGGCGCCTACAGTCTTCCCCCTAATCCGCCTGCCGACGAAGGAAAGCGGGGATGTCGAGCAAGGACGGATCCTCGACATTCAACCCATCACCCACTGCTCGGCGCTGGGCCGGCGCGTGAGCATGCGCATCTCGCTGCTGGCGGATATACGTCGGCACATGCAAGTCATCCAAGGTCGGTACGCGCGGTCCGCGCCCGCCCGAGATGGCCGTCATGCGACGCGCTTCGCCCGGAGAATGCTGGCTTGCCGCAACTGGCCGGCCGATGCCGGTCGCCACGACCGTCACGCGAATTTCTTCGCGCATTTCCGGATCGATGACGCAGCCGACGACGACATTCGCATCGTCCGACGCGTACTGCTTGACCGTATCGCCTACGACACTGAACTCGCTGGTACGCAGATCGGGTCCCGCGGTGACGTTGATCAGCAGGCCATGGGCACCAGACAGATTTACATCCTCGAGCAGCGGGCTCGAGACTGCTGCTTCCGCGGCTTCGCGAGCACGGTTGTCGCCGCGCGCGGAACCTGACCCCATCATGGCCATGCCGGTTTCCGCCATGACGGTGCGCACGTCCGCGAAATCGACGTTGATCATGCCGGGGCGCGTAATCAGCTCGGCGATACCTTGGACTGCGCCTTGCAGCACTTGGTTCGCTGCCCGGAAGGCATCGAGCAACGTGATGTCGCCGCCGAGCACCGTCAGCAACTTCTGATTCGGAATCGTGATCAGCGAGTCGACATGCTTGCTCAACTCGGCGATGCCCTGGTCGGCCGAACCCGAGCGCTTGCTGCCTTCCATGTCGAACGGCCGAGTGACGACGGCGACCGTCAGAATACCGAGCTCCTTCGCCACTTGCGCGACGACCGGCGCCGCACCCGTTCCGGTGCCGCCGCCCATCCCCGCAGTGATGAAGAGCATGTCCGAACCTTCGATCATCTCGATGATCCGATCGCGATCTTCCATCGCCGCCTGGCGACCCACTTCGGGATCGGCGCCCGCGCCAAGCCCCTTCGTGATATTGCAGCCGATTTGCAGACCGACCTTCACTTTGGAGTGCTTCAGCGCCTGCGCATCGGTGTTGATGCAAATGAAATCCACGCCTTCGATCCCGGCACTCACCATGTGAGCGACGGCATTGCCTCCGCCGCCGCCCACACCGATGACTTTGATCACGGCGCCCTGGTTCTCAGTATCAGCAAGTACGAACATCGTTAGTCCCCTCGATGTAGCTCAAAAATTAGGCTGCAGACTGTGGGCTGTAGGCTGTAGCCGGAAACCAGGCTCAGCCGGCAACCCACGGTCGGCACAACAAACAAACATCGCGATCACGCCACTACCCTTCACTTCCCGCTTCTCTGCCTTTCTAGGCCGAAGGCTGTGGGCTGTAGCCAGAAAGATCCGGCACCAACCTCAACTCGCAGCATCGGCCAAGTCACTCGTCACCCCTCACGTTTTAGAAATTGCCTTGGAACCACGCCTTCATGCGGCTCAATACGCCGCGCACGTTTCCGCCGAGCGGCCCCTCTCTTCGCCCGCGCAGATAGTTCTCGCGGCCATATAAGAGGAGTCCGACGCCGGTCGAGTGGATCGGATTGCTGACGACATCCACCAATCCAGTGATGTATTGCGGCACGCCGAGACGCACGGGCATGTGGAACACTTCTTCCGCGAGCTCGATCGCGCCCTCCATCTTGGCGCTGCCGCCAGTGAGCACGACGCCCGCGGCGATGACTTCCTCGAAGCCCGAACGGCGCAGCTCCTCGCGCACGAGCGCAAACAATTCCTCGTAACGGGGCTCGACGACTTCGGCGAGCGTCTGGCGAGCAAGTCTGCGCGGCGGTCGATCGCCGACGCTCGGCACTTCTATCGTCTCGTCCGAGTTCGCAAGCTGCGACAGCGCGCACGCGAACTTCATCTTGATCTCTTCGGCGTGATGCGTCGGCGTTCGCAGACTGACCGCGATGTCGTTCGTCACTTGATCGCCTGCAATCGGAATGACCGCCGTGTGCCGAATCGCACCGCCGGAGAAAACGGCGATGTCGGTCGTGCCGCCGCCGATATCGACGAGACACACGCCAAGCTCTTTCTCGTCGTCCGCAAGCACCGCGTAGCTCGACGCGAGCTGCTCGAGCACGATGTCTTCGACCGAAAGGCCGCAGCGCTGCACGCACTTCACGATGTTCTGCGCCGCGCTTTCCGCGCCGGTCACGATGTGCACCTTCGCCTCGAGACGCACGCCCGACATGCCGATCGGCTCGCGAATCCCCTCTTGACTGTCGATCAAAAACTCCTGCGGGAGGATGTGCAGGATCTTCTGATCCGCCGGGATCGCGACTGCGCGTGCAGCATCGATCACGCGCTCGACGTCCTCGGAGGTGACCTCTTTGTTGCGAATCGCGACGATGCCGTGCGAATTGAGGCTGCGCACGTGACTGCCGGCGATACCGGCATAGGCCGAGTGGATCTCGCACCCCGCCATCAATTCCGCTTCCTCGACGGCGCGCTGAATCGACTGCACGGTCGACTCGATGTTCACGACGACGCCTCGTTTCAACCCTCGGGAAGGGTGTGAGCCGAGACCGACGACTTCGATGCGTCCGTCGCTCCCCATCTCCCCGACGATCGCGACGACCTTCGAGGTGCCGATATCGAGTCCAACGATCAGATTTCGGTCGTTTCTTCTGGCCATTTATGCCCTTACTCCAACGGACGCCTCACGGTGCTCCGATGAGTTGTTTGCAGTTCTGTGTTTCGCTTCAGTCTCGACATCTACCATGTGAAAAACTCTATGCGCCCGGGCTCGAGCCCGCGCCTTGCGCAACGCGCTGCGACTCGTTCCAACCGACGGAGAACCCATTGCTGTAGCGCAGATCGACGTAGCGCACTTCGCCGCTCCGTGCTGCAACGAGCGAAGAGGCGACTTGGAGAAATCGCTCGAGGCGCGCGTGAACGTCCTGCCGCCCCAACCGAATCTCGACGCCGTTCGAAAGCGTCAACGACCATGCGCCGCGCGGGTCGAGCTCGACGCGCGCCAACCGCAATCCGACCTCGAGCAAGCGCGGGTACGTCTCCAGGTACAGCTTCGCAACCTGAGCCTCCGTTCCGGGCGGACCGTCCAATTCCGGCAGCTCCGGCGGGATGTGCCGCGAGTGCCGCAGGAACAGCTCGCCGCGCGTGTTCATGAGGCCATCTTTTCCCCACCGTGCGGCTGCCACATGCTCGGTAATCGACACGCGTACTGCATTCGGCCAACGGCGCTCGATGCGGACGCGATCGATCCAGGGAATCGACTCGAGCGCGGCTTGCATCGCATCGAGATCGACCGATAGAAATCCGCTGCCGCGAAACGGTGCGACGGCTTCTTCGATCTGCACCGCTGCGACGCGCTGGAAGCGTCCGACGACATCGACGCGGCCGATCGGCTGATCGATCGAGAGCAACAGGCCCCAGAGCATGATCGAGCTGCCCGCGATGAAGGCCGCGATACCGAGCGCGGTCCGAAAGCCGCCTTCGATCAACGGCTGCACCCACGCGAACCATCCGCGACGCTGCTGCTCCTGCGGCTTGCGGCGATTGCGTTTTGCAGAAGCGCGGAACATCAGGGCCTCGCTCCTTGCGCGTCGTCTTTGAAGCTCGTCTCGAGGATGCGCCACACGAGATCGTCGAACTCGATGCCGAACGCGCGCGCCGCTTTGGGTACGAGCGAGTGGCTCGTCATGCCGGGCGCCGTGTTCACCTCGAGCAGATAGTTCGCGCCGCTTCGATCTCGCATGAGGTCGACTCGACCCCAACCACTGCAGCCGGCCGTGCGGAACGCTTCGAGCGCGAGCGCTCGCATTTCGTTCTCCGCTGCACCGCTCAGTCCCGGGCAGATGTACTGCGTGTCTTCCGCGACATACTTCGCGTGATAGTCGTAGTACTCGCCCGCGGGCACGATGCGAATCGTAGGCAGCGCGTCGCTCTCGAGAATGCCGACCGTGAACTCGTCGCCCTCGATCAACTGCTCCATGAGCATCTCGCCCGGATAGCGCGCGGCGAGATCGACCGCATGGCGCAGATCGGCCTCGTCGAAGACGCGCGAGATTCCGACGCTCGAGCCTTCGCATGCGGGCTTGACGATCACCGGCAACCCGAGCGAGCGCGCAGCGGCAACGACATCGTCATTGAGCGCGAGCCGCACGTACTTCGGCGTCGGCAAGCCGAGCGCGAGCCACACTTGCTTCGTACGGATCTTGTCCATCGTGAGCGCGGATCCCAACACGTCGGAGCCGGTATAGGGCACGCCGAACGCGTCGAGCAGACCTTGCAAGACGCCGTCTTCGCCGCCGCCCGCGTGTCCGTGGAGCACGTTGAACACACGATCGCAGCGGCGCGCGACGATCTCTTGCACGATGCCGTCGATGCCGTCGACCGCATAAGCGTTCACGCCGCGGCGCTCGAGCGCCTCGAGACAGTTGCGGCCCGAGTCGAGCGACACTTCACGTTCCGACGATGTGCCGCCCATCAGTACGGCGACGCGGCCGAAATCGCGAGGATTCGTAATGCGCTTACTCATTGCAGCGCTCCGCGGGCTGCAGGCTGTAGGCTGTAGCCAGAGCAAGAAGGACGCACGCGCGATCGCGCGCGACGGCGCAGATGCGCTTCTGACTTCCAGCCTTCAGCCTGCGGCCTACAGCCTTCACTTCGCTTCCCCCACGATTCTCACTTCCGGCTTCAACTCGACTCCGTGGCGCTCTTTGACCGTGCGCATCACGTGAGCGATGAGTTGCTCGATATCGGCCGCACTGGCCGTTCCGTCGTTCACGATAAAGTTCGCGTGCACCTCCGAAACGCGCGCACCGCCGATGCGAAAGCCTTTGAGCCCGCATGCATCGATCAGCCGAGCCGCGTGATCGCCGGGCGGATTCGTAAACACCGAGCCGCACGACCACTCGCCGATCGGCTGCGTCGCCTTGCGCCGAGCAAGCAAGACGCGAATGTCTTCGTTGCTGACGCCCGGCCGCCGCTCGAACTTGAGGTGCGCGCCGAGAAACCATTCGTTCGCGGGGCCCTGCACGCGCCGATAACCGATCGAGTAGTCCGACGCGGGGCGCACGTGCCGCCGGCCGCTGCGATCGAGCGTCTCGACCGAAATCACGTGGTTCCAAGTCTCGCCGCCGAAGGCGCCCGCATTCATCGCAAGCGCCCCGCCCAAGGTGCCCGGAATGCCGGCGAAGAACTCCGCGGGCCCGAGTCCCCACTTCACGCATTGCTTCGCGAGCTTTGCGCAAGCGATGCCGCTCCCGCATCGAACCTCCTCCTCGCCGACCCGCTCGAACTCGTCGAAGACGCCGTGCGTATCGATTACGACGCCGCGAAGACCGCCATCGCGCACGAGCAGGTTGCTGCCGAGACCGATCCAGAGAATCGGCGTCGCCGGGTCGAGACCGCGGATGAACTGCGCCAAGTCGTCCGCATCGTTCGGCGTGAAGAACACGTCCGCGGGGCCGCCGACGTGCCAAGACGTATGGCGCGACATCGGCTCGTGCTTGCGCACGCGAGTCTCGAAGTCAGGCGGCAGCGCGAGCGCGTTCATGCTTGCCTCCCTTCGGACGCGGCACTCAACGTGCGCGGCAGCTCCGCCGCAATCGCACCTACGCTGCCCGCCCCCATCGTGATGACGACATCGCCGTCGCGGGCAATGCGCAACAGCGCGCTCGGCAGCTCTTCGATGCGCTCGAGATAGAGCGGCTCGACGCGACCGTGCGTGCGGATCGCGCGGCAGATCGCCTTGCCGTCCGCGCCTGCGATCGGCGCCTCACCTGCCGCGTAGACTTCCGTGACGATGAGCGCATCGACGCTCGCAAGCACGCGCGCGAAGTCATCGAGCAGATCACGCGTACGTGTATAGCGGTGGGGCTGGAACGCGAGCACGATTCGGCGGCCCGCCCAACCTTGGCGGACCGCTTCGAGCGTTGCCGCGATCTCCGTCGGATGATGACCATAGTCGTCGATCAGCGTGAGACGACCGACGCTCGTTCGTACGTCGCCGTACTGTTGTAGCCGCCGATCGACGCCGTGGAATCCGGCAAGCGCGGCTTGAATCGCTTCGTCCGAGACTTCCAGCTCGGTGCCCACCGCGATCGCCGCGAGCGCATTCAACACGTTGTGCGTACCAGGCAAGTTGAGCGTGACCGAAAGCGTCGCCGCACCGGCCCGCTCGACATCGAAGCGCGAGCGCATGCCGTCGCGCACGATGTTCACGGCGCGAATGTCAGCCGATTGCTCGATGCCGTAGGTCACGGTGGGGCGCGCAATTTGCGGCACGAGGCTCGCAGCCACGGGATCGTCGTTACAGATGACCGCGAGCCCATAGAACGGAAGGTTGTGCAGAAAATCGATGAAGCTCTGCTTCAAACGCTCGAAGTCGCCTTCGTGCGTGCCCAAGTGATCGTTGTCGACGTTCGTGACGATCGCGATCATCGGCTGCAAATGCATGAAGGAGGCGTCGCTCTCGTCCGCTTCCGCAACGAGGTACTTGCCTGTTCCGAGCCGCGCGTTGCAATCGGCGCTCTTCAGCCGCCCGCCGATGACGAATGTGGGGTCGAGCCCGCCTTCGGCGAGCACGGAGGCGACCATGCTCGTCGTCGTCGTCTTGCCATGCGTACCCGCAACGGCGATCGCATATCGAAAACGCATCAGCTCCGCGAGCATCTGCGCACGCTGCACGATCGGGAGGCGCCGCGCCTGCGCTTCGATCACTTCCGGATTGTCGGAGCGCACGGCTGTCGAGACGACGAGCACATCGGCCTTGCCGATATGCTCGGCGGCATGTCCGAAGGAAATCTGCGCGCCGAGCCGCTCGAGCCGCTGCGTTACGGCGTTCGCCTTCAAGTCGCTGCCCTGCACTTGGTAGCCGAGATTCAGCAGCACTTCGGCGATGCCGCTCATTCCGGAGCCGCCGATGCCGACGAAATGAATGCAGTTGATGCGGCGCATGCGATCGCTCATCGCGCACCTCCCGCTGCCTCGATGCACGCATCGGCAAGCCGCACGTCCGCATCCGTGATGGCGAGGGCGCGCGCGCGACTCGCCATGTCCGCGAGCTTCTCGCGCCCGGCGGCGAAGAGACCGCGCAGCGTTTCGTACAATCGCAGCGGCGCAAGCTGCGATTCCGCGATGAGGACCGCGGCGCCCGCATCGACGAGGAACTGTGCGTTGCGGGTTTGGTGATCGTCGACAGCCGCCGCGAACGGAATGAAGACGGCGCCCAATCCCGCTGCGGCGATCTCCGACACCGTAAGCGCGCCGGCGCGCGCGATGACGAGATCGGCCCACGCATACACTTCGGCCATATCGTCGATGAAGGCACGCACGTCCGCCTGCACGCCATGCTTCGCGTACATCTCCCGCGCGGCATCGATGTGGCGCTCGCCTGCTTGGTGAATGACCGTCGGCCTGTGAGCGGCATCGATCATCGCCAACGCCGCCGGCACGACCGCATTGAGACGCGCCGCGCCCTGACTGCCGCCGAAGATCAGCACGCGCAGTGGACCTGAGCGTTTGGTGAAACGCTCCGCGGGCGGCGGAATGGCGGCGATTTCGCGGCGCACCGGATTGCCGACACGCTGCGCGTGCGCGCCTGCCGGAAAGCTCGCGGGAAACGCTTCAAGCACGCGACGCGCGAAGCGCGCAAGCATGCGATTCGTCAAGCCGGCAACGGCGTTCTGTTCGTGAATCACGAGCGGCCGGCGCGTGAGCCACGCCGCCATGCCGCCCGGGCCGGACACGAAGCCGCCCGCACCGAGCACGACCGCGGGCCGGCGCCGACGCATGACCTTCAAGCTTTGCCACACCGCCAGCGACATCTTGAATGGAGCGGCAAGCCAGGTCCCCACTCCTTTGCCGCGCAGTCCGCTCACGCTGATCCATTCGATTTCGATCTGTTGCGGCGGCACGAGCTTCGCTTCGAGTCCGCGTCGCGTACCGAGCCACACGGGCTCGAAGCCCCGCTCGCGCAACACGCGTGCGGCGGCGAGCGCCGGAAAAATGTGCCCGCCCGTACCGCCTGCCATGATGAGAACGGTCGTGCGCGTCATGCTGCGCGCCCCCGCCGCGAGACCGCCAAGCGGCCGGCCGTGCTCGCCTCGTGATAGATGCGCAGCAAGAGCCCGAGCCACCCCAATGTCACGAGCATGCTCGAGCCGCCGTACGACATGAGCGGCAGCGTGAGTCCTTTCGTCGGCAGGATGCCCATGTTCACGCCGATGTTGATGAACGTTTGCAGGCCGAGCCAAATGCCGAAGCCGGCGGCGCAGTACGCTTGGAATGCAAGGCCCGCCTCGGCCGCGAGCTGCGAAATATGAAACGCACGCCACGCGAGCACGATGAATAGCGTGAGCGTCAACAGCACGCCCGCGAGGCCGAGCTCTTCGGCGAGCACGGCGAACACGAAGTCGGTATGCGCTTCGGGCAGGTAAAACAATTTCTGCACGCTCGAGCCGAGCCCGACACCGAAGAGCTCGCCTCGACCGATCGCGATCAGCGATTGCGTCAATTGAAAACCCGAGTTGAACGGATCCGCCCAGGGATCGAGAAACGTCGTGAGTCGCTGCAATCGATACGCCGAAGTGAACGCGATCAATGCGAGACCGCCGGCGGCGAGCGCGACGAGCGCGATGAAGTGCCGGAGCTTGACCCCCGCGATGAACAACACGCCGAGACCCGTCGCCATGAGCACGGTCGCGGCGCCGAAATCCGGCTCGAGCAGCAAGAGCCCGCCGGCGACGATCAGAACGCCGAGCGGCTTCAAGAAGCCGTGGAGATTCTCCTTCAGCTCGGCTTGGCGGCGGACGATGTAGCTCGCGAGATAGATGAGCAGCAGCACGCGCGCGAGCTCGGATGCCTGAAAGTTCATCGGCCCCACGCTCAACCAGCGCCGACTGCCGTTCACTTCGTGTCCGATTCCCGGGATGAGCACGATCACCAGGAAAACGAATGAGAGCATCAGGAGCGGAATCGCCAAGCGTTCCCAAACTTGAGTCGGAATCAACAGCGCAAGTCCCGCGGCGATGAGCCCGAGCACCACTCCGACCGCTTGGCGCTCGAGATAGTAGAGCGGCTCCTGGGCGAGACGATCCGCAATCGCGATGGAGGCCGACGTCATCATCACGAGGCCGAGCAGCAGAAGGAAGCCGACCGTCGCGAGCAGCACCGGATCGAGCGCGTAGCGCCGCGGGCGCGCGCTGGATCGAGCGAACGTCAATGCGGCCGCGCTCATGCCGCAAGCCTCCTCACTTCGCGCGCGAATTCATCGCCGCGATGCGCGTAGTCGCGAAACATGTCGAGGCTCGCACACGCGGGCGACAACAGCACCGTCTCGCCGGGTTTCGCGGCCGATGCGGCGCGCTGCACGGCATCGCGCATGTCGCTCGCGAATTCACAGGTGCTGACACCCGCGAGAGCAGCGGCGATCAGCTTCGCGTCTTGTCCGATGAGCACGACGTGTCGAACCTTGCCTCGAAACGCCGCCGCGAGCGGCGCGAAGTCCTGACCCTTACCCTGCCCGCCCGCGATGACCACGAGCAGTCCCGGCATTCCGGCGACGGCCGCGAGTGTCGCGCCTACGTTCGTGCCTTTCGAGTCATCGACGTACCGAACGCCGGCGACATCGAGGACCCACTGCGAGCGATGCGGCAA
>JBDZVE010000016.1:9646-28061 GCA_040255535.1 Lysobacterales bacterium | reverse complement strand
CCGAAAATACGTGCCTTCGCCCTCGCGTACTCCTCCATCGATGCGTAGCGATCCATGTGATCCGAGGTCACGTTGAGGACAGCCGCGGCACGCGCGTGGAGCGACTGCGTCGTCTCCAACTGAAAGCTCGAGAGCTCGAGCACGTAAAGATCGGGGACTTCGTCTGCCAGCAAATCGAGCGCCGGTCGCCCGAGATTGCCGCCGGCGATCGCGCGCCGCCCCGCTCGTTCGGCCATGCGCGCAAGGAGCGTCGTGACGGTGCTCTTGCCGTTCGTACCCGTGATCGCCGCGACCGGCGCACGCGCTTCGCGCGCGAACAATTCGATGTCGCCGAGGATCGGCAGGCCGAGTGCCGCGGCACTCGCGATGAACGGCTCGCGCACGGATACGCCGGGCGAGACGATGATCTGAGATGCTCCCTGCAACAAACCTCGATCGAGCTCGCCGAATCGCGTTTCGGCCTCGGGCGCAAGCTGCGCGAGCGCTGCCGCTTCGGGCGGCGCCTGCCGGCTGTCGGTCACCGCAAAATCGATGCCCCGCGCGCGCAGGAAACGTGCGCACGACAGGCCCGTGCGTCCGAGCCCCACGACGACGGCGCGACCGCGTGCGGCGTGCGGCACGGCATGGGCGGATGCATGTTCGTGTGCCACGTTCATCGCACCTTCAATGTCGCGAGGCCGACGAGAACGAGGATCACGGAGATGATCCAGAAGCGGACGATGACCTTCGGTTCCGCCCAGCCCTTGAGCTCGAAATGATGGTGGATCGGCGCCATGCGGAAGATGCGCTTGCCGGTGAGCTTGAAGCTCGCGACCTGCAGCATCACCGAGACCGTCTCCATGACGAACACGCCGCCCATCACGAACAGCACGATCTCTTGGCGCACGATGACGCCGATGACGCCTAGTGCCGCACCGAGCGCGAGCGCGCCAATATCACCCATGAACACTTGCGCTGGGTAAGTGTTGAACCAAAGAAAGCCGAGTCCGGCGCCCACCAGCGTCGCGCAGAACACCAGGACTTCACCGGTTCCTTCGATGAAAGGTATCCCGAGATAATCCGAGAAGATCGCATTGCCCGTCGCATAAGCAAAAACCCCCAGAGCACCGCCGACCAGGACCGCCGGCATGATCGCGAGGCCATCGAGCCCATCCGTGAGGTTGACCGCGTTGCTCATGCCGACGACAACGAAATAGGTAATGAAGATGTAGCCGAGCCCGAGCGGGAGGGCGACGGACTTGAAGAACGGGACGTGCAGCGCGAGCTCGGCCGGCGATTTCGCGGTCACATAAAGCGCGATGGCGCACCCGAGTCCCGCAACCGACTGCCAGAAATACTTGTAGCGCGGGATGAGCCCACGGCTGTTGCCGACGACGAGCTTCAGGTAGTCGTCCCAAAAACCGATCAGCCCGAATGCGATCGTCGTGAGCAGGACGATCCAGACGAAGCGATTCGTGAGGTCCGCCCACAGCAAGGTGCTCGAACACATTGCAACGAGGATCAGCGCGCCGCCCATGGTCGGCGTGCCCGCTTTCGGCAAATGCGTCTTCGGTCCATCGTCGCGCACGCGCTGTCCGATTTGATTCGTCGACAGGGCGCGAATCATCCAGGGGCCGACGATGAGCGCAATCAAAAGCGCAGTGAGCGCCGCGAGAATCGCGCGCAGCGTCAAATAGCCGAACACGCGAAAGGCGGATTCGACATCGGTCAGGCGCTGTGTGAGGTAGTAGAGCACTGTTGTTAGGCTGTAGGCTGTAGGCCGCAGGCTGTAGCCAGAGAAAAGCAGCGCGCGCTGCGCGCTCGCTCACTATCCGCTGTCCGCCATGCGCCGTTCACTGCTTCGCCTCCGGCGCAAGCGCGGCGGCGACACGCTCCAATTTGTTCGCACGCGAGCCTTTGATGAGCACAGCGACGCCGGCGCGAAGCGAGCTGCGCGCGTCCGCGATCAACGCATCGAGGTCTGCGAACCACTGGGCGCCCGGTCCGAACGCTTCGACCGCGAAGCGCGAGCGCTCACCGACGGCGAGCAAGCGTTCGATGCCCGCCTCGCGCGCGTAGCGGCCGACCTCCGCGTGCAGCGCATCGGCGCTCGCGCCGAGCTCCTTCATCTCGCCGAGCACGAGCCAACGCTTGCCGCCGAAATCGCGCAAGGCATCGACTCCCGCCTTGAGCGAGCTCGGGTTCGCGTTGTAGGAATCGTCGACGAGAAACGCGCCGTTGATGGCGGGCTTGAGCTCGAGCCGACCGGCGACCGGTCTCATCGCCGCGAGCCCGGCAACGATATCGTCGACGCTCGCACCGGCGGCATACGCCGCCGCGGCGGCGCCAAGCGCATTGCGAAGATTATGAAGCCCCGCAAGCGCGAGCGTGGCCGAACGTGCGCCTTCGGGCGTGACCAGCTCGAACTCGATGCTGAAGCCGGCCGTGTCGCTCTTCGCGCTCACCTTGTGCGCCATGAAGCTCGCTTGTTGCTCGAATCCGAACGTGAGCAGCTTTTCCGCCGCTCGGTTGTCGCGCCACATGGACGCGAACGCATCGTCTGCGTTGATCACCGCGACGCCGTCGCTCGGCAGCGCACGAAACATCTCGCCCTTCCCGAGCGCGACGCCCTGCAAGCTGCCGAACCCTTCCAAGTGCGCGGCACCGGCATTCGTCACGATGCCGATCGTCGGCTCGGCGAGACTCATCAAGTGCGCAATCTCGCCCTGATGATTCGCACCCATTTCGATGATCGCGAACCGATGCTCGCGCGTGAGGCCGAGCAAGGTGAGCGGCACGCCGATATGGTTGTTCAAGTTGCCTTGGGTCACGAGCGTGGGGCCGATACGCGTGAGGATCGAGGCGATCAGCTCCTTCGTCGTCGTCTTCCCATTGCTGCCGGTCACGCCGATGACCGGAATCGCGAACTGACGCCGCCACTCGCGCGCGAATGCGGACAGCGCGGCAAGCGGATCGGACACGACCACTTGTGGAATGCCGATCGGCAGCGTGCGGCCGACGAGCACGGCGACAGCGCCTCGCTCCGCCGCCGCAGCAACGAAATCGTGGCCATCGAAGTTCTCGCCGCTGAGCGCAACGAACAGCGCGCCCGGGCGCAGCGTACGAGAATCGGTCGAGACGCTGTCGAATGCGCGATCCTCGCCGACGAGCTCGCCGGCCGCACAGTTCGCAAGCTCGCGCAAACGCCACGCAATCATGACGTTCTCCCGAGCGCGGCCAGCGCCACTTCGCGGTCGCTGAAGTGACGGCGCAGCGAGCCGACGATCTGATAGTCCTCGTGGCCCTTCCCGGCAATCAGCACTGCATCGCCAGGGGCGGCTTGCCTGATCGCGAGCTCGATCGCCGCGGCTCGATCGCGCTGCACGTGGGCCTTCGTGGGCTCGTGCATGCCTGCGAGGATCGCGGCGATGATGGCATCGCCGTCTTCGCCGCGCGGATTGTCATCGGTAACGACGACGGCGTCGGCACGCGCTTCGGCGATCGAACCCATGATCGCGCGCTTGCCCGAGTCGCGCTCGCCTCCGCAACCGAACACGCAATGGAGCTTGCCGGCGCAGTGTGCGCGCACGGCACGCAGCGCTTTATCGAGCGCGTCCGGCGTATGGGCGTAATCGACGACGACGAGCGGCTTGCCGGGCGCAATCAGCATCTCCATGCGTCCCGGAGGCGCCGTGCATTGCTCGAGCGCTTGCAGCGCATCGCGCAGGGGGATCTCGAGGCCGAGGAGCGTTGCGAGAATGGCAAGCAGGTTATCGACGTTGAATGCGCCGATCAGCCGCGAGTGCAAACGTCCGCGCCCCCAACTGCTGTCGATCTCGATACTGAGTCCAACCGGCTCGGCGGCGATGCGTGTCGCATAGACGTAGTTGGCCTCGCTCGAGGTTTTCGTGAGCGCCTCAAGCGATTCGCGGCCGTACACGGTCAACGCCGTTCCGCGCACACGCTGCGCGAGTGTCATGCCGAACGGATCATCCAGATTCACGATCGCATGCTTGAGCGTCGGCCAATCGAACAGCCGTGCCTTCGCCTCGCCGTACGCTTCGAGGGTACCGTGATAATCGAGGTGATCGCGGGTCAGATTCGTGAAGATCGCGGCATCGAAGCGCACTCCGGCTACACGGTGCTGAACGAGCGCATGGGAGGTCACTTCCATCCCGACGGAACGCACACCGCTGTCGCGCAGTTCGGCGAGCTCCCGATGAACCGTGATGCAATCGGGCGTCGTATGCGAGCGAGCGTGCACGGCACCCACACGACCGAATCCCAGCGTTCCGGTATAGGCGGAGCCGATGCCGAGCTTCTCGAGCGCCTCGGCAAGCATATAGGCCGTCGTCGTCTTGCCGTTCGTGCCGGTCACCGCGGCCACGCGCATCTCGCTCGAAGGCGCATCGAAAAAGCGGTCGGCAATCGTGCCGAGCTGACGCGCGAGATTCGGCACGCGCACACCGGTGACCCCCGTCGGCAACGTCGGCGCATCGACCGCGCTCGTCGGCTCCCATAGGACGGCGACCGCGCCTCTGCTCAGCGCTTGATCGAGATAGGCAAGTCCGTGCGTGCGTGTCCCGGACAATGCGACGAACGCACCGCCTGGCTGCACACCGCGGCTGTCTATGCTCAGATCCGCAACGAACGCGCTGGGCACGCCTTCCGCTGCAATCCCATGCAGCAGCGCCGGCAGGTTCTTTGCGCGGGCGGATGACATTCGAACGTTCATGTGTGCGGCACCGATCATGGCTCTCGACGCGCCTGCACGAGTGTCGTTTCGGGAAGCTGCTCGAGCCCATCGGGCGGCACGCCCAACAAGCGCAGCGCGCCTGCCATGACGTTCGCGAACACCGGTGCCGAGACCTGGCCGCCGTAGTGCTGGCTGCCGCTCGGCTCGTCGATGACGACGACCGCCGCGAGCTTCGGCCGACTCGCGGGCACGACGCCGCCAAACACGGCCATATATTTATGAGCGGAATAGCCGCCGTTCTCCGCCTTCAACGATGTACCCGTCTTACCCGCGACGCGATAGCCGAGCAGCGCCGCGCGATTGCCGGTGCCCTCCTCGGAGACGACGCTTTCCATCATGCGCAGCATCTCGGCCGCGACGTGCGCATCGAGGACACGCTCCCCGACGACAGGCTCGTCTACGCGGCGCAACGATACTGGGCGACGAATACCGCCCGCCCCCAGGATCGCGTAGGCATGCGCAAGCTGCAGCGAGGTGACCGATATGCCATAGCCAAAAGAGATGGAGGCGGTGCCGATATGCCGCCAATGAGAGTAGTGGTTGAGCAGGCCCGCAGACTCGCCGGGAAAGCCGCTGCCGGTGACCTGCCCGAAGCCGAAGCCCCGCAACGTTTCCCAAATCGACTCGGGCTGCAACGACAGCGCCAGCTTCGTCATGCCGACGTTGCTCGATTTCGCGATGATCGTCGTGAGCGGAACCGCACCAAGGTTGTGTTTGTCGCGGAACGTGCTCACGCCGACTTTCACGAAGCCGGGCGATGTGTCGATGATCGTGTCTGCGTGATAGCGCCCCGAGGCCAGTGCCGCCGCGGCAACGAACGGCTTCATGCTCGAGCCGGGCTCGAAGATATCGGTCGCCGCGCGATTGCGATAACGCGCGGGCGAGACTTGATCCCGATCGTTCGGGTTGTACGCGGGCTGATTCACCATCGCGAGCACTTCGCCCGTATCGACGTCGAGCACGACGACAGAGCCCGACTTCGCGTTGTGCTCCTGAACGGCAGCCTTGAGCTCGCGATACGCCAGATACTGAATACGAAGGTCGATACTCGTATAAAGATCGGCGCCCGGACGCGGCGCGCGAATGCTTTCGATGTCTTCGACCGTTCTGCCGTAGCGGTCTTGGATCACGCGCTTCGCGCCCGGCTCGGCTCCGAGCCAGCGGTCATACGCGAGCTCGAGTCCTTCCTGACCGATGTCGTCGTACTTCTTCGTGAATCCGAGCAGATGTCCCGTGACTTCTCCGGCGGGATAGAAGCGCTGGTACTCGCGCAGCAAATAGACACCGGGAATCTTGAGATCCGCCACCTGCTGGGCATCGCTCGGCCGCATGTGCCGCACGAGATAGATGAACTCGCGATCGAGATTGCTCGTGACGAGCTGCTCGAGCCATTTCTTGTCGCGGTTCAACGCTTCGGCGAGCCGCTTGAACTGATCGGATGCGCGAATGAGCTCGGGCGGGCAGGCCCAGACCGTATCGACCGGCGTGCTCGCAGCGAGCGCCTCGCCGTTGCGATCGTAGATGCTGCCGCGCATCGCCGAGATCTTCGCGATGCGGGTATAGCGCGCATCGCCCTGCTGCTCGAGAAAATCCTGATCGAAGAACTGCAGCTGCACGGCGCGCGCGAGCAGCCCGATCGCGGTCAGGACGAGCAGCACGAGCACGAAGCGCAGGCGGCCCCGGAATTGCTCTTGGGAGAAGGCGCGGTGCTCGGTTCTGATCATGGCGCTACGATCCGCACTTCGTTCGGCCGCGGGATCACCATGTGCAGGTTCACGCGCGCGGTCTGCTCGACGCGCCCATGCGTGCCCCACGCGCTCTGCTCGAGCTTGAGCCGGCCCCATTCGATATCGAGCGCATCGCGCTCGGTGTTCAGCGCCTGCAGCTCGACGAACAACCGCCGCGTCTCATGGCGAGACCAGACGACCGCAAGCGCCGAGGCGAACAACGCCGCCCAAGCCGCCACCATCGTCACTTTCATCGCGATGCTCATGCGGCCACCCTCTCGGCGACACGCATGATCGCGCTGCGCGCACGCGGATTGCGCGCCACTTCGTCCGCCGACGGATGGATCGCTTTGCCGATGCGCGCGAGCTTCGCGCGCGCGTGCACCGGAATCTCGGGCAGGCCCGCGTACACCGGATCGTCCTGCGAGTGCTTCTGAATGAAGCGTTTGACGATGCCGTCCTCGAGCGAATGAAAGGCGATCGCGCAGAGTCGGCCACCCGGCGCGAGCACATCGAGCGTGCCCGCGAGCGCGGCTTCGATCTGCGAGAGCTCGTCGTTGACGTGAATGCGCAGCGCTTGAAAGGTGCGCGTCGCGGGATGCTTGCCTGGCTCGCGAGAGGGAACCGCGGCGGAGACGATGTCTGCGAGCTGGCCGGTCGTCGAGATCGGCGCGCGCGCGCGCGCGGCGACGATCGCGCGCGCGATACGCTTCGCGAAGCGCTCCTCGCCGTACTCGCGAATGATGCGCGCGAGCTCCCGCTCCGGCGCGCGCGCAACGAGCTGCGCCGCGTCCGTGCCGGAGTTGAAGTCCATGCGCATATCGAGCGGACCGTCCTGCGCGAAGCTGAAGCCGCGCGCGGCGTCGTCGAGCTGCGGAGAGGACACACCGAGATCGAGCAACACGCCGTCAATTCCCCCGAGCAGTCCGCACTCGCCGACGATCTCGCTCAAGCGAGAAAACGGACTCTCCACCAACGTCAATCGATTTTCTCTTGCGAATCGCTCGCGCCCGGCCGCCACGGCCGTCGGATCGCGGTCGATTGCAATGACCCTGCCCTCCTTGCCGATTCGCTCCAAGATCGCGGCGGTGTGACCGCCACGACCGAACGTCGCATCCACATACCGGCCGCCCGTGCGAACGTTCAGCGCACCCAGCACTTCATCGAGAAGCACGGGCACGTGCTGAAACATCGGCGCACCTATCGTTTCATCGATGCTTCGAGCCGAACGGATGCGCGCGGTCGATGCCGCGAATCTCGCGAGGACACGCAGGTCGGCAGGATTCCCGGGGATACATCGGATGCTTGCACTCGGCTCACTCACAACGACAACGATTCGAGCTCCGGCGGAAGCTCTTCCGCCGATTCATCGGCCTTCAGCCACAGCTCGCGGTTCTCGTTCCACGAGGCTTCGTCCCAGAGCTCGAAACGATTGCCTTGGCCGATCAACATCGCGGCGCGAGACAGGCTGGCGTACTCGCGCAAACTCGGCGGAATCAAGATGCGGCCGCTGCCATCGAGCTCGAGATCGGTTGCATGGCCGATCATCAAGCGCTGCAGGCGGCGCGCCACGGGATTGAGGGTAGGCAGGCGGCGCAGCTTGAGCTCGATCTCTTCCCACTCAGGAAGCGGATAGATGAGCAAGCAACGATCTGCGCGATCCACGGTTGCAATGAGGCGTCCATTCGAACGCTCGATGATGCGCTCGCGATAGCGCGTCGGCATCGCGAGCCGGCCTTTCGCATCGAGGGTTACCTTGTTTGCACCGCGGAACATGCCGAATCCAGAACCGGGTGAAGGGTGCTCAGTTCTGCCCCTCTTCCCCATTCGCTCCCACTTTTTCCCACCTCGCCGCACTATATGGACGCATATAGGCGCAGTCAAAAAAATTTGAGGAATTTCCCTTTTGGCGACAGGTACTTAGGGGCTTACCGTAGACTCGACCGATATGCTGGGCCACGTGCAATTCACAAAATCAGAGGCTTAGGAAACCTTGTTGAGGTGATACTTAGGACGCGCTGCAGTGCTCATGCGCCCACCTTCCGCGCCAGGTTGCGAGCCGCCGCGCGTCACCTGCGCAAGTGTCGTCGCGGATTCCGGCATCCAAGTGGCAATCCGCTGGCAGAGCGCGGGCGCGTACGATCAAAAAATTGTGAGACGAGTCCTACAACTCAAGGCATTTGCTGCCTTGTCGTGAAGAATTTATTAACATTACAGGCAGCCGGATTTTGCTGACGGCGCTTGTCTCGGCGTCCGTTCGGCCCCACCATCCCGTCCGAGTCAGCCAGGCAGTCGCTGCGCGTTACGCGTGGAGGAAAGTCCGGGCTCCAAGGGCAAGGTGCCAGGTAACGCCTGGGGGGCGTGAGCCCACGGAAAGTGCAACAGAAAGCAAACCGCCTAAGCGCTGCCCCAAAGGCAGTGCCGGTAAGGGTGAAAGGGTGCGGTAAGAGCGCACCGCGCCGGTGGCAACATTCGGCGGCACGGCAAACCCCACCTGGAGCAAGGCCAAATAGGGGAGCAAGCGGGCGGATCTTCGGGTCTGGCTCGCGCGTGCGGCCCGCACGTGCTCCCGGGTAGGTCGCTAGAGGCGCGCGGTGACGCGCGCCCCAGATGAATGATTGCCCACGACAGAACCCGGCTTATCGGCTGACTCTCTTTTTTCGAGCGCGGCACCTCAGCGCCGCGCTGTCCACAGGTAACAGGCTACAGACTACAGCCAGAAGGAGCCGCTACTCTGCGTGCAGCCTCTTACTCTGGCTGTAACCGGGCGCGGCGTCAGCCGCGCTCTGGCTGTAGCCTGTGGTCTGTCGCCTGTCGCCTGACCTCAGCGCTTGATCGCCATCGCTCTGTCGTACAGCTCGCTGCGCTTTTCGCCGGTCAGCTTCGCGGCAATTCTCGCGGCCTGCGAGGGTGTGAGCTCCTCGAGCAATGCTTGAAGCAACTGCTCGACGTGCAGTGCATGTCCGGCTGCCTGCGCTTCCGCGTTGCCGCTCACGACGATCACGATCTCGCCGCGCGACATATCGGGATCGTTCGTGCTCATGATGACGAGCTCTTCGAGCGTGCCGCCGTATGTCGTCTCGAAGCGCTTCGTGAGCTCTCTGCACACGACCGCGCGCCGCTCGGGTCCGAAGACTTCGAGCATGTCGCCCAGAACTTCTTTGATTCGATGCGGTCCCTCGTAAAAGATTAGCGTGCGGCGCTCGGCGCGCAGCGCTTCGAGCTGCGCACGGCGCGCACTCGCTTTTGCAGGTAGAAAGCCTTCGAATGCGAAGCGGTCGGTGGGCAAGCCGGCCACTGAGAGCGCGGCGATTGCAGCGCTCGGGCCCGGAATCGGCGTCACGCGAATGCCGCGCGCACGCGCAGCGACAACCAAGTCGAACCCGGGATCGCTGATGAGCGGTGTGCCCGCATCGGACACGAGCGCGATGGAATCACCGCTCAAGAGACGCTCGATGAGCGCCTCTGAGCGGCGCGCCTCGTTGTGCTCGTGCAATGAAACGAGCGTCGTGTGAATCCCGAACTCCTTGAGCAGCTGGCCGGTATGACGCGTATCCTCGGCAGCGATCACGCTGACCTCGCCGAGAATCTCTCGAGCGCGAGGCGTGAAATCCCCGAGGTTGCCGATCGGGGTCGCGACCACGTAAAGCGTGCCCGACGTCGCGCTCATGCCCCGCGACCTGACTGCAAACGGTAAACTGTGCGCATATCTTTGCAGTCTACAGCTCGGAGCCTTCGCATGCCCCCACGGTCGATTTCCACGCGCTTTTGGCTGCCCGCGCTCATTGCCTGCCTATTCCTGAGCGGGTGTCCGACGACCCCCGTGACTCAGGAGGGCGCGAGCGCGAGCGCTCAAATGGCGCGCGCCGAGCGACTCTCACGCGAAGGCAAGTCGGCGCAAGCCGCGGCGCTCTACGAGCGTCTCGCCGCGGGAGCGCCGAACGAGCTGCGCAATCGGCTGCTGTTGCGTGCCGCACGAGAGCACGTACGCGCGCACGATATCGAACGCGCAAGCGCGCTTCTCAAGCAAGTGGATCGGACACTGCCGACCGCCGACTTCACACTGCGTGCGCAAGTGGCGGCCGAAATTGCCTTGCTGTCGAATCGTCCCAGTGCTGCGCTCGAAGAGCTCGACCGCATTCCGCAGCCGCTGCCTCGCGACGAGCTGGCGGACATCCTTGCACTGCGCGCCCGCGCGCTCTTCGCGCTCAATCGTCCTGCCGGCGGCATCACGACGGCGCTCGATCGAGAAGCTGCGTTGCGAACACAACAGGAGATTCGCGAAAACCGGCAACTGATCTGGGAAGGCCTGCAGAAAAGCGCCGCAGGCAACGCCGACTTTTCCGTGCCGCCCGGCGCGAGCACGCAGCTCGCCGGCTGGCTCGAGCTCGGTCAGGCGGCGCTCATCGCCGCTCGCAATCCGTTTACCGCTCGGGAGGACCTGGCGGAGTGGCGCGCGAAATATCCGCACCACCCGGCGAATTCGCTCTTGAACGAAGAGCTGCTACCCACCCTTGGCGTCGGCCTCGAATACCCGTCCCAGGTTGCGTTGATTCTGCCGCTGTCGGGCCGGCTCCAAGCTGCAGGCATCGCCGTTCGAGACGGCTTTCTCGCCGCCCTTCTGCAGCAGCAGGCGCGGGAGCGACCGCTCTTGAATATCTATGATTCCGCGAATATCGGGGCACTGACAGCCTACCGACAGGCAATCAGCGACGGTGCGCAATTCGTCGTCGGCCCGCTGACGAAGGACGAAGTCGCGGCGATCGGTGCATCGGGTGAAACCTCCGTCGTGACGCTCGCGCTCAATCAATTGCCGGATGGCGCAGTTCCGCCGCCGTTCCTGTTTCAGTTCGCGCTCGACCCGGAAGAGGAAGCACGACAAGTCGCACAGCGCGTCGTGACCGACGGGCGCATGCGCGGGGTCGTACTGCTGCCGAACAATGAATGGGGCCAGCGGGTTTTTCGCGCTTTCGACACCGAGCTCAAGACCCTCGGCGGCACGATCGCCGCTCTGCGATTTTACGATCCGACCGCGCGCGATTATTCGAACCCGATCCGCTCGGTGCTGCTCATCGATGAGAGCCGCGCGCGTGCGCGCGCGCTCAATGCGCGCCTCGGCGCTCGCTTGGAGTTCGAGCCGAGACGGCGCGGCGATGTGCAGTTCGTCTTCATGGGCGCGCAGCCCGTGCAAGGACGATCGCTGCGGCCGGCGCTTCGTTTTCATCTCGCCGAAGATCTGCCCGTGTACGCGACGTCCGATATATTCGAGCCGAACGAGACTGCGAATGCGGATCTCGAGGGGGTCATCTTTCCGGACATGCCCTGGGTGATCTCGCCGGATGCGGTGTCGACCCAGTTGCGCAACGCGCTCAGCGAATACTGGCCTTTGCGCGCCCGGGGACGGGGCAGGCTGTATGCCTTCGGGTTCGACGCCTATCGGCTCATTCCCCTGCTCAAGGCTGGACAATTCGGGCGCGAACACGCGATCCCGGGTATGACGGGCCTCTTGTCCGTCGATGAGAGCGGCACGATTCATCGTGACCTCGACTGGGCGCGCGTGTCGAACGGGAAAGCCACGCCGCTCGATGCGATCCAGGCGGCGGACGCCATGCACCGCGACGAGCTGATGCGCTGACGGCGCAAAAACTTTCGCGCGAGCACGGCGACGCGCTAAAGTGCAATCGCTCGCGGAATTTCAAGGAGGAAGTCATGTCCCGCATGGAAGCGGGTAGCGAAGCGGAAGACACCGCGCTCGCCTACCTGAGACAAGCCGGTTTGAAACTATTGCAGCGGAACTATCGCTGCAAGGCCGGAGAGATCGATCTCGTCATGCTCGATGGATCGACGCTCGTGCTCATCGAGGTCCGCTATCGGTCGACGGAACAGTTCGGGGGCGCGGCCGCTTCCGTTACGTATCGGAAGCAACGCAGGCTCATCAACGCTGCACGGCATCTGCTCGCGACGCGGAAGGATCTGCGCCGCTACCCCGCGCGCTTCGATGTCGTTGCGATCTCCGCGCTTCGCAGAGAGGTGCAGTGGATCAAAGGCGCGTTCCTAGAGCGTTGACGGCAACGCGGCCTACTTCGTCTGACCGTCAACGATCGGTTGTGACCCGTCACGTTCTGTCTATCGCACCATGCTAGAAACGACCGCCGATGTAAGCTGTCCGTACTGCGGAGAGACGATTACCCTGTTCCTGGATCTGTCTATCGAGGAACAGAGCTACATCGAAGATTGCAGCGTTTGCTGCCAACCGATGACGGTCAGCTATACCGTGCAAGATGGCGAGCTTGCGAGCATCGCCGTCGATACGACCTAGCACGATGAGCGCGACTCGCGGCGGGAGGATGGCACGAAGACCGAATCTCCCCTTCCACGGGGCGCGCCTGCACAGTAGCCTTCAAGGATGTGGCGCAAGGTTCGCATTCTCATTCTGCTGCTCGTACTGCTCTTCGTCGCGTTGAACACCTACTTCGATCGGGTGTATTCGACGGACTGGGACATTCCCCTTCGAGTTGCGGTGTATCCGATCAACGGCGACGGTTCCGTCCAGGCCGAGCGCTTCATCGGTGAGCTGACCGACGATGACTTTCGCTCGATCGACGCTTTTTTCGAGAGGGAGGCGCGACGCCATCGGCTCGAGCTCGAAACGCCGGTGCGATTCATGCTGGGTCAGCAGATCCGCGAGCTCCCGCCCCAGGTGGGCGAGTCGCCCGGCATGTTGCGCATTGCCTGGTGGAGCCTACGCGCGCGCTACTGGGCATGGCGCACGGCCGAGGATCCGCAGGGCGTACCGCCCGATATCAAGTTATTCGTGCTCTTTCACGATCCCGCACGTTCGCAGACGCTGCCTCACTCCGTCGGTCTGCAGAAAGGATTGTTTGGGATCGTACATGCCTTTGCGGATCGGACGATGATGGGTGCAAACGACACCGTGATGGCCCACGAGCTGCTGCATACCCTCGGCGCGGTGGACAAGTACGATCCAGCGACGACTTTGCCGCTCTACCCCGTCGGTTATGCGGAACCCGATCGCGAGCCGCTCCATCCGCAGCGCTATGCGGAGTTGATGGGCGGACGTATTCCGATCACGGCCGATCGCGCCGAAATTCCTCCCTCGCTCAGTCGAGTACGCATCGGTGAGCTGACGGCATTCGAAATCGGCTGGGTCGATCGATGAATCTCGCCGCTGCCGCAATGCCTGCGACGGCACGCGCGACATTGCTCTCGTGCACGGACGTCGATGTCGCGGTTGCGGGACGCATGCTGGTCAAACGGCTGAATCTCGTGTTCGAACGCGCACAAGTAACGGCAATCCTCGGCAGAAACGGCAGCGGTAAAACGCTGTCGCTTCACACGCTCGCCGGATTGCGAGCACCGCAGGCGGGAGAAATCCGCCTGAATGACGTGCCGCTGATGGAACGATCGCGGCGCGAGCGTGCGTGCGCGCTTGGGCTGCTCACGCAAACGACGGAAGACACGTTTCCATCCACGGTGCTCGACACCGTGCTCGTGGGGCGCCACCCGCACCTTGGCTTCTGGGAATGGGAAAGCGACGAGGACCGCGCGATCGCACGCGCCGCGCTCAACAGCGTACAACTTGCGACGCTCGAGGAGCGCGACGTCGCAACATTGTCCGGCGGCGAACGCCGGCGCGTGGCGCTGGCCGCGCTGCTCACTCAAGACCCCGATATCTACTTGCTCGATGAGCCGACCAATCATCTCGATCCCCATCACCAGATCGATCTATTGCATCTGATGCGCGACAAAGCCGCGAGCGGCCGCACGATCGTCATGACCCTGCACGACGCGACGCTCGCCGCGCGCTTTGCGGATCGGGTGCTGCTGTTGTTTGGAGATGGCGGGTGGGTCTACGGGAAAACAGGCGAAGCACTCACACCCGCGTCGATGGAGAGACTGTATGGGCTACCGGTACGAGAGGTCGGTTGGGACGGCGGCAGAACCTTCGTGATGGGGTAGCCAGATACTCTCGCGGCGGCGCGGCGGCGCGGCGAAGAGAAAAAGATTTCTTGCAGAGACACGGACACGCAGAAATCCAAAAAGATCGCTAGCCCCTTCTTACCTCTGCGCCTCTGCCCCTCTGCGAGAGTCAAAAATGCCTGATCGCCGTGCAGCGCAGTGTGCGCGGTGCACGTCAGAGACTAAGACTGCGCGAGCGTGCTCAGCACCTTGTCGTGCAACTTCCCATTGGTAGCCAAGACGGTCGTCGTTTCGAGGCCGACCGGCTCGCCTTCGAGATCCGTAAACTTCCCGCCGGCAGCTTCGACGATGACCGCGAGCGCCGCGATATCGAGGATATTCACGTCAGATTCGATCACCACATCGATCTTGCCTGATGCCAGAAGATGGTAGTGCAGGAAATCGCCATAGCCGCGAATGCGGCTCGCGCTCGAAACGAGCTTCCCGTACGCATTCCAGCGAGCTCCGCGTGCCAGCGTCTTCAAATTGCCCGCGGAGATCGCACAGTTCTCGATCGCGTCGATGTCGCTGACTCGGATCGCGCGGTCGTTGAGGCCTGCGGCCAGGCTGTAGGCTGTAGGCTGTAGGCCGTAGCCAGAGACGGAATGCGCAAGTTGCGCATAAGCGAGCTCGCCGTACACCGGCGCAGAGGACACGCCGACGATCAGGCGCCCTCGGTGCATGAGCGCGATCTGCGTCGAGAAGAATGGATACTCGCGCACGAACGCTTTCGTACCGTCGATCGGATCGACGAGCCAAAGATATTCGGCATCGATCGAGCTCTGGCCTGTCTCCTCCCCGTAGAAGCCGTGGCTCGGAAACCGCTGCGAGAGGATGCCGCGAATCACCTGCTCGCTTTCCACGTCCGCCTGCGTCACGGGCGACTTGTCTGCTTTGATCGTGACCGCGGCGTTCTGCTGGTAATAACGGCGGATGACTTCGGCGGCGGCGCCCGCGGCCTCGAGGGCGGCGGACAGGAAAGGCGAGTGCGACATCTGCGAATCCGAAAAACAAAGTGAGTGACGGAGCACTTTGGCAGCCGCCAGACGCCGCTGCAAGCGCTCGGGGAAGGAAGCGTTCGAGCCGGCCCGGACGGCTGGCGCTGCGCCACGCGCAATGAAACATCGCGCATCGCTTGACGCGCCCGTGCCGCTTCCCTATCTTGCCGCCACCGCAAGGTGATCGCACGTTTCGTGCGATAAACGGGAAGCCGGTTCGTCGTCTTGCGCGACCATTCCGGCGCTGCCCCCGCAACGGTATTCGAGTCCAATCCGTATCGCGAGAGTACATCTCGAGCCACTGCGCCAAACGGCGCGGGAAGGCGATACGGACGAACCCTCAAGGTTCACTCGAGAGCCCGGAGACCGGCCTTACGGACGTACCAGCATCGCGGCGGGCGATGAGCGTGCGCCCGAAGCGCGTACTCCCCTGCCGCCTGCTGTCCAACAACGACAGCCATGCGGGCGAGCATGGGGAGTGTGATCATGCAATTTCATCGTCAGAGCGCAGCGCTTGCTGCCGCTTCCATTGCGCTTCTTTCCACCCAAGCCTTCGCGAACGAAGACTTCAACGAGGCGGTCGTCGTGACCGCGACGCGCATCGAGCAGCCGGTTCGTGACGTGATCGGCGCGGTGTCCGTCATCACGCGCCGCGATATCGAGCAGCGCGGCAGTCATTCCGTTCAAGATCTTTTGCGGGGCGAGACCGGCCTGACCGTGACGAACGCCGGGGGTCTCGGCAAGTTATCGAACGTGTTCTTGCGGGGCGCTGACGCCGAACAAGTGCTCGTGCTCGTCGACGGTGTCCGCGTCGGCTCCGCAACCAGCGGAACGACGCCGTTCGAATACATTCCCGTCGACCAGATCGAGCGCATCGAAATCATTCGCGGTCCGCGCTCGAGTTTGTACGGCTCGGATGCGATCGGCGGCGTCATCCAGATCTTTACGAAGCGAAGCGCAGGCCTGTCTTTCAATGTCGGCGCGGGCTCGAACCGAACCTCCACGGCGAGCGCGAGCTTCGGCACATCCTCCGAAAATGCCTGGCTCAGCGTCGCCGGCAACCACATCGCGAGCGAAGGCTATAACTCGTGCGCGGGCTCACCGTCAGGCGGCGGCTGCTTCACGGACGAGCCTGATCGCGACGGGTACGAGAACACGTCCGGCACGTTCCGCGCCGGACGTCGCTGGGATCGCGCCGAGATCGAGGCGACTGCGCTCTATGCTTCAGGCACGACGGAGTACGACGGCACGTTCGCGAACGAAACCGATTTCGTCGAACGCGTCGTCACGCTGCGCGGTCGAGTGAAGCCGATTGAGGGCTGGAGCATTGCCGTGCTCGCCGGCCAGAGCGAAGACGATCAAGACAACATTCTCGACGATCCTGCGGCGGGTGATGAGCTGGTTGTCTCGCGCTTCGAAACCGAGCGCCGCAACGTATCCGTGCAGTCGGATGTGAGCCTCTCGGCGGCGCAGTCGCTGACGATCGGCGTGGACTACGTCGACGATCGGATCGACGGGACGACCGAGTACGATGCGCGCTCGCGCGACAACATAGGCACCTTCGCGCAATACCAAACCGTCCTCGGCGCACATCGCCTCCTCGCCTCCGCGCGCTATGACGATAACGAGCAGTTCGGCAGCTATGAGACCGGCAGCCTCGGTTGGAAATGGATGCTGAACGACCGTTGGTCCGTGAGCGCCGCATGGGGCACCGCGTTTGGAGCGCCGACGTTCAACGATCTTTACTTTCCGGGCTTCAGCAATCCCGATCTCGATCCCGAGAGCTCAACGAGCTATGAGGTCGGCCTTCGCTGGACGAACGCTCCCGTAAGCCTCGCGTTCACCGCGTATGAGCGCGAAGTCGATGACCTGATCGTCTATGACGCGAGTATCTTCGCCCCGAACAATCTCAACAGCGCGCGCATTCGGGGCATCGAGGCGGACCTCGATGCGGTGCTTGGCCCGTGGACGCTCAGCGTCGGCTACTCCGGCTTGGATCCGCGCAATCGCACGCATGGCCCGGATTTCGATAATCTGCTTCCGCGGCGCCCGCGTCAGTCCGGGCACTTCGAGCTTGGCCGCGCCTTCGGCCCGCTCGATGCGCGCGTCCGAGTCACTGCGGAAGGCTCGCGCTACGATGATGTCGCGAACACGAATCGTCTCGGAAGCTATGCGATCGTGGATCTCGTGCTCGACTACGAGATCGGCAATGCATGGAGCTTGCAGGGCAAGATCGGCAACGCCTTGGATCGCGACTATCGCACCGTGCGGCTCTACAACCAGGACGATCGCACGTTCTTCGTCGCACTGCGTTATCAGGCGCGCTGACCGCGCGTGAGGTGTAAAGTGTAAGGTGTGAAGTGTAAGGTCAGAGGCGCGATCGATCGCGCCTTCTTCACGTTACACATTACACATCACACCCTACACTCCATCGACAATGGGCCACAGACTCAGCAAGATCTATACGCGCACCGGCGACGATGGAACAACGGGCCTCGGCGATGGGACGCGTGTCCACAAGACGCATGCGCGAATCGAAGCCTATGGCGCGGTCGACGAAGCGAACAGCGCGCTCGGGATGGTGATCGCAGCGACGACGGTGCAAGAAATCCAATCGCTGCTCACGCGCATCCAGCATGAGCTGTTCGATCTGGGTGGCGAGCTATCGGTGCCTGGCCTGCGCTCGATTACGGATGCACACATCGCTCGGCTGGAGCAGGATCTTGACCGCTTCAACGAACCGCTGCCGCCGCTCAAGGAGTTCATTCTGCCGAGCGGCGGTGCGGCTACGTCTGCGTGTCATCTCGCGCGCGCGATCACGCGCCGCGCGGAACGCCGAACCTGGGCACTCGCGCAATCGGAGCCGGTCGCGCCCGAGCTCACGCGCTACTTGAATCGCCTCTCCGACCTCCTCTTCGTCCTCGCGCGCGTCCTCGTCCGCCACGAACAAGGCACGGAAGTGCTGTGGCAGCGGC
>JBDZVE010000016.1:6930-9546 GCA_040255535.1 Lysobacterales bacterium | reverse complement strand
CCCGCCATCATGCGCTCGAGCTGATCCTGGCGGTCTAAGCGGATCGTGATCTCTCGCTCGAGATCATCGAGGACGACGAGCGACGTTTCGTAGCGATTCACGGTCACCGGACGGACTTCGGTGCCCTTCGTCGAATGTTGGATCATGTACGTGTGATAGCCGCCGCCGTGAAGCGAGGCGAACTGAATCAGAATCCGCGTCGTGCCGATGTGCGCTTGATCGTTGATGCGCTCGTCGCAGACGACAGTGAAGGCTTGCCGCTCCGAGGCCGCCGAAAACGCACCCGCGCCGCGCAGCTCCGTGAAGAACGTGCGAATCTGACGCCGCAACTTTTCCCACGATGCCGGCGTGCGCGGCGCTACGATCGACCACTTCGTACCGCGCGCGATGGCATCGACGACGAACAGCGCAAAGCGCTGCTGCGACAAATACGAGCCGTCAGCCGAAGCGCTCGCGCCGCACGCGAGCGTGCGCAAAGTCGGCCGGCGAGGATCCGGACTGCGCACCGTTTGCAGTACGTTCGCTCCGTGCGCGGCAAGCTTCCATAGATCCGCGCTTTTGACCTCGACCGCCAACCGCACGCCGCCGCGCAACAAGGGCTCTGGTTCGCGGATCGCCACGGCCGAGGAAACCGCATCGCCCGCTCTCGAAAGCAACCCGGCGACAGCGCCTCCATTCGCGAAGGTCTCCAGGCGAGCACGGAGCCGGTCCATCGCGACGATTCGCGGATAGAACATGACCGCGTTCTCGCACCGGAAATCGAGACCGCGCAGCGCTTCCACTGCATGCGCGGGCGTCTCCCATGTCGCCGGCGGATCGACGATGAGCATCGCACGCCGCTCGCGACAGAACTTCGCGGCGACGAGCAGCGTGCTCACCCCGACATCGTGCGCCCGCGACAACGGTGGAATGTAAACGAAGGCGAGATCGTCAACGCTTTGGAGCGCGAACAGACCTGTGCCGCGCGCAGCCGAGCCGATCACGTCATAGTCGCTGAGCGGATGGCCATCGTTGCCGTCCGGATTGGAGTTCACGTATCCGATCGGCAGGTTCGTGCCCGGCATCAAAGTACGGTCCGGGCGCTGCTGCGGCACGGCACCCTTGACGCGAACGAGCGCCGATTCGAGCAAGACCTGCGCGACGTAGCGCGGAGACTCCGGATCGACGGATACGCCTCGAAACGTCTCCTGCTCTTCGATGCGCTCCGAGCCGGGAGAGCGCACGCGTTGAACGACGAGATTGAAACGATCCTCGTCGTCCGCGGGGATGTTGTCGTAGTCGACGGATGCGCGCAGAAACTCGCGCGTTCCGGGCGCGACCGCTTCCAGCGTGAGCGTCTCGTGCGCACAACGAAGCGTGAGCGAAGCAGGCGCAGCACCATTGACGACGCGAACGATGATCGCGCGCCGGCCGCCTTGCTCGAAGAAATGCTCGACTGCGTAGGAAAGCGGGCTCGGCTGCCACAAGCCGCCGAAGATCTGCTGGTAGTCCGCGAAGCTGTGGACCGTCACCGGCCGATTGACCGGTCCGCGCAACGCGCGGCCGATGAATGCCGTAGATTGCGCGCTCGCGCGCGCAATCGGCTGTTCCGCGTCCGGCGATTCAGCAAGTTGGATACCGTCGAGCGGACGCTCCGGCACCTTACCTCCCCTTCATCGTTCTGAAACGTAAGGTAGCAGATGACGTGTGGAGTGTCAGGTCTAAAGTGTTCGAGAGGAAGCGCGCGCTCTGAGGTTACACGTTGCACATCGCGCACTACACCTCGCGCGCGCCGAAAGTGTCGCATTGGTTTACATCACCGCTGTCGAAGCCACGCTTGAACCAGCGCATGCGTTGCTCCGACGAGCCGTGCGTGAACGATTCCGGTGCGACGTAGCCGCGCGAGCTCTGTTGCAGCCGATCGTCGCCGACGGCGCTCGCCGCATTCAGCGCTTCGTCGAGATCGCCCGCCTCGAGGAGTTGACGCGAGCGATCCGCGTGGTGCGCCCAAACACCTGCAAAACAATCTGCTTGCAGCTCTTGTCGAACCGAGAGCGCGTTCGCCTCGGCTTCGCTCGCGCGTTGACGCGCCGCCATGTTGCGCTCGGAGATGCCGAGCAGCGTTTGCACGTGATGGCCGACCTCGTGCGCGATGACGTACGCCTGCGCTGCATCGCCGGGCGCGCCGAAGCGCGTTTGCAGGTCGCGATAGAAAGAGAGATCGAGGTAAACGCGCTGATCCGCCGGACAGTAGAACGGACCTACGGCTGCCTGCGCGAAACCGCAGGCAGACTCGACCGCGCCCGAGAATAGGACGAGCGTCGGCTCGCGATACGTCCCGCCTGCATTCGCGAAGATTGCGTGCCAAGTATCTTCGGTATCGGCGAGCACGACCGAGGCAAGCTCGCGAAGCTGCGCTTCTTCCGCCGTTTCTTCGTAAGGAACTTGTTCGGACTGCTGGCCGGACGGCTGAACGCCTTGCAGCACGATCGATGGATCTTGGCCGAAGTAGATCGCAATCAGCGCGAGCACGAGCGTGCCGATGCCAATCCCGCCGACGCCCTTGTAGCGCATCCCGCGTCGGTCTTCCACATTCGAGCTTGCCCGCCGCCCTGCCCAACGCATGTGCCGCACCTC
>JBDZVE010000016.1:0-6830 GCA_040255535.1 Lysobacterales bacterium | reverse complement strand
CCTTATTAGAATCGTTATCCAGTGGAGCGCGGCGTCTTCTCTTCGTTCTGGTGAATCGGCCCCTCACCCGCCGCTTCGCTGGCGACCTCTCCCGCAAGGGGAGAGGTGTCCGCGGAAAGCGCGGAAGCGCTTCTGGCTACAGCCTACAGCCTTCTTAAAGCGCTCCGCCCGCCTTCGCGCCGCCTGTCGCTGTCGCGATTGCCTTTTGCGAGTCCTTTGCAGGTGACTTCTTCTTCGGCAACGGCGTGCCCTCGCGCGCCGCCTCGAACTCTTCCGCGGTGAAGAACGTCTCATCGCTCCCGTTCCAGGTTGCGCCATCAGGCAGCGCGTTCTCCACATGGCGCGCGGCGAGGATGTGAGCATCCAGCGTGACGCCGGGTTCCGAGACGGGTACTGCAATGCCGCGCGGTTCGGCGACGAGTCGATTGACGAGCTCCAAATCGACGACGGCGCCGTGCGCTTTGACTTGCTGCCACATCTCGTCCGAGATCGCGGCATTCAGAAGCGTTTCCGCGGCATCCGAATGATCGCGCTCGTCGTCTTCGAGCACGGGAAATGCCTGCACATAGAGTGTGCCGTTCTGCCAGCCGAACAAGAACGGCTGATTGACGACGGTCACCTTCGTGCCGATCGGGATCATGTCGTACAGCAGCGCAATGTCTTCGGGGTAGAACCGAACGCAACCGTGACTCGAGCGCAACCCGACGCCGTAGGGCTTATTCGTGCCGTGGATGAGGTAGCTCGGCCAGCCGAGCTTCAGCATGTGCGCGCCGAGGGGATTGTCGGGACCGGGCGGCACTCTCGACGGCAACGGATCGCCGGCCTCGGCGTGCTCCTTGCGGACCGATGCCGGTGGAAACCAAGTCGGATTCTTCGCCTTGGCGACCACCTTCGTCGTTCCTTGCGGCGTCGACCAGCCGACCTTTCCGATACCGATCGGATGCGTGATCACCTTGTGCGGCTCGCCTTCCTTCGCTTCCGGGAAGTAAAACATCCTGAGCTGAGCGAGGTTGATCACGAGGCCTTCGCGCGGTGCATCCGGCAGCACGAACTGCGTCGGCAACACGATCTCGCGACCCACTCCGGGCAGCCAGGGATCGACGCCGGGATTCGCGCGCACGATCTCTTCGTAGCCAAGATTGAAACGGCGCGCGATATCGGAAAGCGTGTCCTCGCCCTGCACGTGCGTCACTTGCAGCGTGCCGACGACCTGATCGTGTTCTGGGTCGAATTCGAATTCGTGCGTCGCGAGCGGGGCTTCGATCGGTGGCGGCGCCGGCGGTGCTTCCGGTTCGGGCGTTTGCGGCTGGAGCAATTGACAACCGGCCAGCGAAACGGCGAGTACGAGGAAGCCAAGACGGCTGATGCGAGGAATCATGGTCATGCGGGCATTATTACCCGATCGGACAGCAAGCGGTATCGGTGGCGCGATCATTCGAAAATGCGTTGCATAGTAGAGACAATCCGAGCGGCGAGCTTCACAACAAGACGGGCCGGTTGGACAATTCGCTTCCGTCTTTAGCCGGATAGTGGCGGGCGATCAGCTCACCGACGGCCGCGATTCCCGCGATCAGCGCGCCAACCGCTTCGCCCGCAGCGAACAACCGCTCCATTTCACGACAAACCTGCTCCCATTCCTCGGGCGCCACGCGGTCATTGAAGCCGCGATCCGCCACGATCTCGACATCGTGGTCGGCCCACAGCACATAGATGAGCACGCCGTTGTTCGCCTGCGTATCCCACACACCCAACTCCGCGAACGCACGCACTGCCTGCTCGCGCGGCGTCACTCCGCACAAGAGCTCGTAGGGGCTCAAGTTCGCTTCGATGGCGACGCGAATTTCCCCTCCATGCTTGGCCTCGCTTGCGGCAATCGCCTGCTCGATCGCCTGCAAGCCCGCTGCATCGAATGCGCGCCGCAAAGCGCGTGCCGTCGAGAACAAATGCCGAAATGCGCGCTTGAACGACACTCGCTTACCAGCGCCCCGAAGCGCCGCCTCCGCCGAACGTGCCGCCGACGCCACTCCAGCCGCCGCCGAGGCCGCCTCCGCGCAAGCCGCCTCCCCAGCCTCCGCTCCATCCGCCGCCCCAGCGCCCGCGATTCGACCAACCGCGTCCGCCGCCACCCATGCCGCCGCTGAACAGACCAAAAAGGAACGCAATCACGCCGGCGCCGATCGCGATCGACAGCGCATGCGTGAGAAGCCATGCGAGGACACCGGCGACGGCCGCCGTCACGGACGCACCGCCGAACGAGCCGAAGAGACTGCGGGCGACGCCGCTGCCGAGGACCACGAGCATGAACAAGATCGGCAGAAGCGATCCGAAACCTTCGCTCGGGACCGCATCCGGTTCAGGCTCCGGCAATGGCTCGCCTTCCAGCACCGCAACGATGCGTTCGACCGCTTGCGACAATCCGCCGAAATAGTCGCCTTGCTGAAAGCGAGGCACGATCACCTGATCGGTGATGCGATTTGCAAGCACGTCCGGCAATGCGCCTTCGAGGCCGTAGCCGACCTCGATGCGCACCGCTCGATCTTCCTTCGCGACGAGCAGCAACACGCCGTCGTCGACGCCGCGGCGGCCGAGTTGCCACGCTTCCGCAACTCGGATGGCGTACTGCTCGATCGTCTCCGGTTCCGTCGTCGGCACGAGCAGAATCGCGATCTGGCTACCCTTACGCTCCTCGAATTCGCGCAGGCGCGCCTCGAGCGCCGCGATCTCTCCGGCGGTCAGCGTTTGCGTAAGATCCGTGACCGGAGCGCGAAGCGGCGGCACCGCCACTTGCGCGAACGCGCAGACACACAGGAGCAGCGACAGCGAGCTGCCGAGCGACCAAACGCTGAACCGCGACACTCGCAATCCGTGTGCTCGAGTGTCATCCGGCGGTTTCGGCGGGCGGCGTCTGAGCAGGCGCCTCGCTGAAATCGACCGCTGGCGGCTTAGAGATCTCCGCCTCGTTCTCGACGCTGAAGTTCTGCTTCTCTGTGTACCCGAAGACCTTCGCGGTGAGATTCGTCGGGAACGATCGCACCGTCACGTTGTAGTTCTGCACCGCGTCGATGTAGCGCTTGCGCGCGACCGCAATGCGATTCTCGGTGCCTTCCAGTTGGGCGCGCAGGTCGTTGAAGCCGGAAATCGATTTCAAATCAGGATAGCGCTCGACGACGACCATCAGCCGCGAAAGCGCGGAGCTCAGCTCGCCTTGCGCCGCTTGCCACTGTTTGAACGCTTGCGGATTCTCGATCAGCTCGGGTGTGGCCTGAATCGAGGTCGCGCGCGCACGCGCCTCGACGACACTGTCGAGGATGTCCTTTTCGGCGGCAACCGCCCCTTTCACGGTGTTGACGAGATTCGGGACGAGGTCCGCCCGACGCTGGTACTGATTGAGTACCTCGGACCAAGCGGATTTCACCTGCTCGTCTTGTTGCTGCAGCGTGTTATATCCGCAACCGCCGAAGACGGCACTGCACATCACCAGCGCGAGAGCACGCAAAGCGTACATGGAAGGCCCCTTCTGTGAGTTTCATTCGTATGCCGCCAACCGTCCGCTGCATGCGGAAGGCGACAGTGGAATTACTCAGAAGGCGTCCGGGTTCCACTGACGGGCGGGCTCCGCCCGCCGTGTAACGTGTGATGTGTAAAGTGTAAGGTCAGAATTGCGCTCCGCGCTCAATGCGCCACGCGCATTCCGCACGGCGCGCGGAGCGCGCTCTGACTAGACACTAGACACTAAACACGTGACCGCGCGCGGAGCGCGCCGTCACCAAATATGCACCCGCTCCTCCGGCGGCCGATACATCTTGTCGCCCGGCTTCGTATTGAATGCCTTGTGGAACGCATCGAGGTTCATGACGACGGCGTTCGTGCGGTACTCGCTCGGGCTGTGCGGGTCCGTCAGGAGGCGCTTGCGTAGCTCATCCTCGCGGTACTTGCGCGCCCAACCCTGCGCCCAGCCGATGAAGAAGCGCTGATCGCCGGTGAAACCGTCAATGACCGGCGCTTCCTTCCCCTTGAGCGAAAGCTTGTAAGCGCGATAAGCCATCGCGAGCCCCGCAAGATCCGCGATGTTCTCGCCCATCGTGAGATCGGGATTCACGTTGAGGCCGGAGATCGGGCTCAGCGCGCCGTACTGCTCACCCAGCAGCTTCGCGCGTCGCGAGAACTCTTCATTGTCGGCAGGCTCCCACCAGTCGTTGAGGTTGCCGTCACCGTCATAGCGGCGCCCCTGGTCGTCGAATCCGTGGCTGATCTCGTGCCCGATGACACCGCCGATCGCGCCATAGTTCACCGCGTCGTCGGCGGCCACGTTGAAGAACGGCGGCTGCAGGATAGCGGCCGGGAACACGATCTCATTGGCAGGCGGGTAGTAGTAGGCATTGACGGTCTGCGGCGTCATCAGCCACTCGGTTTCGTCGATCGGCCCGCCGAGTTTCTTGACGTCGCGATCGAACGCGACCGCGGCGGCACGCATGTCGTTGCCGACGATGTCGTCGCGCTCAACCTCGAGCGCGGACCAGTCGCGCCACTTCTCCGGATAGCCGATCTTCGTCGCGAACTTGGCGAGCTTCGCGTGGGCCTTCTTCTTCGTCTCCGGCGTCATCCACTCGAGATCGTCGATGCCTTCCGAGTACGCCTCGACCAGATTTGCGACGAGCGCATCCATCCGCTCCTTTGCCTCGTGACTGAAGTGGCGCTCGACGTACACCTTGCCAGCCAGCTCGCCAATTGCGTTCTCGATCGTTTCGACGCCGCGCTTCCAGCGAGGCTTGATCTCCGGCACGCCCGAGACGGTGCGGCTGTTGAAGTCGAAATGCAGATTGACGAACGGCGACGACAGATCAGGCGCGTACGTATTCAACAATTTGAAGCGCATATAGACGCGCCAGTCCTCGAGCGGCGTGCTCGCGAGCTCGCGATCGAGCGCCTCGAAAAAGCTCGGCTGATTGACGACGACCGCCTGCACCTTCTCGAGCGGCACCTTTGCGCCGGAAAAGAACGCACGCCAGTCGAATGAAGGCATCAGCCGTTCGAGACCGGCAAAATCGTAGCGGTTGTATGTCTTTTCCGCGTCGCGGTTTTCGACGCGCGTCCAGTGGCCCTTCGCGAGCCGCGTCTCGAGTGCCAGGATCTTATCCGCCGCCTGCGCGGCGTTCGGCGTGCCTGCGAGCTCCAGCATGTCCTCGACGTAGACGCGATACTTCTCGCGCACGGACTTGAGGCGTTCTTCGTTCGACAGGTAGTAGTCGCGATCCGGCATACCGAGGCCGCTCTGATACAAGTTCGCGACGTACTGCGTCGAGTTCTTGTCGTCGATGCCGACGAAGAAAGCGAATGGGTGAGAAACGAAGAGACGCTGCGAGCGGCCCATGTGCTCGGCAAGCTGCTGCCTCGTCGCAAGCCGATCGATGCGCGCGAGCTCCTGCTCGAGCGGCTTCAGGCCGGCCGCCTCGATTGCGGCCTCATCCATGAAGCTCGCGTAAAAGTCGCCTACCTTCTGCGTATCGCTCCCGTGAGGCGCGCCCGCTTGCGCCGACTCCTCCAGAATCTCCCGGAGGTCCTCCTCCGCGCCGTCCTGCAGCAGGCTGAAAGCACCGTAGTTCGAGCGGTCGGAGGGGATTTCCGTGACCGCAAGCCAGTTGCCGTTCACGAAACGATAGAAGTCGTCCTGCGGACGCACCGCTTTATCGATGTTCGCGAGCAGCACGCCCGATTGCATCGCAGGCGCCGTGGATCGCGCAGCAGGCTCATCGCTCGGACCCGAGCTCGTTGCGCAGCCGGCAGCCAAGGAAGCGGCGGCGACCAAGGACAACAATGACTGAATCTTCATGGAAGAGATCATCCCTAAGAGTTGACGGGTACGTTCACGAGGGATCGGAGTATCAATCGAGCCGCGAACGTCATGCAATTGCGGACGCTTGCAGAGCCTCCGACGGACGCGATCGGACAGCGGCGGACACATGGACCGGGCACGGCCGCGGGAAGTTCCCGGCGGAACGCGGGCAAAAAAAACCCCGAGCTTTTGGCTCGGGGCAGAGAAGCGGACTTTCTGAAGGGTAGTAAAGCCCGCTAGGGGATCTCGGAGACAGCGCTCAGTGCAATCTCGACCATTGAAGAACCTTGATATCCTTCGTCTCGCACTCGAAATTCTTCGCAAGAACGGACGCGGCTTCCTTAAGGTCGCCGCGCGAAAGCACCCGGCTCACTTCGACGACACCGCGAAACTCGCTCATGCCCTTGGGCGAACGTTCCTGCAGGAGAAAGTGTGTGTAGTACTTGACGCTCATGGGACGAGAGCCTAGAGAGCGCCCGCTGTACGTACCGTGAAAGACTCCACATTTTCTCGGCACTTTAGCGGTATCAGGCCTTGTCTTAGTGCGCATTAGCAAACGGGATCACGGAAGCGAGAAGTGCGATATCGACCGCCGCAGCCAAAGGGCTCGAAGTTCATCACACCGGAGGGTGCCGAGCGTTTGAAAAGCGAGCTCGATCACCTATGGCGGGTGCTGCGCCCGCAAGTCACGCAAGCCGTTCAAGAAGCCGCGGCCCAGGGGGACCGCTCCGAAAACGCCGAGTACATCTACGGCAAACGCCAGCTTCGCGAAATCGATCGACGCGTCCGCTTTTTGCGACAACGGCTCGACGGCATGGTCGTTGTCGACAAGCCGCCCTCCGATCCGTCGCGCGTCTTCTTCGGCGCCTGGGTCACGCTCGAGGATGAGAATGGTGCGCAGGTCGAATATCGGATCGTCGGCCCGGATGAATTCGATCCCGCTCGCGGCTACATCAGCATGGACGCGCCCCTCGGACGCGCATTGATGCGCAAGACG
>JBDZVE010000109.1:0-12673 GCA_040255535.1 Lysobacterales bacterium | reverse complement strand
GCACCCTTTGCGAGATTAATTTCCTATTCTTCTCTTCGCCGCGCCGCCGCGCCGCTGCGAGAGTATCTCTTCGAAATACGAGTTCGACCCATCACCGATAGCACAACTCGGACGTCTATGCCGTCGCCTAGTCGGAGGCCACGCGCAAGACCCTTCCCCTCCGAGGTCTGAATCCTGAAGTCTGAATCCTGAAGCCTGAAGGCCGAAGCCTGAAAGCGCAGCTCCCCCTCCGCCGACTTATCCTCGACGCAGAGACTCCGACCGGCCCGCCGACGGCGACTCGCTGCCGCGGGGAACGAAGGCTCGGCCGGTCATGCGCTCGCACGCTTCGATGCAGCGCTCGCACGCATCGACACACTCCTGCATGTCCCCCACACGCTCGCAGCTCTCCGCGCAACGGCGGCACACGCGGCTGCACGCCTCGCAGAGCACTTCGTGATAGGCAAACGACGACAACATCGCGTCCGCGGTCGTGCGGCACACTTCCGCGCATGTCGACATCGTGCGGAAATGCCCGGGCTCGACATGCTCGCCGCCCTGCTCGAGGCAATGGTTCATGGCCATCTGCAGACAAGTGCGATGGCACGCATCGCACGCGTCGATGCAACGAATCAGCTCGGCGGAATCGCTCTCTGCACTCATGATCATCTGCTGCTCCATCATGACCTCCCGCTCGCGTGACTCACGAGGCACCCGACCTGAGCGGGTGCAACGGGCATGCCATCGCGCTGCGCGAACAAAACGATGGGCCGCCGCAGGCAGCGTGCGCGAGACATGCCGGCCAAGGCGTTCGCAATGTTGTTTCGGTTAGAGAAGTCTACAAATCGCGTGCAACTTACAGCCGGTGCCGGCTAGGAACGCTACCGCTCGGCGGCCGCCGAGAACATTCGGCAATTTGACGCAAGGACACGTAAAATATGCCGGTGTTTTACTAGAAAAAGATCGCGCATGAATTCCGCCGCTTGGCTCGAACCTGTGACCCTGCGGGGTCAGCACGCCACACTCGTGCCACTGTCTCCAGCGCATCACGATGATCTGGTCGAAGCCGCCCGAGACGGCGAGCTCTGGAATCTATGGTATGCATCCGTGCCTCGACCCGAGCACGTGCGAGCCGAGATCGATCGTCGCGTGCGCTTGCAGAGCGCGGGGACGATGCTGCCTTTCGCAGCGCTCGACAGCACAGGGGTCGCGGTCGGCATGACGAGCTACCTCAATATCGATGCGGACACCCGACGCCTCGAGATCGGCTCGACGTGGTACCGCGAGCGCGTTCAGCGCACTGCCTTCAATACCGAGTGCAAGCTCATGCTGCTGCAGCATGCATTCGAGAAGCTCGACTGCGTCGCCGTCGAGTTTCGGACTCATTTCTTGAACCATCGAAGCCGCCGCGCCATCGAACGCCTCGGAGCGAAGCTCGACGGCATCCTGCGCAATCACCGCCGCCTCCCGGACGGCTCGCTTCGCGATACGTGTGTCTACAGCATCATCTCGGGCGAATGGCCCACTGTGAAGCGGCACTTGACCCATCGATTGCACGGGCCCGCACGCTAGCGCATCCGCGAACCGCCTACGAAACCGCCACGTTCGCCTCCTCGCGAGGGACGTCCCCGAGCGCGGCGTGTGGAATTTGCACGCCGGTATCTCGCATCCGCGCGCCACCGCCGGCTCAGTCAATTCGCGCGAGACTCCGCAGCGCTTCCGCGCCCTCATGCGTGCAACTTTCGCGGCACGTGCATCGTTGTATCTGCGTTAAGAAAGCTCCGACGAAGCGGCGCGCGCCGAGCTGCGCGGCGATGACGACGAGCTTCTCGCGATTCTTGAGTTGCAACGCAGGAGCACGATACATGGCCACCACCGACAGAAACGATCCCTTGTCCGGGAAGACCGGCATCACCGAGCGCATCAAGCAGGACGGCAGGCAGAAGATCGAAAGCACGAAACGATCGGCCGCCGATCAGATCGATCAGGTCGCTCGGGCACTGTCGCGAGCCGGGCAGGAGCTGAACCAGAATCAACCCACGCTCGCGAACTACGCCTCGCAATTTTCTTCGAACGTGAGCGCGCTCGCGGCACGATTGCGCGACGGCAACTTGGATGAGCTGATCAGCGATACGCGCGAGCTTGCGCGGCGCAACCCGGGACTTTTCTTGGCGGGCGGCGTCGCACTCGGATTCGCACTCTCGCGATTTCTCAAAGCGTCCGCGGACGACATGCGAGCGAGCGGCTACTCGGGCGCGCAAGCGGGCAGCTACGGAACCGAGGATTACTCGAGCGGCCAAGGCGCCTCGTACGGCTCGCAGCGCGTGCAGGACACGACGCTCGATGTCGAGTCCTCGTCATACGCATCGGGAACCTCCGGCACCCGCAGTCGCGATGACTTCTCGAGCTCGAGATCGAACGGAGGCTAGCATGGCTACCGATTACACGAGCATGTCCGGCGCCTCCCGTCCGGAACAGGAATCGGCGGCAAGCCTCGTCAGTCGACTGGTGAACGATCTCACGGCGCTGTTCCGCAATGAGCTCGCGCTTGCGAAGACGGAGTTCTCGCGGGCAGCAACGAACGTCAAGCTCGGCGCCACAGGTCTGGCGATCGCGGGAGCGGTACTGCTCGCGGGCGCGCTGTCGCTCGTCGCGGCGGCGATTCTCGGCCTCGCGGAGATACTAGATCCTTGGCTCGCGGCGCTCATCGTAGGTGTCGCCTTGGGCGTGATCGGTTTCGTGATGCTGCAGTCGGCGAAGAAAAAGCTCGAACCTTCGAATCTCTCGATGGAGCGCACGCAGCACTCCTTGCGCAGAGATGCCGAAGTCGTCGCAAGGAGAATGTAGATGTGCGCCATGTCCTCCGATAAAGGCACTCGAGATCCGGCCGACCTCGAACGAAGTGCCGACCAGATCCGCGCCGACATGGGTCGTACCTTGGACGCTTTGGAGCGGAGGTTCTCCCCCGAACAATTGATCGATCGCTCGCTCGGCTACCTTCGGGAGCACGGCAGCGAGCTCAGCCAAACTTTAGGAGCCACCATGAGAAACAACCCCGTCCCGATCGTGTTGACCCTCGCGGGAGTCACTTGGCTCGTCGCGTCGAGCTACAACAAGCGGCAACCCCCAGGTCAGGATCTGCAATCGCGCTTCGCACGCAGCGGCGTCGGACAAAAGCTGCAAGCGCGCGCCTCGAGCGCCCGCGATCGAGTGAAGTCCGCGGCCGATTCCGCGCGGCAGCGCTTCAGCCACGGCGAGCGAGTCGCCGAATACGAGGACTACGGCAGTAGCGCCTATGACACGAGCAGCAGCCGCCTGTCAGATGCGCTGCATTCGGCGCGCGAAAACGCGCGCGCCCGCGCCCACCAGGCGCAGGACCGCATCTACACGATGATGGAAGATCAGCCGCTCGTGCTCGGCGCACTCGCCGTTGCCATCGGCGCGATCATCGGAACCGCAATCCCATCGACGCAGTACGAGAATCGCATGCTCGGACGCGCTCGCGACCGCACACTCACGAAGGCGCAGCAGCTCGGCGAGCAGCAGTACGAGCACTTGCGCGAGTCGATGGAGCCCGCGGGCCAGGGTTCGGCCGCGACGAGCGGTACTCAACAAACGTCGACGACGAGCGATTCGCTGAGCGGCAGAGCGTGACCCCCGGTTCGAAAGCACTCGACGCGAGAGCGCCGAGTGCTTTCTCGTGCTGTAGGTCGGAATTCATTCCGACCTGGCTTCGATCGAACCGATTTTGGTCGGAATAAATTCCGACCTACAGCCAATACCAGATCAAGCGACTGCCCCACTCCTTGAAGCGCTGCAGCAGCCCTCGATCGCGCCAGCGTTCGAGATCGAGCTCCCGAGATGCCTGCTCGTCTCGCTGAAAGATGCGCTCCATTTCCTTGGCGAAATTGCGGCTGACGACGATCGCGTTCACCTCGTCGTTGTGGACGAAGCTGCGCATGTCCAGGTTGGCGGAACCGACGATCGAAATGACGCCGTCGATGACGACGCTCTTCGCGTGGAGCAATGCGTCGTCGCGCTCGTATATGCGCACACCGCCTTTCAGCAAGCGCGCATAGGTCGACTGCGTCGCGTACAGAATGACGTTCGAGTCGGTAAAGCCGGGTGCGACCATACGCACGTCCACGCCTCTTTGAGCGGCCTCGATCATGGCATCGAGCAGCTCATCGTTCGGCGCGAAGTACGCGTGCGTGATCCAGAGCCGTTCGTGCGCGTGTTTGAACGCAGCGAGATAAGTCGCGTACAGGGAGCGATCGCCCGCGTCCTCGCTGTCGGTGGCGACGATCGTGACGAGATCCGGCCCGTCCGGTTGCAGGGGCGGAAAGTAGGCTGCCTCGCAGCAAACCGCCGATGCATCGCCGGCGCGCTGCCACGTTTCGAAGAACAGCGCCTGCAACTGCGCGACTGCCGGACCTTCGATGCGCACGTGCGTATCGCGCCAGCCCTCCTCGACACCGCGCACAGGTCCAGGCTTCGTGCTCGAGGAGCTTGCATAGGTACCGCTGATGTTGATGCCGCCCGTAAATCCGATTCGGCCGTCGACGACGATGATCTTGCGGTGATCGCGATTCTGAATCTTCCAGACGAGCGGCGTCTCTGCAGGGTTCATGGGGCGGAATTCGCGCACCTCGATGCCGGCATTGCGCAGCCGCTCGAAGAAGGCGGGATCGGTCTCCATGCTGCCGATGCTGTCGTACAGCACTCGCACTTCGACGCCCTCGCGCCGCTTTTCGCTCAGCAAGTCCGCAAATGCGCGGCCGAGCTCATCGTCGTCATAAATAAACGTCTCGATGTGAATATGATGGCGCGCGGCACTCACCGCATCACGGATCGACGCAAATGTTTCGGGCCCATCGACGAGCGGAGTGACGCGGTTGCCCGCGGTGAGCGGCTGGGTCGAGTATCGGCGGACCGCTTCGATGAGCTCGATGGCGTGCGGATCGTTGCGGTAATCGGCGAGCGCCGCCGCCAATACTCGCTCGCTCGCGGCTTTCGAAAGCGGCCCCCCGGCGACGATCGGCGGGGGCGGATGCGAAGCGCGCTCCGGCACGGAGAGCGAGGCGCAGCTCGCGAGGAGCAAGGTGCAGAGAACGGCGGTCAGCCTTGTCCTCAACTCCGCCGCTCTGAGTCCCTCGGTTCGAGTGCACGCCGTCGTGATAATTCGCACGAGCGCAAAACGGCGGCGCTTTCGCGAAAGTTCCTGCCACCTCGGCGATCAGCAAGACTCCCTCGCTGTCAGCCCTCTCGCAGCTCCTCTGCACTTGGCCGAGCCGAGGCACGCATCTGCGCCGCTCCGATCGCGGGTAAGACCCCGATCAGCACGGCATCCCTGAGCACGGAGAGTAGAGCCCCGTCCGGTCGAGCAAACGCGATGAGAACGACGAGTCCCATCAGCAGTGGACCTGCGATGAGCACGACCCCTAGCGAGCGCGAGATCGAGTGTCTTCGAACGATGACCCGCAGCGCTATAGTCAATCCGACAGGACCGAGCGCACCGAGCACGAAAAAAGGGATGAATACGCTCCATCCGAACAGCGATACGACAGAAAAATCGCCCACGGATGCGAGATCGCGCAGGAACGCGAGCCACGCAACCGTGAGCGGGACGAAAGAGAGCATTGCCGCGATCAAGAAACCCTGCGAGCGCTCGCCAGTCGATGGGATCATCGATTTCACCCTCTCATTGATTGAGACCAAGATGCACCCGCACGCCCAGCGCAAGGTCGCTCGATCGCATTCGATGTGCTGCAGATCGGAGTGCATCGCTTGCAGCCAATCCTGTCGGCGCTCTGGCATGAGCCATTCGGCGGCCGCACCGATCCTGAGCGCGAGCGATCGAGCAATCGATGTGCTCATGTGCGCACCCGCGCCGCGCGCTGCAACGCAACCTCGTCGGAAGCGGCGAGCTCCTCACGCGCGAATGCGATGCCCTTTGCCGTCAGCCGATGCATGCGCCGCGGCGGACGGCCCGGCATCTCTGAGGGTTCCCATTTCGACTCGAGATAGCCCCGGTCGCTCAGCCTCATCAAAACGGGGTACAGCGTGCCGGACTTGAGCCCTGTCTGCGCAGCAAGATCGTAGCCATGACGCCAACTTCGCGGCTGCCCGAGCAACGCACCGAGGAGTAGCAGTGTCTGATGAGAGCTGCGGCGTTCGCGTTTCATGGAATAAGTCTACATATGCAGACTTGAAAGGCAAGACAAGCAACCGCAACTGTGAACGACATCACTCGAACCGTCAGGCACCCGACTGAGCGAAGTGCGTCAAGGCAGCTCTATCGTGGGATCGACGATCGCCCAGAATGCCCACTTGGGATTGCGCTCAGCATCGAACAACAAGGGATGATCCTTCCGGTTGAACCGCACATCCAGCCAAGTGTCCGCATCGCTGATACCCCAAGTCGTGACCGCGTCGATGCTGAGGTCGTGCTTGAGGAATACTTCAAACAGCGCCCGATACTGTTGCGCCTGCAGCGATAGGGGCTCGAGCGGCGGCTCACTGCCGTAGTTCGTGGTTTGATCCTTGTAGATCGATAGATCGAGCTCCGTGATGTGATTGATGAGCATGGGGTTCAACTGCTCGACTTCAGTGAGCGCAAGATCGATGCCGTGCACGGCGTCGCGATCATAGGTATTCGAATGCATTTGATGACCGACGCCGTCGATCGGCACGCCCTTCTCGAGTAAGTCCTTGACGATCGCCATGACGTTCTCTCGTTTCGCCTCGTGCTCCGTCGAGTAGTCGTTGAGGAACAGCTTTACGTCCGGATCCGCGGCGCGCGCGGCTCGAAAGGCATCCTCGATGTAGTCCTCGCCTCTTCCGCCGATGCTGTACGCCTTGTACCACACGCTGTTCGTGTCGTAGATCTCGCCCGCCACGTTGCTCGCGGCCTCGTTGACGACGTCCCACGCGTACACCTTGCCTCTGAAGTGCGTCACGACATCGGTGATGTAGCGCTCGAGGCGACCTTTGACGAGCGCGTGGTAGGTTGCGGGGTCGCTCTTGTCGCCTGCGAAAAACCAGTCCGGCGTGACGAAGTACCAGACGAGCGTGTGCCCTCTCACCTCGATGCCGTTCGCCTCGGCGAAAGCGACGAGCTCATCGGCCGGCTCAAAGTTGTATTCGCCTTCGGCCACGCCGATCGTGTCCGCCTTCATTACATTGGCCGGCGTGATGCTGTTAAAGTGCTTTTGCAAGAGCGCGATGTCCGCGGCGCCCGTCGCCGGATCGATCTCGCGCATCTCTACTGCGGCTCCCATGCGAAAGTTCGGTGCGAAATAGGTCTTGAGCGCCGGCGCGCCCGAGGGGTCCGGGAGCGGCGGAGGAGGCGTCTGCGACGGGTCTTGCGGCGAAGTTCCGCCCGAACAAGCGCCGAGCGCCAGCGCGAGCGCACCTGCGCACGTCCAGGCAAACACTCGTGAGACATGCTTTTTCATCTCGGATCCCCTCTTCTTGTCCTGCATATGCCAAGGTCACTGACCAAGCGTCATTCGCGCAACGAGTGCCGCCGCTTCGTCGGCGCTTCTCTCCACTGAGATGCAAGCCTGAGAAAAATCCTTTGAGCGAATGAGCGTTTGCGTACCTGCGCTGGCGCCCGCACGGTGCGAACGATACGCAGGGGCCTCTTCTAAACAACGATTTGCGGCCGCCCAACACGGTTACAGAGCGCCCTGCACGTGCCATAACGCGCGAATATGCGTTCCGACCGCACCCTCGGTGCCGGCCCGGCTTTGCGAACCATTCGCGTTACTCCTACCATGGCGCCTCCTTGGGGATGGTCGAAGAGAACGCCTGATGCACAAGTTGGCCTTGGTCCTGTGTCTATCCGTTTTTGCATGCGCCGTTCACGCGGACTCCTTCGAGCTCAACGAGCAGGAGTACTTCGAGCGAGACGGCATCGACGTGATGCTCGGTCAGGACTACTACCCTGAAGGACATCAAGGCGGACTCAGCATCATCATGCATGACGAGCGCATCGCCTCGAATGGCGATGTGCGGCTCGAGCCGGCGCCCGGCCAGTGGTCGCCGATCCCGAAGCCCGGCAAGCGCGTCGTCGACCGGACAAAGCAGCAAATCTCGGTGCGGCTGGCTTATCCGGATCCCGAACGGGACCGTAAGGGTTTCAACCCAATCGTCTATCCGGATCTCGAGCTCACCTATACCGTGCGCGCGGTGCCCGAGGGCGAATCGATCCGACTGATCGTCGATATGGACCGGCCCGTGCCCGAGGAGTGGATCGGCAAGGTCGGCTTCAACCTCGAGCTCTTCCCCGAGTTGCTGTTCGGCCGCTCCTTCCAGCTCGGCGCCACCGAAGCCGTCTTTCCGCGCCAGCCGACCGGCCCCGGCGAGATCGACGATGACGGCCGCTACGAGCTGATGCCGCTTGCGCACGGCAAGCGCCTCGAGATCGCGCCGGAAACGGAGCTCTATCATTTGACGATCGCAGCGGTCCGCGGAGGCGAGCTCGAGCTTCACGACGGGCGCGGCAACCACAACAACGGCTGGTTCGTCGTGCGCGCGCTCGTTCCTGCGGGAGCGACGGACGGCGCCATCGAATGGTTGATTACGCCGCACGCATCCGAAGGTTGGATGCGCACACCGGTCGTGCAGGTCTCGCAGGTCGGCTATCACCCGGAGCAACCGAAGCTGGCCGTCATCGAGCTCGATCCGCGCGACACGCGCCGTCACAACGTCGTCGTGCAGCGAGTCGGAGCGAACGGCGACCTCGAAACGGTGATCGACCGCAAGCCGGAAGAATGGGGGCGCTTCTTGCGCTATCAGTACTTGCGCCTCGACTTCTCGAACGTCAAGACGCCCGGCTTGTATCAGGTGACCTACGGCGACCAGAAAACGCACGTGTTCCGCATCCATCCCGATGTGTTCAAGCGGAACGTATGGCAGCCGACGCTCGAATACTTCTTGCCCGCGCAGATGTGCCACATGCGCGTCAACGAGAAGTATCGGCTCTGGCACGGCGCGTGCCATCTCGACGATGCGCGCATGTCGCCGGTTTCGCACAATCATTTCGACGGTTATCTCCAAGGCCCTTCGACGTTGACGAAATACGAGCCCGGCGAGCCGATCGCGGGCTTGAACCGGGGCGGCTGGCATGATGCGGGCGACTGGGATCTGCGCGTCGAGTCGCAGGCCGACACAATTCATGGGCTTGCGCTCGCGTGGGAGCTCTTCCACGTCGACTACGACAATACGACGATCGATCAAGAGCATCTCGTCACGGAGATTCGACAGCCCGACGGCAAGCCGGACGTGCTGCAGCAGATCGAGCACGGCGTGTTGAGCGTCGTCGGCGGCTATCGAGCGCTCGGCCGCCTCTATCGCGGCATCATCGAACCGACGCTGCGGCAGTACGTCTTCCTCGGCGACGGCTCGAACATCACCGATAACGTCGTGTTCGATCCGAGCAAGACACCCGAAGCGACTGCACCTGCGGTCGGTTTGCCCGGATCGCCCGACGATCGTTGGGTGTTCACGGAAGAGAACCCGCAGCGAGAGCTCCAAACCGCGGCGGCGCTCGCGGCGGCGTCGCGCGCGCTCAAGGGCTACAACGACGCACTGAGCGAAGAGTGCTTGAAGGTCGCATCAGAGTTGTGGGAGCGGACCAAGCCGAACGATCCCGCACTCGCGATCGGCGCCGCCTCCGAGCTCTTGATCACGACCAAAGATGCAAAGTACGCGCGCTTCCTGCGCGATCACCAGAAGCTGATCGCCGAACGTATCGAACGCGTCGGCTGGTTGGCGGGCCGCACGGTGCCGCTCGTCAACGAGCGCGCATACACGAAGACCTTGCGCGATGCCGTGCACGCCTATCGACAAAAGGTCGATGCGCTCGCGAAGGAAACGCCGTATGGCGTACCTTACAAACCCGATGTGTGGGGTGCCGGCTGGTCGATTCAGCAGCTAGGCGTCGACCAGTGGATGCTCCATCTGTCGTTTCCGGATCTCTTCCCGCGAACGTACGCGCTGCAGGCGCTCAGCTTCATCCTCGGCGTGCATCCCGGCTCGAACACGGCCTCGTTCGTCTCGGGCGTGGGCGCGAACTCGCTGACGACGGCATACGGCTTCAATCGAGCGGATTGGTCGTACATCCCGGGCGGCAGCGCGTCCGGCACGGCACTCATCCGCCCCGATTTCCCGGAGCTCAAGCACTGGCCGTTCTTCTGGCAACAAACCGAATACGTGCTCGGCCGCGGCACGACGGATTATCTGCTGCTGGTGTTGGCGGCGGATCATGTGCTCAACGAGGAGTGATACGTCGCCGCATGCACGCGACGATCCCGACAGACCTGAGAGATCATCTTCATGGCGGATCAGAGCACCGCAAACAAAGACCCGTGGCACTTCGCGCGGCGGACTTGTTCTTGATCAATTTCGACTCTGGCCTTTGCGAGCTTTGCGTGCCTTGCGAGATTCTCTTGCTTCGCGCAACCCTCGAGGCCGCTAGCGCGTCTCAAGCTCCGGAACCTAGATGCGGGGTGGTTAAATGCGCTTTCTGATCTTCGTCGTGCTGTGGTGCCTGCTCGCTGCCGTCGCCTGGCCGTTCGCGCTGCTGCTGCTCATCGTGCTGCCGTTGCTCTGGCTGCTCTCGATTCCCTTTCAGATCCTCGGAATCGCCGTCGGCGCCACGCTTGCGCTGCTCAAGGCCCTGCTGTTCCTTCCGGCGAGGCTGCTCGGCTATCGTTGACTCATTTGCTACCATCCGCGCCCATGACCGTATTCATATTGATGGGCGTCTCGGGCTCGGGCAAAACGACAATAGGCAAGCGCGTCTCGCAGGAGCTCGGAGTCCCTTTCTACGAAGGCGACGATTTCCATCCGCCCGAGAACATCGCGAAGATGTCTTCAGGCATTCCGCTCGACGACAAGGATCGCGTGCCCTGGATCGATGCGCTCGTAAGCGCGCTGAACGAGAGGGAATCGAAGGATGCCGTCGTCGCGTGCTCGGCGCTCTCCCGCTTCATTCGCGAGCGCATTCGCGGCGGTCTGAAAGACTCCGCGAAGTTCATCTGGCTCACTGCCAGACCGGAGATCATCGAGGAACGGCTGCGCCAACGCGGGCAACACTATATGAAGGCTGGCATGCTCGCGAGTCAGTTCGCGGCACTTCAAATGCCGCAGACCGCCCGACAAGTCAGCGTCGAACGACCAGTCGATGAGGTCGTCGCTGAAGTGCTGCAAGTCGTGCGCGAAGCGAGCGAGTAGGCGGGCGCCCCGATTGTCCTGTAGGTCGGAATAAGTTCCGGCCTACAGTGCTTCTAGAATCGCGGCGGTCGCGAGCACACCGCCGATCAATGCGAGCACGAACGCGGACATGTTGCTGCGCGCGGACGACGTCCCGACCGACACTGAAGGGGGCTGCTCTTCCTGCGCCAGCTCGCCCGACGACAGCATCGAGCGCATCGTTGCCTCGAATCCGTCCTGCAAACCCACCTTCGGAGTCCATCCAAGCACCTCGCGCGCGAGCTTCGAGCTGAACACGGCGTCGTTCACGTAGAAATCCATGCGTCGGCGATAAATCGGAGGCTTGATCTTGAGCTTCGCGCATACGTCTTCGGTCGTGCCGGCAAGCCACATCATCGGCTTCAATGGGAGCCGAGGCCCGAAGCTCCGCCGATTCGCGACAGCGGCCAACGTTCGGAGCATCTCGCGGAGGGGCACTGCCTCCGGGCCTGCGACGATGAACTCGCGATTCGCAGCCTCCTCTACCGTGCAGGCTCGCAAGAATGCCTGGGCAACATCGGTCACGTACACCATGTGGCGGCGACCATCGCCGCGCCCGAACAGCGGAAAGCGACCCTTCGCAACCGAACGGAACAACTTTACGAGTCGCTCATCGCGCGGCCCGTACACGGCGGTCGGGCGCAAGATCACGTACTCCATCCGATGCTTAGAGCTCAACCGCCGCACCTGCGCCTCCGAGGCAGCTTTGCTACGCTCGTAGCCGTTCCAGGGATGTACCGGCGTGCGCTCGTCGATCAGGGTCTTCGCGCGTTGCCCGTGAATTCCCGCCGTACTGCAGTGAATGAAACGACGTACGCCTGCTTGCGCGGCGGCTCGAAGCACGTTCGCCGTGCCCGCAACGTTCATACGCTCGAAGTATGACTCGTTCGCATTCGACTCTCGGAACGCGGCGGCGAAGTGACACACGCAATCCGCTCCTTGAATTGCACGGTCGAGCGAATGCGGGTCGAGCACATCGCCGCGATGTAATACGGCGCCGAGCCTGCGCAAGTGATCGGCGACCGATTTATGTCGCGGCGAATCCGAACGGTACAAGCCGATGACCGAGTGACCGGCTTCGAGCGCGCACTCGACGAAGTGAGCGCCGATGAAGCCTGTCGCTCCCGTTACGAATATTTGCATGTTGCCTATCCTGTCGTGACCCGTGCTGTGAGGTAACCGATCGAACGGAGCCCGACGGCGCGCTCGATCGCCAGGTTTGCCGATTAGAGCTGGATCGCGTTCGCGAATGGATACGGCAACGATTTGACGGGTCACGACCGAGCGTCGACCCGCACTACCCCCGAACTGACCGCGTCCAACGCGCCCTAAATACTCCCGTCCTGCCCGATAGTTCGCACGATAGGGAAGCTTGCGCGTACAAACAAAGTGAGTGCGATTGGCGACAGGAAATTTCCGAAGAGCGAGTTGCGCC
>JBDZVE010000015.1:17570-56223 GCA_040255535.1 Lysobacterales bacterium | reverse complement strand
CGTTCTCCGCGCCGCTGCGCCGTCCCCATAAATAGATGGCGGCGAGCAACACGATCGCAAAGCCGATCAATATCCAGCGCAGCTCAGGCATACGGGGCTGGGAGTTGGGGGCTGGGGACCGGCGCCAAAGTAGAGTCGCGGAACCTTCCAGCCCCGCTCCCCCGCCTACAGCCGCCAATCCAGTTGCACATATCTAAAGCTCGTGCCGCTCCTACATCGCGGCCATGCGCACGGCCTCTTCGACGTCGACGGCCACCAGGCGCGAGACACCGGGCTCGTGCATGGTGACACCGATCAATTGCGAGGCGAGCTCCATCGTCGTCTTGTTGTGCGTGATGAAAATGAACTGCACCCGGCTCGACATCTCCTTGACGGTCTCGCAGAAGCGCCCGACGTTATTGTCGTCGAGCGGCGCGTCCACCTCGTCCAACAAGCAGAACGGAGCTGGGTTCAGCTCGAAGATCGAGAACACGAGCGCGACTGCCGTGAGCGCCTTCTCGCCGCCGGAAAGCTGATTGATCGTCGAGTTGCGCTTGCCAGGGGGGCGCGCCATGATCGACACGCCGGCACTCAGGATGTCCTCGCCCGCAAGCTCGAGATAGGCGTGCCCGCCGCCGAACAGTCGCGGGAAACGCTCCTTCAGCCCGGCATTGACGCGATCGAACGTGTCTTGAAAGCGCGAGCGCGTTTCTCGATCGATCTTGCGAATTGCGCTCTCCAACGTTTCGAGCGCTTCGGTGAGATCCTTGAACTGCCGATCGAGATATTCCTTCCGCTCGGACTGCTCCTTGAATTCGTCGATCGCGGCGAGGTTCACCTGACCGAGACGCTCGATCTTCTGCGTGAGCTCGAGCAACGTCTGCTCCCAGGAGGCGATCTCCGCGTCCGGCACCATTTCCTGGTAGATGGCCTCGAGGTCGAACTGGGTCGCCTTGAATTGCTCGAGCAGTGTTTCGCGCCGCACTTTGAGCTCTTGTGCCGCCATTCGCACGTCTTCCAATCGTGCTCGCGCCTCCTCGACCGAAGCCTCGGCATCGACGCGATTCTGGTCGAGCGAGCGCATCCGGCCTTCGGCACCTTCGAGCGCTTCGCGGGCCTGCGACAATTCCTGCTCCACGTGCACGCGCTGCTGAAGCGCCGTCTCGAGCGTCTCGCCCAACGCTTGCAGCGGTGCCTCGCCCTCAGCGAGTTGACGCGTCAACTCCTCGCGGCGGGACTCGAGCTGCGCCAACTGCTGTCGTAGTCGCTCGAGTCCTGCAGAGATCGAGCTCAGTGCGGAACGCTTGGATTCGACCCGAATCGCGACCTCTTGAGCGCCATCCCGATCCATCTGCGCTTGCGAGCGCTTCTGTGCGAGATTCTGCCGCAGCTCATCGCGGCGCCTCTCGAGCTCCGCTCGCGCGATCTCGAACTGTTCCATCGCGTCCATGCCTTCCTGCAGCCTCGCGCGCGCCTCCGCGACCGTACCGGCGATTTCTTCGTGATCGCGGTCGAGATCTGCAGTCTCTGCGTCGATGCGCCGTACGCGCTCGGCCGTTTGCTCGGCCTTCGTCTTGAGGGCGCCTATCTGCGCGACCAGCTCGGTATGCGCGCGATGAAGCTCGTTGACTTCGGTCTGCAACTCATCGCGCCGACGCTCCTGCTCGCTCAGCCGCTCGCGCGTCGTAGCGAGATCCGATCGAACCGCATCGAGCCGCTCTTCTGCCAACGCGACGGTCTCGCGCAATTCGCGCATCTCCTTCTCGCGTTCGATCACGCCCGCATGGACGTCCTGATCGCGGCTGACGCGCAGCCAATCTCGTCCGATCCACACACCGTCGCGCGTAATGACGGATTCGCCGTTGGACAACGTGTGCCGACGCTCGAGCGCCTCGCTCAAGGAGTCGACGGCAATGATCCCCGTCAGCATCGCCGATATCGCAGCGGGCCCCTGCACGCGTGCCAAGAGCTGCCCTGAATCGACGTGCTCGGCGCTTGCGCCGCCCTCGGCAAAGAAGCTCACCGTACCGACCTGCAGAGACTCGAGCCGGCTTGCGATTGCATCGATCGCTTCCACAGATACGGCCTCCAGGTAGGAGCCGAGGACGGTTTCCACCGCCCGCTCCCAGCCCGGTTCCACGGTGAGCTGCTGCGCGAGCCGTGGACGCTCGCTGAGCGTGTTCGCGGACAGCCACTCGCTGACTTTCCCCTGGGCAAGTCCAAGCGCGGCCTGTTGCAACGCCTGCAAGGACATCAATTTGCCCTGTGCGGCCTGCAGCTCCTGCCGGCTGCGATCGACTGCACTGACGAGCTCGCGATCGCGCTCGCGGAGCTGCTGGAGCTGCTCCGTGATCTCGCGCAGGTCACTCGCGCGCTGCTCGCCTCTTTCCCGCGTCGCGCTTTCCTCGGTCTCGAGGCTTGCGATTTGCTCGGCCGCATCGACGGCGCCGAGATCATTGAGCTCGGCCGCGAGGCGCTCGCGCTGCGAAGCGAGTCGCGCCAGGCGATGTTCCAATTGCTCGATGCGGGCGCGTTCGACCTGCGTCTTTTCGCTCGCCGCACGCGAGTCGCGATTGAACTCTTCCCAGCGCTCCTGCCACTCCTGCATCGCTTCTTCCGCTTCGGCGAGCGCTGCAGCCGATTCCCGCTCGCGCTCGCGCGCTTCGATCAAGCCGGGCTCGAGCTCTTCCAGCTCGCGACGGAGCGCATCGACCTGCGCTTCATCGCGCGTCAGGTGCAAAGTCGCCTCGGCAGCGCCGCTCTCTGCTTGCTCGAGATCCTGTCGCTGACGCTGGCGCAGCTCGCGGCCGTGCTGAATCGACTGCTCGGTCCGCGAGATCTCCGCACCGATTTGGTAGTAGCGGCCTTGCACGGCATTCAGCGCTTCGGACTTCTCGGTAAAGTCCTCGCGGGCCGATTCGATCTGAGATTCGATCGAGCGCAGCTCCGCGATCGCGGCTTGCAGGGCGGTATCGCGCTCGCGCAGGATCCCCTCTTTCGTTTGCGAGTCGATATCGATCGCACGCAATCGCAAGGCGATGAGCTCTGCGGTGAGCTTGCGTTCGTCTTGCTTCAGCGCTTGATAGCGGCGCGCCGTCGCCGCCTGCCGTTGCAGATGTCGCAGCTGCTTGTCGACTTCTTCGCGCACATCGTTCAAGCGCTCGAGATTCTCCTTCGTGTGCGAGATGCGGTTCTCCGTTTCGCGCCGGCGCTCCTTGTACTTCGAAATGCCGGCCGCTTCCTCGATGAAGCCGCGCAACTCATCGGGACGAGCTTCGATGACGCGCGAGATCATGCCTTGTTCGATGATCGCGTAGCTGCGTGAACCGAGCCCCGTGCCGAGGAAGAGCTGCGTGATGTCCTTGCGGCGACAACGGGTGCCGTTCAAGAAGTAGGCCGACGTGCCGTCGCGCGATACCACGCGCTTGAGAGAGACCTCCGCGTACCCGGCGTACTGACCCTGAAGCTGGCCATCGGAATTGTCGAATACGAGCTCAACCGACGCCGTGCCTACGGGCTTGCGGGAGCTCGAGCCGTTGAACACGACATCCGCCATCGAATCGCCGCGCAGATGCTTCGCCGATATCTCCCCCATGACCCAGCGTACGGCGTCGATGATGTTCGACTTGCCGCATCCGTTCGGGCCGACGACGCCAATCAAGTTGCTGGGGAAATTCACTGCGGTCGGGTCGACGAAGGATTTGAACCCGGCCAATTTGATCTTGTTGAGTCGCATCGCGCTCCTGACGCTGAATGGTCGCCACGCCGTTGAATGTAAGTTATCGCCCGAGTCCGCCGCTCTACGGTCGCGGCTGGCCTCAATCCTCTTTAGCAGGTCGGAATTCATTCCGACCCTGGACATCGGCGCGTCCCCGAAAGCCGAGCGCTCGAGCGGGTGAAGGCGCGCTCTAGTGTATGTGAACGCAACCCCCGTGACACGCGTGCCGTGATGAAAAAATCTGTCCGATTTTTGCGATTTTGCGCCGGGTTTTGCCCCGGCTGTACGTGGGATGCGCCGTCTGTATAATCGCGGCCCTCGTGTGTAATGACCTGCCCGAAAGCCGTCGATCGGCTGGGCGCGGAGGCTCTCTCGATGGCCGCAAAGAAACCGTCTGCGAAGGCGACGAAGGCCAAGAAGACTGTAGGGAAGAAGGCAGAACCTGCGAAGAAGTCCGCCGCGGCGAAAAAGCCGGCCGGACGCGGCAAGGCGGCTTCTTCCACGCGTGCGCACGTGGTCAAACCCACATCCAAAGCGACGGCGAAAGCCGCTCCTGCCGCGAAGTCGACGAAAGTTGCCGCTCCGGCAAGCGGGCCTGCCGTCAAGGCCAAACCGACACCGAAACCGGCGCCACATCCGCCGGCCAGGGCGATCATCGCTGCGAAACCCGTAATGCCGATTTCACTAGATTCAGACGCCGGCAATGGAAACGATGCCGACGACCTCGAGCAAGAGGCGCCAAGCACGAACCTGCTTGCCGGCCCGCGGAATGTAAAGCCATACATCCCGCGCCGGGGCGAGCAGTACATGAGCAAGGAACAGCTCGAGCACTTCCGCCAGATCCTCAACAACTGGAAACGGGATCTGATGCAGGAAGTCGATCGGACAGTGCTCCATATGAAGGACGAGGCCGCCAACTTCCCGGACCCGAACGATCGGGCGACTCAGGAATCCGAGTTCAGCCTGGAGCTTCGTACCCGCGATCGGGAGCGCAAGCTCATCCGCAAGATCGATGAAGCACTGAAGCGCATCGATGACGGCACCTACGGGTACTGCGTGGAGACGGGCGAAGAGATCGGCATCAAGCGCCTCGAGGCCCGTCCCGTCGCGACCCTGTGCGTCGAGGCGCAGGAGCGTCGCGAGCGCCGCGAAAAGCAGTACGGCGATCGCGACGATCGGTACCGTTAGGTCCGCAGGCTACAGACTGCAGGCGACAGCCAGAAGCCCGTAGCCCGTAGCCTGAAACCTGTAGCCGATCCGCCTGTGGCCTCGTCCTATCGCGGCCGCTTCGCTCCCTCCCCTACCGGTGCATTGCATTTCGGTTCTCTCGTAGCCGCGGTTGCGAGCTACGTCGATGCGCGCGCGGCACGCGGCAAATGGCTCGTTCGTATCGACGACTTGGACACGCCCCGAGTCGTCCCCGGCAGCGCGAGCTCCATCTTGCGCACGCTCGAGGCGTTCGGATTCGAGTGGGACGAGCCGGTCCTTTACCAAAGCATGCGCACGGACGCCTACGAGGCCGCGCTCGCTCAGCTTCGCCGCGCCGGTGCCGTTTACTGCTGTTCCTGCACTCGAGCCGAGATCCAGGCTGCGCAGACGAAATCCGCGCGCCCCGGCGAGGAGCTGTTCTATCCCGGTTGGTGTCGAAGCGGCATTCGTGCACCCGACCGGGCGCTTGCGATCCGCTTTCGTGTTCCGAGCGAGCCTATTCATTTCGAAGATGAGGCCCAAGGTCCAATTGCAATTGACCTGACAACGGAGTGCGGCGACTTCGTCGTGCGCCGACGCGACGGATTGTTCGCCTACCAGCTCGCGGCCGTCGTAGACGATGCCGCGCAGGGGATCACTAAAGTCGTAAGGGGCGCCGACTTACTCTCGAGCACGCCTCGACAGCTCGCACTTCAACGCATTCTCGGCGTTACGCATCCCAAGTACGCACATGTGCCTCTAGCCACGGATCAGAATCAGATCAAACTCTCCAAATCTGCCGGTGCCGGCGGGGTGGATCCTCACGATCCGACCGGCGAGCTCTGGCGGGCACTACGATTCCTGCGGCAGTCGCCGCCATTTGAACTGCGTCTAACTGGACTGTCCACGTTGTGGGACTGGGCCATACGGAACTGGCGAGTGGACTCGATGCGCGGCATTCGAAGCAGCGGCGTCGAGACACTTTAGTTAAGCGCCGTCGAGCCGCGCTGACGCGCCTCGACGGCAGATCTGGATCCGGTCCTGCAAAGGGCACACGGTGAAGAACTCGGGAGTTCTTAGTTCGACCTGGATCCCGGCTGCGCCGGGGCATTGGAGTGGGGGTAAACTAGTATGAACGGGCTTGAAGCACGACCGGTTCTCAGCTCCGGGTTACTCCGAGGAGCGGCCATGAACGAGTCGAGAGTCATCAAGAAGTATCCGAACCGGCGCCTCTACGACACCGTCGAGAGCCGCTACATCACGCTCGCCGACATACGGCGTCTCGTGATGGAGAAGGTCGACTTCGTCGTCATCGACAAGAAGACCCAGGAAGACATCACGCGCTCGATTCTGCTGCAGGTGATCGCCGAACAGGAGCATTCGGGCGAACCGTTAATGAGCCAGGATTTTCTCTCGCAGATCATTCGCTCGTACGGCGGCGCGATGCAAAGCTTCGTCGGCAGCTACCTGGAGCAGAGCCTGAAGCTGCTCGCGAGCCAGCAGCAGCAAATGCGCGATCACATGCGCGGCTTGATGGGCAACGATGCGTACGACACGATCTCCACGCTCACTCAGCGCAATTTCGAGCGCTGGCGGGCAATTCAAGACGAAATTTTCAAAGTCATGACGAGCGGTACGGCACCGTCGGGAACGCAACGCTCGAAAGAGCGAGACGCCGAAGCGGACGATGCGCCCCGAGAGAAGCGGCTGTAGGCAAGTCCAACGCTCCGGGCGTCGCGAGCTGTTTTCGGACCCGCTCGATCTCGCTACCTGAATCCCAAACGAAAACGCCAGCGCACTCCGCGCTGGCGTTCCTCTTCGCTCGAATGTCGAGATCGCAGACTACGCGACGTCGATATTGCGCATGCTCAAGCGGATGCGTCCCTGGCGGTCCACTTCGAGCACTTTCACGCGGATGACATCGCCCTCTTTCAGCTTGTCGCTCACGCGTTCGACGCGCTCGTCGGAAATCTGCGAGATGTGCACGAGCCCGTCCTTGCCCGGAAGAATCGTGACGAACGCACCGAAATCCATGAGACGCGCGACACGCCCTTCGTACACGCGGCCCACTTCGACCTCGGCTGTAATGAGCTCGATTCGGCGCTGAGCCTCGCGACCGGAAACGCCATCGACCGACGCGATCTTGACCGTGCCATCGTTCTCGATGTCGATCGTCGTGCCCGTTTCTTCCGTAATCGCGCGAATCACCGCGCCGCCCTTGCCGATGACTTCGCGGATCTTCTCCGGGTCGATCTTGAGCGTGATGATCGACGGCGCCCACTCGGACATGTTCGCTCGCGGCGCGGACAGCACCTTGTCCATCTCGTCGAGAATATGCAGGCGGCCCTCGCGCGCCTGACTGAGCGCGACCTGCATGATTTCCTTCGTGATGCCGTTGATCTTGATGTCCATCTGCAGGGCGGTGACGCCGTTGCGCGTACCGGCCACTTTGAAGTCCATGTCGCCCAAGTGATCCTCATCGCCGAGGATGTCGGTCAACACCTGGAAGCGATCGCCCTCTTTCACCAAGCCCATCGCGACGCCTGCGACCGCGGCTTTGATCGGCACGCCGGCATCCATCAGCGACAAGCTCGTGCCGCACACGCTCGCCATGGAGCTCGAGCCGTTCGACTCGAAGATCTCGGAGACGACACGGATCACATACGGAAACGTCGTCATGTCGGGCATCACTGCCGCGATGCCGCGGCGGGCGAGATTGCCGTGGCCGATCTCGCGACGCTTCGGGGAGCCCATCATGCCCGTCTCGCCGACGCTGAACGGCGGGAAGTTGTAATGAAGCATGAACGGTTCTTTGCGTTCGCCGCCAAGCGCATCGATGATCTGCGCGTCGCGGCCCGTACCAAGCGTAGTGACGACCAGCGCTTGCGTCTCGCCGCGGGTAAACAACGCCGAACCGTGCGTGCGCGGGAGCACGCCCGTGCGAATCGAGATAGGACGAACCGTTTTCATATCGCGGCCGTCGATGCGAGGCTCACCCGCGAGCACGCGTCGACGTACGATGTTGTACTCGAGGTCGCCGAACGCTTTCGCAACCTGGTCGGCCGTGAAGGCGGCCCCCTCAGCGCCCGCGAGCGAAGCGATGGCACCTTCGCGGATTTCCTGAATTCGATTCCGCCGCGCCTGCTTTTCGGTGATCTTGTATGCGTCGTTGAGCGCCGCTTCCACTTGCGACGAGAGTGCCGCTTCGAGCTCTGCATTGGTCGCCGCCGGCTTCCAGTCCCAGGCGGGCTTGCCCGCCTCGGCTTTGAGCTCGTTGATCGCGCGAATCGCCGTCTGCATCTGCTCGTGGCCGAATACGACGGCACCGAGCATCACGTCTTCCGGCAGCGCTTGCGCTTCGGATTCCACCATCAGGACCGCTTCCGCCGTGCCGGCAACGACGAGATCGAGCTGCGATTGCTTCAGCTGAGCGTTCGTCGGATTGAGAATGTATTGGCCATCCTTGTAGCCGACCTTGGCCGCGCCGATCGGGCCTTGGAACGGAACACCGGACAGTGCGAGTGCGGCGGATGCGCCCAGCATCGCCGGAATATCGGAGTCGATGTCAGGATTGACGGAGAGGACGGTCGCGACGACTTGAATTTCGTTGTAGAAGCCTTCGGGGAAGAGCGGGCGAATCGGGCGGTCGATGAGGCGGGAAGTGAGCGTCTCTTTCTCGGAAGGCCGGCCTTCCCGTTTGAAGAAGCCGCCTGGGATTTTCCCCGCTGCGTAGGTCTTCTCGACGTAGTTGACGGTCAATGGGAAGAAGTCCTTGTTGGGATCGGCTTCTTTCCGGGCCACCGCAGTCACGAGGACGACGGTCTCCCCCATGGTCACCAGGACCGCACCGTCTGCCTGCCGGGCGAGCTCGCCGGTTTCCAGAGTGACTTGATGTTGCCCGTAGGCGAAGGATTTTTTGATTGCGCTCACGACGTTTCCTAATCCGGCGATACCGCGCCGGCAAATGACTACTGCTGATAAAAGCGAAAGCCGCCACGGCCCCTCGATGCGACCGTTCGGTGCGGATTCTTCTGCAGAACCATCACGACGGGATCGGAGTTGCCGGGCGGCTGGAGTGTGCGACTAGCGTCTGACTTGTCCGCGTGTCTTGGCAGGGACGCGTTCAGCGCCGCAGACCTAACCGGGAAACGATGTCCGTGTAGCGCTCAGGAGCGGTGCCTTTGAGGTAGTCGAGAAGCTTACGGCGTTGGTTGACCATTCTGAGCAGACCGCGACGCGATGCATGGTCGCGCTTGTGCGCGGAGAAGTGCTCGCCGAGCTCGTTGATGCGGGCAGAAAGCAGCGCGATCTGCACCTCCGGCGATCCGGTGTCCTTGCTGTTGCGTCGATACTGTTCGACGATTCCGCCCTTCTGCTCAGTCGACAATGCCATCTTGCCCAATCCTCGATACGACTCCCGTCCGGAGTCAGTCATATTAGCCCGTTTAAGGAGGCGCGCATTGTACTCGCGCGGCCGATAATCTCAAGCAAAACCGGGGAATTACGATTCCGGCCTCGTTGCGCTTTGTGGCGCCAGGGCCGCGCCTGGATCCAGGAACAATCGCAACGGCTTCATTCGATTGCCGTTCTGCGCCTCGACCAGCCCCAGAAACCGACCCTGCCGGCCGTAAGCTCGTACTTGGCCGGAGAAAACGCCGCTTTCCGGCCGCTCGACCGTCTGACCCAGGAGCAGTCGTCGCTCTTGCTCGAGGTCGAGCTCTATCCGGGGAAGGTCCAAGAAGGCCGTATCCGGAGTGAGCAATACCCCGCCCCTCGATGTCAGGGGTAGCTCTCTCAGCCTCTCGATCGTATGCGCGGGACGGTCACCAAAGGGATCCACGGAAAGCCTGCGAAGCCCCTCGACGAATCCGAGTGTCCCGAGCCTGGCGGCGACATCCGCAGCGAGCGTGCGAATGTAAGTTCCCTTCGAGCAATGGACGTCGAACTCGAGCGTCTCGCTCGACAAGGCAATCCGCCGCAAATCCTTGAGAACGATGCGCCGTGGCGCTCGCTCGACGCTCTCTCCCCTTCGCGCGAGCTCGTACAAGCGCTTGCCCTCGAACTTCAAGGCGGAATGCATCGGCGGAATCTGCCATTGCTCGCCCTCGAAGCTGCGCAAGACCTCATCCACTCTTTCATCCGTCAGCTCGGGGACGGGTGCGCGCTCGATGATCGGGGCTTCCAGGTCGCCGGACTCGGTACGCGCACCGAGCCGCACCCTGACCCGGTAAGTTTTGCCGGAATTCAGCAACCGCCCGCAGACTTTCGTTGCGTGCCCGAAGCCGATCGGCAGCACACCCGAGGCGAGCGGATCCAAGCTCCCGGCGTGGCCGGCCTTTTTCGCGCCGAACAGCGCCCGCGCCTCCTGCAAGGCAGCATTCGACGAAAGCCCCAGGGCTTTGTCGAGCAGCAAAATGCCGTCGATGTCGCGATAGAAGCGGCGGGACATGCAGGAAGCGGCTAGCGCCGGCGCTGGCAAGGAACCAGAGAACGTGCGAGCAAATCGGAATGCGTCCGCACTCCCAATCTCAGGGTGAGATCCATCGAGGTTCACGAACCGGGTTCTTCGTCGTCATCGACGTGGCGCGCCTCATCGTCTTTGACAGCTTGGCTGATCAGCGCCGACAACCGTGCCCCGCCTTCGATGAGCTCGTCTTTCACGAAGCGAAGCTCGGGGCTGTGACGCAAGCCGAGCGCGCGGCCGACAGGGCCGCGCAGGTGATCCGCAGCATCATCGAGAATTTCCTGCGCCTCTCTTGGATCCGCTCCGAGCACGGAGTAGTACACCGTCGCGTACCCGAGGTCGCTCGACATGCGCACCTCGGTCAACGTGACCATGCCGAGCCGCGGATCGCGCAGCTCGCGACGCATGAGCTCGCTCAAGGCGCGCTGCAGCTGTTGCGCAACGCGGCGGCTGCGGGGATAGGACTTCGATGGCATGTTTACGAATTCGCTGTCAATCGTGGCGGTCGTCGTTGACTCAACGACTGTATGCGGCGTCCGGTTCGATCCGCGGCCGCCTGAACACGGCCGCAGATCGCCGCCCGTCTACATCGTGCGAGCGATCTCGACTCGCGAGTAGCACTCGATCTGATCGCCGACTCGCACGTCGTTGTAGTTGCGCACGCCGATGCCGCATTCCGTGCCTGCGCGCACCTCGTTGACGTCGTCCTTGAATCGGCGCAGCGACTCGAGCTCGCCCTCGAAGATCACGACGTTGTTGCGCAGCACGCGAATCGGATTGCTGCGGCGGACGTATCCATCCACCACGATGCATCCGGCAACCGTGCCGAACTTGCTCGAACGGAACACCTCGCGAACTTCGGCTAGGCCGACGATCTGCTCCTTGACTTCCGGCGCGAGCATGCCCGAGAGGAGCTGCTTCACGTCATCGATCGCCTCGTAGATGATGCTGTAGTAGCGGACGTCGATGCCCGATTCCTTGACCATGTTGCGCGCGGAGCTGTCGGCGCGCACGTTGAAGCCGATGATCAGAGCATTCGATGCCTGTGCCAGCGTCACGTCGGATTCGGTGATGCCGCCCACGCCGCTCGAAACGACCTTTACTGCAACCTCATCCGTAGACAGCTTCGTGAGCGCGTCGCGCAACGCTTCCGCAGAGCCCTGCACGTCAGCCTTGAGCACGACTTGCACCGTCGAGACCTTGCCATCGCCCATCTGCGACAGCATGTCTTCGAGCTTCGCCGGCCCCTGCTTGGCGAGCTTCGTGTCGCGGAACTTGCCTTGTCGATACAAAGCCACCTCGCGCGCCTTGCGCTCGCTTTCGAGCACGAGCAGCTCGTCGCCGGCGTTGGGTGCGCCCGACAGACCGAGCACGACGACCGGCAGCGACGGACCCGCTTCCGTAATCTGCTGGCCGGACTCGTCGAACATTGCACGCACGCGGCCGAACTCCTGACCCGCAATGATCGGATCGCCCGGCTTCAGGGTGCCGCGCTTTACGAGCACGGTCGCGACCGCGCCGCGGCCTTTTTCCATGCTGGACTCGATGACGACACCGGCAGCCGGCCCACTGTGAGCCGCTTTGAGCTCGAGCACGTCCGCCTGCAGCAGAATGGCATCGAGCAACTGATCGATGCCCTCGCCCGTACGGGCCGATACGTGTACGAACAGTGTGTCGCCGCCCCAATCTTCCGGCAGCACGTTGTGTTTCGACAGCTCGTTGCGCACGCGATCCGGATCCGCGTCGCCTTTGTCGATTTTGTTGACCGCCACGACGATCGGCACTTCGGCCGCACGCGCGTGCTGAATCGCTTCGACCGTCTGCGGCATCACGCCGTCGTCGGCGGCAACGACGAGCACGACGATGTCGGTTACCTGCGCGCCGCGTGCACGCATCGCGGTGAACGCCGCGTGACCTGGCGTATCGAGGAACGTAATGACGCCCTTGTCGGTCTCGACGTGATACGCGCCGACGTGCTGAGTGATCCCGCCCGCTTCACCCGCTGCAACCTTCGTCCGGCGGACGTAATCGAGGAGCGAGGTTTTGCCATGATCGACGTGACCCATGACGGTCACCACAGGCGGGCGCGGCGCAAGCTCGTGCGTCCCATCGGTCGCCTGCAGATCGTCTTCGATCGCGCTTTCGCGCACGACAACCGGCGTATGCCCGAGCTCTTCCACGACGAGCACGGCCGTATCCTGATCGATCGGCTGATTGATCGTCGCCATCACGCCCATGTTCATCATGACCTTGATGACTTCATTGGCCTTGACGGCCATTTTCTGGGCCAATTCACCGACGGTAATCGTCTCGCCGATCTGCACCTCGTGCTTGACGGGCGCCGCGGGGCGCTCGAAGCCGTGCTGCGTGCCGACGCTGACTTGAACGGGTCGACGCGACCGCGAAGCCTGGCTCTGCTTCCTTTTCTTGAAGCGTGCGCTTGCGTCGCTCGAGACGTGCAGCTCCTGCCGTCGAGGCGCGGCCTCGCGTTCGCGATGTCGCTCGGCGGGACGTGCAGGTTCGGCGGCAGCAGCCGCGGCCGCTTGTGCCGCCGCGAGGGCAGCCTGCCGCAACTCGGCCTCGCTGCGCTCACGCGCTTCTTGCAGTAAGCGTGCGTTCTCTTCGGCGAGCAATCGTGCTTCTTCCTCCGCACGCCGCTGCGCTTCCGCTTCTTCCTGCTCGCGGCGGCGAAGCTCGGCTTCGCGCGCTTCGGCTTCCTGTCGCTCGCGATCGGCTTCGGCCTCTCGCTGGATCGCATGCTCGTCTTCTTGTCCCTGCTTCTGTTTGTCGACTTCCTGCCGCTGCTTCTCGACTTCTTCCTGCTGTACGCGCGCCTGCTCCTCGAGCACGCTCCGATTGAGATAGGTCTTCTTGCGGCGCACTTCGACATTGACCGTGCGCGCACGACCCTGCGCGGACGCGACCTTGATCTCGCCCTGTGACTTGCGCTTCAGCGTGATCTTGCGAGGGGCTGCGTCTCCTCGGCCGTGAGCGCGGCGCAGGAACGTAAGCAGCTCCATCTTGGCCTCGTCGCTGATCGTATCGTCCGCGCCCGATACCTGAATGCCCGCTTCGTCGAGCTGCGTCAACAGGCGCTCGACCGGCACTTTCAGCACTTCGGCAAATTGGCTAACCGTCACATCCGCCATGAACCGCCCTCCGCGTTCCGTCCGGACACCCACGAACCTCCGCCATCCGATCGGAACAGCAGCTTAGAAACCTTGCGCCCTGCAGGCGCTCTTGTCGTTCGTCTATCGATCATCGTCTCTCTTGGAATCGAGGTCGGGGCGAATTCGCGACACTCAAGCCTGCTGACCTGCCGATTCGAACCAGTGCTTGCGTGCAGCCATGATGAGCGCGCCCGCACGCTCTGCATCGACGCCTTCGATCTCGAGCAGATCGTCGATCGCCTGCTCCGCCAAATCCTCGCGCGTCACGATGCCGCGGCTCGCGAGGAGCATCGCCAGGTTCTCGTCCATGCCTTCGACTTGCAGCAAATCCTCGGCAGGCTCCGAACCGTCGATTTCCTCTTCGCTCGCGATCGCCTGCGTAAGCAGCACGTCGCGCGCTCGATTGCGCAGCTCCTTCACGATCTCTTCGTCGAATTCCTCGATGCCGTTCAACTCCGAGGCAGGCACGTAGGCAATCTCCTCGATCGTCGAGAACCCCTCCTGCACGAGGATCTGTGCGACATCCTCGTCCACGTCGAGCTGCTGCTTGAACAGCTCGACGAGCTCGCGCTGCTCGCCCTCGCTCTTCTCCTCCGCAGCCTGCTCGGTCATGACGTTGAGCTCCCAGCCGGTCAGCTCGCTCGCAAGGCGGATGTTTTGTCCGCCGCGACCGATCGCCTGCGACAACTTCTCTTCGGTCACCGCGATATCCATCGAATGAGAGTCCTCATCGACGACGATCGACACGACTTCCGCCGGCGCCATCGCATTGATGACGAACTGCGCCGGATTCTCATCGTACGGAATGATGTCGACGCGCTCGCCCGCGATCTCGTTCGAGACGGCCTGCACGCGCGAACCGCGCATGCCGACGCAGGCGCCGACCGGATCGATGCGGCTATCGTTGCTCTTGACCGCGATCTTCGCGCGCACGCCCGGATCGCGAGCAGCGCCGAGGATCTGAATCAAACCTTGTCCCACTTCCGGCACTTCGAGCTTGAACAGCTCGATCAAGAATTCGGGCGCCGTACGCGTGAGGAATAGCTGCGGCCCGCGCGGCTCGGAGCGCACGTCCTGCAGGAATGCCTTGACTCGATCCTGCGAGCGAATGGGCTCGCGCGGAATCATCTGATCGCGCGGAATGAATCCTTCCGCATTGCTGCCGAGATCCACGAAGACGCCATTGCGGTCGACGCGCTTCACGATCCCGGACACGAGCGTGCCGACGCGACCTTTGTACTCGTCGACGACTTGAGCGCGTTCGGCCTCGCGAACCTTTTGTACGATCACCTGCTTCGCCGTCTGTGCGGCGATACGCCCGAACGCAACCGACTCCATCGGCACTTCGACGTAGCCGCCGACTTCAGCATCTTTGGAGATATCGAGGGCATCCTCGAGCCTGAGCTCACGATCCGGAAACTCGAGCTCCGTCGAGTCGTCCGCGAACACCTTCCAGCGCCGCCACGTATCGTAATCGCCGGTCTTGCGGTTGATGGAGACGCGCACATCGATGCCTTCGCCATGACGCTTGCGCGTGGCGGAAGCGAGCGCCGCTTCGAGCGCTTCGAAAATGATCTCCTTGTCGACGCCTTTCTCGTTCGATACTGCGTCAACGACCATCAAAATCTCTTTGTTCATCGTGCGAACTCCGCTTCGAGCTCCATCTACATCTGTGGCGCCACCCGCGCCTTGTGTATCTCATCGATCGACAGAGTCACTCTGCCGCCTTCCACGTCCAACGTGATCTCGCGATCGTTGGCTTCGATCAACTGCCCTTGGAAGCGCTTGCGTCCGTCGACCGGGCGCGTCATCTCGACGCGGATTCGCTCGCCCGCAAAGCGCGCGAAATGCGCGAACGTACGCAGTACGCGGTCCAAACCGGGAGAAGACACCTCGAGGGTGTACTGGCCGGGAATCGGGTCGGCGCTGTCGAGCCGCTCGCTGACCGCGTGACTCACGCGCTCGCAGTCATCGAGCGAGATTCCGCCGGGGGAGTCGATGTACAGCCTGAGAACGGCACCGCCCGCGCGCCGAACATACTCCAGCTCCCACAGCTCGTAGCCGAGATCGGACACGAGCGGACCGAGCAGCTCGATAAGCTGTTCTCGCATCGCTCACCTCCGGCCACACGCCCGTTTTTTGGCTACCGCAGAAACAAAAAATGGGCCCAAGGCCCATTCTCCGATTCCGTCCCTTCGTCACCGGATGCGGCCCTGGCACCTCATCCGGCCTCCATCGTCAATCAGGCTGTCGAACGCGCTTTCAACCGCCTCTCAAACCAAAAAGGCCCTACCGAGGGCCCTTTCAAGCACAAAAGCTTGGTAGCGGGGGCAGGATTTGAACCTGCGACCTTCGGGTTATGAGCCCGACGAGCTGCCAGACTGCTCCACCCCGCAGCAGAGGGCGCGGATTGTAAGGGTCAGACAGCGGGAATTCAAGGAAGATCCCGCCAAAGGACGTGCGGGCTAGTCCGAAAGAATGGACTCCCGCGGAAGGAAGCTGGACGGCTTGCTGCCTCGCCGGCCTATTGGGCGCTCGGCGAGGGGTGTCGAACCTCCGCAATCGCGTGTTGGACGCAGGCCCCGTCTCTCATTTCCTGATCGCACAAGGCGCGATCGACGCTGTCGAGCATGATCGAGGGCACGACGCCGAGCACCAGTACCGCAAGGCCGTTCAAGGTAAGCACGACGCGTACCGTGGCGCCGGCCCGGATCGGCGAGGTATCGGTCGGTTCATCGAAATACATCACCTTCACGACTCTGAGATAGTAGAAGGCGCCGATTACGGAGAACACGACCGCGAGCGCCGCCAACCAGTACAAGTCGACATCGATGACGGCGGCGAGCACTTCCAGCTTCGCCCAAAATCCGACGAACGGAGGGACCCCGGCAAGGCTGAACATCAACATCAGCATGACTGCCGCAAACCAGGGGCTCTTCCGATTCAACCCGCCGAAGTCCTCGATTCGGTCGGCCTCGAAACCGTCGCGGGCCAGCAAGAGAATCATGCCGAAAGAGCCGACGCTCATGATCACGTAGGCGAACGTGTAGTACATGGCGGCTCGATACCCTTCGTTCGTGCCGGCCAAGATGCCGAGCAAAATGAAGCCGACGTGGGAGATCGTCGAATACGCGAGCATGCGCTTGAGGTTGGTCTGCGCAATCGCGACGATGTTGCCGATCGCCATGGACAGTACCGCCATGACGATCAGCATGTCCTGCCAACTGCCGACCAGCGATTCGAGTCCCTCCGCGAGCACGCGAATCGCGAGCACGAAGGAACCGAGCTTCGGTGCCGCGCCGATGAACAGCGTCACGGGCGTCGGCGCACCGTGATACACGTCCGGCACCCACATGTGGAAAGGGACCGCGCCGAACTTGAATGCAACGCCCGCGATGATGAACACCAGCGCGAACACGAGACCGATGTGCGAATCGAGCCCGCCGATCTCGAGCGCCAGCTCATCGATCTGCAGCGTCCCCGCGATGCCATATACGATCGAGAACCCGTAGAGCAGCATGCCGGACGAGATCGCCCCAAGAACGAAATACTTCATCGCCGATTCCGCCGCGACGCCCGAGTCGCGATCGAACGCGACCATCGCATACAGCGCGAGCGATAGGAGCTCGACGCCGAGATAGACGGTCAGCAGGTTGCCTGCCGAGATCATGACCATCACGCCGAGCAGCGCGACGAGCCCGAGCACGAAGAATTCGCCCCTGAAAAGCCCTCGCCTCTGCAGGTACTCGCGGGAATACATGAACGCGACGGCAACCGTTCCATAAGAGAACAGCTTCAACAGATCGCCCATCGGATCGGCGACGTACATGCCGTCGAACGCGATCACCCGCTCAGTTACGCCGTAGCGCACGGTCATCCACGCGCAGCCGACGAGGGAGAGCAGCGAAAGCGCGTACGTCGCCCAGCGCGCCCGATTGCTCAGGAACACATCGACGACGAGCACGACGCAGATTGCGCCGATGAGGAACATCTCGGCAGCAGCCACCTGCATTCCGGAATTGGCGAACATGGGCTCCATCGTGTCGGCTCAGAATTTGGAGACGGTGATGTGTTGAATGAGATTTTCGACCGTCGGACGCATGACGTCGAGCAACGGTGCGGGCCACACGCCGAGCAGCAGCACGGCGACCGCCAGCACGCCGAGCACGAAGAACTCGCGCCCGTTGACGTCCTTCATCGCAGCGACATGGGCGTTGCCGACCGCTCCGAAGATCACGCGCTTGACGAGCCACAGCGTATATGCAGCTCCCAGAATGAGGGTGATCGCAGCCAAGAACGCGTACCAGAAATCGGCGCGGAAGCTCGCCAAGATCACGAGAAACTCGCCGACGAACCCTGACGTTGCGGGCAGGCCGGAATTCGCCATCGCGAAGAGGACCGCAAACGTCGCGAAGATCGGCATCGTGTTGACGACGCCGCCGTACGCGCTGATCTCGCGGCTATGTACGCGGTCGTAGAGCACACCCACGCAGAAGAACATCGCCCCCGATACGAGCCCGTGCGAGATCATCTGAACCATGGCACCGTCGATGCCCATCGCAGCGCCGCGCAGATCGCCGCCATTAACATCACGCAGATCGAAGACAAGAAACGAGCCGAGCGTCACGAATCCCATGTGCGCAACGGACGAATACGCGATCAGCTTCTTCATGTCGTGCTGCGCGATCGCGACGTAGCCGATGTAGACGACTGCGATGAGCGAGCAGGAGATCACGACCCAGTCCAATGTCGCACTCGCATCCGGCGTGATCGGCAACGAGAAGCGCAGAAAGCCGTAGCCGCCCATCTTCAGCATGATCGCGGCAAGAATGACCGAGCCCCCCGTCGGCGCCTCGACGTGTGCATCAGGCAACCACGTATGCACGGGCCACATCGGCACCTTGACCGCAAACGCGAGGAAGAAGGCGATGAAGATGAAGATCTGCTCTTGCAGCCCAAGCGGCAGCCGCTGAAAGTCCGCGATCAGGTAGCTGCACTGTCCGCCGTCGCACGTCTGCACGTACAAGTAGATGAGCGAGACGAGCATGAGCACGGAGCCCAGGAACGTGTACAAGAAGAACTTCATCGTGGCGTAGACGCGGCGCGGCCCACCCCAGACACCGATGATGATGAACATCGGGATCAGCATCGCTTCCCAAAACACGTAGAACAGCAGTGCATCGAGCGACGCGAACACACCGACCATCAAGCCTTCCAGGATCAGGAAGGATGCGAAGTACTGTGCCGGCTTCTTTTCGATGATCGTCCACGCCGCGATCACGACGAGCGGCGTCACGAACGTCGTCAGGATGATGAGCGGCATCGAGAAGCCGTCGACACCGAGCGCGTACAGCGCATTGAAAGCGGGAATCCACGCTCGCTCCTCGACGAACTGCATCTGCGCTGTCGAGGCGTCGAAGTTCGTCCAAAGGAGCGTCGACAAGCCGAACGTGACTGCCGTCGTGACGAGCGCGACCCATCGGCCGAGACCGAGCGCCCGCTCGCCGAGCGCAAGCGTCGCGAGGCCGCCTGCGATGGGCAACCAAATGAGGACACTGAGAATGGGCCAATCGAACTGCATAGTGTTTCGTTGTTGGTTAGCGCAGCACGTACCAGGCAAGGAGTGCTGAGAGGCCAATGATCATCGCGAAGGCGTAGTGGTACAGGTAGCCGGACTGCAACCGGCGCAAGACGCCGGAAAACCAGCCGACGACCTGCGCAGATCCATTGACGATCGCGCCGTCGATCAGCGCGATATCGCCGGCGCGCCAGAGCACGTTTCCGAGCCTGCGGCCGCCTCGCGCAAAGAGAAATTGAAAGACTTCGTCGAAATAGAACTTGTTTGCGAGCAACGTGTAGAGGCCGGAGAAGCGCTCGGCCAGCTTACCCGGCAGATCAGGCCGCTTGATGTAAAGGAACCAGGCGACGGCCACGCCCGCAATCATCAGCCAGAATGGGGCACTGGTGAGCGCGTGCAACGAGAAAGCGGCGGATCCGTGGAACTCCTCTGCAACGTGCGCAACCGTATCGCGCGCATCGCTGACGACAATCGCATTCCCGAAATAGTCTCCGAACAACACCGGCTTGATCGTGAACCAACCGATCAGCAGCGAGGGAATCGCGAGGAGGATCAGCGGCAGCGTGACGACCCACGGACTTTCATGCGGCGTATGCTGATGTCCGTGATCGCCATGCCCATCGTGCGCGCCGACGTCGGGCTCGTGCCCCGCATCGGCATCCGTGTGAAGGTGCGTGCTCTCCCCTTCCACATGCGCATCGTGCGTCGCCGTTGCAAAGCGCTCAGGGCCATGGAAGGTCATGAAGATCAACCGGAAGCTATAAAGCGCGGTCACGAAGACGCCGAGCAACACGCACCAATAGGCGTAAGTCGCGCCGGGAATGTGCGAGGCGCCGGCGGCCGCAATGATCGCGTCCTTGGAGAAAAAGCCCGACGTCCCCGGAAACGCGACCAACGCGAGCGAACCGACGAGTGCGGTCCAGTAGGTGATCGGCATGTACTTCTTGAGCCCGCCCATCTTGCGCATGTCCTGCTCATGGTGCATGCCGATGATCACAGAGCCTGCCGCCAGGAACAGCAATGCCTTGAAGAAGGCATGCGTCATCAGGTGAAAGATCGCGGCACTGTAAGCGGACACGCCGAGCGCCACTGTCATGTAGCCGAGCTGCGAAAGCGTCGAATACGCGATGACCCGCTTGATGTCGTTGTTCACCAAGCCGAGCAGTCCCATGAAGAACGCGGTCGTCGCTCCGATCACCAGCACGCTCGAAAGCGCGACTTCCGACAACTCGAACAGCGGCGACATGCGCGCGACCATGAAGATGCCCGCGGTCACCATGGTCGCAGCATGAATCAGCGCGGAAATCGGGGTGGGACCTTCCATCGAATCGGGCAGCCAGACATGCAACGGTACTTGCGCCGACTTGCCCATTGCGCCGATGAAGAGACAAATGCAAATGACCGTGATCGCCTGCCACTCGAGCCCCGGAAGGATCACGAGCGTGTTTGCCGCGATCGAATCACGCAGCCCGAACACGGTTTCATAGTCGAGCGAGCCCGTGAAATAGGCGACCCCTGCGATGCCGAGCACGAAACCGAAATCGCCGACGCGGTTGACAAGGAATGCCTTGAGGTTCGCAAAGATTGCGGACGGACGCGTATACCAGAACCCGATGAGGAGATACGAAACGAGGCCGACGGCCTCCCAGCCGAAGAAGAGCTGCAGGAAATTGTTCGCCATCACGAGCATCAGCATCGAGAACGTGAACAGCGAGATGTAGGAGAAGAATCGCTGATACCCCGGATCGTCATGCATGTAGCCGATCGTGTAGACGTGCACGCAAAGCGATACGAACGTGACGACGACCATCATGAGCGCGGTCAATCGATCGACGAGAAAGCCGATTTCCATGCGAATTCCGTCGCTCACGAGCCAGGTGTAGACGGCTTCGTTCACGGGCTGCGCACCGTCGACGATCAGCTGCTTCAAAACCCAAGCGGACAGCGCAAACGAAATGGCGACGCCCGCGATCGTGACGGTGTGAGCACCGACACGCCCGATCAGACGGCCGAGTAAGCCCGCCAAGATCGCCGCAATGAGCGGCGCCAGCACGATGGTGAGGAGTACGGACTGTTGAATCACTGCAATTCTTCTTAGTGAATAGCGGACGGCGGGCGGCGGACGGCGATCAGACGAGAAGTCGAAAGACGCGCGAGCGCCCTTCCTCTTACACCGTCCGCCAACCGTTCTCCGCCGCTCACTGAGTTAGCCCTTCATTTCATCGAGTTGTTCGACGTTGATGCTCTTCTTTTCGCGGAACAGGACCACGAGGATCGCAAGGCCGATCGCCGATTCGGCGGCAGCCACCGTCATGATGAAGAACACGTAGACCTGACCGTTCAAGTCGCCGAGCTGCCGCGCGAACGCGATGAAATTGAAGTTGACCGCGAGCAGCATCAACTCGATGCACATGAGCAGCAGGATGACGTTCTTGCGGTTCAAGAAAATGCCCGCGACGCTGAGCGCAAACAGGAGGCCTGCCAGCATCAATACGAAGTCGAGTTGGATCATGTGCCCTTCTCCGCTTCCATCTTGACGAGGCGTACGCGGTCCTGCGGGCGAACGGCGACTTGCGCCGCAATGTTCTGCTGCTTCGCTCCGCGTCGCTGGCGCATCGTGAGCGTGATTGCCGCGACGATCGCGAGCAACAGCAATACGGCAGCGAGCTCGAACGGGTACAGATACTTCGTATAGAGCAGCTCGCCGAGCGCGCGCGTATTGCTATAGCCTTCCGCTCCCGTCGCAAGCACGGCCGGTGCTGCCTCTTCGACACCGAGCTGCTTCACCCAGACCACGCTCGCGATCTCGACGACCACGAGCACTGCCACGACGGTCCCGAGAGGCGCATAGCGCGTGAATCCTTCGCGCATCTGAGCGATATTGACGTCGAGCATCATGACGACGAACAAGAAAAGCACCATCACTGCCCCGACGTAGACCAGCACGAGCACGATCGCGAGGAACTCGGCTTGCATGAGCAGCCAGAGCACCGCGCTGCTGGCGAATGAGAGCACGAGAAACAACGCCGCGTGCACGGGGTTGCGCGAGGTGATTACGCCCAATGCCGCGACGACGAGCACCGCGGAAAACGCATAGAAGAGAATTGCCGTCAGCGTCATAACTATCTGTACCGTGCGTCGGCGGCCTTGTCCGCGGCGATCATGGCTTCGTACCGGTCTCCGATCGCGAGCAGCTTGTCTTTGGTCATGATGTTCTCGCCGCGGTTTTCCATGTGGTACTCGTGAATGCGCGTCTCGACGATCGCATCGACGGGACACGCCTCCTCACAGAAGCCGCAATAGATGCACTTGAACAAATCGATGTCGTATCGGGTCGTGCGGCGCGTTCCATCGGCGGCAACATCCGATTCGATCGTGATCGCAAGCGCGGGACACACCGCTTCGCACAGCTTGCATGCGATGCAACGCTCCTGTCCGTTGGGATAGCGCCGCTGCGCGTGCAGCCCGCGATAGCGCGGCGACTGCGGCGTCTTCTCTTCCGGATACTGAATCGTGATGCTCGGGCGGAGCGCGAACTGCCGAAGCGTGACGGCGAGCCCGACGAAGAGCTCGGTCAGGAACAGTGTCTTGAAGAAGCTTGCAGGCGTTTTCATCTCATCACCTCGAGCAGCGCCCGCAGCGAGCGGCCATGCAGGCAGTGCGCGTCTTCATATCGGCCCCTCAGCCTTGAGCCCACGGGCCGATCTGGTAATGCCAGAAGAGCCCCTCGACGAAGATCCACACGAGCGTGATCGGTATGAAGACCTTCCAGCCAAGACGCATGATCTGGTCGTATCGGTAGCGCGGAAAGGTCGCGCGGAACCAGAGGAAACAAAACAGGAAGAACCAAACCTTGATGAACAGCCACAGGAAGCTCGGCGCGGCGAGCCATGCCAGCCAACTCGGCAGCGGCCAAGCCTCGAACGGCGACACCCAACCCCCGAAGAAGAAGATCGAAGTCAACGCCGAGATCAGAATCATGTTGACGTACTCGGCGACGAAGAACACCGCGAACGTCATGCCGGAATACTCGACGTGAAACCCGGCCACGATTTCGGACTCGCCTTCGACGACGTCGAAGGGGGCGCGATTCGTCTCAGCGACGCCTGAGATGAAGTACACGAGAAAGAGCGGGACGAGCCACCAGAAGAAATAGCTCAGGTGTCCGCCGCTTTGTGCCTCGATGATCTGCCCGATGTTGAGCGAGCCCGCAGCCATCACGACGCCGACGAGCGCAAAGCCCATCGCGATCTCGTAGGCGACCATCTGCGCGGCTGCACGCATCGCACCGAGAAAGGCATATTTCGAATTCGCGGCCCAGCCGGCAAGGATGACGCCGTAGACGCCGGCCGAAGTCAGGGCGAGGATGTACAGCAATCCCGCGTCGATGTCGGCGACAGTGAATCCCGGCGAGAACGGCACGACGGCCCACGTACAAAGCGCCGGAATCAACGCGAGCAGCGGCGCGGTTACGAACAACAGCTTGTTCGCGTTCGTCGGAATGACGATCTCCTTCACGAGCAGCTTCAGCACGTCCGCGAACGGCTGCAGAATGCCGTTGTAGCCGACGCGATTCGGCCCGATGCGCGCTTGGATGGAGCCGATCACGCGACGCTCCACGAGCGTGAGGAACGCCATCATCAAAATGATGCTGATGAACAAGATCAGCGCGATGACGCCGTACCAGACGAACGCCTGCGCCCATTGCGGCAGGAATGCGAGCAACTGATTGGCGAATTCCGGGATCATGCGCTCTGACCTCGGCGGCCCTCGATGCCCGCGGCTGTTTCTTGCAGCGACATCGCACGACGGACGACGGCGTCGACTTGATAGATCGGCACGTCGCGCTCGATACCTGCCGGATTCAACGCCAATTTCGACTGCAGCGTGCGTGCGGACAGCTTCACTTTGAACTCCGGTGCTTTGTCGATCTCCTCGCGGATCTCAGCGGTGATCTCGTCGGAGCTCGCATATTCGAAGCCCGGCAGATTGAGGAGATTCCCAAGCACTCGCAAAACCTTCCAGCCGGGACGGGATTCGCCGACGGGGCGCGCCGCACCCGGCACGCTCTGCCACCGGCCTTCCATGTTCACGTATGTTCCTGACGTTTCCGCAAACGTGCCGATCGGCAAGATGATGTCGGCGTACTCTCGCGCGCTGGCATAGGGCGAAAGCGCGACGACGCACTCCGCGCCCTTCAGGGCTTCGAATGCGCCAGGCACGGCAATGTCGAGCGCAGGCTCTACTGGCCCGAGCACGATGTACGCGCGCAATCGGGCGGCAAACATATCGGCGAGGTTCAACCCAGGCGTCTGCACCGATCGCCCCCCCACGCTCCGGTGCGGCAGTACGCCGGCAAGGTGTGCACCGACCGTATTGCCGCCTTCCGGAATGTATCCGAGTGTGGCGCCCGTGATCTGTGCGAGCGCCTCGGCGACGAGGCGCAGGTCGGCGAACGCGGGATCGCGCTGTGCGAGCCCGCCGAGGAGAATGAGCTGACGCTCGCCGCTCGCAAGCTGCTGAGCGATCGATGCGTGCGCATCCGAGGGCTGCGCATTCGCAACGAGCGCCGCGATCGACTCTGGTGTTGCACGCTCACCTGTGCGTACGGCGGCCGCCGTGATCGCAACGAGGTGCTCGAACATATCGAGCCCGTCGGATTCGAGGTAAGCGGCGATCGGAAAGTGATACGGATAGCGGCTCGGATTCACGAAAGAGACCGTTGCGCCGCGCACGGCGGCCTTGCGTACCCGATGCGCGATGAGCGGTACCTCGGCGCGCAGGTTCGAGCCGACGACGAGCACGCCGTTGGCACGCTCGACATCGGCGATCGAGCACCCGAGGCCCGGATACAAGCGTTCACTCGCCTCATCGCGGAAGTCGCTCCGACGCAGGCGATGGTCCAGGTTCGAGCTGCCGACTCCACGAGCAAGCTTCGCGAGCAGATAAAGCTCTTCGAGTGTCGAGCTCGGCGAGGCGATCGAGCCGACTTGCGGTGCGCCGTGCTGCTTTACGACTCTGTTCAGCCGTTCGGCCGCCAATGCGAGCGCCTTTTCCCAATCGGTCTCCTGCCAGACGCCGTTCTCGCGCACCATCGGCTTCATCAGCCGATCCTCGCTGTAGACGCCTTGGTAGCTGAAGCGGTCGCGATCCGCGATCCAGGTCTCGTTCACGTCCTCGTTCGGGCGCGGGACGACACGCATGATGCGTCCGCGCAGGACGTGCGCGTAGATATTCGTTCCGACGCTGTCATGCGGCGAGACGAGCGGATGCTGCGTCATTTCCCAAGCGCGGGCGCGATACCGAAACGGCTTGTTGTTGAGCGCGCCGACGGGGCACAGATCGATGATGTTTCCCGAGAGCTCATGCTCGACGCTGCGCTCCACGAACGTGCCGATCTCGGTCATCTCGGCTCGTCCGATCGTGCCCAGTTGCTGAAAGCCTTGGATTTCCTGCGTGAAGCGCACGCAGCGAGTGCAATGAATGCAGCGGGTCATGTCGGTCGAGACAAGCGGGCCGATGTTCTTGTCTTTGACGACGCGCTTGCGCTCCGTGTAACGAGAGATCGCACGGCCGAATCCGAGCGACAGATCCTGCAGCTCGCACTCTCCGCCTTGGTCGCAGATCGGACAATCGAGCGGATGGTTGATCAGGAGGAACTCCATGACCGCCCGCTGCGCTGCAATCGCCTTGGGCGACTTCGTGAAGACCTTCATGCCCTCGGCAACCGGCGTTGCGCATGCGGGCAACGGCTTCGGCGCCTTTTCGACTTCGACGAGGCACATGCGGCAGTTCGCGGCGACCGCGAGCTTCTCGTGATAGCAAAAGCGCGGAACGTAGACGTCGTTGGCATCCGTGACTTGGATGACCATCTGGCCTTTGCGCGCCTTCATCGGCACGCCGTTCACTTCGATGTTGACCTGATCGTCGCTCATTTGGGAAGGCTGTAGGCTGTAGGCTGTAGGCTGTAGCCAGAGATAATTTGCAACGGCTTCCGACTATCCGCGATTCGCAATCCGCTGTCGGTGTCTCGCATGCTCATGCGACCTCAGGCGGCTTGGCGCTTGTCGCGCTCGACGATGCTGTGGCCGTTTTCGATCATGTACTCGAACTCGTGCCGGTAGTGCTTGATGAAGCTCTGCACCGGCCACGCAGATGCATCGCCGAAGGCGCAAATCGTGTGTCCCTCGATCTTGTTCGCGACTTCGACGAGCATGTCGAGATGCTCCTTGCGCCCTTCTCCCGCGAGGATTCGCCGTATCACACGATTCATCCAGCCGGTGCCTTCGCGGCACGGCGTGCACTGGCCGCAGGATTCGGCGTAGTAGAAGCGCGAGATCCGCTCGAGCACGCGCACCATGCAGGTCGTCTCGTCCATCACGATCATCGCCCCGGTACCGAGCGCCGAACCGACTTTCCGCAACGCGTCGTAGTCCATCGTGACATCCATCATCATCTCGCCCGGTACGACCGGTACGGATGAGCCGCCGGGAATCACGGCCTTCAACTTGCGGCCGCCTCGCACGCCGCCGCAGATCTCGAGCAGATCCTTGAACGGAATGCCGAGCGGCAGCTCGATGTTCTGCGGTTTGTTGACATGCCCGGACACGGAGAAGATCAACGTTCCGCCCGCATTGGCCACACCCAGGTCGGCGAACCACTTCGGACCCTTGCGCAAGATCGTCGGCACGGACGCATAGCTTTGAGTGTTGTTGATCGTCGTCGGCTTGCCATACAGACCGAAGTTCGCCGGAAACGGCGGCTTGAACCGCGGCCGGCCTTGCTTGCCTTCGAGCGACTCCAGGAGTGCGGTTTCCTCGCCGCAGATATAGGCGCCTGCACCCACAAAGGAATAAAGATCGAAGTCGATGCCGGAGCCGAGCACGTTCTTGCCGAGCAGACCCGCCTCGTATGCTTCCTTGAGCGCGGCTTCGAAGCGCGGCACGGGTTCGGCGAGAAACTCGCCGCGGATGTAGTTGTATCCGACGGTCGCGCCCATCGCGTAGCCGCCGATGGCCATGCCTTCGATCAATGCGTGCGGGTTGTAGCGCAGGATGTCGCGGTCGTGGCAGGTGCCAGGCTCGCTCTCGTCGGAGTTGCAGACGACGTATTTCTGTCCGGGCGCATTGCGGGGCATGAAGCTCCATTTCACGCCGGTCGGAAAGCCCGCTCCGCCGCGGCCGCGAAGACCCGAGGCCTTCACGTCTTCGATGATCTGCTCGCGCGGTGTCTTCTCCCGCAGGATGCGCTCCCACACCTCATAGCCGCCGATCTTGCGATAGGTCGCGAGCTCCCACGGACGCTCCATCGAGAGCGGCTCGAAGCACACGAGATTGTGTGGATATTCTTTCATTGCTTGAAGACGATTTACGGTTGACGGTCGACCGTTGACGGCAAGAGAGCAGGACCGATGCCGTCCTTCTTCTCTGGCTGACAACTGTCAACCGTCGACTGACGACCTGACGTAGTCACTTGTGCCGATCCAAGATCTCATCGACCTTCTCGGGCGTGAGGTTCTCGTAATAGACATGATCGACCATCATCATCGGCGCGTTGTTGCATGCCGCGAGGCATTCATCCTCGCGCTTCAAGAAGAAGCGCCCATCGGCCGTGCTTTCGCCGACCTTGATCCCGAGACGCTTCTCGACGTGCGCAAGGATCTCATCGCCGCCGCACAACATGCAGGAAATATTCGTGCACACCGAGATGTGATGACGTCCGACGGGCCGAGTCTCGAACATCGAGTAGAACGTCGCGACCTCGTACACCTGCACCTTGGGAAGGCCTAGATAGTCCGCGACCGCGTCCATCGATTCGCGCGTGAGGTATCCGCCGTTGTCGTGCTGTACGGCTCTGAGCGCGGCGATCACCGCAGAACGCTTGCGCTCGGGCGGAAACTTCGCGACCCAAGCGTCGATCTCGTGTTTTGCATGCTCGGAGAGCACACCTTCTTTCGTGGCTGTCTCGCTCACCGGTCGATTTCCCCGAATACGATGTCTTGTGTGCCGATCACTGCGACGACGTCCGCGATCATGTGGCCCTTGACCATTTCATCTATCGCCGCGAGATGAGGGAAGCCCGGTGCGCGACACTTGAGTCGATACGGCTTGTTCGCGCCGTCGGACACGAGATAAATACCGAACTCGCCCTTGGGCGCCTCGACGGCCGCGTACGTTTCCCCCTCCGGGACGCAGTAGCCTTCAGTGAACAGCTTGAAGTGATGGATGAGCGATTCCATGTCGCCTTTCATGTCTTCGCGGCTCGGCGGCGCAACTTTGTGATCGGAAGTCATCACCGGGCCCGGATTCGCCTTCAACCAATCGACGCACTGGCGAATGATGCGATTCGACTGGCGCATCTCCGCGACGCGCACGAGATAGCGATCGTAGCAATCGCCGTTGAGTCCGACCGGAATGTCGAAATCCATCTGGTCGTACATCTCGTAGGGCTGCTTCTTGCGCAAGTCCCACGCGATTCCCGAGCCGCGCAGCATGGGGCCGGTGAAGCCTAGCTGCAGCGCGCGCTCCGGCGATACGACACCGATGTTGACGGTGCGCTGCTTCCAAATGCGATTGTCGGTGAGCAGCGCCTCGTATTCATCCACATTGGCGTTGAAACCTTCCGTGAATCGCTCGATGAAATCGAGCAGGCTCCCCGAGCGCTCCTCGTTGAGCTTGTCGACCTCTTTCTGCGAGCGCCACTTCGACGGCTGGTACTTCGGCATCGACTCCGGCAGATCGCGATAGACGCCGCCCGGACGGTAGTAAGTCGCGTGCATCCGCGTGCCCGAGACCGCTTCATAGCAGTCCATCAGGTATTCGCGTTCGCGAAAGCAGTACAGGAATACCGTCATCGCGCCGATGTCGAGACTGTGCGCACCGAGCCACATCAAATGGTTCAGGATGCGCGTGATCTCGTCGAACATCGTACGAATATATTTCGCGCGAATCGGCGGCTCGAGCCCCAGGAGTTTTTCGATCGCGAGCACGTAGGCGTGCTCGTTGCACATCATCGATACGTAATCGAGCCGATCCATGTATCCGATCGACTGATTGAACGGCTTCGATTCGGCGAGCTTTTCGGTCGCACGATGCAGCAGTCCGACGTGAGGATCGGCCTTTTGGATGACCTCACCGTCGAGCTCGAGCACGAGGCGCAATACGCCGTGCGCCGCCGGATGCTGCGGCCCGAAGTTGAGCGTGAAGTTATGAATCTCAGCCACGAATGTCGGCCCCCGCGGGCAAGTCTTTCAGCTCCGGGTCGTATCGATTGTCGTCTCTGATCACGCGCGGCACGAGCGTGCGAGGCTCGATGCTGACCGGCTGATAAACGACACGCCCTTTCGCCGGATCGTACTTCACTTCGACATTGCCGATGAGCGGAAAGTCCTTGCGGAACGGATGCCCGATGAAGCCGTAGTCGGTGAGCAAGCGTCTGAGATCCGGATGCTCGTTGAAGAAGATCCCGAACAGATCGAATGCTTCGCGTTCGAACCAATTCGCGGCGGCCCAGATGCCGACCACCGAATCGATCACGGGCGGCTCGGCATCTGAAGTGAAGCACCGCAGGCGCAACCGCCAATTATTGGAGATGGAAAGGAGCTGATAGACGACGGCGAAGCGGCCCGGCCGTGGCTCCGTGACCTTCTCTCGAATGCGGTTCACGCCGCGACTGAACCCGGTCGAAGTCGACTCGTATGTCATCCACTCGTCGCGCCCGTAGTCAAGATAGTCGACTCCGGCAAGATCGATGAGCTGCTCGAACCCGAGCTCCGGCTCGTCGCGAAGCTGCCGGCAAACGTCGAGCAGATCCTCGCGCGCGACCTCGAAGGCGACGTCGTCGGCAACGCAAGGCAACGCTCGCAGGCGCTCGCCGAAGCGCGCAGTCACTCTCGAGGCCAATGTCTCGCTGCGTGCACTCATCGGAAACCTCTAACGGGCAATCGTGCTCGTGCGGCGGATCTTGTTCTGCAGCTGCAGAATGCCGTAGAGCAGCGCCTCTGCACTCGGAGGGCAGCCCGGCACGTACACGTCCACGGGCACGATGCGATCGCAACCGCGGACGACGGAATACGAGTAGTGATAGTACCCGCCGCCGTTCGCGCACGAGCCCATGGAGATCACCCAACGGGGCTCCGGCATCTGGTCATACACTTTGCGAAGAGCCGGCGCCATTTTGTTGACGAGGGTGCCCGCAACGATCATGACATCCGACTGCCGCGGGCTCGGGCGAAATACGACGCCGAATCGATCGAGATCGTAGCGGGAGGCGCCCGCGTGCATCATTTCGACCGCACAACACGCGAGGCCGAACGTCATGGGCCACATCGAGCCCGTGCGTGCCCAGTTCACGAGCTTGTCGACGGTCGTCGTGACGAAGCCCCGATCGGGCGGCGGTGCGTCGGGTGTCTCCGCCGTAGGCGCGGTCAATCCCATTCCAAAGCCCCCTTCTTCCACTCGTAGACAAAGCCGACGATGAGAATCGCCAGGAAAAGTCCCATCGCGATCACACCGACCGAGCCGATCGTTCCGAGAGACACCGCCCAAGGGAAGAGAAATGCGATCTCGAGATCGAACACGATGAAGAGAATGGCGACGAGGTAGTAGCGAACGTCGAACCGCATTCGAGAATCGGAGAATGCTTCGAATCCGCATTCGTAGGCGGAGAGCTTTTCCTCATCCGGACGGCGCGGGCCGAACAGAAAGCCGAGCCCGATGAGCACCGCGCCGAGCGCAGCGGCGACGCCAAAGAAAATCAAGATCGGCACGTAATTCTGCAACATGTATCGGCGAACCTCTGACTGCCGTCATCACTCGCGCCCGACATCCAGGCTACGGCTCACGCAGTCGAACACCTACGCTTCTCACATCGCGAAGGTGAGAAGGTGACGGTCGTCGTCCAGGATTTTTGCGACCCACCGCCAGCGGGCGGCGCGCATTGTATCAGGACGTCGCGTATCGGTAACGCGTAAAATCGCACCGCGCACGCACGAAGTGCCGAAGCACTCGACGCGGGTGCGAACGCATGTCTCATTACAGCGTGGGAAGCTCGCGCGGCAATGGCTACAACGGTCGTTGCGCCGAGCCCTGCACTCGAGCGCCAGAAGCAGGGCTCAGATAGAGATTGGTGCGGATGAGAGGACTCGAACCTCCACGGGTTGCCCCACTACCCCCTCAAAGTAGCGTGTCTACCAGTTCCACCACATCCGCACCGAAAGAACGTCAGCATCGAGGCGGTGGTGCGCCTCCTGCTCATCTTCGCTTCGCTTCGGCGAAGCTCCGAGGGTCAGCTACGGCAAGGACGGAATCCGTCCCACCGATGGCTAATTCTGTTGCTCCTGTTGCTCGCTCGCCCCGCCGGAACGCTCGCCAGGCAGCGCCGGCGGCGCGTCGTTCGCTTCCGCAGGCGGCTCCTGCAAGTCGCTTTCCGCCGGGGCAACAGGTGTCTGCACGCGGTCCAGCACGCTCGTAGGCGCCGCGGACCTGTGACTGTCTAAATACGAAAGCGTCAAGCTCGTCATGATGAACAGCGCGGCGAGTATCGCCGTCGTACGCGACAAGAAAGAGGCCGAGCCGCGTGCGCCGAACACCGTCCCCGAAGCGCCGGCGCCAAAACCCGCACCGGCATCCGCTCCCTTTCCACGCTGCAACAGAACTAGGCCGACGATCGCCGCCGCTAGCAGAACGTGGAGGATGATCGCTGTCGTGTGTAACCAGTTCATTACAATGGTACCGGCGAATGTGGCCGATCAGTGAGCTTGGGCGGCGGCGCAGATTTTCAAGAACTCGTCCGCCTTCAACGAGGCCCCACCGATCAAGCCTCCATCCACATCCGGCATCGCGAAAATCTCGCGTGCGTTGGCCGCTTTGACGCTGCCGCCATAAAGGATTCTTAGTTGGGCCGCAATCTTAGCATCAAGTTTCGCGACCTCCGCCCGAATGTGCGCGTGAACCTCCTGTGCCTGCTCGGGCGTCGCTGTCTTGCCCGTTCCGATGGCCCAAACCGGTTCGTAGGCAACGACCGCATTGGCGAGCGCGGCGACGCCCGCGACGTCGAGCACAGCCGCGAGCTGGCGGCTCACGACGCTCGTGGTCTGTCCGCGATCTCGCTCTTCGAGCGTTTCACCGACACATAAAATGGGTACGAGGCTCTGCGATTGCGCCGCAAGGAACTTGCGCGCGACAAGCGCGTCGTCTTCGCGATAAATCGCGCGGCGCTCCGAATGCCCGACGATGACGTAGGTGCAACCCACGTCGCGCAGCATCGCTGCCGACACTTCCCCCGTGAACGCACCGACCGCCTCCGCGCACACGGATTGCGCGCCGAGCGCGACGACCGACGACTTCAGCAGCCGAGCGATCTCCCACAGATAGACGAATGGCGGACACACGGCGATATCCGCGGACGTTTGCGCAGGCAAGCTCTGCAACAGCCCGTCCAGGAGCCGCGCGTTCTCATCGCGCGAGCCGTGCATTTTCCAGTTACCTGCGACGAACGGTCGGCGCATCGACAATCCTCTACGGGTCATCCAACAAGGACTTGGGGCGCGTTCCTACGGCTCGCTGCCCCGGCGAAGGGCGCGCAGCTTAGCGATCACCCCGCAGGAAAGCAACGGAACTGTGAGACGAGGCCCACGACGCGCGGCTCGCAGCCCCGGCGCTCGAGCCTATGCCGCCTGTGCAGCAGACGAGACCGTCGCGGCAAGTCGCACGGCGATCTCGCGGACAAGCTTCTCGTCGCTGCCCTCCACCATGACCCGGATCACGGGCTCGGTGCCCGAAGCCCGTAGGACGATCCGACCGGTCTCCCCGAGTTGGCGTTCGGCAGCGGCAACGGCTTCGCGAACGACCGGCGAGGAATCTGGATCGATCTTGCGTGCGACACGAACGTTCTCGAGTACCTGCGGGTATTTCACCATCGGCGCTGCAAGCTCGGCGAGGCTACGGCCGGTCTGCTTCATGATCGCGAGCACCTGCAGAGCGCTGATCAGCGCATCGCCGGTCGTCGTACGATCGAGACAGAGAAGGTGCCCCGAGGTTTCGCCGCCGAGCACACCGCCTGTCTGGCGAAGCTTTTCGAGCACGTACCGATCCCCAACCTTGGCACGCTGGAACGGAATGCCTTCTTTCGCGAGCGCATGCTCGAGCCCGAGGTTGCTCATGACGGTGCCGACGACCGGACCCACGAGCGATTTCTGTTCATGTCGTGCGCGAGCGATGATGTAAAGGAGCTGATCGCCGTCCACGAGGCGGCCAAGATGATCCACCATGAGGAGCCGATCGCCGTCGCCATCCAAGGCGATGCCCACGTTCGCACGCACACCGGGCACGGTGAGCTGAAGCAACTCGGGCGAAGTCGAGCCGCAATTCAAGTTGATGTTGCGGCCGTTCGGGGAGCAACCGATCGGAACGATCTCCGCCCCGAGGTCCGCGAGAATTCGCGGTCCGACTTTGTAGCCCGCGCCGTTCGCGCAGTCGATGACGATCTTGAAATCGGACAAATCGAGACCGGGAACCGTCGAGGCGCAGAACTCTTGATACTTGACGCGCGACTTATCGACGCGTACCGCCCGGCCGAGCTCGCTCGAGCAGCGCGTAATCGGCGGCTGGTCCAAGTAGGCCTCGATCTGGGCCTCGATCTCATCCGAAAGCTTGCCGCCATCGCGATCGAAGAACTTGATGCCGTTGTCACCGTACAGGTTGTGCGATGCGCTGATGACGACGCCGAAATTGCACTCGAAGCGCTTGGTCAGATAAGCGATTCCGGGCGTCGGCAGCGGGCCGATCAGCATCGCGTTCACGCCGGCAGCGACGAAGCCTGCCTCGAGCGCGGATTCGAACATGTAGCCGGACAGGCGCGTGTCCTTGCCGACGAGCACGGTGCCGCCATTCGGAGCGAGCACACGCGCCGCCGAGCTCGCGAGCCTCAGTGCGAACTCGACCGTGAGGGGGTGCTCGCCAACGCGGCCACGTACGCCGTCGGTACCGAAATACTTACGCGACACTGCTCGAATCTCCGCTGGTTGTCATTCGATACCCGGCGCCTTTCAGCGCCGCCGCGACCCTGACCGCATCGACGGTCTCCCGCACATCATGCGTGCGCACGATGTGCGCGCCCGCGAGTACGCTTGCCGCTGCCACCGCCAACGCACCCGGCAAGCGCTCATCGACAGCGCGTGCGAGCAGGGTTTTGAACATGGACTTGCGCGAGACGCCGATGAGCACCGGCAAGTGACGGACGCTGAGCTCGGGGATCGCGGCAAGGAGGGCGAGATTATGCTGAAGTCGCTTGCCGAATCCGATACCTGGATCAACAACCAAGCGATCGGCATGGATTCCGGCATCGAGGCAGGCAGCGACCCTCTCTTGCAAGAACCCGCGCACATCCCGGACCACATCGGCGTACTCGGGCTCGAGTTGCATCGTCCGCGGCTCGCCCTGCATATGCATGAGGCATATTGCAGCGCCGCTCTCGCGGGCCGTCTCCAGGGCACCCGGCGCACGTAGCGCATAGACATCATTGATGAAGACCGCGCCTGCCTGAACTGCCGCGCGCATGACGCGCGGTTTGCTGGTATCGATCGAAATCGGGACGTCGACCCGCGCAGCAAGCGCTTCGATCACCGGGAGAACACGGCGCAGCTCTTCTTCTTCCGAGACAGGCTCCGAGCCCGGCCGCGTCGACTCTCCGCCGACGTCGATGAATCCCGCCCCCTCCTCCACCATCCGCAGCCCTTGCTCGATCGCCCGCTCGGGCTCGATGAATCGACCGCCGTCGGAAAACGAATCGGGCGTCACGTTCAAAACACCCATCACGATCGGCTGAGACAGATCGACGGTGCGAGAGACGCAGCGGAGGAACATAGCGATAAAGGCTACAGACTACAGGCTACAGACTACGGCAAGAAGCGGTTGGGGCACTAACCGACATGCATGCGGCATTAACCGTTGGACAGAAGAATGCCGGCTGGCGCCGGCATTCGTTAGCTTCTCTGGCTGTAGCCTGCAGTCTGCAGCCTGTAGCACTCGGCTAGTGTTGGCTTGCCGGCTTGCCGATCGGCGTTTCGGCCGGTTCGCGCTCGCGCGTCTTGCCGCCGCCGGGCGTCGGCGTCGCGGAATCGTCCCAACCGGCGGGCGGCTGCGGATCGCGTCCTTGCATGATGTCCTTGATCTGGGCCTCGTCGATTGTTTCGTACTTGATCAAGGCCTCGGCCATCTTGTGCAGCTTGTCGAGATTGCTCTCGAGTATGCTCTTGCAGCGTTGATAGTTCGTGTCGATCAGCCGGCGCACCTCTTCGTCGATTGCGTGCGCCGTGACATCCGACACCTGTTTGTGCTGCGTGACCGTCCGGCCGAGGAACACTTCGCCCGATTCTTCCGAGTACGTGAGCGGGCCGAGCCGGTCGGAAAGACCCCAACGGGTAACCATGTTGCGAGCAATCTCGGTCGCCCGCTCGATATCGTTCGACGCACCGGTCGTGACGGACTCGGGCCCAAAGATCATCTCTTCGGCCATGCGCCCGCCGAACAGCGTCGTGATACGGCTCTCGAGCCTGCGTTTGCTCGTGCTGTAGCGGTCGGTTTCCGGCAGGAACATCGTCACACCGAGCGCACGACCGCGCGGAATGATCGTCACCTTATAGACGGGATCGTGCTCGGGCACCGACAAGCCCACGATCGCGTGACCCGCTTCGTGGTACGCGGTGAGCCGCTTCTCCTGTTCATCCATGACCATGGAGCGGCGTTCGGCTCCCATCATGATCTTGTCTTTGGCGCGCTCGAACTCGTCCATCGTCACCGTCCGACGGTTCGCGCGCGCGGCGAACAGCGCCGCCTCGTTCACGAGATTTGCGAGATCCGCACCCGAAAAGCCCGGCGTGCCGCGCGCAATGATCTGCGGCTTCACGTCCTCGGCGAGCGGCAGCTTGCGCATGTGAACTTTCAGGATCTGCTCGCGACCGCGAACGTCGGGCAGCGGCACGACGACCTGGCGATCGAATCGACCCGGACGCAAGAGCGCCGGATCGAGCACATCAGGACGGTTCGTGGCGGCGATCACGATGACGCCTTCCGTGCCTTCGAAGCCGTCCATCTCGACCAGCAGCTGGTTCAATGTCTGCTCGCGCTCGTCGTGGCCGCCGCCGAGACCAGCGCCGCGATGGCGCCCGACCGCATCGATTTCGTCGATGAAGATGATGCAGGGGGCATGCTTCTTCGCCTGGTCGAACATGTCGCGCACGCGCGAGGCGCCGACGCCGACGAACATTTCGACGAAATCGGAGCCGGAGATCGTGAAGAACGGGACCTTGGCCTCGCCTGCAATCGCACGGGCAAGCAGGGTCTTGCCGGTGCCGGGCGAGCCGACCATCAGCACGCCGCGAGGAATCTTTCCGCCCAAGCGCTGGAACTTGCCCGGGTCTTTCAAGAACTCGACGATCTCGACGACTTCTTCCTTCGCCTCATCGACGCCCGCGACGTCCGCGAACGTCACTTGAACTTGATCTTCACCCAAGAGCCGCGCGCGACTCTTGCCGAAAGACATCGCGCCGCGCCCGCCTGCGCCCCCTTGCATCTGGCGCATGAAGTACACCCACACGGCGATGAGCAGCAGGATCGGGAAGGAAGAGATGAACAACTGCATCAAGAACGACTGGCGCTCCGGTGCGGCCGCACTGAACTTCACATGTTCGTCGATGAGCGTGCCGATGAGCTCCGAATTGTCGGTCTCGGGGTTGTAGACGGTGAACTGCTCGCCGTTCGTTCGTACGCCCTTCAGCACATCGCCTTTGAAGACGACCTCGGAGATCGCGCCTTCCTTCACTTGCTCCAGGAACGTGGAGTATGCGATCTCTTGCGGTGCCCCGGATCGAGTGCTGAAGTTGCTGACGACCGTCGCGACGACGACGGCAATCACGATCCAGAGCACGATGTTCTTCGCTAAATCATTCAAGTTCGAATCCTCGGAAACTCGGGGCTTCTTGCAACTATGAGGTAAGTGGGGGGATGCCGAAAGGACTCAAGCCACCGAGCGAAAATGTTTGGGGCGACCGTCGATCGACACTACTACAACGTAAGCCGGCAATGCCACAAGGAAATACTGGGCAATACCCTGAGTGGCTCTACGGAATTCCATTAGTGAGACGCGCCTGCGGGTTTCTTCCTTCCTTCAGGAGCAAAGTCCCGGGCCAATAGATAAAGTTCCGGACTCCGCTGCCGGGACGCAGGCGGCTTCCTGACTTTCACCGCTTTGAAGACCTTGCGGAGCTCGAGCATGAACGGCTGGAAACTGCGACCTTGAAAGACCTTGGCGAGAAAATCGCCCCCTGGCGCGAGCTGGGCCTTGGCGAAATCCAACGCCAGTTCAACGAGATACATCGACCGGTCATGATCGACATCAGCGATACCTGACATATTGGGGGCCATATCGGACAGTACAAGATCGACGCGGTCTTCGCCGAGCGTGCGCTCGAGTTCCTTCAGAACCTCATCGCTCGTGAAGTCGCCCAAGATGAACTCCACGCCCACGATCTCATCCATCGGCAGAATGTCGAGGGCAACGATTCGACCCTTGCCGCGCAAGATCTTCGTTGCGAGTTGGCTCCAACCGCCCGGCGCCGCTCCCAGATCGACGACGGTCATGCCCGGGCGGAGGATTCTATCGATTCGCTGAATCTCCTCGAGCTTGAACACCGCACGTGAGCGGTAACCCTCCTCTCGGGCACGCTTTACATAGATGTCGCGCTCGTGTTCCTGTAACCAGCGGCGACTCGATTTGGTACGTTTAGCCATCAGGCGTTGTCTCGGAAAGAGGCGGCGCTCCTCACTTCCCACCTTGCGTTCGAACTCATGCAACTCACCGAGAAACAGAAGAAGTACCTGCGCGGGCTCGCGCACGGCCGCGATCCCGTCGTCCTGATCGGCCAAACCGGCGCTTCCGCCGGCGTGACGAAAGAGCTGGACGGCGCGCTCCAAGCTCATGAGCTCGTCAAGGTCAAAGCGCGGGTCGGCGATCGAGACGAACGTGACGAGCTGCTCGATCGGCTCGCGCGCGAGACCGGCAGCGCCCTCGTGCAGCGAATCGGCAACGTGGGCGTCTTCTATCGCGCGCGCAAGGACAAGCCGCGCATCATTTTGCCGGACTGACCTTCCACACGAGCACGAGCGTGCCGATGCAGGCGGTCAGAAACAGCAAGCCGCCGATCCCATGCAGAATTGCGAACATGCGCGCATCTTCCGCGAGGCGCGCTCGCTGCATCATCGGCCCGAGCGCGAGCTCGCTTACGATCGGTGCGAGCGCGCTGATCGCAATCAGCGCGGTGAGCGAACGATGCGCCGCCCAGATAGGCGTACGCGTCAGCACGATCAAGAGAGCGCCGATCGACAACCCAGCCCAGGCCGCGCCCGCGAAGAAGTGTCCCACGACGGCCCCGGCCGTCTGACGGCCAAGCAGGGCGAAGAGCGACGGCGCGACGAAACCGCAGATCGTCCAGAGCCCACCCGCCCAGAGCGTCAACAGTATGTGAGCGAAACGGGACATTCACGCGAGTTGACGGTTGA
>JBDZVE010000015.1:6433-17470 GCA_040255535.1 Lysobacterales bacterium | reverse complement strand
CAGAGCGTCAACAGTATGTGAGCGAAACGGGACATTCACGCGAGTTGACGGTTGAGAGTTGACGGTTGGCGGCCGGAAGTAAGCATACGAACGGCGCGCGAGAGCGCCACGAAGAACAAAAGAGAGCGCGTAGAAGAGAAAAGCTCCGTTGTTCCAGCGCTGTGTTGCGTTCCTCGCGCGCTTGGTCGCGACTCCCATGTCGAGAGTCCGACATTGTCACACGTATCGCACGGCCACGATTTCGTAGGATCTCGTGCCGTTCGGCGCGACGACATCGACGATGTCGCCTTGCGACTTGCCGACGAGCGCGCGCGCGATCGGCGAGGACACCGAAATCAGGCCGCTTTTAATGTCGGCTTCCGCATCGCCCACGATTTGATAAACGACTTTGTTGCCGTCATCTTGATCCTCTAGATCGACCGTCGCGCCGAAGACGACTTTGCCTCCGGCGGACAGCCGCGTGACATCGATGATCTCCGAGTTGGACAGATGCGCCTCGATATCCTTGATGCGGCCCTCGATGAAGCTCTGCTGCTCTCGCGCGGCGTGATACTCGGCGTTCTCGCTCAAATCGCCGTGGCTGCGCGCCTCCGCGATCGCCTGAATCACGCGCGGGCGCTCCTCGCTCTTCAGCCGCTTCAATTCGCTGCGCAGACGCTCTGCGCCTTTCAGTGTCAGGGGAGCCCTCTTCATGATGCGATCTCTTGATGCAGATCCTGCAAACGATTGACGTCTACTTCGTTCATGTGCGCGATGGCCTCGCAAGTCGCAAGCCCCGCCGCAATGGTCGTGTAGTAGGTCACCTTCTTGTGTACCGCTTCGCGCCTGATCGAACGAGACTCGAAGATCGCTTGCTTGCCCTCGGTCGTATTCACGATCAACGATATCTCGCGATTCTTGATCATGTCGACAATGTGCGGCCGGCCCTCACGCACCTTGTTCGCCGTGCGGCACGAAATGCCGGCGGCCTCGAGCGCCGCCGCCGTGCCCGAAGTCGCTACGATCTCGAAGCCTTGCGCGAGGAGACGCCGCGCGAGCGTCACGGCGGCCGGCTTGTCTCGGTCGCGCACGCTGAGCAGGCACACTCCGCGCGTCGGCAAGGTCACCCCCGAGGCAAGCTGCGCCTTCGCGTACGCTTCGCCGAACGATCGCCCTGTGCCCATCACCTCGCCGGTCGACTTCATTTCAGGCCCTAAAATGGGATCCGCCTCCGGGAACTTCGAGAACGGAAACACCGCTTCCTTGACGGCGAAAAACTTCGGCACACGATCCTCCGTCAGCCCGAAGTCCTTGAGCTTTGCCCCCGCCATGATGCGCGCCGCTACCTTCGCGAGCGGCACGCCCGTCGCCTTCGAGACGAACGGCACTGTGCGAGAAGCTCGCGGATTGACCTCGAGAATGTAGACGATGCCGTTCTGAATCGCGAACTGGATATTCATCAGTCCAACGACCTTCAAGGCTCGTGCAAGCTTGCGCGTTTGCTCCTTGATGTCCGCCTGCACCTCCGCGGAGAGGCTGTTCGGCGGCAGCGAACAGCCCGAATCGCCGGAATGCACGCCTGCTTGCTCGACGTGCTCCATGATGCCGCCGATATAGACGTCTTCGCCGTCGCAGATGGCGTCGACGTCGACTTCGATCGCGAGATCGAGGAAGCGGTCGAGCAGTACGGGGCTATCGTTCGAGACCTTCACGGCATCGGTCATGTACGCACGCAAGTCATCCTCGGTAAAGACGACTTCCATCGCGCGCCCGCCCAGAACGTACGATGGCCGCACGACGAGCGGAAATCCGACCGTGCGCGCCATCGAGATCGCCTGCTCTTCCGTGCGCGCGGTGCAATTCGGCGGCTGCTTGAGCGAGAGCGCATTGACAAGCTGTTGGAAGCGCTCGCGATCCTCGGCGATGTCGATCGAATCCGGCGTCGTACCGATGATCGGCGCGCCGGCAGCCTCGAGCGCACGGCACAGTTTGAGCGGCGTTTGCCCGCCGTACTGCACGATCACGCCCAACGGCTTTTCCTTGTCGATGATCTCCATGACGTCCTCGAGCGTGAGCGGCTCGAAGTACAGGCGATCAGACGTATCGTAGTCGGTGGAGACGGTTTCGGGGTTGCAGTTCACCATGATCGTCTCGAAACCCGCCTCACGCAGGGCGAGGGCCGCATGCACGCAGCAATAATCGAATTCGATGCCCTGCCCGATGCGGTTCGGCCCGCCGCCCAGGATCATGACCTTCTTGCGATCCGACGGATTCGCCTCGCACTCCTCCTCGTACGTGGAATACAAGTACGCAGTCGAGGTCGCAAATTCGGCAGCACACGTGTCGACGCGCTTGTACACAGGGCGAATGCCCATCGTTGTACGGCGACGACGCACGCTCGCCTCATCGATGCCGAGCAACGTCGCGAGACGCCGATCCGAGAACCCCTTGCGCTTGAGCATGCGGACTCGATCGCGATCGAAACCGGACAAGCCGTCCGCTTGCAGCTTCTGCTCTTCGACGACGAGATCCTGGATTTGTGCGAGGAACCACGGGTCGATTCGGCAGAGCGAATACACTTCCTCGAACGACAGCCCGGCGCGGAAGGCATCGGCGACATAGCGCACGCGGTTCGGCCCGGGCATGCGCAGCTCTTCGCGCAAGAGCTGCTGCTCTTCATCGGTCGGGGGCAGATTTAGAACCGGATCGAGACCGTCGGTCCCCGTCTCGAGGCTTCGCAATGCCTTCTGCAGCGACTCTTGAAACGTGCGGCCAATCGCCATCGCTTCGCCGACGGACTTCATCTGGGTCGTGAGACGATCGTTCGAGCCCGGGAACTTTTCGAACGTGAAGCGCGGCACTTTCGTCACGACGTAGTCGATCGTCGGCTCGAACGACGCGGGCGTGGCGCCGCCTGTGATGTCGTTCTTCAGCTCATCGAGCGTGTAGCCGACCGCGAGCTTCGCCGCGACCTTCGCGATCGGAAAGCCGGTCGCCTTCGAAGCGAGCGCAGACGAGCGCGAGACGCGCGGATTCATTTCGATGATGAGAAGCCGGCCCGTGTCGGGATTCAACGCGAACTGCACGTTCGAGCCGCCGCATTCGACGCCGATCTTGCGCAGCACGGCGATCGATGCATCCCGAAGACGTTGATATTCCTTGTCTGTGAGGGTCTGCGCGGGCGCCACCGTAATCGAGTCGCCGGTGTGCACGCCCATCGGATCGAAATTCTCGATCGAGCAAATGATGATGCAGTTGTCGTTGCGATCGCGTACGACCTCCATCTCGTACTCTTTCCAGCCGATCACGGATTCCTCGAGCAGCACCTCGCTCGTCGGCGAGGCCTCGAGGCCGCGCGCGACGATCTCTTCGAACTCCTCGCGGTTGTACGCGATACCGCCGCCCGAACCGCCGAGCGTGAAGGAAGGCCGGATGACGGTCGGAAAGCCGATCTCCGCCTGGACCGCATGCGCCTCCTCCATGCTGTGGGCGATCCGAGAGCGCGGCGATTCGAGGCCGATTTCGCGCATCGCATTGCGGAAGCGCTCGCGATCCTCGGCCATGTCGATCGCATCGCGCGAGGCCGCAATGAGCTCAACCCCATGCTTATCGAGCACGCCCTCACGCACGAGATCGAGCGCACAGTTGAGCGCCGTCTGACCTCCCATCGTGGGCAACAGCGCGCTCGGCTTTTCTTTCTCGATGATTCGCTCGACGACGCGCCAATCGACCGGCTCGATGTAGACGGCATCGGCCGTCTCGGGATCCGTCATGATCGTCGCGGGATTCGAGTTGACGAGGATGACTCGGTAGCCTTCCTCCTTGAGGGCCTTGCACGCTTGCGCGCCTGAGTAGTCGAATTCGCATGCCTGTCCGATCACGATCGGGCCGGCGCCGATGATCAGAATGCTCTGGATGTCGGTTCTCTTCGGCATTTCTTCGTTTCGCTCGAGGTACGCACGACTTGCGCGCAAGCCGAGCGGTCGTGTTGCTCGTGGTTAGATCGGAGGATCTCGCGCCTCCTGGTCGACATCAGCGCTCGGCCGCGGCGCGCTTGCCCGCTTCTCGCGCGGCGCTCTGCGCATTCAGGCGATCGTGGATCATCGCGATGAAGCGTGCGAACAATTCGCTGACGTCATGGGGACCGGGGCTCGCCTCGGGGTGTCCTTGGAAGCTGAACGCCGGGCGATCAGTCCGCTCCATTCCCTGAAGCGTGCCGTCGAACAAGGATTTGTGCGTCGTCCGAACATTCGGTCCGAGCGTCGTCTCGTCGACGGCGAACCCGTGGTTCTGGCTCGAGATCAGCACACGTCCCGTTCTGAGGTCGAGCACCGGATGGTTCGCGCCATGATGGCCGAACTTCATCTTCACGGTCTTCGCGCCGCTCGCGAGACCGAGCAGCTGATGTCCCAGGCAGATGCCGAAGATCGGGATGTCGGTCTCGAGGAACTTCGTGATGGCCTCGATCGCGTATGTGCAGGGCTCCGGATCGCCCGGACCGTTCGACAAGAAAATGCCTTCGGGATTCATCTCGAGCACGCGCTCCGCGGGCGTCTGCGCGGGCACGACCGTGATGCGGCAACCCTGGTCCGACAAGCGACGCAAGATGTTGCGCTTGATGCCGAAGTCATACGCAACCACGTGCAGGCGCTGACCGGGCCTCGACTTCGGGCCTTGTTCGAGGCCCCAGTTCGTCCCTTCGTTCCATTGATACACGCGCTTCGTCGACACGACCTTCGCGAGATCCATGCCCTTCAATCCGGGGAACCGACGGGCAGCGTGCACGGCCGCGTTCGCGTCTACTTTTTCGCCGGTCATGATGCAGCCGGCGAGCGCGCCCTTTTCACGAAGGATGCGTGTCAGCTTGCGCGTGTCGATCTCGGCGATTGCAACGACTTTGCCTCGCTGCAAGAAGCTGTCGAGCGACTCGGAAGCGCGCCAATTGGAATGAGCAGCCGGCAAGTCGCGGATGATGAGTCCTGCCGCGTACACGGCGGCGGCTTCGAGATCTTCAGGGTTGGCGCCGGTGTTGCCGATATGAGGATACGTGAGAGTGACGATCTGCCTGCAGTACGACGGGTCCGTGAGGATCTCTTGATAGCCCGTCATCGCGGTATTGAAGACCACCTCGCCTGTCGTGTTGCCTTTCGCGCCAATGGACCGCCCATGGAAGACGGTGCCGTCTTCTAGGGCGAGTACAGCGGGTGTCGTCACAGAAGCCTCGCAAATGTCAGTCGTTTCAGACACGCATGCGGAAGGCGAGATAGGCTCTGGGCCGATCCCGCTCGAAAGATTTCACCGCGTGCTGAGGGAAAGGAGTCTACGCGAGTGGGGGTAGTGATGGAAGGGTGAAATTGCTAGAGACCCAACACATCTTGCATCGAATAGAGGCCCGGCTTCTTGTCGACGAGCCAGCGCGCGGCCTGCACCGCTCCGCGCGCAAACGCAAGACGATCGCTCGCGCGGTGCGTCAACTCGATGCGCTCGCCCAGCCCCGCGAAGGTCACGGTGTGATCGCCGACGACATCGCCGCCCCGAAACACAGAAAAACCGATTGCGCCCTTGCGCCGCGGCACGTTCGCTCCGTGGCGGTCGTATTCGCTCACGCTTGGCAGCGCGACGCCCCTGCCGCGCGCGGCGGCATTGCCGAGCGCAAGCGCCGTTCCCGAAGGCGCATCCTTCTTGTTTCGGTGGTGCGCTTCGAACACTTCGATGTCGTAGCTGTCGTCGAGCTTCTGCGCCGTGAGCTCCACGAGTCGAAGCAATAGATTCACGCCGAGGCTCATGTTCGGCGCAGCGACGATGGGAATCTCTCGAGCAGCAGCTTCGATCGCATTGCGTGCGGCAGCGGAATGTCCGGTCGTGCCGATCACGAGCGGACGCTTCTTCGACACGCACGCTGCGAGGTTTCCCTCTGCCGCTTCCGGCAAGCTGAAATCGATTGCGACGGCCGACGCTTCCAACGCAGCCTGCGCATCGCCCGAAACTTTGGCATCCGAATCCGCACCGAGCGCGCGAACGTCTCGGCCAACCCAAGCACTGCTCGGTGATGCGCACGCGCCGCTCAAAACGGCGCTCTCGGACTCATCGATCGCAGCGATCAATGCCTTGCCCATGCGCCCGGTGATTCCGAAGACCGCGATGCGTAGTGTGTCGGACATGTCGTTGGTGGCGGTTAGCGGTTCGCGAGACTCATCTGCCTAGGATCGAGCCCCGGCGATCATAGCAGCGTGCGGCGGTCGCCAACGTTCAATAGAGCCTACCGCTGATCACTAGCTCTTGATGGTATCGAAGAAGCGCTTGACGCCGTCGAGCCAAGTGCTTTCCCGAGGGCTGTGGTTGCGCTTGCTCTGATGCATCGTCTCGTCAAAGCGTCGCAGCAGCTCCTTTTGCTCTTCGGTCAGGTTGACGGGTGTCTCGACGACGATACGGCAAAACAAATCGCCCGTAGGCCCGCCTCGGACCGGCTTGACGCCCTTCTCCCGCAGTCGGAACACGCGGCCCGATTGCGTCTCGGGCGGCACCTTGAGCTCTACACTGCCGCCGAGCGTGGGCACCTCAACCACACCTCCGAGTGCTGCAATGACGAAGCTCACCGGTACTTCGCAGGAGAGGTGGGCGCCGTCGCGCTCGAAGATCGGGTGCTCGCGAACTCGGATCTCGACATATAAGTCGCCCGGGGGGCCGCCGTTGCGCCCCGCCTCGCCTTCCCCGGCAAGACGAATCCGATCGCCCGTATCGACGCCTTCCGGCACCTTGACGTTGAGCGTCTTCTTCTTGCGCACGCGACCCTGCCCCAAGCAGGCGTCGCACGGTTGGCTGATCGTCTGACCGCGCCCTTTGCAGCGCGGGCAGGTCTGCTGGACAGCAAAGAAGCCCTGCTGCATGCGGACTTGGCCGATGCCGTTGCAGGTTTCGCACGTGACTGTTTTTGAACCCGGCGCCGCACCCGTGCCATTGCACGGCTCGCATTCCCCAAGCGTCGTGAATTCGATCGTTGCGTTGTGGCCGAACACAGCCTGCTCGAGATCGAGCTCGAGGTCATACCGAAGGTCCGCACCTCGGTACACCTGGCGACCGCCGCCTCGACGGCCGGCGCCGAAGATGTCCCCGAACACATCGCCGAAGATGTCGCTGAACGCATCTGCCGCTCCAAATCCGGAGCCGCCGCCTCGTGCAGCGAGGCCGTCGTGGCCGTATTGATCGTAGACCTGCCGGCGATGCGGATCGGTGAGAACTTCATAGGCTTCCTTTGCCTCTTTGAATTTCTCCTCGGCCTCGTGATCGTTGGGGTTACGATCCGGGTGATATTTCATCGCCAAACGGCGGTACGCTTTTTTGATCTCGGCTTCAGTCGCCGTCCGAGCGACGTCGAGCACCTTGTAGTAATCGCGTTTGGACATCTTAGTTGACGGTTGACAGTTGACGGTTGACAGCAAGAGCGCCCGCTGGCGCGCATACTAACGCACCACCGCTCGCGACTAACGAGAGGCGGTGCGCGATTCCGACCGTCAACAGTCAACCGTCAACTGTCAACTGTCGACGGGAAGGGCGCTTATGCGCCCTTCTTCTTGTCGTTCACTTCCTCGAACTCGGCATCCACGACGTCATCCTTGTCGTTCTTGCCGCCGGCCTGCGCGCCTGCGGCGCCGGCTTCCGCGCCTTGTGCACCCTGCTCCGCGTATGCCTGCTGCGCGAGGGTGGCTGATGCCTGCGCGAGCGCCTCCGCCTTGCGCTCGATGATGTCCTTGTCGTCTCCGCTCAAGGCAGTCTTCAGATCCGAGATCGCCGATTCGATGTTCGCGCGATCCGTCGGCGATACCTTCTCGCCCAGATCCTTGAGCGCCTTTTCGCTCGAGTGCACGAGCGCATCGGCCTTGTTGCGCGTTTCGACGAGCTCGCGGAACTTGCGGTCCTCCTCCGCGTGCGCCTCGGCGTCCTTCACCATGCGCTTGATCTCATCCTCGTTGAGTCCGCTCGATGCCTTGATCACGATCTTCTGTTCCTTGCCCGTTGCCTTGTCGCGCGCCGACACGTTCAGGATGCCGTTCGCATCGATGTCGAACGTGACCTCGATCTGCGGCATGCCGCGCGGCGCGGGAGGGATGCCTTCGAGGTTGAATTGGCCGAGCGACTTGTTGTCGCTCGCGCGCTGGCGCTCGCCTTGCAGCACGTGGATCGTCACCGCCGCCTGGTTGTCGTCGGCCGTCGAGAAGGTCTGCGTCGCCTTCGTCGGGATCGTCGTGTTCTTCTCGATCAGCTTCGTCATCACGCCGCCGAGCGTCTCGATACCGAGCGAAAGCGGCGTCACGTCGAGAAGCAGCACGTCCTTGACTTCGCCGGACAACACGCCCGCTTGAATAGCGGCACCCACGGCGACTGCCTCGTCGGGGTTCACGTCCTTACGCGGCTCCTTGCCGAAGAAGTCCTTGACGGCCTTCTGCACGAGCGGCATGCGAGTTTGACCGCCGACCAGGATCACCTCGGAGATGTCCTTGATCGAAAGCCCTGCATCGCGAAGCGCGATTCGGCACGGCTCGATCGTCCTCTGCACCAAGTCTTCGACGAGCGATTCGAGCTTCGCGCGCGTGAGCTTGATGTTGAGATGCTTCGGACCCGAGGCATCCGCGGTGATGTACGGCAAATTGATTTCCGTCTGCTGGCTCGAGGAAAGCTCGATCTTGGCCTTTTCGGCAGCCTCTTTGAGGCGCTGCATCGCGAGCGGATCGCGCCGCACGTCGACGCCGCTCTCCTTCTTAAACTCGTCGGAGAGATAATCGATGATGCGTTTGTCGAAATCTTCGCCGCCGAGGAACGTGTCGCCATTCGTCGCGAGCACTTCGAACTGACGTTCGCCGTCGACGTCCGCGACCTCGATGATCGATACGTCGAACGTACCGCCGCCCAGGTCATACACCGCGATCTTGCGATCACCGCCTTGCTTGTCGAGGCCGTATGCGAGGGCCGCGGCGGTCGGCTCGTTGATGATGCGCTTGACGTTGAGTCCCGCGATTCGGCCCGCGTCCTTCGTCGCCTGACGTTGAGAATCGTTGAAGTAGGCAGGCACCGTGACCACGGCCTCGGTGACCGGTTCGCCCAGGAAGTCCTCGGCGGTCTTTTTCATCTTCATGAGCACGCGCGCGGAGATTTCCGGGGGCGCCATCTTCTTGCCCTGAGCCTCGACCCAGGCGTCCCCGTTATCGGCTTTCACGATCTTGTACGGCACCATGCCGACGTCCTTTTGAACGACGTCGTCTTCGAAGCGTCGGCCGATCAGCCGCTTGATCGCGAACAGGGTGTTCTGCGGGTTCGTGACCGCCTGCCGCTTCGCCGACTGGCCGACGAGTACCTCGCCATCCTTGGTGAACGCCACGATCGAGGGGGTCGTGCGATCGCCCTCGCTGTTCTCGATGACGCGCGGCTTGCCGCCTTCCATGATGGCGACGCACGAGTTGGTCGTGCCGAGATCGATGCCGATGACTTTGCTCATGGCCGTTAACTCCTGACTCCTGAATATCGGTGGGATGCCTTTGAACTAAAACTGACAGGTTAATGCGGACCGGCGCGCGGCTTTCAAGGTGGGTTGTTTGACCGACTAAAGAAGAACGCGCTGAGCGCTGTCTTTTCTCTGGCTCCAGCCGCCAGCCTCCAGCCCCCAGCCATTTCTTAAGGTTCTTTCGCCACGATCACGCGTGCCGGACGCAGCAGGCGCCCGTTCAGCTGGTATCCCTTTTGGATGACTTGCATGACCGTGTTGGGCTCATGCTCTGCCGAGGGCTGCGCGATCATCGCTTCGTGAAGCTCGGGATTGAACGTCTCCCCCTGGGGGTCAATCTCCGCGAGCCCTGCGTTCTCGAAGGCTTTAATCAAGAGCTTCAATGTCGTCTCAGTGCCCGTCCTGAGCGCCTCCGCGTCGGCGTTCTCGGTTGCAAGGCCAAGCTCGAGGCCGTCTTTGACCGCAATGAGGTCGTTCGCCACGCGCTCGAGTCCGAATTTGTGCGCTTGCTCGATGTCTCGGGCGGCTCGCTTGCGCACGTTCTCGAGCTCAGCCAGCGCGCGCAGGTACAGGTCCCGACTCTCCAAGGCGCGCGCCTCGGCCGCTTCGAGCGCAGCACGCAAGGCTTGCACGTCCTGCTCGGCCGCCGCGTCCCGTTCCTCGGCCACTTGAGGCTCGCCAGGACGCACGTGCTCCATCGGTACATCCTGCTCATTCGACATGGTCATAATTCAGAAAACTCCATTGTACAAAGGCAATAGGCGGGCCGGCCGCCGGCCAGCGGGTTTACGGGCGACGTGCGGGCTACGAGCGGGAATTCAAGGCGGCGCCGAGGAGCTTCGCGGTGATGTCCACGATCGGGATCACCCGCTCGTACGCCATACGGGTCGGACCGATGACGCCGAGTACGCCGACGACTTCCTTGTCGAGCGTGTACGGCGCCGTCACGACACTGCAATCGTCGAGAATCGTGTAACCCGATTCCTGGCCAATGAAGATCTGCACGCCTTCGGCCTTGAGACTCTGATCGAGCAGATGGAGGATATCGCGCTGCTGCGTGAACGCCTCGAAGAGCCTACGCAGCTTCTCGACGTTCGAAAGCTCTGCGAACCCCATCAAGTTCGTTTCGCCCGCAATGACGTACTCCATCCGATCGGAAGCCGACGCTGGGCCAACGGCCTGCTGCGCCAATCGGATCGCATCCATCATCATTTGATTGAGATGCTCGCGGGTCTCCTTGAGCTGGTTGAGCAAGTGCTCCCGGACCGCGCTCAGCTCCTTGCCCGCGAATTGGTGATTGAGGTAGTTCGAGGCCCGACGAAGCTCATCGGGGCTGTAGTACCGGTCGAGCTGTAGGATCCGGTTCTGGACTTCCCGGCCGTTCACCACCAGCACGACGAGGATCCGGTTGTCGGAAAGCGGAACGAATTCGATCTGGCTCAACGCAGCATGGCTCTGTCGCGGCAACGTGACGACGCCCGCGAGGCGCGTCACGCTCGACAGCAAGTGCGATGCCGCCGCGACGAGCGCCTTGGGGTCATCGACGTGCTCCCCGAGGCGCA
>JBDZVE010000015.1:0-6333 GCA_040255535.1 Lysobacterales bacterium | reverse complement strand
TGCGATGCCGCCGCGACGAGCGCCTTGGGGTCATCGACGTGCTCCCCGAGGCGCATCTGAATCGCAGCAATCTTGTCGCGCTCGAGCGGCTCGAATTTGAGCAGCGTATCGACGAAGAACCGATACCCCTTGTCAGTCGGGACGCGCCCGGCCGAAGTATGCGGAGAAGCGACGAAGCCAAGCTCCTCGAGGTCCGCCATGACGTTGCGGATCGTGGCCGCGCTCAGCTTCAATCCGAGATCGCGAGACAGCGTCCGCGAGCCGACGGGCTGACCGTCGCGGATATAGTGTTCGACGAGGAGCTTGAGAAGCTGCTGCGCGCGCTCGCTCAAGGCCTCTTCAGTCGTATCGATGGAGTTTGCAACCACTGCCTGATTCTCACCGACCTTCGAATATGCTCCAACCCATGTGGCGAAAGCGTTTTGTATCCTCTGCGGCTGCGTCACGAAGCTAGCATGGCGCGCGACGCTGTCAAGCAACCCCTAGACAGGGTCAGCGACGCGCAGCACGCCTCGTGCACCTTGCCTTCACGGTTTGACTCGCCGCCGCCGTGGCAGTTCGTTCCAAGGTCCAGATATAAGGTTGCCCGACCCGCTTCTCAACATGCTAAAACCTCTCTATGACATCGGCGGCAAACCTATTCCAGCGCATCGCGCTCATCGGTAACGATCGGGACGCTCGCGTCGTCGACTCGCTCCGCGCACTCGCGAGCCATCTGAGGCTCCGGGCGCGAGAGGTCTGCGTCGCTGCGGCGACCACGGTCGACTTCGACGTCGATGTCGTACGCACGGCGGAGAACGAGCTCGGCACGCATGTCGACCTCATCGTCGCGGTCGGCGGCGACGGGACGATGCTGCATGCAGCTCGCCTCGCCTCGCCGCACAGGGTGCCTGTTCTCGGCGTCAATCGCGGGCGGCTCGGTTTCCTCGCCGACATCGGCCCGGCGGACCTTCGCCAACGGCTCGACGAAGTCTTGCAGGGCGAGTACGTGCGGGAGGAGCGTGCGATGCTGCAGGCGCGGATCACGAGCCCGGCGCAACCCGATCGGAAGTGCCACTCGCTCAACGATGTCGTACTGATGAAATGGCAGACCGGACGCATGCTCGATTTCGAGACCTGGATCGATGGCCGCTATGTGAACACGCACGGCGGCGACGGGCTTGTCGTCGCAACGGCAACCGGCTCCACCGCGTACGCGCTGTCGTGCGGGGGGCCCATCCTGTATCCGGAGCTCGATGCCGTCGTGCTCGCTCCGATTTGCCCGCACACGTTGTCCGATCGACCGATCGTCGTACGCAGCAGCTCGACGATCGAGATTCGTCTGCTAGAACGCCCGGATACTCAGGCGCAGGTCACGTGCGACGGCGTAACGATCGGTGAGCTCGCTCCGAACGACCGGCTGATCGTGACGCCCGCCCAAGCGAGCGTGACGCTCCTGCATCCGAAGGATCACGACTACTATCGAATTCTCCGATCGAAACTCCGCTGGGGTCGGGGCGATCGAGCAACCGAGCCGCGGTCATCGGGCTGATGCTCACTCATATTCAGATACGCGACTTTGCGATCATCGACTCGGTCGAGCTCGAGCTCGACGCGGGGCTCACCGTGCTCACGGGAGAAACTGGCGCCGGCAAATCGATCCTCGTCGATGCATTGCTGCTCGCGACCGGCGGACGCGCCGGCGCGGAGGTCGTCCGCCACGGCGCGGAGCGCGCCGAGGTATCCGCCACCTTCACCGTGGCGAAGAACAGAGCCGCGCTCGAATGGCTGACGGAGCAAGCGATCGAGCACGACGGTGAGTGTCTGCTTCGCCGCGTCATCGGCTCCGATGGGCGCAGTCGGGCGTACGTCAACGGGCAGGCGATGCCCATTCAAGCGCTGCGCCAGCTCGGCGAAACGCTCGTCGACGTTCACGGCCAAATGGAATATCAATCGCTCGTCAGGCGCGCGGCGCAGCGCGAGCTGCTGGATCGCGGCGGCGACTACCCTGACCTGCTGGAGCTCGTGGAAGAGCAATGGTCGACGCTCGCGCAAGCACGCGCCTCGTATGAGCGTGCTCGCACATCGAGCTCGGATCGAGACGCCCGCCTCGAGCTGCTGCGGTACCACTTGAGCGAGCTCGGCGCGCTCGACCTCAAGTCCGGCGAAATCGAAGCGCTCAGCGCGGAGCGACAACGGCTCGCGCAGCGGGGCCGCTTGGGCGCAGGCGCCCGCGAGATCGTGCAGCTCTTGCGAGAAGCAGAGGACATCAATGCAGAGCATGCCATCGCCCGCGCGCTGAGCGTTGCGCGCAGTCTGCAAGAGCTCGATGCCCGCTATTGCGATATCGCGCGTTCGATCGACGAATGCTTGATCGCGCTTCGCGAAGGCGTCGAGGCCACCGAGCGCTACGAAGGCGAGCTGGATGCGGATCCGGCGCGTCAAGAATGGGTCGAGCAGCGCCTCGCGGCTGCGGAATCGATTGCACGCAAGCATCGAGTCGAACCGGCGGCACTCGTGGAGCTGCAGCGCGAGCTCGAAATCGAGCTCGCGGCGCTAGAGGGCTTGGAAGCGTCCATCGAAGCGAACGAGAAGGCGCTCGCGCAGGCGGAGCGGCGCTTTGCCGAGACATGCGCAAAGCTTTCCGCGGCGCGAACCAGCGCAGCCAAAGCGCTGTCAGCGCGCATCACGGCCCTCATGCAGACTCTGGGCATGCCGGGCGGCGTACTTCGGATCGATGTCCGCCCCCTGGACCAGGAAGCCGCTAACTCGACCGGCGCTGACGAAATCGAGTTCCTCGTGAGCGCGAACCCGGGCCAGCCCCCGAAGCCGCTCGCCAAAGTGGCATCCGGCGGCGAGTTGTCGCGGATCAGCCTCGCGATCCAAGTTGCCGCGGTTCAGGACGCCGCGCTGCCATGCCTCGTGTTCGACGAGGTCGACGCGGGCGTCGGCGGTGCCGTCGCGGAAATCGTGGGGAGACAGCTGCGGGCTTTAGGGGAACGCACGCAAGTGCTGTGCGTGACACACCTTCCCCAGGTCGCGAGCCAGGCGCACGCACACGTGCGCGTCGCGAAGATGACCGACGGCAGGACCACGCGCACGATGCTGCATACGCTGACGACAGACGAGCGCGTCGAAGAGATCGCCCGCATGCTCGGCGGCGTCGACATCACTTCGAAAGCACGAGAGCATGCGGCCGAGATGCTCCGCGACCCGGATCGCCGCAAAAAGAAATCGGCACGCAAACAGCGCGCGAGCTAGGAGCGGCGGCGCACCTGCTGCTCACGGGAAGGGCAGTTCGGACGCTTGCAGCGCCCGTATAGGATCATCGAGTGATCTTTGAGCTCGAACTGCAGCTTGTTCGCGATGGCCCGTTGCCGCTCTTCGATCCCAGCATCCATGAACTCCTCGACCTTGCCGCAGTCGAGGCAGACGATATGGTCGTGGTGCTCGCCTTCATTGAGCTCGAAAACGGCCGTCGTGCCCTCGAAGTGATGACGGCTCACGAGACCCGCGGCTTCGAACTGGGTGAGAACTCTGTAGACCGTGGCAAGTCCAATGTCTTCATGCAACTCGAGCAGGTGCTTGTAGATGTCCTCGGCGCTCATGTGGCGGGGCGTAGCGGTGCCCAAGATTTCGAGGATTTTCAAGCGAGGCAGCGTGACCTTAAGGCCCGCCTTGCGCAGCTCGTCAGTCTCAACCGGTTTCATGGCGGGCCACCCTCGTTGCGCCGACCCCTGCCCGTGCGGCGGCTTTTGAGTATGATGCGCGGCCATTATCACGCACGTCGGCGGAACTTGACCACCCTTCAAGGCTCGCGGCCGCTCGCCTCGAGCCGAATTATCCGAGCACAGAGATGAAGATGACCCTTTCGCGCTCCCCTCGCCTGCTTCGCGCCCCGCTCGGCGCCGCGCTTCTGCTGCTCCTCGGCGTCGTTGCGAGCGGCTGCGTCCACCGAATTCCGATCCAACAGGGTAATTTTCTGGAAGGGAAAGACGTCGAACGCGTGAAAGAGGGGATGACGCGCGTACAAGTGCGAGCCTTGCTTGGCACGCCGATGATCGCCGATCCGTTCCACCAGTCGCGGTGGGACTACTACTACTATTTCGTCGCCAAGCAACTCAAAGGGCCGATCCGGCAACACTTCATCGTGCATTTCGACGAGCAGGACAAAGTCGCCCGAATCGAGCGTATAGGGGAAACTCAGAATACAGACTCCGTGCCGACGCCGGACGATCCCGTGCCGACACCCGATACCGATCCCGACCAAACCGCAAGTACGCGCTAAAGGCGTTTGCGGCGAGCCGACGCTGCCGCGTGCCTTCGACCCTCCTTTGGGTCGACGAGCAAAGGACGCAGGATTTCGACTCGATCTCCCGCACGTACGACGTGAGCGTGGGAGACAGCGCGACCAAAGATCGCGCACGGCGCCTCGCCGAGATTTCCGAATCGGCGGGACAGCCCCGAAGCCTCGAGCACATCCCTCACCGTCGCGCCGCTACCGACTTCGACGTGCACGACGACCTGACGCTCGGGCAGCGCATAGACGGCAGTAACGCGGATGGGCTCAAGCTTTCCCATAAACGTCGCGTGCGCGGGCGACGAACGCATCGACGAGCTCGCTGCAGCTCTTCTCGAAAGTACGCGAGAGCAACAGGGCGAGCAACGGATTCGAAAATTCGAAACGCATCTGCAGCGCCACTTTGCAACCGCGTCCGCCGATGTCCTCGAACGTCCAAAGTCCCGACAGCGTCTTGAACGGGCCCTCGACGAGCTGCATGTCGATACGCTCCGGAGGCTGCATCGAGTTGCGGGTGGTGAATGCTTCGCGCGTACCGCTTCGATGCATCTCGAGACGGCCGGTGACGTAATCGGCGCCGCGCTCGAGCACCTGCGCCTCCGAGACCCACGGAACGAACTCTGGATAGCGCTCCAAATCCGCGACGAGCGCGAACATTTGGGACGGCGTGTACGGCACTAGCGCACTTCGTGCGAGCTCACGCATGTGGGATCGATCGTCGTTGCATGCGCGAAGTGTAAGTAACCGGCTGCGGGTCCCGCCAGCGGCTACAATGCGATCGCTTATGAGCAAGAAAAAAACATCGGCCGACAACCCGACGATTGCGGAGAATCGCAAGGCCCGCCACGAGTACTTCATCGAAGAGACGTACGAGGCCGGCATGTCGCTGCAGGGCTGGGAAGTAAAGAGCCTTCGTGCCGGGCGGGCGCAGTTGAAGGAGGCGTACGTGTTCATCAAGGACGGTGAAGCGTTCCTCTTTGGTGCCCACATCTCCCCTCTCCCGACCGCCTCGACCCACGTCATTCCGGATCCGATTCGGACGCGCAAGCTGCTGCTCAATCGAGCGGAACTGGACCGCCTCGTCGGCGCGGTCGAGCGGCGCGGCTACACGCTCGTGCCGCTCGACATGTATTGGAAGAACGGCCGCGCGAAGCTGCGGATCGGGCTCGCGAAGGGCAAAAAGGAGCACGACAAGCGGGCAACGTCGAAAGACCGCGATTGGCAGCGGGAGAAGTCGCGCCTGATGAAACATCGTGTGAGATAGGCCGCGCCGAGGGTTTTCCAACCGCTCGCCGCGAAGCGCCCTTTCTAGGGATCCAGCCCTTGTTATTCGCACCACTGGCCCTACACTAACGGCTGCTCTGGGGGCGACCGGCTTCGACGTGGGTTGCGAAACTTCAGGTGCATGCCGAGGTGTAAGTACCTCGTAAAACTGCTTACAAACTTATAGTTGCCAACGAAGACAACTACGCTCTGGCGGCTTAATCCCGCCTAACCCTCGCCTGGTATGTGCTTGTGCATCCAGAATCGGGGGACGCGCTCACAAGCTCGCAAGTCCGGTGTGCTCCAGGCCGGCTTGTTAAAACGTCCTGTAGCTTGCTGCACGTCTTCCCTGCCCTTCGGGTAGCGGGCAGCGAGAACCAAAGAACGGGCTAAGCATGTAGTGTCCTGTAGCGTAGTGCTTGCGGACGCGGGTTCGATTAACTGCAATGGAAGGCAAGGTCGCCTTTGCTCGCAAGAGCAAAGTGAAAACGGGGCTCATTCGGCGAACCCTGCTGTCGTTCGAGAAATCAAACGACATGGCAACGCCGAGGGGTAGAGTGGGGCCAACTTGCTCTGCCCTGTAGAGACTCATAGGTCGGCTGATGCTCGATTTCGGTTGAGCCGACACTAGGATCCAGGTTCCTTCTTCCTGGATAAGACGCCCCGCTCCTGAGTGCGTGATGCGCCCAGGATGAAGGCATAGTCCAGCCTGTCTCGAAAGAGACAGATCAGCTGTCCCGCCGCCTCCACCAATGCCCCTCCAATCCGAAAGGATTGGAGGGGTTCCTCCT
>JBDZVE010000001.1:170555-191227 GCA_040255535.1 Lysobacterales bacterium | reverse complement strand
CTACAGCCGCCTCTGATCTTTGCTCCGTGCCGACTCACAGCCCTCGGCTTCTGATCGAACGCCACACGTGCATCATCTTCTGCTGCGTCGACGGTAATCTCTCTCGAGCTTCGACCTACTGCGATGCCTCGATCGTCCTCGTCCCTTCATCCGTCCCGAGGATGAGCACATCGGCGGGTCTTCTCGCGAACAAGCCAACGGTCACGACGCCCGGTATCTGATTGATCGCGTTCTCGAGGTCGATCGGATCGACGATCTTGAGATCGTGGACATCCACGATCTGATTGCCGTTATCCGTGATCACACCCTCGCGATAGATCGGTCTTCCACCGAGGCGCACGAGCTCGCGGGACACATAGGAGCGTGCCATCGGAATGACTTCGACCGGCAGAGGGAAGCGACCGAGCACTTCCACGAGCTTCGAGTCGTCGGCGATGCACACGAAGCGATGCGATGCCGCCGCGATGACCTTCTCGCGGGTCAATGCGGCACCGCCGCCCTTGATCAGCCTGAGGTGTCGATCCGATTCGTCGGCGCCGTCGACGTACAGAGGAAGCTCACCGGTCGAGTTGAGGTCGAGGACATCGAAGCCGTGCTTCTTGAGGAGCGTCGAAGTGGCCTCCGAGCTCGATACTGCGCCTCGAATGCGCAACTTGCGCGCGGCCAATCCCTCTATGAACCACTTCACGGTCGAGCCGGTGCCGACGCCGATGATGTCGTCGTCGTGCACGTAGGAGAGGGCGGCCTCGGCGGCGTGTTGCTTCTTTCGATCGACGTTCATGCCCCGTTCTCCGCGGCGCGATAGCGCGCCAAACACCTATTTTTCCAGCTCCGGAAACGACTGTGCCCGCTTTCGCGGGCACAGTCTTCATCATCATCATCCAGAAGAGTTGTTACTTCTTCTTGGCAGCCTTCTTCTTGCCACCTTTCTTCTTGGACGACTTCTTTGCCTTAGTTGCCATAGTAATGGATCTCCATGTCGAGTTAGTCCGGGCGCAGTATATACATAAATTGAAAATGGCAAGCAAGAGGTGTATGCGAATTTGTTGTTGGACTTCTCATCCTGCGCGTCGCGCGAGTGCGTTGATGAAGGTCCACTGCGTCTTCGTCACCGGCGTAACCGACAATCGATTTCCTCTCTTCAAGAGCACCATGCCGCTCAGCTTGCCCTTTTCGTGAGCTCGCAACGTCTCGAGCGCGACCACCTGATCGAACTTCTCCTCGAGCTTCACGTCCACTGCGTACCACCGCGGGTTCTTCGGATCGCTGTCCGCATCGTAGTGATCGTCCTTGGGATCGAAGGCAGTGCGATCGGGATACGCTTCGCGCACGATCGATACGATGCCCGCGATGCCCGGCACCGCGCAGCTCGAGTGATAGAAGAACGCGAGGTCCCCCTTCTTCATCTCCTTGAGAAAGTTGCGTGCCTGGTAGTTGCGGACCCCGTCCCACCCGGTCGTCTGGTTCTTGGCGCGCGCAAGGTGATCGATGCTGAAGGTGGAAGGTTCCGATTTCATCAGCCAGTAGTTCATAGCTCGTCTCTCTCTCAAGCTTCGGAGTGCGTAATCTCGTACAGATTCTTCTCGGTCAGCACCGCATCGAGGGGCACATCCCACGGTTGCGGCTCGAGGTGTGCGATGCGCTGGAACTCGTATGCGAGGCCGATCAACTTCGGTCGTCGCCATTGCCGCGGTCCGCGCAGATGTGCGAGGCACCGATCGTAGTAGCCGGCGCCGGTCCCGAGCCGGTATCCCCTGGCATCCACGGCGACGAGCGGGAGGAAGATGAGATCGAGCGTACGGACCGGAACGGTTCGCGTGCGCGACCTCGATGGCTCGCCGATACCGTAGCGATTCGCGACGAGTCGATCCCGCTCACGTGCGGGGGCGAAGCGCATTCGGCTTTGCCGATAATCCGTGATGACGGGCAGGAAGACCCTGCAGTGCAGAACGCGCGCACGTTGCATCAACGCGGAGGGATCCGCTTCTCCTTGATGAGGGGCGTAGAAGCCGACGCGCATGTGAGGGGCCAACAAGCGCGATCGAAAAGCGACATGCGCGAATCGAAGCGCGGCATCGGCGCGTGTTGCCGGCGAGAGCGCACGACGGCGCGCGCGCATCTCGCGGCGAAGTCGATCGCGCTCAGATGAGGAGTGCATGGGATAGAAGAGAGGCGCTACCCGCCTGTGCCGTCATGAGCCATTGCTCTCGACACGGAGCAATAGGTGGGATGCAGCCACGGCAGGTAAGGCTTCCCGCCCGAAGCGGGTTTGCACAATTCTGCCGCGAGACCGGATCCCTGGGGTGTTAACTTTAGGGTCGAGAGGTAACCCGACACATGTCGAACACCGCAGGCAGCGCCATATCAATTCTATCAGGGTAGGGGATGCCGAGTTTCGACTTTTCCCCGCCCGTGTCTGTAACGAACGGCCTCTCGAAAAGTTCAGCGAGGCGCGCTTCGACTGCGTCACAGATCGAGCTGTCGTCCGCGGGTGAGAGCTGTCTCGACCCGCTCGCGGAGTTGACGGATCTTGTTGCCGACGTCTGCGTCCACGACTTCGCCGCGGCCGCGCATCTTGAGCAGCTCATGCGTGATGTTGAGTGCCGCCATCACGGCGACGCGATCCAGCCCCACGACGTTACTGGCATCGCGAATCTCGCGCATCTTGGCGTTCAAGTACTCCGCCGAGTCCAGTAGCTCCGAGCGTTCCTCGGGCAGACATGCGACCTGATATTCCTTTTCCAAGATGCGAACGCTGACTCGGACCATTCGATCGCTCATGCGCTGTGCTCCATCGCCTTGAGTCGCCCGATCATCGCCTCGACGCGCGCTCTGACCTGCTCGTTCTTCTGCAGGAGCGTTGCGCGTTCGGTCATCATCGAATCCATCCGCTGGCGCAAGGCGCGGTTTTCTTCCTGGAGCTGCGCGAGCATCGCGACGAGAGTATCGACGCGCTCCTCGAGCTGCTTGAGCTCGAGCTCGACGTTCGCCTTCGGCTTTGAATCGCTCATGCTGTGCTTACCCGCGTCGACGGTGTGGCTTAAACGTGCGGCTGAACCCGCATTATCCTTGCTCGAGTCGGTCTTTGCGACCGCCAGAGCGGCTTTGCCACGATTATGAAGGGCCCTTCGAGAGCGGGTCAAACGACGTCCCTGGCGAGTGCTAACATAAGCCCCATGCTGCACGTTACCTTCCCCGAGGTCGCACGAATATTGGGCGACTTGCGCTCCTCCGTTCCGGCCGCGGAGAGCCATGGATGCTTGTGCGGCGCGCTTTGCGCATCCGCCGACTACCCGATCGAGGCCTGGTTCGAGGAAATCGTGCCCGACGCGCAAGCGTTGGGCGAGAGCCGCGAGCCTCTCAGGCTGCTTTTCGAGGACACGCTGCGCGCCTTGCGCGGCGATGAGATGGAGTTCGAGCCGCTCCTGCCGGATGATGAAGCCGCGCTCGAGGATCGCGCACGCGCGCTGTCGCAGTGGTGTCAGGGATTCCTCTATGGCTTCGGCACGACGGAGCCGCTCAAGTCGGATGAGATGCCGGCGAACGTGAACGAAGTCCTTCGCGACCTGACGCACATCGGCCGGGCGAGCGTCGAGATCGACGAGGACGATGATGAGCAGGAGCAGGCGTACGCCGAGGTGATCGAATACATCCGCGCCGGCGTGCAACTGATTCACGACGAGCTCTATGAAGCCCGCGACGCCGGTCGGCACTAGCTCCAACCACCGCATGCGCAAAGACGAATTCGTTCGCCGCCGACGGCGACTCATGAAGATGATGGGCCGCGGCGCGATCGCCATCTTGCCCGCAGTCCCCGAGAAGTCACGCAATGGCGATGTGAGTTATCACTATCGGCCCGATAGCGATTTCTACTACCTGACGGGTTTCGCGGAGCCGGATGCGGTCGCCGTGCTGATCCCGGGTCGCCCTCAAGCCGAATACGTTTTGTTCGTGCGGGATCGCGATCCGGTGCGCGAGACCTGGGATGGTCGACGCGCCGGGCCCGAAGGGGCGACTCGCGACTATGGCGCGGACGACGCGTTTCCGATCGGCGATATCGACGACATTCTGCCGGGGCTGATGGAGAACTGCTCGCGCGTCTATTACACGATGGGACTGCATCCCGAATTCGACCAGCGTGTGATCGGATGGGTAAACGGGCTCAAGGCCCGCGCACGCACGGGCGTGCAGCCGCCCCAGGAATTCGTCGCGCTCGATCATCTGCTGCACGACATGCGGCTCTTCAAATCGCGACCGGAGCTCGATGCGATGCGACGCGCGGCGAGCATCGCGGTTGCCGCGCACAAGCGCGCGATGCGCTTCGTGAGGCCGGGGCGGATGGAGTACGAAGTCATGGCCGAGCTGCTGCACGAGTTTCACCGCAGCCGCGCGGACATCTCGTATCACCCGATCGTCGGCGGCGGCGCCAACTCGTGCATCCTTCACTATCACGAGAACGACGCGGAGCTGAAGGAGGGCGATCTCTTGCTCATCGATGCGGGCTGCGAGTACGAGCTCTATGCCTCGGACATCACGCGCACGTTTCCGGTGAGCGGGCGCTTCACGCCGGAGCAGCGCGCGATCTACGAGATCGTGCTGGACGCGCAGCGCGCGGCGATCGAAAAGACGCGCCCGGGAAATCATTGGAACGAACCGCACGACGCCGCCGTTCGTGTCATCACGCAAGGGCTCGTCAAGCTCGGTCTGCTCAAGGGGAAGACGCCGAACTTGATTCGAGACGGCGCATACCGGACGTTCTTCATGCATCGGACGGGCCACTGGCTCGGCATGGACGTTCACGACGTCGGCGACTACAAGCTCGGCGAGCAATGGCGCGTGCTCGAACCCGGCATGGTGCTCACGGTCGAGCCGGGCATCTACATCCCCGCCGGCACGAAGGGCGTGCCCAAGCGCTGGTGGAACATCGGCATTCGCATCGAAGACGACGTCGCGGTGACGAAGGACGGCAACGAAGTGCTCACCGGTGCGCTCATCAAGACGCCCGAGGCGATCGAGCGATGGATGGCACACTGAGCACCGGGATGGGCGGGGAAGCGCAATTCCGATGAACGCAACTCACGAGGCGACCAGCTACGATATCGTCGTCGGCGGCGGCGGTCTGGTCGGCGCGGCGCTTGCGCTCGCACTCTCCGAGCTCGATCTCAGCGTCGCCCTCATCGAGGCGACCTCCTTCGACAGCGACCATCAACCGAGCTTCGACGACCGGACGACCGCGCTCTCGAACGGAAGCCGCCGCGTATTCGAAGCGCTGGGCGTGTGGCCGTTGATCGAGCGCGATGCGACGGCGATTCGCCGTATTCACATATCCGACCAGGGGCGCTTCGGGTTTGCGCGGCTCGATGCGCAGGAGCTCGGGATACGGGCGCTCGGCTACGTCGCGACGAACCGCACGATGGGTGCGGCTCTATGGCGGCGGCTTGCGCAGACTCACGTGCGGCTCATCGCGCCCGCGCGCATCGTCGGGCTCGAGCCGCGCGATGGCGTGCAGCAGGTTCGCTATTCGAGCGAAGGCACGGAGGAAATCGCGAGCGTGAGCGCGAAGCTCGTCGTCGCGGCCGATGGTGCGCAATCGAAGCTCCGCGAGTCGGCCGGAGTGCGAGCGCAGAGCTGGGACTACGAGCAAGTCGCGCTCATCTCGAACGTTTCCCCGCAGCGCTTCCACGATCATGTGGCCTACGAACGATTCACGAGCTCGGGCCCGCTTGCGCTCTTGCCGATGTCCGACGGCCGAATGGGATTGATCTGGACGTTTGCGAGGGAAGAGGTGGATGCGATTGCCGCATGCTCGGATGCCGACTTCCTGAGCAAGCTCCAGGATGCGTTCGGCTTTCGCTTGGGGCGGTTCACGCGCGTCGGGGCGAGGCATCGCTATCCGCTCGCGCTGACACGGTCGGATGACTACATCTCCGAGCGGCTCGCGATCGTCGGCAACGCGGCGCAGGCGCTGCATCCCATTGCAGGTCAGGGATTCAATCTTGGCCTTCGCGACGCGGCGAGCCTCGCGGAGATTCTCGCGGATGCTCGAGCGGAGAGCGCGGGCGCGTTCGATCCAGGCGACGGGCTCTGGCTGCAGCGTTACCGTGCCTGGCGCGAAGACGATCGCACGAGCATCGTTCGCTTCACCGATGGACTCGTGCGCGTGTTCACGCAGCCGTTCGGTCCGGTGAAGCTGCTGCGCAGCGCGGGCTTGCTTGCGTTCGACTTGATGCCGATTGCCAAGGATGCCCTCTCGCAACTGTCGCTCGGCGCGGCCGGCAGAGTGCCGCGCCTCACGCGAGGCGCGCCGCTGAAAAATGCGCACTGATTTCGGCATCGTCGTGATCGGAGGCGGGCTCGTCGGGGCCTGCACGGCCGCGCTCGCGGCAGCGAATCCGGCTTTTCAGAACATGCGCATCGCGCTCGTCGAATCGCAACCGCCCTCGATGCCGCCGCCGGAGCAGGGAGTCGACCTGCGGGTCTCGGCGATCTCGCGCGCTTCGGAGCGCATTCTCGAATCCTTCGGCGCGTGGAGCTCGATACCATCCGAGCACAGATCGCCGTACAGCGACATGGTCGTGTGGGACGCAGCCGGCAAGCCGCGGGGCACGGCCTCGATCGAGTTCTCCGCGAGCACTTCGAGCGAACCGAACTTGGGTCACATCGTCGAGAATCGTCGCGTCCTCTGGGCGGTCTATTCGGCACGCGCGTTCCGTGACCGAGTGACGCTGTTGCAAGGTCAGCTTACTTCCTTGGATATCGATCCAGAGCGAGTCGAGTTGACGCTCGGAGATGGACGCCGCTATACGACTCAGCTTGCAGTCGGCTCTGACGGCTCGGATTCTGTGAGCCGCCGGCTCGCCGGAATCGACACGACGGGCCGCGATTACGAGCAAGCGGCGTTCGTGACGCATGTAAGGACCGAGCGCTCGCATCGGCTGACGGCATGGCAACGGTTCCTGCCGGATGGTCCGATCGCGTTTCTACCTCTTGCGGATGGCAGGAGCTCGATCGTGTGGACGACGAATCCGGCGCATGCCCAAACGCTCGTCGGTGGCTTGCCCGATCAAGTCGAAAGCGAGCTCGAGGCAGCGATCGACGGCGTGCTCGGCAAAGTTTCGATCGATGCGGATCGAGCCGCTTTCCCGCTGCGCCTGATGCACGCCCGTACGTACTGCGCTGAACGTTTCGTGCTCGTCGGCGATGCGGCTCACACCGTGCACCCGCTTGCGGGGCAGGGCGTCAATCTCGGCTTGCTCGACAGCGCCGCGCTGATCGAAGTGTTGAGCGAGGCCCTGGCTCAGGGTGCGGCGAACGAGTCATTCTGCGAGCGGCGGGTGCTGCGCAAGTACGAGCGCTGGCGCAAGAGCGAAAATGCGCTCGCGCTCGGGTTGATCGATGGCTTGAATCGACTCTTTGCAAGCGGGCCGGGGGCGGCGGCGTCCGTACGGCGCTGGGGGCTCGGCTTGGTGGACCGCACGACGCCCTTGAAGCGCTTCCTGATGAGCCGAGCGATGGGCACGGCGGGAGAGCTGCCGAAGCTTGCGCAAGCCTCGCATCCTCTCTAGCCCGCATTGGGCCTTCTTCAACCAAAGCTTGGAGTATGACTTCAGTCCGAAGCGGCGCGACCCCAGCTTCATGGGGCGCCAGCATCGCGACCCCCTTGAGAATTGCGGGCCGGCCCTTTTGTCTATAGGGGCCGCGCAGGGCAAACGAGCCCCCGCTGTACGAACTTATCCTTAAACCGAGCGGTTCCGATAAACTTCGCCGCCTGCCGAGCAGACCGAAGCCAGGCGACCGGGTGCCATGAGAACAGATTTACATCGGGAGTTCGCGCCGCAAGCGCGGCGGCAGACCTGCGAACGCGTGTGCCCTCGGCACGCGCGAGCTCGTTCTTGATCCGCCGACGTCCCGGCCGTCTCGCATGAACAAGAAGCACATCTTTTTTCTCGCTGCGTTCCTCACCGTGATCAGCCTCAGCCTATTCGTATACAAGGCGGAGGTGCTCGGCTTCCCGATTCGGCCTCAGGAGCAGACGCAAATCTGGAACATCGAAGCCGCCGTTCAGTTCGAGCCGGGACCCGCAGCGGTGAAAGCGACCTTGCGGATTCCGGGCTTGACGCCGGGCTTCTCGTTGCTCGATGAGAACTTCATCTCGCGCGGTTTCGGGGTGACGACGAGCAATGCGCCCGCAGGCCGCGAGGCGCAATGGTCGGTTCGCCAGGCTTCGGGTACGCAGACGATGTACTACCGCGCGATCGTCTATCGCGACAACACGCGGCTCGCCGAAGACACGACACCGCCGTTTCCGATGCCGCCTGTGCTCGATGAGCCGTCGCGCGTTGCACTCGATGGGTTGCTCGCGGAGGCGCGCAGGCAATCGGCGGACGTCGCGAGCTTCACGACCCAGCTGCTGCGCCGGATCAATCAAGGCGAGCAGGATCCATACGTGCGGGTGTTCTTGAAGCGCGGCGAGACGCAGGCCGATCGCGCGCAGCTTGCGACGATGTTTCTGGCAGGCGCGCAGATCCCGGCACGCGTGGCGCACGGCATCGTGCTGCGAAGCGCGCCGGGTCCCGTGCAGCCGGAGTCGATCCTCGAAGTGCACGACGGCGTCCAATGGCTCTACTTCAATCCGCGAACCTTGCAACAGGGTCTGCCGCCGGATTTCTTCATCTGGTGGCGAGGCGATGAGCCGATCGCCGAGGTCGACGGCGGGTTCGATCTCAACGTCACGCTCGGCGTACAAGCGAACTTGATGCCGGCGATGGTCGTCGCCGAACGGCGCGCGGAGGCTGCCGGCTCGCACGCGGTCGATTTCTCGTTGTTTGCGCTCCCGATCGCGACCCAGGCCGTCTACAGCGTGCTGCTCATGGTTCCCGTGGGCGCGCTCGTGATCGTGCTCTTGCGCAACTTCATCGGTGTGAAAACGTTCGGCACGTTCATGCCCGTTCTCATTGCGCTCGCCTTTCGCGAGACGCGCCTGCTTTGGGGCATCGTGCTGTTTGCGGTCATCGTCTCGTTGGGCCTCTTGATCCGCTTCTATCTCGAGAAGCTCCGATTGCTGCTCGTACCTCGACTCACGTGCGTGCTGACGGTCGTCGTGCTGCTGATGGTCGCGATCAGCATCCTCAGCCAGAAGCTCGGGCTGCAGCCGGGTTTGTCTCTTGCGCTATTTCCGATGGTGATCATCGCGATGACGATCGAGCGCATGTCGATCGTCTGGGAAGAGCGCGGTGCGTCGGAAGCGATTCAAGCAGGTGTAGGAAGCTTGCTCGTCGCGGCGCTCGCGTACTTGGTCATGGGGATGTCTTGGCTCGAGCACTTGATGTTCGTGTTCCCGGAGCTGCTGCTGCTCGTGATCGTGGCCGCGCTGCTCGCCGGCCGCTACACGGGTTATCGTCTCCTCGAGCTGCATAGGTTCAAAGGCGTGCTGCCCGAGCAGGTGTCGCAATGAACCTCGCGTTCTTCGGGCGCGGTCGACAGCTCGCGGATGAGGGCGTGCTCGGCCTCAACCGGCGCAATGGTGACTACATCCTGCGCTTCAACGCGCGCAGCCGCTATCCGCTCGTCGACGACAAGCTGCAGACGAAGCAGCTCGCGCTTGCAGCGGGCATCGCCGTGCCGCCGCTCTACGGCGTCATCCGAACGCAGCACGATATACGACTGCTGCCGCAGATCGTGAGCGAGCATCCCGAATTCGTGCTGAAGCCCGCCCATGGCAGCGCGGGCGATGGCATCGTCGTGATCGCGGGTCGAAGCGGTTCGCGCTATCGCACGATCAGCGGTGCGCTGCTCGATGAAGATTTCCTTTCGCACCATCTATCGAACGCCATCAACGGACAGTTCAGCTTGGGCGGCATCCAGGATGTCGTCATCGTCGAGTACATGGTGCACTTCCTGCCGGTGTTCGCGAATCTCAGCCACCAGGGCGTTCCCGACATTCGAATCATCGTGTTCCGCGGTTATCCGGTCATGGCCATGGTGCGCCTGCCGACGCGAGCGTCGGGCGGTAAGGCGAACCTCCACCAGGGCGCGGTCGGCGCCGGCATTGACATCGCAAGCGGCCGCACGCTGGACGGTGTGCTCGGGACGGAAGTGATCACTCACCATCCGGATACGGTGAATCAGATAGCGGGCGTACAGGTCCCGGAGTGGGATGCGATCCTCGATATCTCGGCGCGCTGCTACGAGTTGACCGGACTCGGCTACATCGGCGTCGATATCGTTCTCGATCGCGATCGGGGCCCGCTCGTGCTCGAGCTCAATGCACGGCCCGGCCTCGCGATTCAAATTGCGAACCGACAAGGCTTGCTGCGACGTTTACAGATCTGCGAACAGCGCGCCGATTTCAATGCGCCGGCTGCGGAGCGAGTGGGGTTTGCCAAGGCGGAATTTGCCCACCCCGTGCGGGGTGGGGGCGAGCACGCCGTGCGGCGTGCTGTGTAATGTGTCTGGTGTGAAGTGTAAGGTCAGAATCGAGCGCCCCGTGCGGGGCGCTGTGTAACGTGTTCGAGCACCCCGTGCGGGGGTGCTGTGTAACGTGTCTGGTGTGAAGTGTAGGGTCAGAGGGTTCGGCGCAGCGGCAGCGTTTCTGACTTTACACCTTACACTTCACACCTTACACACGCCGGGCGCACGACGCGCTCACGGGAGCGCGTCCACCTTGGCCGCACAGATAAAATCATTCTCCGACAGCCCGCCGATCGCGTGGGTGTTGAACTTGATGCGGCAGTAGCCGTAGCCCACTTCCAGATCGGGGTGATGGTCTTCGGTGTTCGCGATATGGGCGACGGCGTTCACGAAGCTCATCGTGTGATAGAAGTTCTTGAACTTGCGTTCGCGCCGAATGCTCTTGCCGTCCTCGTCCAGCTTCCAATCGGCATGCAATTGCTTCATGAGCGCTTCGGCTTCCGGCTTCGAGAGCGGCGCGACGCCGCCTTCGCATGGTTTGCAACGCTTCTGAGTGAGATCGCTCATGACGCTCTCCTGAGGTAAGTTTTCGCGACGTAGTCCTCGATCAGGGCTTGAAACTCTTCGGCGATGCGATCGCCCTTCAGGGTCGGGCCCTTCTCGCCGTCGATGTAGACCGGCGCGACGGGCCGCTCGCCCGTGCCGGGCAAGCTGATACCGATGTTCGCGTGCTTGCTCTCGCCTGGGCCGTTCACGACGCAGCCCATCACGGCGACGGTCATCTCTTCGACGCCTTCGTATTGCTTGCGCCACTGCGGCATTCGGTGCCGGATATGCGATTGAATCTTTTGCGCGAGCTCCTGGAAGTAGGTCGAAGTCGTGCGGCCGCAGCCCGGGCAGGCGATGACCATCGGCATGAACGAGCGCAACCCCATTGTTTGCAGGATCTCCTGCGCGACGATGACTTCCTGCGTGCGATCGCCGTTCGGCTCGGGCGTGAGCGACACGCGGATCGTGTCGCCAATGCCGTCTTGGAGCAGCACGGCCATGCCGGCGGTCGAGGCGACAATGCCCTTGGAGCCCATGCCTGCTTCGGTCAACCCTAGATGCAGCGCGTAGTCGCAGCGCGATGCCAGATTGCGATAGACGGCGATCAGATCTTGCACGCCGCTCACCTTGCAAGAGATCACGATTCGATCGTGAGGTAGGCCGAGCTCTTCGGCACGCGCGGCCGAGTCGAGCGCCGAGACGACGAGCGCCTCGCGCATGACGTCGTTGGCATCGAGCGGCTGCGCTCTTTGCGAGTTCTCATCCATCATGCGCGTCAGCAGGTCCTGATCGAGGCTGCCCCAGTTCACGCCGATGCGTACCGGCTTCTCGTTGCGGCATGCGACTTCGATCATCTCCGCGAACTGCGGATCGCGTTTGCTGCCTCGGCCGACGTTGCCCGGATTGATCCGGTATTTCGCGAGCGCTTCGGCACATCCGGGATGAGCCTTGAGCAAACGATGGCCGTTGAAGTGGAAATCGCCTACGAGCGGCGCCGCCACGCCTTGCTGCGCCAAGCGATCGCGAATCTGCGGCACGGCGAGCGCAGCCTCCTCGGTGTTCACCGTGATGCGCACGAGCTCCGATCCCGCACGCGCGAGTGCGCGCACCTGCGCGACGGTCGACTCGACGTCGGCGGTATCGGTGTTCGTCATCGATTGGACGACGACCGGCGCCGCACCGCCGACGGTGACGGAACCAATGCGGACGGGAGTGGAACGACGACGGTTTAGGGACATGGGGCAGCGGCTCAGAGGAGGAATACCATTGTACCGTGAGCTGCAGAGCGTGCTAAAGGTGAGAGCGGGCCTGACGCCAGGACTTGTTTCAGGACCGGCCGTGAATACACGTCCTGTTTTCGATGCTCCTGAAACAAGTCCTGGCATCAGGCCCTCCGCGCCATTCGGCGAGCTCGTGGTTGCAGAGAGAGAAGACAGGACTGCCGCGCCGCCGCGTCGCCGCGAGATATTCTTGCTTCATCACGAGGTCCGGTTCGCGGAGATGCCCACTCCCTAGATGGAGAGCGGGATTCGTGTCCCTATCGAGCCCCAGTATCCAGCCGCACTCCGCTCGGCTACCATACGGCACCCATCGCAAGACACGGCCGGAGAGAGTGCGCCGAGGTCACCTCGAAGCCGCACCGCCGAAGGCGCAACCGCCCGGAAACGCTCAGGCAGAAGAACGGCGTGTCTGTGCGGCGAAGTCGGCACTCAGCTGCTCGCTTCGTCGCTCGAAGGGCTCTGGAGAGCAGCGCAGCGAACGATCGTTTGCGCTCACCGAAGGGGAGAGGTGCGTATCGCTTGCACCCGATCTCTCAGGTCACAGGACAGAGGGGCGGCGGGTCGCGCGAGCGATCCGACGCCGAGTCTGTCACGTGTTACACCGGCCGGAGCAAGCTCGATGGGTCTCAAGACGCCCCTGTATGAAACGCACGTCGCGGCCGGCGCTCGCATGGTCGACTTCGGCGGCTGGGACATGCCCGTTCACTACGGTTCCCAAATCGAGGAGCACCACGCGGTGCGTCGCGATGCGGGGATGTTCGACGTTTCCCACATGCTCATTGCGGACATCGTCGGGCCTCGCGCTCGCGAGTACTTGCGTTACGTGCTTGCGAACGACGTCGCGAAGCTCAAGGCGCCCGGCAAGGCGCTTTATAGCTGCATGCTCAATGAGACCGGCGGCGTCATCGACGATCTCATCGTGTATTTCATGGACGATGCGTGGTTTCGCGTCGTCGTCAACGCGGGCACACGCGATAAGGATATCGGTTGGCTGAAACGCCATGCGCCGGCCTTTCAAGTCGAGGTCCGGCCGCGCACGGATCTCGCGATGATTGCCGTGCAAGGGCCGCAGGCGCGAGCAAAGGCTTTCGCAGTCCTCGGAGACACGATTGCAGGTGCGCTCGATCTCGAGCCTTTCTTCGGCCGCGAGTTCGAACGCTACTTCATCTCTCGCACCGGATACACAGGCGAGGACGGCTGGGAAGTCGCGCTGCCCGCCGCGGAGGCGCCGGCGCTCTGGCAGCGATTGAATGGCGCGGGTATCGCTCAATGCGGGCTCGGCGCTCGCGATACGCTGCGCCTCGAGGCCGGCATGAACTTGTACGGCAACGACATGGATGAGTCCGTCTCACCGCTCGAATCGGGGCTGACTTGGACCGTTGCGTTCGAGCCCCGCGAGCGCGACTTCCTCGGGCGGAGCGCGCTCGAAGCGCTCCGCGCGCGCGGCGTGCCGCGCAAGCTCGTCGGCCTCGTTCTGGAGGAGCGCGGTGTGCTGCGCAGTCATCAAAAAGTCATCGTGCCCGACATCGGCGAAGGCGAGATTACGAGCGGCACGTTCTCGCCGACGCTCGAACGCTCGATCGGCTTCGCACGCGTCCCTTCCGCAACGAAGGAGCAAGTTCAAGTCGACATCCGCGGCAAGCTCTTGCCCGCGCGCGTCGTGAAGTATCCCTTCGTCAGACACGGCAAAGGGCTGATTTGAGCCGCTTCTCACCTCGTCCACCAGTCATTCAGGTAACAACATGTCTTCCATCCCAACCCACCTCAAGTACCTCGAATCGCACGAATGGGCCCGCGCGGAAGCGGACGGCACCGTGACGGTCGGGATCTCGGATCATGCGCAGAGCGCGCTCGGCGATCTCGTGTTCGTCGAGCTGCCCGAAATCGGCAAGTCGCTTGCGAAAGGCGCCGCCGCGGCCGTCGTGGAATCCGTGAAAGCGGCGTCGGATGTGTATAGCCCCGTATCGGGCGAAGTCATCGCGGCGAACGACGCACTCAGGGGCGCACCGGAGCTCGTGAACCAGGATCCGTACGAGGGAGGTTGGCTGTTCAAGCTCAAGGCATCCGATCCCGCCGAGCTCGATCAGCTTCTCGATGCGAAAGCGTACGAGAAGGTGGTCGCGGACGAGTAACAGGATTCGCCTCATGCCGTTCATTCCTCATACCGAATCCGACGTTCGCGAGATGCTTGCGGCGATCGGTGCATCGAGCATCGAAGCGCTCTTCGAAGAAATTCCGCTCGCGCTGCGCACGCGGGAGCTCACGGGTATTCCTGAAGCGCTGAACGAAATGGAGGTGAGCCGGCTCATGCAGGCGCGCGCGCAGCGTGACGGCACGCCGCTCAACTTCATCGGCGCGGGCGCCTACGAACATCACATTCCCGCCGCGATTTGGGCGATCGTGACGCGCGGCGAGTTCTACAGCGCCTATACGCCCTATCAAGCGGAAGCGAGTCAGGGAACGCTGCAGCTTCTCTACGAATATCAAACGATGATGACGAGGCTCACCGCCATGCAGGTGTCGAACGCCTCGTTGTACGACGGTGCCTCCGCGCTCGCGGAAGCGGCGCTCATGGCCGTTCGTGCGCATCGCAGGTCGAAGTCGGCCCGAATTCTCGTGCCCGCGACGGTGAACCCGACGTATCGAGCCGTTGCGAATGCGATCACCGAAGGGCAGAACCTGAACTTCGACGTGCTGCCCTACGACCCGAAGACCGGCACGTTCGAACCCGCGAGCCTCGATGCCTACAAAGGGCAAGACATCACGGCCGTGGTGATTCAGCAGCCGAACTTCTTCGGCCAGTTCGAGGACGTCGATGCGATTACCGACTGGGCGCATGCAAACGGCGCGCTCGCGATCGCAGTCGTGAATCCGACCTCGCTTGCAGTCTTGAAGCCGCCGGGCGAATGGGGCGCGAAAGGCGTCGACATCGTCGTCGGCGATGGGCAGCCGCTCGGCGTGCCGCTCTCATCCGGCGGACCGTACTTCGGTTTCATGACGACGCGCCTGGAGCACGTGAGGCAAATGCCGGGCCGCATCATCGGCCGCACGGTCGACGTCGACGGCAAGACCGGATTCACGCTGACGCTGCAGGCACGTGAGCAGCATATCCGCCGCAGCAAGGCAACTTCGAACATTTGCACGAACCAGGGCCTGCTCGTCACCGCAGCGACGATCTACATGTCCATTCTCGGTTCCCGAGGACTCGAGCGAGTCGCGGCTGCCAGCCAGGCGCAGACGCAGGTGCTCGTCGAGGCGCTTACTCGAATCCCGGGGATCACACTCGCCTTCGACGGACCGCGGTTTCATGAGGCAGTGCTGCGCTTCGAGAAGCCCGTCGCGCCGATTCTCGAGGCGCTCGCGGCGCGCGGCATCATCGGTGGACTCGATCTCGCGCGACACTATCCGGAGCTCGGCAATGCACTGCTCGTGTGCGCGACGGAGATGAGGACGCAGGAGGATGTGGATCAGTATGCGAAGACGCTCAGCACGGTGATGGCCGGGGGCGGAGTTTGATGGCCTAGAACGCAGCCGGCCTTACGCTTGCAGCTCTCTCGTTCTTTACCGCACACCTCATCATGATGCCAATGCACGAACCCTTGATCTTCACTCACTCGCGCGCCGGACGGACTGCCGCCGGTCAGTATCCGAAGGACGCGAAGGCCGACGTGCCTGCGCATCTCAAGCGAAAGTCATCGCCCGGCTTGCCGGAAGTCTCGGAGCTCCAGGCGGTGCGTCACTTCACGCGCTTGTCGCAGCTCAATTTCTCGATCGACACGCATTTCTATCCGCTCGGCTCGTGCACGATGAAGTACAACCCGCGCGCGAGCAATTCGCTCGCGATGCTGCCCGGTTTTCTCGGGCGGCATCCGCTTGCGCCCGAGAGCGCGAGCCAGGGCTTTCTCGCTTGCATGTTCGAGCTGCAGGAAATGCTGAAAGAAGTGACGGGCATGAAGGGCGTGTCTTTAACGCCCATGGCAGGGGCGCAGGGGGAGTTTGCGGGCGTCGCAATGATCCGCGCCTATCATCGCGCGCGCGGCGATCTCGAGCGCAACGAGATCATCGTCCCCGATGCCGCGCATGGCACGAACCCCGCGACGGCGACGATGTGCGGCTGTGCCGTGATCGAAGTGCGCTCGCTCGAGAACGGCGATATCGACATCGAGGCACTCAAGAAGGCGCTCGGCCCGAAAACGGCGGGCATCATGCTGACGAACCCGTCCACCTTGGGCGTGTTCGAGCGGCGCATTCAAGAGGTCGCAAAGCTCGTGCACGAGGCCGGCGGGCTGCTGTACTACGACGGGGCGAATCTGAACGCCATTCTCGGCAAAGTGCGGCCGGGCGACATGGGCTTCGATGTGATTCACATGAACTTGCACAAGACGTTCTCGACGCCTCACGGCGGCGGCGGCCCAGGCTCGGGTGCAGTCGGCGTCGGGCAGCGCCTGCTGCCGTTCTTGCCCATTCCGATCGTCGCCAAGACCGACGAGCGTTACCGCTGGCTCGATGAGCGCGATCTGCCGCAAACGATCGGCCGCTTGTCCGCGTTCATGGGCAATGCCGGCGTGCTGCTGCGAGCGTATGTCTATATGCGCATGCTCGGGCGCGAGGGCATGCAGCGCGTCGCGGAGTATTCGACGCTGAATGCGAACTATCTGCTGGCTCGGCTCAAAGCCGAAGGGTTCGATGCGGCCTATCCGGAGCGGCGGGCGAGCCACGAGTTCATCGTCACGCTCAAACGGCAGGCGAAAGAATTGGGCGTGAATGCGATGGACTTCGCAAAACGATTGCTCGATTTCGGGTTTCATGCGCCTACGACTTACTTCCCCCTGCTCGTACCGGAGTGCCTCCTGATCGAACCGACCGAGACGGAGGCGAAAGAAGAGCTCGATGCCTTCGTCGCTGCGCTCGTCGCGATCCAGCGGGAGGCCGAGCAGGATGCGGCGAAAGTGAAAGGCGCGCCGTACACGCTGCCCGTGCGGCGGCTCGACGATGTTCGCGCCGCGAAGCAACTGGATCTCGCCTATGTCGAAGAACGGGAGCAGGGCGTATAGGAGCGATCGATGGCCGATGCGGAAGAGAAGTTGAAAGCCTCCGTCATCGAGCACGCGAAGCCGAGCGGTCTTCGCCGGTTGCTACGAGCATCGATCCATTCTCTCAACGGACTGCGCAGCGCGTTCGTATCGGAAGCCGCTTTTCGTCAGGAGTTCGCGCTCGCCGTCGTCCTGATTCCGCTCGGCCTCTGGCTCGGTGAATCGCCGGCCGAGAAAGCGCTGCTCGTCGGCTCCGTGTTGCTCGTGCTGATCGTCGAATTGCTGAATACGGCGATCGAGTCCGTCGTCGATCGCATCGGTCTCGAGCGTCACGCGCTGTCCGGTCGTGCGAAGGATGTCGGTTCGGCGGCCGTGCTCGTCGCGCTCGTTCTGCTGGTCGCCGTGTGGTCGCTGCTGCTGCTCTAAACCGACTCATCGCGGAACTACCGAGGCGCGAGCGCGCTCCTAAACCAAACATCACCCGTTCTCTCACCAGCGACTCTTACCATGCATAGAGCCTTTCTCGTCGCCGCCGCCTTCCTCGCCATTCCTTCGCTGGCGGCCGATCAAGTATCGGCGCCGGTCGTCTCGGTGCCCGAGGTCGAGGATTCCCGGTGGGCCCGCACGATCGAACGAGTCGCGAGCGGCGTCGTGACGATTCAGGTCGATCAGACCCGCGCATTCGACACCGAGTGGAACATGTCGAGCCAGGCGACTGGATTCGTGGTGGACGCGAAGCGCGGGCTCATTCTGACGAACCGCCACGTCGTGACGCCCGGCCCGGTCACCGCGCAAGCGGTGTTCTTGAACCGCGAAGAAGTGAAGCTCTATCCGGTCTATCGCGATCCCGTCCATGATTTCGGCTTCTATCGCTACGACCCGTCGAAGCTGCGCTTCATCGAGCCGACGGAGCTCAAGCTCCATCCCGAGGGTGCGCAGGTCGGGCGCGAGATCCGCGTTATCGGCAATGATGCGGGCGAACAGCTATCGATTCTCGCGGGCACGCTCGCGCGCTTGGATCGCGAAGCGCCGAACTATGGCTTGGGCAAGTACAACGACTTCAACACGTTTTACTACCAAGCGGCCTCGAGCACTTCGGGCGGCTCGTCGGGCTCGCCCGTCATCGACATCGAAGGACGCGTGCTCGCCTTGAATGCCGGCGGCAGCACGGCCGCGGCATCGAGCTTCTATCTGCCGCTCGACCGTGTCGAGCGCGCGCTGCGTTTGATTCAAGCCGGCAAGCCGGTTACACGCGGCACGCTGCAGACCGTATTCTCGTACACGCCCTACGACGAAGTGCGCAGGCTCGGGCTGAAGAGCGAGACCGAAACGGAAGTGCGCAGCAAGTTCCCGCAGAGCACCGGCATGCTCGTCGTATCGGAAGTGCAACGCGGTTCGCCGGCGGAGAAGATCATCGAGCCCGGCGACATTCTCGTGCGTATCAACGGCGAGCTCGCCATCGATTTCGACGCATTGGCGACGGTGCTCGATGAAGGCGTGGGCAGGACGGTAGAGCTGACGGTGCAGCGCGGTGGGCAAGTGCTCGAGCGCAAGCTCACGATTCAAGATCTGTATGCGATCACGCCCGACGCCTTTGTCCAGTTCGGCGATGCGGTGGTGCATGAGCTTTCCTGGCAGCAGGCACGCCACATCAACGTGCCGGTCACGGGCGTCTATGTTGCGAATCCCGGCTACGTGTTCGGTGCGGCAGCGGTTCCCCGCGGTGCCGTGATCACGGAAATCGACGGTAAGCCGATTGCGACGCTTGCCGACTTCGAAGGCGTGATGCGGGGGATGAAGGACGGCGAGCGTGCGACCGTTCGCTTCTTTACGATCGACGATCCGAAGACCGCGCAATGGCGCGTGATTCGCATGGACCGCCGCTGGTATCCGGCATCGACGTGCAGGCGCGATGACAAATTGGGTGCTTGGCCGTGCGCGGCGTGGATGGAGGACGGCGTCGCCGACCCGCCGCAGCCTGCGACGACGACGTTTGCCAAGACGAACGATCCGCTCGTAACGCGGCTTGCACCCTCGCTCGTGCTCGTGAACTTCGACATGCCGTATTCGGTGTCGGGGATCACGGAACGAAACTACTACGGTACCGGGATCATCGTCGATGCGAAGCGCGGTCTCGTCGCAGTCGACCGCAACACGGTGCCGGCGCCGATCGGCGATGTGCGCTTGACGTTCGCCGGCACGATCGAAGTGCCCGGGCACGTGGAATACATTCACCCGCTGCATAATCTCGCGATGATCTCTTATGACCCGAAGCTGATCGGCGAGACGCCGGTCCGCTCGGCGACGTTCAAGCCCGTCGAGCTGCATTCGGGCGAGGACGTATGGGTCATCGGCCTGCGCGCCGACGGCAAGGTTCAATCGCGGCAGGCGACGGTAGCGTCCGTCGACCCCGTGCAGTATCCGCTCTCGCGCACGCTGCAGTTTCGCGAGTCCAATCTCGAAACGGTGAGCCTCGTGAACGGCCCGAGCGATTACGACGGCGTCATCGTCGATAAGAACGGCGAGGTGATGGCGAGCTGGGCAAGCTTCGCGTACGAAGCCGGCCGTGAGATCGCGCAGGAGAACCGCGGCATCCCCGCCGGCCTGATCGTCGAGATGTTGAACGTCGTGCGCGACGAGCGGCCGCTGCGTTCGCTCGAGGCGGAGCTGCTGCCGATTCCGCTGTCCGCGGCGAGCAAGCTCGGTCTCTCGCAGGAGTGGATCAAGAAAATCACCGAGCACAGTCCCGAACGGCGTCAGGTGCTGAGCATCGCTCGACTCGTCGGTGGATCGCCTGCCGACGATATCCTGCGTTCGGGCGATCTGATTCTCGACGTCGACGGTGAAATCGTAAATCGCTTCCGCGAGGTCGAGCGCGCCGTTCAGAAGCCGCACGTGCGCATCGCGATCTTGCGCAACGGAAGCGAGCAGACGCTCACCGTGCCGACGGTCGAGCTCCAAGGCACTGCGCTCGATCGCATCGTCGTATGGGCGGGCGCAGTGCTGCAGAAGCCGCATCGAGCGCTGGCCGCTCAGCGCGGCATCGAGCCGGATGGCGTGTTCGTCGCCTATTTCTCGTACGGCTCGCCGGCGACGCGCTACCGGCTCTGGGCCGGGCGACGGATCGTCGAAGTCGACGGACAGCCGACGCCGGATCTCGACGCGTTTATTCGTGCGGTATCGGGGCGAGAGGACAGCAGCTCCGTGCGCCTGCGAACGCTCGCGTGGAACGGCTCCGTGGAGGTCATCACGCTGAAGCTCGACAATCAGTATTGGCCAATGTACGAGCTCAGGCGCACGGAGGAAGGTTGGAAGCGATACGGCCCCGGTATCTCGAAGGAATCCAGTCCGCAGGTGAGCAGCCTGTCAGGCGGTTGACCGTTGACCGTTGACCGTTGAC
>JBDZVE010000001.1:114560-170455 GCA_040255535.1 Lysobacterales bacterium | reverse complement strand
GTTGACGGTTGACGGTCAGAGGTGGGGACTTCGGTCGGCACTGGCTCCGACACTCTGGCCGTCAACTGCCAACCGTCAACTGTCAACCAACTCGCTAAGTCATCAGTGTTTGTCGCACGCAACACCGCGGGAAGGCCGTGCGCCGCTTCGTGCTGAAGCCCCTGCTATGATGGGAGAATGGCCATCGCGCGGGTGTTGCAGCAGCAAATCTTGGATGCAGTCGAGGCGCTGCGCGCGGGCGATCTCGTCGCGTTTCCGACGGAAACGGTCTACGGTCTCGGCGCGAACGCGAACAACCCCGAAGCAGTTCGCAAGATTTTCCAGCTCAAGGGACGTCCCTCTACGCATCCGGTGATCGTGCACATCGATCACCCGCGTTACCTGCAGCGCTGGGTGCGCGAGATGCCGCCCGAAGGGCAGAAGCTCGCTGACGCATTCTGGCCGGGGCCGCTTACGCTCGTCGCGAAACGCGCGCCTGCCGTGAACGACGTCATCACGGGCGGCCAGGACACCGTCGCAATCCGCGTTCCCAATCATCCGGTCGCACAGCAGCTTCTGAATGCATTCGGCGGCGGAATCGCCGCGCCTTCCGCGAACCGCTATGGCCGCGTGAGCCCGACGCGCGCGGAGCACGTGCGAGAAGAATTCGACGATGAAGTGAAGATCATCCTCGACGGCGGCGATTGCAAAGTGGGGCTCGAATCGACGATCGTCTCCTGCGTCGGCGATGCGCCGCGCGTGCTGCGACCGGGCAGCATCAGCCTGTCACAGCTCCGGGCCGTCTGTCCCTCGATCCAAGTCGGGCCGAACCCAAGCGCACCGCGTGTACCCGGCACGACGGCTCGTCATTACTCGCCCGCGACGCCGGTGAACGTCGTACCGGGCCGGCGTCTCGAGCAGGTGATGAATGAATTCACGACGAAGGGCGAGAAGGTCGCTGTGCTCGCGCTGCGTCCACCTGTAACGGCGAACCCATACATGACGTGGATCAACGCCGGGACTCGCACCGATCACTACGCGCGCCAGCTCTACGCGAACTTGCGCACGCTCGACAAGGCCGGGGCCAAGATCATCCTCGTCGAAGAAGTTCCCGCGGGCGAGAGATGGGATGCGGCACGCGATCGGCTGAGACGCGCTGCCTCCGCCGAGAACATCGTGACCTACGATCAAGACATCGCCGCATGGGTGGCGGATTTCGGCGAAGAGAGCGGGCCTGCTTGATGCTCGGTTGACAGTTGCCGGTCGACAGCCAGGCACGTCTTTGCCTCAACGATCGACTCGGCAACTACGGTCCTTAAACCAGCCTCGATCGACCGACCTCAGCGTTGCTGCCGTCGCCTCAGTCTGCCTGAACCGTGCGTTCTCTCGCCCAATCCCTCAGCTCGCCGATCTTTTCGGCCATGACGATCGAGAGCGGCCGAGTTGCCTGGATTTCTTTCAGGATGTGAGCGGCGCTCGGCCGTTCGCGGTGCGCGTAGGCGGCAAATACGGCGGACACGATCGCTTGCTCGATCTCCGCGCCCGAGAAGCCCTCGCAGGCGTGTGCGAGGCGAGCGGCGTCGGCGTCCGTCAGCGCGAGCTCGCGCTTCTTCGCGTGGATCTTGAGAATTTCGCTCCGGATCCCTTCGCTCGGCAGGTCGACGAAGAAGATCTCGTCGAAACGGCCCTTGCGGATGAGCTCGGGAGGCAGCGCGGAGATGTCGTTTGCGGTCGCGACGACGAATACTTTCGTCTTCTTCTCCGCGAGCCACGTGAGAAACGAGCCGAGCAGACGCCGCGAAGTGCCGCTGTCGGCGTCGCCCGTGGCGACGCCCTTCTCGATTTCGTCGATCCAGAGCACGCACGGTGCGAGCACGTCGGCGGTGGCGAGCGACTCGCGCAGATTGCGCTCCGATTCTCCGATGTACTTGTTGTGGATCGTGGCGAAATCCAGGCGTAGGAGCGGCACGCCATAAATGCCTGCTGCAGCCTTGGCGGCGACGCTCTTGCCGCAGCCCTGCACGCCGAGCAGCAACACGCCCTTCGGCGCCTCCAGCTTCGGTGCGGAGCCGTCGAACGCGGGCTTGCGATGGCGGAGCCACTCCTTGAGCCGCGACATGCCGCCGAGGTCCGCGAACTCCGCCGTGTCGTACTCATAGGTGAGCTGGCCGCTTCGATTGAGCAGCTCGTACTTGGCCTTCATCACGCCGGGCAAGTCACTCGGCAGCAGCGCCCCGTCGTCGAAGATCGCCTTGCGGGCGAGCCGTTCGGTATCGCCGTTCGATAGCCCCGCCAGGTTCTCCACGAGCAGCTCGAACGACTTGCGGTCCGTGCGTACTTTGCCGCCGTGCGCCTTCGCCCATTCGCTCGCAACCTTCTCGACGATGAGCTCGCGCTCGGTCCGGGTCGGGAAAGCGAGCTTGAAGCGCGCCGAAAAGTGCTCGAGCTCGCGAGGTAGGGCGATCTCATGGCTGATCAGCACGAGCGTTCGCGGCGTGCGTTCGTGCGTTTGGCAGATGTCTTTGAGCAGGCGCACGTGGATCGGATCGTTGATGAACGGGTGGAAGTCGAGCAAGACGTACAGGCCGGCCTTGTCGGTCGCGCGGATCGACTTGAGCACCTCCGCCGGCTCGGCGTTGTGCCGCTGCGCGCCGCCCAAGTCGATGTCGATCCGCCTCAGCCCATCCGTGACCGTCCACTGAAACAACGGGGTGTGACCCTTCGTCGCGAGCTTGTGCGCGAGTGCCCGCAGCAGCTCGAGCGCGCGCCGCTCGTCGCGAGTCTCGATGACGATGAGCGGTACGCGGCTCGTCAGGAGAGCGGCGAGGTCGCGCTGCGAGTCGGAAGAGCTGGACATCGCGTCGAATCCTTCTTGTCTTTTGCTTCTTAGTCTACAACCGCGGCGCTGCCATGAGTCGGCCGCTCGTCCTTCTCGAAGTGTGAAGTGTCGCACCCGCGCTCATCGCGCGGCGTTCAGAAAGTGCGACGGAGTTCTTGCATCGCGGCGCATTTTTGTTACATTTCGCGCCGGCCTGTGTAAGAGAGCACCCAGAGTCATCGCGAAAGCTGCAGGTGCCGCTCGACCAGAACTTGTGAGAGCGCTCGAACGTCGATTGCTCTTGTTGGTTGGTTAAGTGTCCGCAGCTTTTTCGATGAGGTGCCCTACAGGTGTTGCCACGCGCAGCGAAGCATTCCTTAGCAGTCTCCCCCGCTCAAGCCTTCGACTCCACGACGCTCACGGAAGCTGAAATCCGTGGGTTGGTCGCGCGTTTCGGATCGCCGCTCCTCGTGCTCGACTGCAATCAGGTTCGCCGTCAGTACCATGCACTGAAGGCGGCGCTACCAGGCGTCGATCTGCACTACGCGCTGAAGCCGCTGCCGCATGCGGCCGTCGTCGCGTGCCTGCGCGATGAGGGGGCGTATTTCGATCTCGCGACGACCGGCGAAGTGGAGCTGGTGAAGGCGCAGGGCGTTGCGCCCGAGCGCTGCATCCATACGCATCCGATCAAGCGGGACAGCGACATCCGCGATGCGCTGCGCTTCGGGGTGACGACCTTCGTCGCCGACAACGCGGACGAGATCAAGAAATTCGTACGCTATCGCAAGCGTGCCGAGCTGCTCCTGCGCGTGTCGTTCCGCAGCCCGAACGCGGTCGTCGACTTGTCGAAGAAGTTCGGCTGCGAGCCGGATGCGGTGCTCGGCCTGATCGAGCTCGCGCGGCGGCTCGGCATTCGCGTTCGCGGTCTGTCCTTCCACGTCGGCTCGCAGGCAACCGACCCTGCGAAGTACGTGGAGGCGATTCGCGCTTGCACGAATTTGATTGCGGAAGCCTTGCTCGCGGGCCTGCCTGCGCTCGAGATTCTGGACATCGGCGGCGGTTTTCCGGTGCCGTATGGCGAAGAAGTCATGCCGATCGACGCCTTCTGCGCGCCGATTCGCGAGGCGCTCGCACAGCTTCCGAAGCACGTGCGAGTGATCGCCGAGCCGGGCCGATTCATCTCGGCACCCGCGGCGATCGCGGTGTCGAGCGTCATGGGCAGAGCGAAGCGCGACGGTCGGTGGTGGTATTACCTCGACGACGGGTTGTACGGCTCGTACAGCGGCCAGCTCTTCGACCATGCGAAATATCCGGTTGCCTCGCTCCGTTTGGACGGCGAGCTCCATCCGAGCGTGCTGGCGGGACCGACGTGCGATTCGATCGACGTCATCGACGATGCGATCATGCTGCCGGAGCTGGAGGTGGGCGATCTGCTCGTCGGACGCATGATGGGTGCTTACACCTGGGCGAGCGCGACCGACTTCAATTTCTTCAAGCGCGCGAAGGTCGTCGTCATGAACGAAACGGCGGATACGAAGCGCGTCGTTCGGTTGCAGCGCAAGCAGGCGCGGAGCAGCGCGGCATAACGGCGCGCGGGCGGCAAGCCTGGCCTGCGGACCACAGGCTACAGACCACAGACTACAGCCAGAGAAGAGGGGCGCTCAGTGCTCGATATGACACGCAGTAGCGTCTGGCTGTCGCCTGCGCCTGTAGCCTGTAGCCTGTAGCCTGTAGCCTGTAGCCGTGCTCATCCACACCACCGACTTCGTCGCCGGCGCTCGCGCAGCACGCGGGATCGCGGTCGTGATCGATGTCTTTCGCGCGTTTTCCCTGGCGGCGCATGCTGCCGCTCGCGGTGCCCGGCGGATCATTCCTGTGGCGGACGTTGACGACGCGCGTCTGCTCAAACGTGAGCACCCCGATTGGCTGCTTGTCGGGGAACGGTACGCACGGCGCTTGCCTGGATTCGATTGCGGCAACTCGCCTACCGAGCTCGAGGCGCTCGATGTCGCGCAGCGCACGCTCGTTCACACGACCCATGCGGGGACCCAGGGGTTGACCCAGGCCAACGGTGCGAGCGAGGTGATCACCGGTGCGCTCGTCAACGCGGGAGCGATCGTGCGTTACATCCGCGCGCGGAATGCGAAGGAAGTGACGCTCGTGCGGATGGGACACGAGGCGAGGGAGCGCTGCGACGAGGATGACCTTTGCGCGCAGCTTCTCCTCGCGCGCCTTCGGGATCAGCCATTCGATACGCAAGCGATTCGCGAGCGGCTTCGTGCCGCGAGCAGTGCCCGGAAGTTCTTCGACGCCGCATGCGATTGGGCCCCCGCGCGCGATTTCGATCTCTGCACGGAAATCGATGCGTTCGACTTCGTGCTCGCGCTCGACAGGAGCGAGGCGCTACCGAGCCTGCGGCGTATCGACACGTTCTAAGCCACACAGAAAACTCGCTTCCCTCCTAGCGCTCCTCAGAGACTCTCATGAGCTCGCCCATCCTGCGCGCGATCGTGCTGCTCACGCTTTCCAACGTGTTCATGACATTCGCCTGGTATGCACATCTCAAGCACATGAATCAAAAGCCGTGGCTCGTCGCCGCGCTCTTGAGCTGGGGAATTGCGCTATTCGAGTATTTATTGCAGGTGCCGGCCAATCGTATCGGATACACGGCGGTGACGTTGCCGCAGCTCAAGATTCTGCAGGAGGTGATCGCGCTCACGGTCTTCGTACCGTTCGTCGTTCTCTACATGCGCCAGCCGCTCAAGCTCGATTACCTGTGGGCGGCACTTTGCATGTTGGGAGCCGTTTATTTCATCTTCCGACGGAGCTGATCATGCGTACGTCGATTCACCGCCTCGTCGAGGCCTGCCGGGCGGGCAGCGAGCCGAGCGTCGTAGCGCGCCTCGAATCGGGCTGGGCGGTCATGGGGCAGCGTCAGGTCTTGCCCGGCTATTGCTTGCTATTGCCTGATCCCGTCGTGCCTCATTTGAATGCACTCGATGCGCAGAGCCGCGACCGTTTTCTGAGCGATCTGGGACGTTTGGGCGAGGCCGTGCTCGAGGCGACCGGCGCAGCTCGAATCAACTACGCGATCTTCGGCAATCTCGAGCCGGCACTGCATGGGCACGTACATCCGCGCTATGTCGACGAGCCCGAAGATCTGCGCACAAACAATCCTTGGGGCTACGACTGGACGCGCGCGCCGGCATTCGATGAGCAGCTCCACGGCGCATTGCGCGAGCAAATTGCAACCCTTTTGGCACGTCCGAGCGTCTCATGAGTGCCGATTGACTGAGCACACGTTTCGCGCTCGCGCGTGTTTACAGCGAGCGGCCCGCATGTAAACTCGGGCGCTAGGGAGACGTGGATCCGCCCTTGTGCGATAACAAGTCGGGTACGGTGTCGACGGCTGGATAAACAATGCAAGCGTGCGCAGAGGTTCGGTGGCTGCGTCGATCCGGCGTCATGCGTGAGCTCGGCGTGCGCGAGCTGGCGGCGCTTGCGAAAAACGAGGCAAGAAGAGAGTCGCTCGAATGCGGGTGAAATCGAGCCTGGCGAGTTATGTCACAGAGCACCTGGCGTTCCTGGGGCGCATTTCCAATCGTGCGATCTTTGGGGGCATCGGCATCTTCATCGAAGAGCGGCTGCTCGGCATCGTCATCAACGAACAGCTTTATCTACACACCGATAAGAGCAACCTCGACGATTATGTCTCGCGGGGAATGGAGCAGTTCAAGCCCTATCCAAACGCGTTCGACTTGACGACCGATCACCATCGGGTCCCGCAGGAGATCATCGACGATCCGGAGCAGCTCAAAGACTGGGGCCGGCGCTCGCTCGTCTCCGCGATCGAAGCGGCCAAGGCGAAGCAACTCGCAGGCATCGAACGCGCGCGCAATCAAAAGCGCGCGAAAAGAGAAGCCGCTCAGAAGACGGGCCAGCAAATACAGCGCAGAAAGAAGCGCTAGCGGCCAAGTGAGCTGCCGCGACTCGACCGGGCATCTGGCCCGACTCGGCGTGAATATCTGACACGCTTCATCGCTGTCATCGCTCCGTCTCGGGCACGCCGCGAGGGCGCCAGCCAGGAGGCCGCACTCAGCTCCCTTGAGGCAGCAATCCGCTCGTGAGCGATGCCAATGCTGCAAGCGAGCGCACCGGCGCGGAACACGTCATTCCTCGACAGACGTATCCGACGGTCGTTTCTTGAGGCCGTTTGTCGCGGATGGCAGCAGGCAGATCGTCCATGCCGTTCGGGATCGCGAAGACGAGCCGCTTCGGCGCGTAGATCTTGTCGAGCGCCGCTTTCCACTGCGCGAGCTCATCGGCGGCGCCGCGCAAGATCACGATTTCCGGTGCGTCGAGATGCTCCTCCAGTGCCGTCAGCAAGGCGGTGTGCGCGTGCGGATACTGACGCAAAGGCTGCCAGCCGGCGCGCAGCGTTCGCGCGGCAGCGTCCAGATAGCGCGTCTCCCCGAGGAGGAGTCCCAGGCGCGTGAGCGCCTGCGCCGCGATCGCATTGCCTGCCGGCAGCGCTTCGTCTGCGAACGATTTCGGTCGCGCGATCAACGGCTCGTGATCGTTTGCGGTGAAGTAGAAACCGCCGGCTTGAGCGTCCTCGAAATGCTCGAGCAGCGCATCGGCGATCGAGATCGCGAACGCGAGATCGCGTGGCCGCCATTCGGTCTGCAACGCCTCGAGCAGGGCATCGAGCAGGAACGCATGGTCGTCCAGGTACGCTCGGAAGCGCGCGCGCCCGTCTTTGTACGCTGCGAGCAGGCGGCCGTCCTGAACGAGGTGCTCGCACAAGAAGTCGAGCGCGCGCAATGCCGAGCGGGAGTGCTCGGGCTGCTGCAAGCAGCGCCCCGAAACGAGCAGCCCCGCGATCGCCAGCGCATTCCATGAGGTCAGCACCTTCTCGTCGCGAGCGGGAGGCACGCGCTGCTCGCGAACCGTGCGCAGTCTCTCGCGCGCGGCTTCTAAGCGCACCTCGACCGCTTCGACGTCGAGCGCAAGCTCCGCCGCAATATCCTCGCGCGAGCGATGCACGTGCAGGTGCCACTTGCCTTCGAAATTCGCAGGCTGATCGAGGCCGAAGCGGCGGGCGAAGACATCGTAGACCGGCTGTTCTAGCAGCGCTTGAAGCTCGGCCGTGTCCCACACGTAGTACTTGCCTTCTTGGCCTTCGGAATCCGCATCCAAGCTCGACCAGTAGCCGCCTTCGTCGGACTGCATCTCGCGGATCATCCATTCGGCGGTATGCAGCGCCGTGTCGCGATAGAGCCGCTCTCCGGTCGCGATCGCCGCGTTCGCGTAGACGCGCAGAAGCAGGCCGTTGTCGTACAGCATCTTCTCGAAGTGAGGGATCATCCAGAACTGATCGACCGAATAGCGTGCGAATCCGCCCCCGATCTGGTCTGCGAGACCGCCTTCAGCCATGCGATTGAGCGTGAGCGTCGCCATGTAGAGCGAATGGAGGTCGGGCGCATCGCTTGCGGCGGTCGAGCGCCAGCGCCTCAGCAGCCAGTCGATATTCGTCGGGTGCGGAAACTTCGGCGCCGAGCCGAAGCCTCCATGAGTCGCATCGAACGACTCGGCGAGCCGCTCGCGAGCATGCGCGAGCGGCTCGAGCGTGAGGGGCTCATCGCCCGCCGCCGGCGGCGCCGAGAGGTGTCGAAACGCATCGTCGAGCGCCGCGCTCTGTTGCACGATGTCGTCGCGGCGCGAGCGATAGAACGCGCTCACGCGCTCGAGGAGATCGGTGAAAGCAGGCATACCGAAGCGAGGCGCGTTCGGAAAATACGTGCCGCTGAAGAACGGCCGCAAGTCCTGCGGCGATAGAAACACCGTGAGCGGCCAGCCGCCTGCTCTTTGCGTGAGCAATTGGTGCGCGAGCTGGTAGATCTTGTCTATATCCGGGCGCTCCTCGCGATCGACCTTGATGTTCACGAAATGCTCGTTCATCACCGCTGCAGTGCGCTCGTCCTCGAACGATTCGTGCGCCATCACATGGCACCAGTGACAAGCCGAGTAGCCGACGGAGAGGAGGATCGGTTTGTCCTCGGTGCGCGCCCGCTCGAGAGCGGCTTCGCCCCATGGATACCACTCCACGGGGTTTTGCGCGTGCTGCAGAAGATATGGGCTCGTTTCCAGCGCGAGATGATTGCGGTGTGGCGTGGTCGTGGACGTCGGTTGCATGAGATCACTCGGAAGATCGGTCGCGGCGCAAAGAGCCTGCACCTGTAAGTCGCTTTACGTAGAATGCGCCCACTATAACGATGGACGCACGCACAGACACTTCGCAGTTGCCGGAGCTTCGCCTCAAGCGCGGCGAGGACCGCCGCATTTCTGCCGGGCACCTGTGGGTGTTTTCTAACGAGGTCGACACTGGGCGCACGCCGCTTTCGACATTCGAGCCCGGCGACCGCGTGCGCATCGTGTCCGAGCGCGACAAGTTTCTGGGCTTCGGCTACGTCAATCCGCACTCGTTGATTTGCGCCCGCATACTGAGCCGCGATGCCGAGCATCCGCCGAGCCAATCGTTGCTCGTGCATCGTCTGAAGGTCGCGCAATCGTTGCGCAGGGCGCTGTACGAGACGCCTTTCTATCGATGCGTCTTTGGAGAATCCGACGCGTTGCCGGGCCTCGTGCTCGATCGCTTCGGCGACATCGTCGTCGGCCAGATCGCGACGGCCGGCATGGAAGCGATGCGCGAGGACATCGAGCGCGCCGTCGAGAAGGTGTTGTCTCCTTCGGCGCTCATCTGGAAGAACGACAGCGGCGCACGGGATCTCGAAGGTTTGCCTCGCTACGCGCAAGCCGCGTTCGGCGCAGCGCCCGAAGCGGCGACGGTCGAGGAGGGCGGCATCGCGTTCCACATACCGCTTGCGGGCGGGCAGAAGACCGGCTGGTTCTTCGATCAGGCGGCGAACCGACTCGCGCTGCGCAAGTACGTCGGTGGTGCGCGCGTGCTCGATGTCTTCAGCTACGTCGGCGCGTGGGGTCTCGGTGCGCTGCGCGCGGGCGCGACCGAAGTCACTTGCGTCGATTCTTCCGCTGCTGCACTGAGCGCACTCGAGACGACTGCCGCGGCGAACGGGCTCAAGCCCACGACCGTGCGCGGTGATGCGTTCGATGTGCTCGAGTCGCTGCACGCCGAGCGGCGCAAATTCGACGTCGTCGTGATCGATCCGCCGGCGTTCATCAAGCGCAAGAAGGACGTACCGAAGGGTGAGGCGGCCTACCGCAGATTGAACCAGCTCGCGATGCAGCTTCTCGAGCGGGACGGCGTGCTGGTCTCGTGCTCGTGTTCCTATCACCTGAGCTCCGAGGCGCTGATCGCAGGCATTCAGCGGGCTGCGCGGCACCTCAACCGATTCGCCCAGATCGTCGAGATCGGCGGACAGGCCCCGGACCATCCCATTCACCCGGCGATACCGGAGACGAAATATCTCAAAGCCGTGTTCGTTCGGGTGACGGCGGAATGATCGAGGGGCGCGTCCGCGGCCCGATCCTTGCTACCATGCGCGCCGCATGTTGACCTATCCCGCGATCGATCCTGTCATCGTCTCTATCGGCCCGCTCGCCATTCATTGGTACGGGCTCATGTACGTGATCGGCTTCGCGGCGGCCTGGCTGCTCGCGCGGCGCCGGGCCGGCGCGCCGGGCTCGACTTGGCGGCCGGTCGATGTCGACGATCTGATTTTTTTCGCTGCGATCGGCGTGATCGCAGGCGGGCGAATCGGCTGGCTGGTCTTCTACGGCGGCGAGCAGGTGATCGCGAGCCCCATCACGATCATTCAGATTTGGAAGGGAGGAATGTCCTTCCACGGCGGGCTGGTGGGTGTGATCGTGGCCGTCGCGTTGTTTGCGCGCCGTCGCGATCGGCGGATCGCGGACGTGCTGGATTTCTTAGCGCCGCTGCCGGGCCTCGGGATTCTCGCAGGGCGTATCGGCAACTTCATCAACGGCGAGCTTTGGGGCAAGCCCACCGATGTCCCGTGGGCGTTCGTGCTCGACCCGAGCACGCTGCACCCGACGCAGCGGGACGGTGCGCTGCAGTTGTGCGAGCGGTTCAACGTCGATCCGTGCGTCATCCAGGTCCATGCCTCGCAGCTCTACGAGGGCTTGCTCGAGGGGCTGCTCGTCTTCATCATCCTCTGGATTTTCACGGCGAAGCCCCGGCCTCGCCTCGCCCCGTCCGGGCTATTTTTGCTGGGCTACGGCGTCTGCCGCTTTCTGATCGAGTTCGTACGCGTGCCTGACTTGAATCGCGGCTACCTTCTCTTCGACTGGGTCACGATGGGGCAGATTCTGTCGACACCCATGATCATCGTCGGCATCGCGCTGCTCGTGTTCGCATACCGTCGCAACGAAGCGAGCGGCAACTACAAGCCGGCGACCGGTGGACGGCAGACGGCTCAGGCTGGTGAGTGGCGGACGGCGGACGGCGGACGGTGACCAAGCTGGTGAGTGGCGGACGGCGGACGGCGCAGGCTGGTGAATGGCGGACGGCGGACGGCGGACGGTGAAGTTGCTGAAGAGCGAGTCGTGTGAGATGAGAGGCGGCGTGGTATTTCCTCGAGATACAAGCACTGCAGGCGGCTGTCTTATCACTGTCCGCCGTCCGCTGTCCGCCATTCACCAGATAGAGCCGTTCACTGGTCACCAATGAAGCAGTATCTCGATCTGCTGCGCCACATCCGCGAGCAAGGTACGCGGAAGACCGATCGCACCGGGACGGGGACGCTCTCGGTGTTCGGCTACCAGATGCGCTTCGATCTGACGAAGGGGTTTCCGCTCGTCACGACGAAGAAGCTGCATCTGCGCTCCATCATCTACGAGCTGCTGTGGTTTCTCCGCGGGGAGACGAACGTCAAATACCTGCGCGACCACGGCGTCTCGATTTGGGACGAGTGGGCGGACGAGGACGGCGAGCTTGGACCGGTGTATGGACGGCAGTGGCGCTCTTGGCCTGCGCCCGACGGCAAGTCCATCGATCAAATCAGTCGCACGGTGGACCTGATTCGGCGCAATCCCGATTCTCGCCGCATCGTCGTGAGCGCGTGGAACGTCGGCGAGCTCGAGCTGATGGCGCTCACGCCCTGCCATGCGCTGTTTCAGTTCTGGGTCGCCGATGGACGTTTGTCGTGCCAGCTCTATCAGCGCAGCGCCGACGTGTTCCTCGGCGTGCCGTTCAACATCGCATCCTACGCATTGCTCACGCACATGTTCGCGCAGCAGTGCGACCTCGAGCCGGGCGAGTTCATTTGGACGGGCGGCGACTGCCACCTGTACTCCAATCATCTGCAGCAGGCGGACGAGCAGCTCGGCCGCGCTCCGTATCCTCTGCCGCGTTTAGAGATCGTGCGCCGTCCACCTTCCATTTTCGAGTACGAGCTCGATGATTTCAGGATCGTCGACTATCAATCGCATCCCCACATCAAGGCACCGGTAGCCGTCTAGAGCTCGCGCACGACAGGCCGCCGCTACGCCGACGGTCGAACGACACCAGCAGAATACCTTTCATTCCTGACACAGTGATCTCACTGCGAACGCCCATGCCCACGACCAAATCGACCCGCAGATCCACTTCGAAGACGAAATCCAAAAGCTCCCTCAAAGGTGCAAAAAAAGCGCGTAAGTCATTGCCTGTGCACAAATCAAGGTACGCCTCGTCTCCTTTGATCGAGGCGCGGCATTCCTCCATTCACGGCACCGGCGTGTATGCGATCGCGCCGATCAAGAAGGGAACTCGCATCATCGAGTACCTGGGCGAGCGCATCTCGCACGATGAAGCCGACCGGCGCTACGAGCGCAAAGGGGAGGACGACGGGCACACGTTCCTGTTCATTGCGAGCAATCGAACGGTCATCGACGCAGGCGTCAACGGCAACGATGCTCGCTTCATCAACCATAGCTGCGCGCCGAATTGCGAGACGGTGATCGAAAATAGCCGCGTGTATATCGACGCCATCCGCAACATCAAGCCGGGCGAGGAGCTCGGGTATGACTACCAGCTCACCTGGGAAAGCACCGACGAGCCGGAAGAGCTCGCGCTCTACGCATGCCGCTGCGGGGCGAAGAAATGCCGCGGCACGATGTTGGACAGGGAGCCGGCGGACAAGAAAACGCGGAAGTGAGCGCCATGCTGGTCTCGATCGTCGTCGCAGTCGCGCAGAACAACGTCATTGGCCGAGGTAATGACCTGCCGTGGCGGCTTCCGGACGACTTGAAACGCTTCAAGGCGCTGACGATCGGCAAGCCCGTCATCATGGGGCGGAAGACCTATGAATCGATCGGACGTCCTTTGCCGGAGCGCACGAACATCGTCATCTCCCGGCAGGCCGACTTCGCGGCGGACGGCTGCACGGTCGTGCGATCGATCGATGAGGCGCTCGCGGCCGCAAGCGATGCACCCGAGGCGATGGTGATCGGGGGTGCCGAGATTTTTCGGGAGGTGCTCCCGCGGACGGACCAGCTTTACCTCACGAGAATCCATGCGGATGTCCCGGGCGACACGAGCTTCCCGGACCTCGTGCTGGACGACTGGATCGAGCTCGAGAGCGAGTACCACTCCGCCGACGATCGGCATGCATACGCGTTCACCTTCCTCAAGCTGCGCAAAGCGTACGTCGTCTAGCTCGCGGCGCCTGCGGTGCTTACAGGAGGCTGGGCGGGAAGGGATAGTAACTCTCGCGGCGAACGCGGCGAAAGAAAGCGGGAGAAAAGGCACTCGCCGCAATGCAGGCGATGCGGGATGCGAGTCGGCTCGTATTGTCGATCTTCTTCGCCGCGCACGCCGCGATCGCCGCGAGAGTTGCTTCCTTAGCTGCACATGCGCGGAGCGATCGTCTTGCGTGCCTGGTTAAAGCGCTTGCGTTCGCGCCCGCGCGCTCTTAATGTCGCGCCCCTTCTGCATGCTCACGGGTTGAACGATGAAACCCCGCTACGATTGCCTGACCTGCCCTGGCTACTGCTGTAGCCATTCGCGCATTGCGGTAAGCGATCACGACATTGCGCGACTCGCGAAGCATTTCGATCTGACCTTCGAGGATGCAAAGCGTCGCTTCACGTACCGGTACAAGACGAAGGAAGTCGACGAGCAGATCCTGCGACATCAGCGCGATCACATCTATAAGACGATCTGCCGCTTCTTCGACACCGACGCGCGGCGCTGCACGATCTACGAGGCTCGTCCGAACGTGTGCCGCCGCTATCCTTACGGGAAAGTCTGCGGCTACTACGATTTCCTCAAGTTCGAACGCGAGCATCAGGGCGATGACGAGTTCATTCCCTCGGCCTGATGAGGTCGGTTGACAGATGACGGTTGACAGTTGACGGCAAGAGCCTCCGGCAACGGGCGCCTTGCGCCGATCGTCTGGCCGTCAACCGTCAACTGTCAACTGTCAACCGGAAACATGCGTCTCAACAAATACATCAGCGAGACCGGCGCATGTTCTCGGCGCGAAGCGGACTCGTGGATCGAGGCGGGGCGCGTGACCGTGAACGGTCGGATTGCCGCGCTCGGGACGAAGGTTCAGGAAGGCGACACGGTTTGCGTCGACGGACGCGAAGTCGGCAAACCGAAGCAGCACGTCTATATCGCATTCAATAAGCCCGTCGGCGTCACGTGCACGACGGAGCGCCACGTCGAAGGCAATATCGTCGACTTCATCGGCCACCGCGAACGCATCTTTCCGATCGGGCGTCTCGACCGAGACTCCGAAGGCTTGATCCTGCTGACGAATAACGGCGACATCGTCAACGATATCCTTCGGCAGGAGAACGCGCACGAGAAGGAATACGTCGTGACCGTCAATCGGCCCGTCACGCCGTTGTTCCTGAGCGCCATGGCGAGCGGGGTGCGCATCCTCGGTACGGTCACGAAGCCCTGCAAGATCAAGCGGCTGGGGCCTGTGACCTTCAAGATCATTCTGACGCAAGGTTTGAACCGGCAAATTCGGCGGATGTGCTCATTCTTCGGCTACAAGGTCGTCCGATTGCAGCGCATTCGGATCATTACCGTCACGCTTGAAAACCTCAAAGTAGGGGAGTGGCGGGAGCTCACGCGAGCAGAGGTGCACAAGCTGCTGCCGCACAGACAGGACCTCTGAGGAAGATCGACAGCTGGCGCTCGACGGCGTCGGCTCAGTGCGGTGGACTCAGCGGGTCGAGCGCAGTAGGCTTGTTTTTCAATTCTGGCTCCGCCATCACACCCGTGGACGCCGATTACGATAGCAAGACCCGCATCACGGGACTCGAAGAACGCACGGTCGACAGCTTTGGTCAGAGCTGCTTGGTCGTATTGCACGCACCGGAGCATACCGAGCTCGGTCGTCGCTACGCCCTCGACAAAGACGTGACGACGATCGGACGTGGGCGCGACAACGATATCGTCCTGCCGAGCGACTGCGTCTCTCGCCAACATGCGCGCATCGAGCGTCGAGGCGAGGCGATATACATCGTCGACCTCGCCTCGACGAACGGGACGTTCATCAACGAGGAGCGCCAGCCGATTCGCGAGCGGCGTCTCGCGCGCGGCGATCAGCTGCGGATCGGCGATCGGATCTTCAAGCACCTCACGGGCGCCGACATCGAGCTGCAGTATCACGACATCATCTTCCGCATGGCCGTCACCGACGGCCTCACGAATCTTGCGAATCGCAAGCAGCTCGACGCGATCCTCAACGATGAAATCCCGCGCGCACGCCGCTACGGGCGCGATCTTTCGATGCTCATGCTCGATATCGATCATTTCAAGCGCATCAACGACACGCACGGTCATCTCGCGGGCGACTGCGTCTTGAGCTCGCTCGCTTCCATGCTGCAGAAGCGGCTGCGGCCGAACGACAAGCTCGGCAGATACGGCGGCGAAGAGTTTTGCGCGATCCTTCCCGAGACCTCGCTTCCGAGCGCGATGCATATCGCAGAAGACTTGCGTGCGCTCGTCGCATCGCATCCCTTCGTGGCGGAGAAGAATGTCATCGAGGTGACGATCTCGGTGGGCGTGAGCGCGCTCGGCGGCGGAATGGACGCCCTCGATCTCTATCGCCACGCCGATGAAAAGCTCTATGAGGCGAAGCGAGCGGGGAGAAACTGCGTGATGGGATGAGGATTATCGCGCGTCTGCGGGCCGCACCGTCAGCTTTCGTGCCGCTCGAGGTACAGGTAGATATAGCCTGTCAGCAACAGTACGCATAGGGCGCACACGAACGCGATTGCGCTCATCACTGCGAGCAGCGCGAACAGGTCCCAGGTCTTCGTCGCGACTTTCCCGAAAGCCTGCACGAACACGAAGGCAAGCGCGCAGCCGAGCACCCATTTCAGCATGTAACCCGGCAGGTACATCCGCATGCTGCGGTTGTGTCGGTACGCCGCTGCGCGCGCAAAGCGATCGCCGCGCGTCGCATCTTTGAACAGCCAGAACGGCCACAGGTAGCGGAACAACACGAGCGAGAGCGGCATGTCGTCGTAGCAGGAGCTGGCGGGCATCGAGTCGGTGCGTTGAATCATCTCGTCCACCGGCAGGGTCGCTATAAGACCGGGTCTTTGCGAGACCGGGGTCACTATAAGCATAGATGAGCGACGCCTTCCGATGGTTCCGTCAGAAATCGACCGTGCCGCGGCCGAGCTCGATGACCTCGCCGCTCACGAAAATTCGTGCCTGTGCATCGATCTCGAGGAAAAGCGTGGACGGGCGATCGGCATATTCACCCTGCGAGATCTCGAATCGCTGCGGAAGCGGGCGGCCGGTAGCGATCATCCAGCCGCCCAGGTTCGCGGTCGCGGAGCCGGTCGCAGGATCTTCGAGGATTGCGCTGCCCTGCGGGAAGAAGAAGCGGCCGATCAGTTTTTGCGGCGCGCATTCTGCAAAGACATAGGCCATGCTTTGTCCATCCTCGCTCTTGAGCGTCGCGAGCTTGGCGGCATCGGGTCTTACCCGGCGCACCGCCGCCTCCGCGGTGAGCGGAACGACGAGCTGCTCTTTACCCGCTTTCACCCATAGAGGCGAGTCGTCGATGTCTTCCGGCTGAATGCCGAGCATCTCCGCGAGCGCTTCGACCGGCGCCTCGCACGCTCGCGCGGTCGACGGATTCGCCTGAAGCGTCCATCGATCCGCCGCAGCGCGGACTGGAATAATGCCGGCCTGCATCTCGAGCGTCGCTTGATCCCCACAACGTCCGAGTGCCCGGCATACGAAGGCCGAGCCCAAAGTCGGGTGACCCGCAAAGGGCATTTCGTAGCTTGGAGTGAAGATGCGCACACGCGCATTCGCGCGCGAGGAAGGCAAGAGAAACGTCGTTTCCGACAAGTTGAACTGGCGCGCGAGGCGCTGCATCGTCGTGGTATCGAGCCCTTCGCCATCCTCGAAGACGCACAAGGGATTGCCCGACAGCGCGTCGCGGTTGCGGGTGAAAACGTTCACGATGCGAAAGTTGAGCGACGGCATAGCGCGGCTTCACAGGATGACAAAAATGCACATGTCTATACGGTCCGCGCGGGCGTGTGAATAGACAGTGCAATCAGGGACGCGGCGCAACAGTTCGAAAGACCGAGAAGATCTCTCGGGGCGGCGAGGCGGCGCGGCGCAGAGTGCTGGACTCGGGTGTGCTTTCTTCCCGCCGCGCGGCGGCGAGAATCACGCGTGGAGCGCTTCGATTCGAAGTTACGCGCGTTCCGGCGAGACGGCTTCGTGGATTGCAGGCAGCCGCTCGCGAATGAGTCGTTCGGCGCGCGAGTAGTCGATCTCCGCGAGTGCATCGACCTCATTCGTAAGCTCGCCCAGAATCGCTTGTTGTATGCGGCCACGCTCATACGCAACGCGATAGGGGATTTCGTCGTGGAACATGACCATCGAATAGCGCGGCACGAACCGGTCGGGAAAGCGCCGCTCGAGCTCGAGCGAAAGCATTTTTTGCAGCATGAACTTCGGGTCCCGGACCGTGTCACGCATCTCTACATAGTTCTCGAGCGCCATGTCGGCGATCGCCTCGCCGTTCGGCTTGCGCGCTCGCTCGAATCTCTCGAAGGCCTCGCGCCAGCTTGATGCTCGAGCGCGTATCTCCGTCAGCACGCGGCAGTCTTCGAACGCCGCATTCATTCCCTGCCCGTGGAAGGGCGTGATGGCGTGGGCCGCATCGCCGATCAGGAGGGTGTGTTCCGCAACGTGCCATTTGTCGCAGCGAATCGTGCCCATGATCCCGGTCGGGTGCGCGGCAAATTCAGCCGCGAGATTCGGCATCAGCTCGTGTGCATCGGGAAAGTGGGCGGCGAAAAAGGCTTCGATCGCGGCGGGGGTGTCGAGCGATTCGAACGATGGCTCGCCCTTCGCGCCCAAGAACAAGGTGACGGTAAAGCTTCCGTCGAGGTTCGGGAGCGCGATCAGCATGAAACCGCCGCGTGGCCATATATGCAGCGCGTTTTTCTCGATGCGATAGCGTCCACCGCGACGCGCGGGCAGCGTGAGCTCCTTGTAGGCGTGCGGCAGCAATTCCTCCGAGCACCGAATGTCGAGCTGCTCGACGGCCATGCGCCGTAGAATCGAGCCCGCGCCGTCCGCGCCGATTACGGTGTGCATGGGCACTTCGTGGCGAGCGCCGCCGCCATCGTCTGCCAACACCATCGTCCGGTTCGCGAAGTCCGCATCGACGAGTGTGTGGCGAAAACGAATCGACGCACCGGCCGCCTCGGCCGCGTCGAGCAGCACGCGATTGAGCCCCGGCCGCGAAACCGAGTAGATCACCTCGTGGTCGCGTTGCCCGTAAGGCATGAACGCAAGCGCGCCATCGCTCGCGTGGAGCATGCGTCCGCGCATCGGGATGAGGAGCGGCATGACACTCGGCATGACGCCCGCAAGCTCGAGGGCACGAATGCCGCGCGCGGCGAGCGCGAGATTGATCGAGCGGCCGGCGGCAATCTGGGTGCGGCGCATGTCGGGCAACCGCTCGAATACCTGCACGCGATCGCCGCGCTGCGAGAGCAGGAGGGCGAGCAGACTGCCGGCAAGACCGGCGCCGACGATCGTGACCTCGGAAGCTGTGTCCGTTGGATGACTCACGGCGTCTTCACGCGGTCGAACAGAGACGTTTCAAGGCGTCCGCGAGCTCCCATACCTCCACGAAGGTGTTGTAGAGCGGGACGGGTGCGACGCGAATCACATCGGGCTCGCGCCAATCGCAGACGTATCCTTCGCGCCCTAGCTGCTCGTGGATCGCGCGCGCTTCGCTGCTTGGCTTCCGGAAGCGCAGCGACAACTGACAGCCGCGCGCTTCGGGCCCGGAGGGCGTCAGAATCTCGATCGGCTCTTCGAGCCACGTACTCAGCAGGCGCTCGAGGTAGGCGGTCAGGCGAACCGACTTTGCACGCAAGGCATCCATTCCCGCGCGATCGAACAGCTCGAGCGAGGCCAACAAGGGGGCGGCAGCCAAGATCGGCGGATTCGAGATCTGCCAGCCTTCGGCACCCGACAAGGGCCGGAACTCGTCGGGCATCGAGAACCGGCTGCGCTTGTCATGACCCCACCAGCCGGCCAAGCGCGGCAGATCAAGGCCGCCGCTGCCGTGGCGTTCGTGCACGAAGCATCCCCCGATCGCACCGGGACCAGCGTTCAAATATTTGTAGCCGCACCAGACCGCGAAATCGGCGCCCCAATCATGCAAGTAAAGCGGAACGTTTCCGATCGCATGCGCCAAGTCGAAGCCGACGATGCACTCGTGTTTGCGTGCCGCTGCGGCAATGCGCTCCATGTCGAAGCACTGGCCCGTGAGATAGTGCACGCCCGGGAGCAGCACGAGCGCGATCTCATCCGCGTGGCGGGCGATCCGTTCGCAGATGTCCTCGGTATGGAACACGTCTTCTCCGGGTCGCGGCTCGAGCTCCATCACGGCTGCTGCAGGATCGATTCCCCGCTGCGCAACGTGCGAGCGCACCGCGTAGCGATCCGAGGAGAACGCCCGCTTCTCGATCAGGATTTTCGTGCGCGAACCGGCCGGGCGATAGAAGCTTGCGAGCATGAGGTGCAAGTTCACCGTCAACGAGTTCATCGCGACGACTTCGCTCGGCAGCGCACCCGCCAAGCGTGCGAGCGAAGGCGCCAAGCGCTCGTGATACGAGACCCAGGGGCGCTTGGACTCGAAGTGCGCATCGACCGCGAGCTCGGCCCAAGCATCGAGCTCTTCGCGCAAGATCTGCGAGACGCTCTTCGGTTGCAGACCGAGCGAGTGGCCGCACAGATAGACGGCGGGCGAGCCGCTCGCACGGCGCGGGATGTGAAATCCCGCGCGCAGGGGCGCGAGCGGGTCCTCACGATCCTGCTGCTCCGCATAGCGGCGTTCGAATGAATGCGTCATGCGGCACGCAAGGGCATCAACACCGGCCGGCTCGGAGCGGCATCAGCCGCGAACGGTGCAATTTGAATATTGAGCAAATACGCCCCGTCCTCGAGCGTGTTCGGCACGAATGCGAGCTCGGTGACCGTCGCATTCTTGCGCGCGTCGCCCGTGAGCGCGGTCTCTCCCGCCGGCACATTCCAAAAAAGCCGGTGCGCGGTGAGCCGTCCTCGATCGTCGGCTCGATCGAGTGAAGGCAGATCGGTGACCAGATGCTCGACGCCGCGCGCCACGATCCAGCGCATCGCCTCGGCGGAGAAGAAAGCTGCGGGCTGCCGATCGTAGTCCCGTGAACGTTTCGTGGCGTCGTTCGGGAGCGTGCGCACGACCAGCGCGTTGAACCTCGGAGAGGTGAGGGCGCTGGCTGCGGCATCGAGAGCAGCGCGCGTCACGAGCGCATCGTCGGGTTCGGGCGGCGGATCCGTGCTCTCCATCGTGTCGCTCGCGCGCACGGGCTCGACTGTCACGAGGAGCGCGACGTGGAGCGCCTGTGCGAGAGCGTCGCGTACGTTGATCCGATCGGACGTGAGATGGCCCACGCATTCCGTATGCGTACCGTTGCAATGAGGCGTGAGCGTATGGGTGGAACAGTTGCAGCTCCCCCCTTCGCGAACATCGCCGAGGAACGAACCGGCGCGAACGGTGCTCGCACGCGCCGGCGCAGCGCCGAAGAACGCGGGCTGAGGTCCGTCGAACGCGAGCGGGATCGAGAGATCGTGCGCATCGGATTCGACGCGCCAGAGCCGCCCGTCGAGTTCGACCGTGAGCCTAGGCGTCCGAGCGCTCATTTCGGGCGATGGGCTACCGCACCGCATGCTTGGCACACGCGGTTCTTCGGAGACTCATAAAAGCGATCGAAGATCGGCGGGAGCTGCTTCTCGATGTCGGTGATGTGCACATATTCGGCATAGAGCGGGTACTGGCAGTGCTCGCAGTACCAGAGAAATCCGTCCTGCTCGTCGGCACGCCGTTTGCGCTCGATCACGAGTCCGACCGTGTTTGCAAAGCGCTGCGGAGAGTGCGGCACGCGCGGCGGCAGCAGGAAGATCTCGCCTTCTCGGATCGGTATGTCTACCCTCGCGCCGTCCTGCATGGTGCGCAACACCATATCGCCTTCGAGCTGATAGAAGAGCTCCTCGCCGGGATCGTCGTGGTAGTCGCTGCGGGAATTCGGCCCGCCCACGACCATGATGATGAAATCGGCCGCGCGGAACACTTGTCGATTGCAGACCGGCGGTTGCAAAAACTCCCGGTGCTCGTCGATCCAGGCGCGGAAATTGAAGGGTTTGAGAGCGCTCATGTGCGGGGCCTCCTCATCGTGCAGTATAGCCTCGCGGACGTGGTCGGAACCGGTACGGCGGTTGCGGCTTGTATTCGGGTCGGTTGCCCTAAAATGTGGTCGCTATGAAAGCGAGGTCAGGAACATGACGCTAGCGAGGCTGTTCGCCGCGAGTGTGCTCACCCTGCTCGGGTCTACCTCGCTTGCGCTGGCGCAGGAATCCGAGCCGGTTCAGGCGATTTGGAAGCCGCAGGAATTCACGTTCTACTACCAAAGCTTCACGACGTTCTACTCGTGCGAGAGCTTGGAAGCGAAGCTCGAGCAGATTCTGCGCCAATTGGGTGCGCAGGCCGAGGTCCGCGTGCGCGAGGTCGATTGCGGCCGCGGTCCCGTGCGGACGCCGCGCGCCGAGATCCGATTGATCTCACCTGTGGAGGCGACGCCCGAAGCAATCGCCGAGTTGAAGAAGAGTGCGAGCACGCGCGAGCTCGCCGCGAGGGTTGCAGGCAAGCGTGCGCAAGCAGTCGAGCTTGCCGAACAGTTTCCCGCTCACTGGAAGCGGATCACGATCGGTGAAGGGCGCGCTTTCCCGAGCCTGAGGAGCGGCGACTGCGAGCTGCTCGACCAGGTACGCCGCAAGATCTTACCGAGGCTGGCTGTGCGCGTCGTGGACGACAACACGCCGTGCCCACCGAACACCACGTCGCTCATTCGCGCGACCATCGTCGTCGATGCGCTCGTCGAGGTCCCGAAACCCGACGAGACGAAGAATCCGGGCTAGCCTCCCTTCTTTTCCTACCCTTGGGCTGCGGCCGGCACCGAGCGGTAGTCCCGATCTGCGCGATCACCAGTGCTGCTCTGAAAGCGTGCGAGCGGCCGCGCGCTTGAACGCTGAGCTATTCGATCTGAAGACCGGAAGAGGAGCAGGGCACGAATATGGGCGGTGCCTCGCTATCGAGCCGTACGGCGCACAGCCGTTGACCCCATACACAGCCGGTGTCGATCGAAAGCACACCGTTCTCGGTGTGATAGCCGAGCGCTGACCAATGACCGCAGACGATCCGCAGGCCTTCGGAGCGGCGGGCCGGCGCGCGGAACCAGGGCAGAACATCTTTGGGTGCCTGCGCGATCGTGCCCTTGTACTTGAGCTCGAGCGTGCCATCCGAGCGGCAGAAGCGAAGGCGAGTGAGGCAGTTCGTGATGAAGCGCAGACGGTCGACGCCGGTGAGATCGTCAGACCATCGGTTGGGACGATCGCCGTACATGTTGCGCAAGAGCAATCCGCATGATGAGTCGTCGCGAAGCGCGGCCTCGAGCTCGCGTGCGCAGCGCTGTGCGGTGCTCAAGTCCCATTGCGGCGGTAGGCCGGCGTGAAACATCGTGTAACCCAGGCGCTCATCATGATGCAGCAGCTGGCGCGAGCGTAACCACGCGAGCAACTCGTCTCGATCGGGTGCGCCGAGCACATCGTCGATCGTGTCCTTTGTCTTGCGCTCGGCGCCCCCATATGCGGTCGCGAGCAGGTGAAGATCGTGGTTGCCGAGCACGACGACCGCCGCGTCGCCCAGCGCTTTCACGCGACGAAGCACCGCGAGCGACTTCGGCCCGCGATTCACGAGGTCACCGACGAGCCAGAGCCGGTCGGCGCTCGGATCGAATCTCAATTGATCGAGAAGCCGCGCGAGCTCGTCATCGCATCCCTGGATGTCGCCGATCGCGTAAGTGGCCATGGTGAGCGGGGAGGAAGCGCCGAGCGCTGCCCTTTGAAACCGAGCGCGCGCTAATGCAGCAGCCCAGGCATCGCCAACGTGAACGGTGCGATCTGTGCGTCGAACTGCGCGCCGTCATCGGCGAGCATTTGATAGCTGCCTTGCATCGCTCCAACCGGCGTCTCGAGGACCGCACCGCTCGAATACCGAAAGCCTTGCCCTGGTAGCAGATACGGCTGCTCCCCGACGACGCCTTCGCCGCGGACTTCCTTCACTTTGCCGTTCGCGTCGGTGATGACCCAATGACGCGTGAGCAAGCGGGCCGGGACCTGCCCCTCGTTGCGGATCGTGATCGTATAGGAGAAGACGTAGTGCGCTTCGTCGGGCTTCGACTGCTCGCCTACGTAGCTTGCGCTCACATCGACGCGAATGCGATGGCGCGACGCTTCATGCGCGCGGCTCGGATCCAGATGGGTTCCGGCGTCTTCAACGCGGGCCTTCGGCGGGGGAGTTTGTGTCATATGATCGTTGTTCGCGAAAACCGGCACATTCTAGCAGCCAATCGCCTCAGTCCTTGCCTGAAAGCAGCCGGCGAGCCCGTGACTCTAGTCGAACATTCAATAGGTTCGACCTTTGCCGGCCGGAAAAGTGTCAATGCAGGCGGACGGCCAGCACATCGCATGGCGCGGCGTGCAGCACGGCATCTTCCGTAAAGTTGAGGAGAATGGCGAGCCCGTGGCGCTCGCGGCTGCCGAGCACGATGAGATCGCTGTGCAGGCGCTGCGCGGTGCGAATGATTTCCGCCTTGATACTGCCGGATTCCACGAGCCTTGGGCGGTGCTCGAGACCGAGCTTTGCCGCGAGCTCCTTTAGACGCTCTCGGGCGCGGTCCACGAGCTCGGTTTCGATCTGAATCGTCGGCAGCAGCGCCTCGCCCATGGGCTCGACCGGCACATATTCGACTACGTGCAACAGCGTGATCTCGCCGCCATACCGCTCGGCGATCGATTTTGCGCGCGCACCGATGATCTCGCTGTCATCCGACAGGTCGACGGCGAGCAGAATGTTCCGGTAGTCGGTCATCGCGCCTCCCGAAGCCCACGGCTCTTGCTTGCGGAAGATTATATAGAAGTCGGTTGCCCCGGACCGGACGAGGGACCCGCTCAGCGTGTGGTCTTGGCGGCGAGGCGGTCCGCGAGCGCGGCGAAGGCGAGGGGCGAGATCGTTTCCGCTCGCACACCGGGGTCGATGCCGGCCGCCGCAATCTCTTCTGCGGACAGGAGCGGCCGCAAGCTGTTCCGCAGCGTCTTTCGACGCTGCGAGAACGCGGCTGCGACGATCGCACTGTATTCGCGTGGATGCTCCTGAGGCACCGACGGGCTCGCGTGCGGCGTGAGCCGCGCGAAGCTCGAGGTGACGCGCGGCGGAGGGCGAAACGCACCCGGCCCGATATCGAACAGCGGCTCGACCGCGAGCCAGGGTGCGAGCATGACGCTCAAGCGCCCATAGTGCTCCGAGTTGGCGGCTGCCGCCATGCGCTGAACCACCTCCTTTTGCAGCATGACGTGCAAGTCGCGGATGTGCTCGCGCTGCTCGATCAACCGAAAGAGGAGCGGCGTCGAGATGTTGTAGGGCAGGTTGCCGACGATGCGCAGGCGACGCTCATCCTTCCTCAACCGGCCGAGCTCGAAATCGAGCACATCGGCTTCGTGAATGTGCAGTACCGCGGATGGCGGTGCGTGACGGCGCAAATGTTGGATCGCATCGCGATCGATCTCGATCGCATGCAGCTCATCGACACGCTCGAGCAGTGGCAGGGTAATCGCGCCCAGCCCCGGGCCGATCTCCACGAGCGCATCGTGCGGCTGCGGATCGATCGCGGCAATGATGCGAGCGATGATCGCAGGATCGTGCAGGAAGTGTTGTCCAAAACGTTTGCGGGCGACGTGCATCGCTGCATCAGCGCGCCGGCGCTTGCGAGCGCGCGCTCGATATTTCGAGCGCGGCTTCGATCGCGGCTACCATGCTGCCGGCATCCGCTTTGCCTGTGCCCGCCAGCGCCAACGCGGTACCGTGATCGACCGACGTGCGGATGATAGGAAGTCCGAGCGTGACGTTCACCGCGTTGCCGAATCCCGCGTACTTGATCACCGGCAGGCCTTGATCGTGATACATCGCGAGCACGGCATCGATCCCCTCGAGCATGCGCGGCGTGAACGCGGTATCGGCAGGTGCGGGCCCGATGAGATCGGTACCGCGGCGGCGCAGCGCCTCGAGCGCAGGCACGATCGCATCGATTTCCTCGCGGCCGAGGTGACCCGATTCGCCCGCGTGCGGATTGAGCCCGCACACGAGCACGCGCGGGTGGGCGATCGCAAATTTCGTCTGCAGTTCCCGGTAGAGAATCGTCGCGACCGTCTCGACGCGCTCGCGCGTGATCGCTCCCGGGACCGCGTGCAAAGGCAAGTGTGTGGTCGCGAGTGCGACCCGCAGCTTGCCACACGCGAGCAGCATGACCGGCTCGCTGCCTCCGGTGTGCTCGGCCAGATATTCCGTGTGGCCCGAGAACGGTACGCCCGCATCGTTGATGATGCTCTTCTGCACCGGTGCCGTGACCATCGCGTCGAATTCGCCGGCGACGCAACCCTCGACCGCCGCATCGAGCATCGCGAGAACGTATCGAGCGTTCGCCACGTCGAGCAGGCCGGGTCGTACCGCGGCGCCGGACGGTACGTGAAGCACGCGCAGCCGACCAATCTCATGCGGTCGGCGCACCTCGCCGCGCGCGAACAGGTCGAATTGAATTGCGAGACCGAGCGCGTTCGCGCGCTCCGCGAGCACTCGAGCATCGCCGGCGACGATGAGGTCGCAGTCCCACGCCCGCGATGCGACCGCCAGGCAGAGATCCGGCCCGATTCCGGCCGGCTCGCCGGAAGTCAGGATGAGGCGGGGAAGCATGGATTACATTCGGTAGTCGACGAAGGCCTCGTCTCTGAGTCGTCTGAGCCAAAGCTCCGTCTCTTCTTCGGCTTTCGCTTCGCGAAGCTGCGCGAAAGCCTGCTGTCGCCGAAGGTCGTCCGTCACGTCGTGCTGCCGACGCCCGAGCATCTGCACGATGTGCCAGCCGTAAGGCGACTTGAAGGGTTCGCTGATCTCGTTCTCTTTGAGCGATTCGATCTGCTTCTCGAACTCGGGCACGAAGGTGCCGGGACCGGCCCAGCCGAGATCGCCCCCGTCGGGTGCGGACCCCGGATCCTGGGAGGTGACGGCTGCAATCGCGGCAAAGTCTTCGCCTGCAAGGACGCGCTCGCGAATCTCGGAGAGGCGCTGCTTCACGGTTTGATCGTCTTCGAGCTCGTTCGTGCGCAGCAGGATGTGACGCACGTGCACTTGCGCTTCGACCGATTGCTGCACGCCGCCGCGCATTTCGTTGAGCTTGAAGATGTGGAAACCGCTCGGCGTTCGAATCGGCGGCGAGATATCGCCCGGCTTCATCTTGCCGATCTGGTCGCTCACGATCGAAGGAAGCTGTCCGCCCTTACGCCAGCCGAGCGAGCCGCCCTCGATGTTCGTGCTGCTGTCCGAATAGGTCACCGCGAGCTGGGCGAAGTCGGCGCCGGCTCGAGCCTTCTCGTAGACCTCCGTGGCGCGCGCCGAGCGAGCTTCGATCTGCTCCGGGCTCGCGGACACGGGCACGGAAATCAGAATGTGCGACACGTTATATTCGGCGTTGCGATCGGGTGCGCTCTCCTGGCGCGCGAGAAATTGTTCGAGCTCGCGCGGAGAGATGGAGATTCGCGCGATCACATCGCGCTGGCGCAGGAGCTGCAGCGTCATCTGTCGACGAACGTCGTCGCGGAAGTTGCGGTAGTCGATGCCTTGTTGAGCAAGCAGCTGCGGCAACTCGTCGAACGCGGCGTTACTGCGCGCGGCGATGTCCGAGAGCGTCTGGTTGACCATTTCGTCCGTCACTTGGATGCCGAGCCGCTCGGCCCGCTGCATCTGGATCTCCTCCATGACGAGGCGCTCGAGGATCTGTCGGCGCAGCACGTTGCGCGGCGGCAGCTCGGTTTGCTGCTCGCGCAAGCGATGGATCACCTGCTCGGTTTGATCTTCGAGCTCGCTTCTCAGCACGACTCCGTCGTTCACGACGGCGGCGATCCGATCCAAAAGCTCCCCGCTGCTGGAAAGCTCGCGCGTCTGCGCAAGCGCATTCCCGGTCGCAAGCACGCAGCACAGAACGAGTGACAACAAACGTAGAAGTTTCATGACGAGGCGAGATCTTGGTCGCGTGGGGTCGGTCTGTATTATGTATCCGGTACCACCGTTGCGCCCAGAGCGCAGTGGCTCGGATCGCCCAACTATCAGGGGGTAGCCGCCGAATCGCGCGAGTATCCCCAAATGGAACGCTCGAGGAAAGCGTCAGCTTCGTCTCCGACACTGGACAAGCCGTTAAGTTCAAGCTGCAGCAGGAAGCTCGTATCGGAGTCGCCGGTGCGATCGCTGACGTAGCGGCGCGCGACGATTCGGAATCGCCAGCAGCATGAACGGTACTCGAGGCCCGCGAAGTGATCGAGCGCCTGCGAGTCCTCGAGCGAGTAGACCATTCGCCCGTACGCGTTCCACCGCTCTCCGACCGGCCAGGCGACGGAGCCATCCACCTGCTCGACCTTGCCGCGACGGAACCGGTAGCCCACGTTCGCGATGCGGTCGAGCCCGGGCCGGTACTGGATATGGACGTCGCCTTTCTCGGAGCGAGTCTGCCTCGGGTCCCACTGAACGCCCATGCCAATCGTCCAGTCGCCGTAGGCCCTTAAATCCAGCTCGGCGATGATGTCGGAGGAGCCTGTCTCGTTGATGTCCTCCCCGGGAAGCGCCACGCGCGGCGTTTCGAAGTAGTACGTCTGACCGACGGTCGCGGACAGCCATTCGGTTCCCGTTTCCGAATCCAGCAGACGGCTCGTGAGCCCGACGCTCAGCTGATTGGCATCGGCGAGCCGATCCGCGCCGACATAGCGATTGGTCCTGAAGAGCTGCACGAGATTCAGGTCCGCGACGTCGGTATCGAAGTTCGGCAGATCGTCCTGGTTACGATACGGCACGTACAAATACATGAGCCGCGGCTCGAGCGTTTGTAGGCGCTGGTGCCTCGAGCCCCAGATCCGCTCGAAGATGAGTCCCGAGTCGACGCTGAAGATAGGCGCGGAACGGGACGGCGAGTCATCGACGCCCGGCCGCTCGCTCAGCTTGTAGCCCGTGTACCGAAAGCTGGCAGCCGGCTCCACATAGATCCCTCTGCCGCGCAGGGGCATGCGGATTTCCGGTGCGGCATCGATCCGCCAGCCCGTAGTCAGTTCGTACGGCGCGCGATCGAAGTTGTGCCTGAAATTCGCGACCTCGAAGTCGAGTCCGAACGTAAGCCCGAATGGTTGGTCGGGGAAGGACGCGCTCACGGCGAGCTGCGGCAGGATCGTGTATGGCCGCTCGGTTGGATCGATCGTATCGTCGATCACCTGAAAGTTCTGTGCGCGCAAGATCGCGCGCCACTCATCCCCGCGGTACGTGAGATTCGTATAGCGATCGAGAAACGTGATGCTCGTGCCTTCAGGGCCGAGACCGAAGTCCTCGAACCACTTGCTGTCGCTTACATTCGATGCTTCGGTGTCGAGCCGCAACCGCTCGGTGAAATCCGTCTGATCGACGAAGTGCACGAGCGCTCGCTCGCCGCCGAACTCTTGATCGTCCGGCAGGTACTCCGCATCGAACGTACCGCGCCCGAAGTGCGTCAGGTATCGAAATTGAGCGTCGAGGCGTCCGCCGCGCTTTGCGTACCAAGTCGGCGTGAATGTGGCGTCGTAGTTCGGCGCGATATTCCAGTACCAGGGCACCGAGAGCGAAGCGCCGCTTCGCGAGGAGCTGGCCGGGGTCGGCAGCAAGAATCCGGTCTTGCGCTCGCTCCCGACCGGGAACGAGATGAACGGCGTGTAGAGAATCGGCACGCCTTTGAAGTCGAGGCGCGCATTGCGCGCACTGCCGATTCCCTTACGTTGATCGATATCGATGTCCGACGCCCTGATCAGCCAGTCCTCCTGACCGAGCGGGCAGGTCGTATAGCGCACATCGTCGAGGGAGATCTGGCCGAGCGCACTCGCGCGAATTCGGTCTGCCGAACCGCGCGCGTTCGTCGCGGGCAACTCGAAGCGCGCGCCCCGAAAAACGGCGCTTCCGTCCGGCTCGAGGCGCGCAGATTCGCCTGTTACGGTCATGTTCGGATCCGAGTACTCGATCGGGCTTGTGACGTCGAACGTCCCGGAACGCTTGTCTATGGTCGCATCGGTCGTGGCGATCTTGCGCTTGCCTTGGGTGATGACGACGTTGCCCTCGAGGAAGTAGACCTCCTCGTTCAGGTTCGCGCTCCCGCTGTCGGACTCGACGATGATGTCGCGCGCGGCGTTTTCCGAAGGATCGAACGCAGGCCGAACATCGCGGACATCCGCGGCGGGTGGGCATTCGGCCAGGCTGCGGGCCGGGGAGAGCAATCCCGTAGTGATCGCGCCGACGCAGGCCCACGTTGTCGTACTGGCAAATGAGATTCTGAGCACCTGGCCTGTCATCGTGCAGGATTATAATGATCGGATGCCGCCATGATGGCGGTTCCCAATCGACGCGACGAATATTTCTTGGAGTAACCATCCGCGTGTCATCCTCAACGCGAGAGGCCGTCGTGTCCACGGACGCGCGCCTTGTCAAGCTCGAAGCGTGGCTCGCCGGTGTGTTCGGCGCGCGCGACTTCGAGCTGAAACCGGCTTCGGCGGACGCGAGCTTTCGCCGCTACTTCAGGGTCACGCGCGGCGGACAGAGCTGGATCGCGATGGACGCTCCGCCCGACAAAGAGGACTTGCGTCCCTATGTGCAAGTCGCGCGCATGCTCGCCGACATCGGTGTGAATGCGCCGCGCGTGCTCGAGTGCAAAGAAGACGAAGGCTTTCTGCTCAATTCCGATCTCGGCTCGCGTACCTATCTCGCCGAGTTGGAAGAGGGCGGCGATGTCGATCGGCTCTATGCCGACGCGATTGCCGCGCTCGTCAGCATTCAAGCGGGAGGCGCGCGGCATGCGCATCTCTTGCCTCCCTACGACGAGTCGCTGCTGCGCCGTGAGATCGCGCTCTTTCCCGAGTGGTTTTGCGAGCGCCACTTGGGCCTCGACACGAGGCGCGCAGTCGGCATGGAGCGCGTATACGATGCGCTCGTCGCGGAGGCACTCAGCCAGCCGCGCGTATTCGTGCATCGTGACTATCACTCGCGCAATCTGATGGTTTGCGACGGTGCGCGGCATGGCGCAAATCCCGGCATCTTGGATTTCCAAGATGCGGTGCACGGGCCGCTCACGTACGACCTGGTTTCGTTGCTGCGCGATTGCTACATCGCCTGGCCATTGCAGCGCGTCGAGCACTGGGTCGTCGAGTTCTTCGAATCCGCGCAGCGAGCACACGTGCCGGTTCCGGCGAGTGAGCGCATGCTGCTGCGCTCGTTCGACTTCATGGGGGTGCAGCGCCACCTGAAGGCGATCGGCATCTTCGCGCGCCTGTGGCATCGGGACGGCAAGCCCGGCTATCTGAAGGACATTCCACGCACCCTGGGGTATGTCGAGCAAGTGAGCACTCGCTATGAGGAGCTCGCTCCGCTCGCCAAATGGATCGCAGCCGAAGTGGCTCCTGCGATGGCACGCGTCGGCGCGCAAGCACCTGCGCGATGAGCCTGGAGCGCATGTTCATGCGGAGGGACGTTGCGTGCGCGCGATGATTCTGGCCGCCGGTAGAGGAGAGCGGATGCGGCCCCTCACCGATGAGATGCCCAAGCCTTTGTTGCCCGCGGGCGGCAAACCGCTGATCGAGTATCACATCGAGGCGCTCGCGGCGGCTGGGATTCGCGAGATCGTCATCAACCTCGCTTGGAAGGGAGCCATGCTTCGCGAAGCACTCGGCGACGGTACGCGCTTCGGTGTCCGCCTGCAGTACACGGACGAAGGAGATCGCGCCCTCGAAACGGGCGGCGGCGTGCTGAACGCGCTGCCGCTGCTCGGCCCCGACGCGTTCGTCGTCGTGAGCGGCGACATCTGGACGCGATTCCCGTTCGCCTCGCTCGGTACGTGCCTCGCCGCCGAGGACGTAGCGCACTTCGTGTTGGTCCCGAACCCGAGCTTCAACTTACGCGGGGATTTTTCGCTCCGCGCGGGCCGCGTCGGCAACGAAGGCGAACGGCATACGTACGCGAACATCGGGGTCTTCCGTCCAGCGTTCTTCGACGGGTGCGAACCGGGGCGCTTTCCGATCGCGCCGCTCATGCGCGAGTGGGCACACGCCGGGCGCGTGAGCGGCGAGCTCTACGCGGGTCCTTGGCGGAACATCGGTACACCGGCGCAGCTTGCCGAGCTCGACCGGGAGCTCGGCGAGCGCGGCTGAGACTCGTCGGTTTGCGCGCGTTTGGGGTGTGCGCTGCATCAGCCGCAACCCGTTTTATATGTGTGTAGAAGGCCGTGGATCGAGAGTGCTGCGGGATTTCCCCACACGCCTCAAGCGTCTTATAAACGAGAACAGTTCGCATTTACAAAGACGGGTGTGCCGGTGCATGATTCACGTGTGCCGCACACGACCGCTCAATCGATCGCCTTATCCAGCCGCGCCCAGCGTCTCGCTGTCGCGCTTGCCATCGTGGTCGCGCACGGCGCGGTCGTGTACGCGGCGATGAAGCTTGGACCTGTCGTCCATCGCGTGAGCAGCGCACCCGTCGTCGCGCGCTTCATTGATGCGGCCGAACCCGAGCAGCGGTGGGCTCCGCCCCCGGTGCGCCCGATCCGCGTCGCGATCGACGTGCCGCTCCCGATCGCGCCCGCGATCGAAATACCCGTCGAATCGCCGCCCGTGACGACGCAGATCGTTGCACGATCAATGCCTATCGCCCCGCGCCCGACGCCTCGCGCCGACGCCGCACCGAAGCTCATTTCCGCTGTCGAGTACGTCCGAGAGCCGAATCCACGCTATCCGCCGCAGTCGCGCCGGCTGAGAGAGCAGGGACTCGTCGTTCTGCGCGTCTTGATTGATGAGAATGGTCAAGCGTGCAAGATCGAGATCGAGAGCTCGAGCGGCCATTCGCGGCTCGATCTGGCTGCCAAAGAAGCTGTCGCGGCGGCAGCGTTCCGACCGTATGTAGAAGATGGCGAACCCCGCAGAGCGCTCGTGCTCGTGCCGATCGAGTTCTCGCTGAGCAATCGCGCCTGACAGCGTGCGTTACGCGGCGCTGCGATAAGGGCTGCGACAGTGTTCCACGGCTTTTCCAGCGAGCGGCGGCCCATCTTGGGTCGTGGAACAATCATCCTGCGGTGATCGTTCCGGGACGACTCGTAAGACCGCGTTTACATGCACGAGATCCACAGCACACGATTGGTGCGAACTCCGAGACGATTGCGCGGTCTGTATGCAGATCCCCGCAAAAGCGGTCATATTCTGTTTCGGAGTGCTTGCCTTCCGCGTGGAAACTTTATACCTTGCGCGGCGTTTCTGCGGTCTTCGTTCTGCAACGTCAATCCGTAATCTACGGATCTTCTTTATGATGTTGCTCGTTCGGCCCGGGGAAACGGGGGTTGTATGCCGCCTCGAGCATACTGAATCGAACGAAAGACACGGGTAACGAACTAATCCCTGCGGGGCTGCTCAGACCCTGCATTTACATCGTTGAGCTGCAAAGCATGCCTTACGCACCAGCAGACACTTCGTTTTTTACGCGCCGCACTCTCATCTTCATCCTTATCGTGCTGATGCATATCGGGTTGGCTTGGGCGCTCAACTCCGGGCTCTCGCATCGCGTCGTACAGGCCGTCCTCGGTCCGATCGAGACGCGCATGATCGAAGAAGCACCTAAGGTGGATGAGCCTCCGCCGCCTCCGCCGCCGGAAATCGAGACCCCACCGCCGTTCGTGCCGCCGCCGGAAATCGCCATCGATATTCCGATGGATGCCCCGGCCAAGACGGCGATCACGCAGACGACGACCGTCAAGCCGAAGGCTCAGCCGCCCATTCAGCCGAAGCCCGCGGGGCCGCCGACCACCGCACCGAAGGTCGATCCGCGGCGTCCTCCGACAAAGCCTGACTATCCGGCCTCCTCTCGACGCGCCGGCGAAGCAGGAACCGTAATTCTGGAGCTGTACATCCTGCCGAATGGACGCGTCGGCGAGGCACGCGTGCAGAAATCCAGTGGCTTCCCGCGGCTCGACGAAGCCGCAGTCAGGGAGGCAAAGCGTTCGTGGCGGTTTATCCCAGGCACTGAGAACGGCAAACCCGTCGCGATGTGGCACGCGACCAAGGTTACGTTCAATTTGACGGACGACTAAATCGCGCGCGTCAGAACTCACCGGCAACATTCAGGTCATAGCTTCATAAGTAGAGGACATCGCTCCATGGCTCCCACAACTGGTACCGAAGTACAAGAGAATCCGTTTGGTCTCCAACAGCTCTGGACACAGAGCGATTTCCTGATCAAAGGGATTCTGGTCGTTCTCGTGATTATGTCGTTCACGTCGTGGTACATCATTTTCACGAAGGTCTGGGATCAGCGCCGCATCCGCAAGTCGTACAAGGAAATGGAGAAGAACTTCTGGACCGCAGGAAACCTGCGCGACGGCATTCAGAAGCTCTCCGGCAAAGACAATGCGTTCCGCATGATTGCCGAGGACGGCATCCGTGCGGCTCAGCACCATGAAGGTCGGTTGACCGATCAAATCCCCTTGCATGAGTGGATCGCCGCATCGCTCTACCGCTCCGTCGAGAGCGTGACGAGCCGCCTGCAAACCGGCCTGTCCTTCCTCGCGACGACCGGCTCCGTGTCGCCCTTCATCGGACTGCTCGGCACCGTGTGGGGCATCTACAACGCGCTCATCTCGATCAGCATGGAAGGCCAGGCGAGCTTGGACAAGACGGCCGGTCCGATCGGTGAAGCGTTGATCATGACGGCCATCGGTCTCGCGGTCGCGGTGCCTGCGGTCATGGGCTACAACTGGCTCCTGAATCGAAACAAGGACATCATCGAGAAGCTCCGTTACTTCTCCACGGATATGCACTCGTATCTCGTGAGCGGTGCGCGCGTCGATACGGGCGGCACGCCGGCAGCGGCCAGCCGGCCGGCTTCGGCAGCAGGTGCAGGCGCGGCTGCTCGTAAGTAATCGCGAGCGCGACGCGTCGGAGTGCACACATGAATCCATTCCCAAAGCTCGGTGAACCGCCTCCTGAGGAGGAGGCGGGCGCGATGTCCGACATCAACACGACGCCGCTCGTCGACATCATGTTGGTGTTGCTCATCGTATTCATGATCACGATTCCCGTGATCACTCACACGGTGCCCGTCGAGTTGCCGAAGGTGCATAACCTCCCGACGGAGACGAGGCCGGAGAACGTCAACCTGTCCATCAACAAGGAAGGGCAGGTGTTCTGGAACCAAGCGCTCATACCGGACACGGACGCATTGCTCGAGCGCCTCAAGGCTGTCGCCGTGCAGAAGCCTCAGCCGGAGGTGCACGTGCGCGCCGACCAGAACACGCGTTACGAGCATGTCGGCCGCGTGATTCTGACGGTGCAGCGCGCAGGCATTCAAAAGGTCGGCTTCATCACCGAGCCGGGCGGCCGCAGCGACGGCGGACTGTAGGGGGTACTAGATCATGGCGATGCAAGTAGGTGGCAGCGGCAAAGGCGAGCCGATGGTCGAGATGAACACGACGCCGCTGATCGACGTCCTGTTGGTCTTGCTCATTCTGTTCATCCTCACGCTGCCGGTCATGACCCATGCGGTGAAGCTGGATATGCCGCGTCCTTCGGACACGCCTCCGCCGCCGGTGCAGATCGAGCCGATCCGTCTCGATATCGATTGGGACGGCGCGATCATCTGGAACGGTACCCTCGTCAGACTCGAAGACCTCGAGGGCTATTTCCGTGCGGAGGCTGCGAAAAACCCGCAGCCTGAGCTGCACGTCCGGCCGGATCGTCGTGCCGACTACGACACCGTCGCAAAGGTGCTGGCGCTCGCGCAGCGCAACGGCATGCAGCGAATCGGTTTCGTCGGCAACGAACAGTTCCTGGAGTGAGGGGCCGCCCGGCCTTTGGCCGGGCGCACCTGACAAGCGTCGAACAATTCGGGTTTGTCGGGAGTTTTCTGGTTCAACCAGCTTTGGAGACCTAAGATCCACATGAATCGAGTCAAGTCTTTAACCCTCGCTTCGGCGATCGCCGTGAGCCTCGCGACGGGCGTCGCGGCTCTGATTCCCGCGACGACGATCGCGGCCGAACAATCGGCCAAGACCGAACACAAGATCACGACCAAGGCCGTCGCGGTGCCGATGAAGAAGGCCCAAGAGGCCATTCAGGCGAAACAGTGGGATACCGCCATCTCCGAGATCAAGAAGGCGCAGGCAGTCGAGAAGAAGACGCCGTTCGAGGCCTACCAGATCGACGAGTTCCTGGCGTACGTGCTCATTCAGCAGAAGAAGTACGGCGAGGCGGCCAACGTCTACGAGCGCATGCTGAAGTCCGGGTTCGTGCCGGAGTCGCAGCTCGACGAGCGAACGAAGACGCTCGCGACACTCGCCTTTCAAGTGAAGGATTACAAAAGGGCGCTCGACTGGGCCAAGCGCTCGCTCGAGCGGCAGCCCGGTCAATTGGACATGGGCCTGATGGTCGCGCAGTCCTATTACCTGCTGAACGACTACTCGAATGCTGCGTCCTCGATGCAGAAGGTGATCAGTCAAGCCCAGCGCGCCGGCAAAGCGCCTGAGGAGAATTGGCTGCAGATCGTGCTCAGCTCGCACTTCAAGGCCAACAACAAGGAAGGCGTCGCCGAGGCGCTCAAGCAGATGGTTCGCTACTATCCCAATGAGGAATATTGGGAGAACCTGCTCGACATCTATCGCCGCAAGAATCCGAACGACGATCGAATCGTCCTCGGGTATTACCGGTTGATGAACGATGTCGGTGCGCTCAAGGATAAGGGCGACATCGTCGAGATGGCGCAGCTCGCCATGGATGCGGGCGTCCCGGGAGAAGCGCAGGAGGTCGTCGAGCGCAACATGCAGAATGGCGTGCTGAAGAGCGACGATAAGACCGAGCAGGGGCGCTTCGACCGTTTGCTGAGCGGCGCGAAGAAGCAAGCAGCTGCGGACAAGGCCTCGCTCGAACAGCTCGCGCAGGAGGCGGAGAAATCCTCGCAGGGGCAAGCGCTCGTCGCGTTGGGCCACGCGTATCTCAGCTACGGTCGTTACGATGAAGCGATTACGGCGCTCGAGAAGGGCATCAAGAAGGGCGGCGTCGCCGATATCGACGAAGCTCAGATGCTGCTCGGCATCGCGTATGTCAAGAAAGGGCAGAAGGATCAGGCGCGTCAGGCGTTCCGCTCCGTCAAGAATGACTCGAAGTGGCATGACCTCTCGGATCTGTGGGTCATTCGCACCTACGCCTGAAGATTCTCGCCTTTCCGCTACGAGTAACCCGGCCAAGTGCCGGGTTTCTCGTTTCTGGGAGTATCATAAGGGCCGCCGTAGCCCACATCCCGCCCCGCTCATAGCGCCATTCTTTCAGCACAGATCAGCAGCTTCGTGACCACTTTCAAAGGCATTCCCATCACTCGAACCGAGTCCACGCGCAGCGGCGATAAGTACCGCACGCCGCAGGGCTTCACTGCGATCAAAGACGGCATCAAGGCGACGGCGGGCGCGACGGCGTTGAACGTCGGACGCAAGCCGCACTGGCTGCGTGCGCCGATGCCGGCCGGCCGCGGCTTCGATGCGGTGAAGGCGACGGTAAAGGAGCACCGGCTCGCGACAGTGTGCGAAGAAGCGAAATGCCCGAACATCGGCGAGTGTTGGAACGCCGGTACCGCGACGCTGATGCTGATGGGTGCAGTGTGCACGCGCGCCTGTCGCTTCTGCGCGGTGGACACGGGCAACCCGCGCGGGTGGCTCGATGCGGAAGAGCCCGCAAACAGCGCACGCACGGTGCAGCTCATGAAGCTCAAGTATGTCGTGCTGACATCCGTCGACCGCGACGATCTGCCGGACGGCGGCGCAAGTCATTTCGCCGCGTGCATACGTGAGATCAAGCGTGTAAGCCCCCAGACAGCAGTCGAGGCGCTGACGCCGGATTTCCAAGGCAGGCTCGCCGATGTCGAAGTCGTCGTCGGCAGCGGGCTCGATGTGTTTGCGCAGAATCTGGAGACGGTTCGGCGGCTGACGCATCCGGTGAGAGACCCTCGAGCGGGGTACGAGCAGACGCTCAGTGTCCTTGCGCACTCGAAGAAGTACCGCCCGGACGTGCTGACGAAAACGAGCCTGATGCTCGGGCTCGGCGAAACGGATGAGGAGATCGGCGAAGCGATGCGCGACATCCGTGCTGCAGACGTGGATATCCTCACGCTCGGGCAGTACCTGCGTCCGACGATGAATCACTTGCCCATCGAGCGTTGGGTGACACCCGAGGAATTCCAGCGCTATCGCGAACGCGCGTTGGATCTCGGCTTCCTCGAGTGCGTCTCCGGTCCACTCGTGCGCTCGAGCTATCGCGCCGAGCGCGCACTAGAGCGCAACAATGCAGGTCTGTCGACGGGTGAACGGCGAACGGCGGAAGGCGGACGGTGAGCGCTCCGCGCACGATGTCTACTGCGGGAACTGAAGAGCGCTCTGCGCCCGCCTCCGGTCCCAGCCTCCAGTCCTCGAGCTCTCAACCTGATTCCGCTCACCGTCCGCCGTCCGCCGTCCGCCGTTCACCCTTGCTGAAGTGGTTGGGGCGAGTCGAGTACGAGCCGACATGGCGGGCGATGCAAGCGCTAACGGATGCGCGCTCGAGCGACACTCGGGATGAGATCTGGTTTCTCGAGCATCCGCCCGTCTTTACGCTGGGCATGAACGCGGCGGCGGAGCACGTGCTTGCGCCTGGCGGCATTCCGGTCGTGCAGATCGATCGAGGCGGTCAGGTGACCTATCACGGCCCAGGCCAGCTCGTTGTCTACCCGCTGCTCGACGTGCGTCGCCTCGGTCTCGGCGTGCGCCAGCTCGTCGTCTCGCTCGAGAATGCGGTGATCGCGCTCGTCGCAGAGTGGGGCATCGTTGCGGCAGGCAAGCGCGATGCGCCCGGCATCTATGTCGAAGGCCGCAAGCTTGCGAGCATCGGACTTCGCATCCGCCGCGGTTGCAGCTATCACGGGCTTGCCTTCAACGTCGCGATGGATCTCGAGCCCTTTCGACGCATCAATCCTTGCGGGTTTCGCGGTCTCGAAGTCGTTGACCTGAAATCGCTCGGCGTCGACACCGACCTCGAGTCCACAGCGCGCGCGCTGGCACCGCATCTACTTCGATCGCTCGGCCTCGCCGACACAGCGCACTGGGTGTGAGGCTCATCCGCCATCACACGCGCGCTTGAAGGCAGAGCAAGCATCTTTCTCGAATCGTCGCCGCGTCGCCGCGAGAGATTCTTCTCTTCGAGACGAAGAAGATGCTCACTTTGTCCGGGGCAATGGAAACAAGTCCGGCGCGTTGGCCCGCGTCTTTGATAGAGCGCTGTGGATCGATGGCGCTCGATCGAATCTACAGTACGACCAGCACCCGCTCGCACGATGTGAGCTCTCGATACAGCGCGTCGAGCTGCTCGCGGCTTTGTGCTTCGAACGTGTAGGTGAGGCTCAAGTAGCTGCTATCCTTGCTGGGCCGCTCTTCGATGCGCGATGCATCGACCGGGCCGGTGTGCTTCTGAACGATGCCAAGCACGACGCTTCGAAACTCATTGCTCTGTCGGCCCATGACCTTGAGCGGGAACTCGCACGGGAAATCGAAAAGCGTGTCGTTCATATCGATCGCAGAGCCTGATGCGAGCATGTGCCCGTCATAGAGGGGAGGTCGGAGCCAATTTTGCGCGCCAGTCCTTGAATGCGCTCTCCATACGCAACCAATGCGGGCCCGGTTTGCCGGTTCCGATTGCCCCGCCGTCAATTCTAGTAACGGGCAAGACGTCGCGAGGCGCAGCGGCCAGCCACACCTCGTCTGCCGCTCGAAGCTCCTCGAGGGACACCGAGCGAATTTCGATAGGCAGATGTCCGCTCGCGAGCTCGAGCGCGGCATCTCGCGTCGTCCCGGGCAGCAGGCGATGCGAATCAGGCGGCGTCACGAGCACGCCGTCCTTCACGATCAAGATGCTCGTCGATGAGCCCTCGAGCACTTCGCCGTTGCGAACGATGATCGCTTCCTGCGCGCCTGCTTCCGCCGCCCGTTGCTTCATGAGCACGTTCGCGAGGAGCCCCGTACTCTTGATGTCGCAACGACCCCAACGAAAGTCCTCGACGGTGATCGCGCTCAGGCCCGTGGTCCTGAGCGCCGGCTGCAGGACAGGCAGCGGCGATGCCATCGCGAAGACCGACGGCGTCGGATCGAGGGGGAACGCGTGATTGCGTCCGTACTCGATTCCGCGCGTGACTTGCAGATAAAGATACATGTCGATGCTGCCGTTGCGGCGGATGAGCTCCTGCAAAATCTCGCACCATTGTTCGCGCGTGTGCGGTACCGCGAGCTCGATCTCGCGGAGGCTGCGCGCGAGCCGATTGAGGTGCTCCTTTAGACGGAACATGCGCCCCGCAAAGGCCGGGAGTACTTCGTAGACGCTATCGGCGAAAAGAAAGCCTCGGTCGAGCGGTGAGATCCGCGCCTCCCGCAACGGCATATACGCACCGTTCAGGTAACAAATAGGGAGCGGATCGGGCATTCCGGCGCTACTGCAGCCAAAGCCTGACGTCGTCGACGAGGCGACCGAAGAATCCCGCCTCGGAGACTTCTTGGCCGACATGCATCGGATAGGTTGCGAGCGTCGAGCTCCCGAGGACGACTCGCAGCTTGCCCACCGGCGCCTCGGGCGTAAGCGGCGCGAGCAAGGGCTCCGCGATGTCCGCAGCGACAGTCAAGGACGACTCCTGTCCGCGCGGAATCGTTACGTAAACGTCTTCCGGCACGCTGAGCGTTGCCGTATCGACTTGACCCTTCCACACGGGTACCTCCAGAAGAGGTTGACGGGCCGTATAGATCTTGCGCGTTTGATAAAAGCCGAAGCCGTAGTTCAGCAGTGCGGCGCTCGCATCCTCACGGGCGCGGACGGACGACGCCCCCATCACGACGGAGACGAGTCGCATGCCATCGCGCTCCGCGGACGAGACGAGACAATATCCCGCCGATTCAGTGTGCCCGGTCTTCAAGCCATCCACCGTCGGGTCGCGCACCAACAAGCCGTTGCGGTTCGGCTGCGTGATGTTGTTCCATGTGAACTCGCGCTCCGAGTACCACTTGTAATACTCGGGGTAGTCGCGAATGAGCGCCGTCGCCAAGATCGCGATGTCGCGGGCGGTCGTGTAGTGCTCGGGCGAGGGCATGCCGGGGGCGTTCTGAAAGTGCGTGCTCGTCATGCCGAGCTGTTGGGCGTACTGGTTCATCAGATCGACGAATACAGGCTCACTGCCGGCGACGTGCTCCGCGAGCGCGACGGTCGCATCGTTGCCCGATTGCACGATCAAGCCTTGGATCAAGTTTTCGACGCTCACGAGCGAGCCGGCCTCGACGAACATCCGCGAGCCTTCCTGGCTCCTCGCATACGCACTGATGCGCACCATGTCATCGAGCTTGATCCGTCCGTCCTTCAGCGCATGGAATACGACGTAGGCGCTCATCAGCTTCGTGAGACTCGCAGGCTCGAGACGTTCATTCTCGTTGCTCGCGGCGAGCGCCTGGTTCGTTCGGTAGTCGACGAGGTAATAGCCTTTCGCCGGAATCTGCGGAGGCGCGGGAATCGGCGGCGGCTTGATCGAGGTATCTGCCGCTGCCGTCAAACCGGGGATCGGAGGCGGCAGCGTCGTGCCCGCGTCCGTATCGGCAGAGGGCGAGGAGTCGGAGCAGCCGCCTACGAAAAACGTGAGACCAACGAAAACCAGAGAAAGTGTGCGTGCAATCATGTCTTGACCGGATAAAGAGCGTGCCGGGCTCCAGGCTCCGGCAGTTGACGAATAGAGCCCATCTCAAAGCTTCGCACGGCGCGCTTCGCCGCATCGCACCTCGAGATGCGTTCTAGGACCAGGTTCTCGTTCAATCGGCCGCAAGCCGCGCGTCTTCGACACCGAGCGACTTGAGCTGCGAGACGACGCGATCGAACTCGCTCACGCTGGGCAGTGGCCCGACGCGGACTCGGTACAGCGTACGCCCATCGACTTCGTCGCGCCGTACGAAGCTGTTTTGGACGCCACGTGAGCGCAAACGTTCCAAGAGGCTCGTCGCGTTCGCTTCGCTGCTGAATGCGCCCGCTTGCACGAAGAGACTCGAGCCTGCTGCGATCGGCGTCTCCTTCGTCGTTGTCTGCGGGGTCAGAGCGCGCACTTCCACGAAGGTCGTGCCGTCCTTCAGCATGCCGAGCTTTGCCGCTGCCGTATAGGACAGGTCGATGATCCGGCCGTCTTTGAAGGGTCCGCGATCGTTCACTCGCACGACCACGCTCTTGCCGTTGCGCAAGTTCGTGACTTGCACGTAGCACGGCAGCGGCAGCGTTTTGTGTGCGGCTGTCATGGCATACATGTCGTAGCGCTCGCCGTTCGAGGTCGAACCGGAGTGAAAGCCCGGGCCATACCAGGAGGCGATACCGCGCTCCACATAGCCGGCCGAGTCCTCCATGACGAAGTACCGTTTCCCCATCACGTCATAGAAGGGTGGATTGCCCCTGGCCGAGCGCGGCTCGACTTGCGGCACGGGATCGGGAATCGCGGCGACCTCGGCAGGCGAGGGGGCGGGCCGCGTCGGCGCCCGAGGCCGTTCCGGCGGCGCGCTCACGCAGCCGGCCAACGCGAGCGCAAGCAGCGGCAGCAGATGCAGCGAGCCATGCGCTCGCGCATGCCGTTCTCGACTACTTGCCTGCATCGCGCATGAAGCCTTGAATTGCCTTGCCGAGATCGTTTACTGCCATCGCGTACATCGTGCTGCGGTTGTAGCGCGTGATCACATAGAAGTTCGTAAAGCCGACACGATACTCCGGACCCTTCTTGCCCTCGCCGACGACCAGCATCGCGGGCGCGTCGCCCGGGAGCGTCGTTTCGAATTCGACCCCTTTATCGCGCAACGATTGGACGGTTTCGTTGAGCGCGATCTTGGATGTGTCGAAGGCGCTGAGATCGTGCTTTTTCAAGGTGGCATCCACGATCACGGGCTCATCGTCCTGCCACCCGTAGCCGCGCAAATAGTTCGCGATCGAGCCAATGACATCGTCCCAGCTATTCCACAGATCGCGCTTGCCGTCGCCGTCGCCGTCGATCGCGTACTTGCGGTAGCTCGTGGCAATGAACTGCGGCGCACCCATCGCGCCCGCGTACGATCCGAGCGCCGTCAGCGTATCGACGTGTTCCTCGCGCGTGAGCAACAGGAACTGCGCGAGCTCGCCTCGGAAGAAGGGCGCGCGAGGCGGATAGTCGAAGGCGAGCGTCGCGAGCGCATCGATGACTCGATAGCGCCCGGTGATGCGCCCGAACGATGTCTCGACGCCCAGTATGCCGGCGACCGTGGCGGCGAGACGCTCATCGCCGATCGCTTTGAGACGCTCGCCGTGCGCGAGCCAAAAATCCGCGCCTTCGAGGATGCGCCGCTCGGTCAGGAACCGCTCGCGGTACTCGTGCCACGGTATGACGCGCTCCGCGGGCCGGCTGATGGCATCGAGGATCGCCTGCTGGGTCTGTGCTTGCTTGAGGACGGACTCGACTTCGCTTCGGGCGAATCCGTGCGCGCTTGCCATTTCGTCGATGAATGCACGCACTTCGGGTCTGGCGACGTCGAGCGCGAACGCGGGGAAACACAGGCAGCTAGCGAGCAGAGCGAAATAAAATCTCAACACGAACTCTCTTGGGCTGGTTCTCGAGTTGGTGGCCGAAACGTCAGCACCCGGACGTCGTCGCTCGTCAACGACTGACGAGTTTGCGCTTCGCACAGAGCGACATGAGGATACCGAAACCGGCCATGAGGGTCACCATCGCGGTGCCGCCATAGCTTATGAACGGCAGTGGCACGCCGACGACCGGCAGCAGTCCCGTGACCATGCCCGTATTCACGAACACATACACGCAGAACGTGAGGCTCAGGCTGCCTGCCGCGAGCCGCGCGAACGTGTCTTGCGCCGTTGCCGCCAGGTAGAGCGAACGGCCGATGATGAACATGTAGAGCGCAATCACGGTCACCAAGCCGATCAATCCCCATTCCTCGCCGATGACCGCGAACACGAAATCCGTGGAGCGCTCGGGTAGGAACTCGAGCTGAGCTTGGCTGCCGTTCAGATAGCCCTTGCCGAAGATGCCGCCGGAGCCGATCGCGATCTGCGACTGAATGATGTGATAGCCCGCTCCGAGAGGGTCGCTCTGAGGGTCGAGGAACGTGAGCACGCGCTGCTTCTGGTAGTCGTGCAGGAAAAATTGCCACGCGACGACCGCGATCGGCACCAGCAGCGCGACGACCGATGCGATGTAGCGCACCTGCAATCCGGCGAGCAGCAGCACCATCGCGCCCGACGCGGCGACGAGGAGCGCGGTGCCAAGGTCGGGCTGCTCGGCGATGAGGAGTGTCGGCACGCCGATACCGAGCGCGAGGAGGAGCAGCGAGAGAGCGCTCGGCGGAAGTGGGCGCTCATGCAGATACCACGCGCATGCGAGCGGCACTGCGAGCTTCATCATCTCGGACGGCTGGAAGCGGACGATGCCGAGATTGAGCCAGCGTTGCGCGCCCATCGCGACATCGCCCGTCACCATAACGACGACGAGCAAGATCAGCCCGAGCAAGTAGATCCAAGGCGTCGCGGTGCGAATCAAGCGAGGCGGCACCTGCGCGAGCATGATCATGCCGATGAGCCCGAGGCCGAAGCGCACGAGCTGCGCCTCGAGATAGTCCACGCTGCTGCCGGAGGCGCTGAACACGATGATCGTGCCCACTGCACCCACGAGGCACAGGCCGACGAACAGCGGGCCGTCGAGATGCAACGCGAGCAGGAGGCGCGCGGAGCCCGTGAGCGTTCGCTGCGTGCGGGAAGTGTCCAGAGTCGCGTAGCTCATTCGGTCGTGCGCGGCGCCTGCGCGGCAGATGCCGCCTTGCGCTTTGCGTCCTGTTCGGCGAGCTGCTCGGGGGTGAGCAGGTAAGTGTCGAGGATTCGTCGGGCGATCGGCGCGGCAAACGCCGATCCTCCTCGCGGTGCGTTCTCGACGATGACGGCGACCGCGAGCTTGGGATCCTCGACGGGAGCGAAGGCGACGAACAACGCGTGATCGCGCAGGTGCTCGGCGAGCTCGTCCGCCTTCCGCATGCGTTCATTCGCCGCAACGGTGAACACCTGGGCAGTGCCGCTCTTGCCGGCTATGGAATAGGAGGGCTTGCCCTCCTGTTGAATGTAGTAGCGGGCGCTGCCGTAAGGCGCATTTGCAACGTCGTACATGCCGCCGATCGCGACATCCCATGCGCCCGGATCCTTCGTCTTTGCGTCCGGCAGCCGCACCGGCTCGAGCTCTCGCGTTTCCCCCGTCTCCGCGTAGCGGATCGCGCGGACCAGCCGGGGCTTGAAGCGCTTGCCGCGCGCGGCAAGCGTGGCCGTCGCATGCGCAAGCTGCAGCGGTGTGGCGGTCATATACCCCTGACCGATGCCGACGCTGATCGTGTCGCCTGGAAACCAGACTTGCGCCTCGGGCCGCTTGAACATGGTGCGCTTCCATTCCGTCGAAGGCAGGATGCCTTGGCGCTCTCCGCCGATGTCGATGCCGGTCTCCTGGCCGAGGCCGAACTGGTGCAGATAGTCGTGGATCCGATCGATGCCCATCAGGTTGGCGACGTCGTAGAAATAGACGTCGCAAGAGGTTGCGATCGCCTTGCGCATGTCGACGACGCCGTGGCCCGCCGGCTTCCAATCGCGCCACGGCCGACGCACGCCCGGCATGCGCCACTGACCGCGGCAGAACCGCGTGTCCGTCGGCGTGACGATGCCGTATTCGAGCGCGGCGAGCGCCATCAGCGGCTTGACCGTCGAGCCGGGCGGGTAGACGCCCCGTACCGCACGATCGTACATCGGCCGATCCGGATCTTCGGTGAGCGCGAGATATTCCGTTCGCGAGAGGCCCCGGGCGAATAGATTGGGATCGAAACCGGGCATGCTGACGAACGCGATCACATCGCCGTTCGAGGGGTCGATCGCGACCGCGGCAGCTCTCTGTCCGCGGAGTGCGTCTTCGGCTGCTTGCTGAACGCGGTGGTCGATCGTGAGAAAAAGATCGTTGCCCGCGAGCGGTTCCTTGCGCTCGAGCGTCGCCGTCTCGTTGCCGATGCGCTCGACGGTTCGGCCTTGCGCATTGACGAGGAGCTGCTGGTAGCCGGTACGGCCGTGCAGCTCGGCTTCGTACGCGCGCTCGACGCCGGTCTTGCCGGTGAGGGTCGTGCCCGCGTAGTCGTCGATGTTGAGCCGCTTCTTGTCGTCTTCGCTGATGGCGCCGACGTAGCCGATCGCGTGAACGGCCGTGCTGCCGAGCGGGTAGTAGCGCGTCAAGCGCGGGCGGATCTCGACGCCGGGGAACTCGTGTCGACGCGCGGCGAAGCGCGCCAGCTCTTCTTCCGTGAGCTGCAGCTTCACGGGTACGGCATCGAAGCTGCGGCGCGTACCAATGTCCTTCTTGAGCGCCGGAATGTCCGCGGGGTCGATCAGCCCGAGCGCCGCAAGGCCGTTGAGTGTCTCATCGACATCCTCGACCTGCTCCCGCGTGAGCTCGAGCTGATAGGAGGGCGCATTCGTCGCGAGCGGCAGACCGTTGCGATCGAGGATCAGACCGCGATTCGGCGGGATGGGCTCGATCTTGATCCGGTTGCCCTGCGAGAGCTCCACGAAATGCTCGTAGCGCACGACTTGCAGCCACACGAGCCTCGCGATGACCGCGCCGAGCGCAAGCACCATGATCACCGCAGCCGCGATCGCACGCCGCTCGAAAAGCCGCTGCTCGGCATGGTGATCTTTGATGCGGACGGAGGGCATGAAGAAGGGGTGCAGGCTACAGGCTGCAGACTACAGCCGGCGCGCTCGAAAGCACTTGAGGGAGTTCTCCATTGGCATCTTTATCTCTTGCTGTCGCCTGTCGTCTGTAGTCCGCAGGCTTTGTTAGCGTCTTCTCCGATTCCAGGTATCGAGAACCGCCACGAGCACTGGCCAGAGGAGCGCACTCGTGAGGACCGGTAGCCAGCGAGTCCAAGTCGTGATCGCGGGGCCGATGATGCCGTCGATCCAGAACACGAGGAATTCGTACAGCGCGAGCAGCATGAAGACGGTCAGCGTTTGATGCCAGATTGGAAAGATGCGCATGCGCAGCTGAAACTTGTGCGTGAGAAAGGCGACGAGCAGGAACGCGAGCGCGTGCTGGCCGACGATCGGTCCGGTCAGCACGTCGATCGCGAGCCCGCAGAGCCACGCGAACGTGAGCCCTGCGATGCGCGGTGCGCTCAACGACCAGTAGATCACGATCAGGAGCAGCAGCTCGGGGCGTGCGCGCTCGATCGAGCCTGGCAACTCGACGATCGTGAAGATGAGCGCCAGCACGACCGTGAGCGCGACGCGCAGCGAATTGATACGTGCATCACTGACGGCCATCGATCTTGGTTCGGCAATCGTTAGATCGCCCGCTCCTCTGCTAGCTCGGACATACCTGCTCAGACTCCGGCGCGCGTGTCAGTTCGGTGCTTCCACATCGGATGTTCCCTGATTCCGGGGCGATGCCTCGGTCCCCTGGTTCGAGCCCCCCTCGCTCGCGGTCGCTTCGGCGGGTTGCTCTCGAACATCGGGCCATAGCAATAAAACTTCTCGATCTCGATCGAGCAGCGCGAGCGGCTTCGCTTCGACCGTCGCGAAGGTATCTGTCGGACTGCGCTCCACTTTCGTAATCGTTGCGACCGGATAACCGGCCGGGAAGATTCCATCCAACCCGGAAGAGACGAGCAGGTCGCCGACCTTGATGTCTGTTTCGGCGGTCATGAAGGGCAGGCTCAGGCTCGCGAGCTTGCCCGTGCCCATCGCAATGCTCCGGATGCCGTTGCGATTGACCTGCACCGGCGTCGCATGCTCCGCATCGGTGATCAAAATGACTTGCGAGCTGAAGTAATCGAGCCGCACGACTTGGCCTACGACGCCGAACGCATCGATGACGGGCTGGCCTTCGAAGACGCCGTCGGCCGCGCCCTTGTCGATCCGGATGCGATGGCGGAACGACTCGACGGTCACGTTCATGATCTCCGCGATCAACGTGCGCTCGACGATCCCCTGAGACGCCTTGCGCAGCTCGCGCAAACGCCGATTCTCTTCCACCAGCGACTCGTACTCGAGCAGCTTGATGCGTGCGACTCGCAGCGCTTCCGTAAGCTCCGCGTTTTCCTCGCGCAGACGGGCGCGGTCAGCGAAGCTGCCCGTGAGCCAGTTCCAAGCCGAGTGCGGCGCGTCGACGATCATGTTGAGAGGATGGAGGGCGGCGCCCATCCACATTCTCGCCGTGTCGAGGTAATGGCCACGCTGGTCCAACACCATCGCGGCAATCGAGATCACGGCCAGAAAGAAGAAGCGCGCCCCGAGCGGTGGGCCTCGGCCGATGATCGGGCGGGTGTCGGCGCTTAAAGTGACCATGAACAGGCTCTGTATGCGCGACTACGGACGTGCGCAGTGTAGAAATCTTGCCGACGCAAGCCGCACGCCAGCTTATTCAGCGAAACCTACTCCAGGTTGAATAGCGCGGGTCCGTGCTCGTCGATCAACTCGAGCATGCGGCCGCCGCCGCGCGCAACGCAGGTGAGAGGGTCCTCGGAGACGACGACGGGAAGGCCGGTCTCTTCCATCAGAAGCTTGTCTATGTCGCGCAGGAGCGCACCGCCGCCCGTCAACACGATGCCGCGTTCCGCGACGTCCGCGCCGAGCTCGGGCGGCGTTTGCTCGAGCGCGACCTTGACTGCGCCGACGATCCCGGCGAGCGGCTCCTGCAAGGCTTCCAGGATTTCGTTCGAGTTGAGCGTAAAGCTGCGCGGCACGCCCTCTGACAGGTTGCGTCCCTTTACCGAGATCTCGTTGACCTGTTGGCCGGGGTAGGCCGAGCCGATTTCGATCTTGATCTTCTCCGCAGTCGATTCGCCGATGAGGATGCCGTAATTGCGGCGCACGTAGTTGATGATTGCATCGTCGAAGCGATCGCCGCCGATGCGCACGGACGATGCGTAGACGATGCCATTCAACGAGATGACTGCGACTTCGGAGGTGCCGCCGCCGATGTCGAGCACCATCGAGCCGCGTGCTTCGTGTACCGGCAAGCCGGCCCCGACCGCGGCCGCCATCGGCTCCTCGATGAGCCGCACCCAGCGGGCTCCGGCGCCTTCCGCGGACTCTTGGATGGCGCGGCGTTCGACCTGCGTGGAGCCATACGGAACGCAGATGAGCACTCGTGGGCTCGGGCGCATCAGGCGATTGCCGTGGACCTTCTCGATAAAGTATTGCAGCATCTTCTCCGTCACGGTGAAGTCGGCGATCACGCCGTCTTTCATCGGACGGATGGCTGTAATGTGCCCCGGCGTGCGGCCGAGCATGTTCTTCGCTTCTTGACCGACCGCTTCGATCTTCTTGCCTGCGCGGCCTGGCTCCTCGCGGATTGCGACGACGGACGGCTCGTTGAGCACGATGCCTTTGCCGCGCACATAGATGAGTGTGTTCGCGGTGCCCAGGTCGATCGACAAGTCGTTCGAAAAATACCCGCGAAGATTCTTGAACATGGTTGTTATGAAGAGCGAACGACGGGGGGCAAAAAAAGTTGCGGTACTCTAGCAACGGGTAGGACTTTGCACAAGCGGAGGTGTATGATTACGCGCGCTTTTTTCCGGCTTTTTTCCAGGCTTTTGCGCCTTCAACACGTGGATCCAATCGCATGAGTCTCACCCGTCATGACGTGGAGAACATCGCGCTGCTCGCACGCCTCTCGATCAGCGAGGCAGAGCTGCCGGTATATGTCGACAGCCTCTCGAAGATACTGAGCTTCGTCGAACAACTGAACGGTGCGGACACGGCGGACGTCGAGCCGATGGCTCATCCGCTCGCGGACCAGGTGCAGCGCATGCGCGACGATGTCGTGCTCGAGGAAGACAGGCGCGAGAAATACCAGCGCAATGCTGCCTGCGTCGAAGCGGGCCTCTATCTTGTGCCGAAGGTCATCGAATAGGTGCCTGGTATCTGCGGGTCGCGGCCTCAGTCGAAAGCTGAATCCGCGCTTCCTTAGCGCCATAGCGACCAGGTTCCAATCAATCGTTCACGTCGAGCCGATCCATCCATGAGCGAACTGCATCACTACACGCTGGCCGAGCTTGCCGCCGGCCTGCGAGCGCGCCGATTTTCGAGCGTCGAGCTCACGCGGCATTTTCTTGCGCGAATCGAGCGCTCGAACCCCGCGCTCAACGCGTTCATTACGGTGACGGGCGAGGAAGCGCTTCAGGCCGCCGAAGCTGCCGATCGGCGGCTCGCCGCCGGCGAGGCGGGATCGCTCATCGGCGTCCCGATCGCGCACAAGGACATCTTCTGCACTGACGGTGTCTTGACCACATGCGGCTCGCGCATGTTGTCGAACTTCGTGGCGCCGTATGACGCGACCGTCGTCGAGCGCCTCTCGCGGGCGGGTGTCGTGTCGCTCGGCAAGGCAAACATGGACGAGTTCGCGATGGGCTCCTCGAACGAGACGAGCTGGTATGGCGCGGTGAAGAATCCGTGGGACCCGACAAAAGTACCGGGCGGCTCTTCGGGCGGATCCGCCGCGGCGGTTGCCGCGCGCCTCGCGCCTGCCGCGACCGGGACCGATACCGGTGGCTCCATCCGCCAACCCGCGGCGCTCACGGGCCTCACCGGATTGAAGCCGACCTACGGGCGGGTTTCGCGCTACGGCATGATCGCGTTTGCATCCAGTCTCGATCAGGCGGGAACGCTGACGACCACCGCTCAGGATGCCGCCTTGCTGCTGGGAGCGATGGCGGGCTTCGACCCGCGCGATTCGACGAGCGTCGACGCGCCGGTGCCCGACTATGCCGCTGCCCTCGATCAGCCGCTCGCGGGCCTGAAGATCGGATTACTCAAGGAATTCTTCGAGAAGGGGCTCGAGGATACGAGCGCGACGCTCGTGCGTGACGCGTTGGCGCAGTACGAGAAGCTCGGTGCGAAGCTGGTCGACGTGAGCTTGCCGAATCTGCCGCTGTCCGTGCCGACGTATTACGTCGTCGCACCGGCCGAATGCTCGTCGAATCTTTCGCGCTTCGATGGGGTTCGCTTTGGCTATCGATGCGAAAACCCCGTCGACCTCTTGGACATGTACACGCGCTCGCGCGGCGAGGGTTTCGGGCCGGAGGTCAAGCGACGCATCATGACCGGCACGTATGTGTTGTCGGCAGGCTATTACGACGCGTATTACCTCAAGGCGCAGAAGGTCCGCAGGCTCATCGCCGACGATTTCGCGCGCGCCTTCCGCGAGGTGGATGTCTTGATGGGACCGACCTCTCCGACGCCCGCATTCGATATCGGCGCGAAGACGGACGATCCGATCACGATGTACTTGAACGACATTTATACGATCGGTGCGAACCTGGCAGGACTGCCGGCGATCTCGATCCCTTGCGGATTCGTCGGACAGCTACCCGTCGGGCTGCAGATCATCGGCCCGCATTTCGCGGAAGCGAAGCTGTTGAACGTCGCGCATGGATATCAACGCGAGACGAACTGGCACAGGCAAATGCCGCGCGGCTACGAGTAGCCGCGGGACTTGCGGGCGCAAGGCGCCAGCCTGAGCCCGCAGCTTCGCGCAGACGTAACACGTGAACGCCTTTGCTTTCGAACTTACAGTCTACAGCCTAGAGCCTACTGCCTATGTCTTCGTGGGAAACAGTCATCGGTCTTGAAATCCACGCGCAGCTCGCGACGAAGAGCAAGATCTTCTCGAGCTCGGCGACGACCTACGGAGCACCGCCGAACGCGCAGGCGAACCTGGTCGACCTCGGCTATCCGGGCGTATTGCCCGTCTTGAATCGCGAGGCGGTGCGCATGGCCGTGAAGTTCGGTCTTGCGGTCGACGCGACCGTCTCGCGGCGCTCGATCTTCGCGCGCAAGAATTACTTCTATCCCGATCTGCCGAAGGGTTATCAGATCAGCCAGTACGAGAAGCCGATCGTCGAGAAGGGCAGGCTCGAGATCTTGCTCGAAGACGGCTCGCACAAGACGATCGGCATCACGCGCGCGCATCTCGAGGAAGACGCGGGCAAGTCGTTGCACGAGGATTTCCAGGGGCTGTCCGGCATCGATCTCAATCGTGCGGGCACGCCACTGCTCGAGATCGTTTCGGAGCCCGACATGCGCTCGGCCAAAGAGGCGGTCGCGTACATGAAAAAGATCCACACGCTCGTGCGGTATCTCGAAATCTGCGACGGCAACATGCAGGAAGGCTCGTTCCGTTGCGATGCGAACGTATCGGTGCGGCCGGTCGGCGAGCAGAAGTTCGGCACACGCTGCGAGATCAAGAATCTGAACTCGTTTCGATTCATCGAGCGGGCGATCAACTACGAGGTCGCTCGGCAGATCGAGGTGCTCGAGGGCGGCGGCGCGATCCGGCAGGAGACGCGTCTCTATGATCCGGACAAAGGCGAGACGCGCTCGTTGCGCTCGAAAGAAGAAGCGAACGACTATCGCTACTTCCCGGATCCCGACTTGTTGCCTGTCGTGCTCGACGATGCTTTCGTCGAATCGGTGCGAGGGACGCTTCCCGAGCTGCCGGACCAGAAGGCGGCGCGTTACGTCGAGCAGTTCGGCTTGCCGGCGTACGATGCGGGCGTGCTCACCGCGAGCCGCGAGATGGGCGATTACTACGAAAGCGTCGTCGCCAAGTTGAAGGGGAACGAGAAGCTTGCGGCGAACTGGGTGATGGGCGAGCTATCCGCCGCGCTCAACAAGGATGGCCTCGAGATTACCGAGTCGCGCATCGATCCGTCGCGGCTGGCCGGATTGCTCGCGCGTATCGTCGACGAGACGATTTCGGGCAAGATCGCGAAAGAGGTTTTCGAGCAGATGTGGGCCGAGGACAAGGATGCCGACGAGATCATCGAGGCGAAAGGGCTCAAGCAGATTACCGATACCGGTGCGATCGAAAAGGTCATCGACGCAGTCATGGCCGCGAATCCGAAGCAGCTGGCGGAATATCGATCGGGCAAGGACAAGCTGTTCGGCTTCTTCGTCGGTCAGGTGATGAAGCAGACGGCCGGCAAGGCGAATCCGGCTCAGGTCAACGAGCTCTTGAAGAAGCGGCTTGCCGGTTAGTCGGGAGGGCCACAAAGAACACAGAAAACACAAAACAGAGAAGAGCATATCTTCCTCTTTCGTTTTTCTTTTTGTTCTTTGTGGCTAGTCCTGACTTCTGCGCTCGATTCCTGCAACTGCTGAGCAACGCGCCATTGCGCTTGAATCGGACGCAGTACCCCCAACTGTTCTTGATTCCGAAGTAACCGCGAATTGCCTCCAGCAGCATGCACGACCGCGACTGCCTACACCGCTTTCTATTCGAGCACTATCCCATCCGAGGGCACCTCGTTCACCTCGACGCATCCTGGCGTGCGCTGCTCGAGCATCGCGAGTACCCGGAAGCGATTCGCGACACGCTGGGCGAAGCCGTCGCCGCTTCCGTGCTGCTCGCTGCGACACTCAAGTTCGATGGCACGCTCAGCTTGCAACTGCAGGGGCAGGGGCCCGTGCACCTCATGCTCGCGCAATGCTCGAGCGAGTTGGGCGTGCGCGCGGTGGCGCGCTATCGCGAGGCGGTCGACCAACGGGATCTCTCGGTGCTCTCCGGCGAGGGCAATCTGAGCGTCACGCTCGAGACGGACGACCTTTCGCAGCGCTACCAAGGTGTCGTGCCTTTGAGCGGCGCCCGGCTCGCGGAATGTCTGCAGGGCTATTTCGAGAGCTCAGAGCAGCTCCCCACGCGGCTGTGGCTCCATGCGACGGAGAAGGGTGTCTCCGGAATGCTGCTGCAGCGCTTGCCCGCTGCTTCGCTGCGCGAGCGCACGAGCCCCGCTTCGCGAGCGCAGCAGCCGACCGCCGCTGAAATCGAGGACGCGTGGCGGCGCGTGCAGATGCTCGGCGATACGCTGAAGCCCGAAGAGCTCGAGGTGCTCAGCGATCGAACGATCCTGCAGCGGCTCTTCGCGGAAGACGACGTGCGCCTGTTCGAGTCTGCGCCGGTGTTCTTCCGGTGCCGGTGCTCGCGCGAACGCGTCATCGGCATGCTTCGCTCGCTCGGCGCAGAGGAATTGCGCTCGATCCTCGCCGAGCGCGACAACGTCGAAGTGCACTGCGACTTCTGCAACCGCGCCTACCAATTCGACGCCGTCGACGTCGAGCATTTCCTTTCCCCTCAGGCCTCGGAGGGGTCCGAACGTCGGCACTGAGCTCGCTCGCGGTAGGAGTCGACAAAGCCGCCCGCGGCGGCACGCACCGCGAACGGTGAAGATCCAATGCTCTGCTCCTTCGCCGCGCCGCCGCGTCGCCGCGAGAATTTCCCGTACCTCGAGCCTAGGCGCCCCGGCCTTACGCGGGCAGCGTAAATCCACGCAAGAGTCCTAAGTCCAAGGATCCCGATTTGGTGTAACTCATTGTTCCATAGACGTTTTCGGTTCATCCCACCCGGGATCTGGATCCGCGCGTCTCTCAATTCTGGCGTGCAGCCCTAGGCAGCAAGACCCGTCCTGGCCTATAGTTCACCTTCATATAAGGAAATGTTTATATATTGATCTATGTCGTCACTGTTCCTCTCGGCCGTCTCCGCCCTGCGCGCCGCTGGCGAGCCATCTCGGCTCCGGCTGCTTGCACTGCTCGCGCGCGCGGAGCTGACGGTCGGGGAGCTCTGCGAGATCGTGGGCCAGAGTCAGCCGCGCGTGTCGCGGCATCTGAAGGTGCTGTCGAGTGCGGGACTGCTCGACCGATTTCGAGAAGAGCACTGGGTGTATTACCGCGTACCCGCGACCGGCGAATCGGGCGAGGTCGCGCGCCGGCTGCTCGCTCTCGTACCGGAGGAGGACACCGTGCTCGCGCGAGATCGGCGGCGCATGGATGCCGTAATCTCCGAGCGCGCGCGACGCGCGGCCGATCAATTGCGCCCGCCGTTCGACGAACCGAACCGCGTGGCGATTGAAACCTTCGTCGCGCGCGAGTTCGTCGATCAGCCCGTGGGCGTGCTACTCGACATCGGCACCGGCAGCGGATACCTGCTCGAGCTACTCGCACCTCGAGCGACTCGCGCGATCGGCATCGACATTTCGACCGACGCGTTGCGACTCGCGCGCACGAACGTTCATAGCGCCGGCCTCAGTCATTGCGAGCTGCAACAGGGCGACATGTACGATCTACCGTTCGCGGCTGCCACCTTCGATACAGTGACGCTCGATCGGCTGCTCGCGGCCGCAAAGCGACCGCTCGTCGCGCTGGCGGAAATCGCGCGCACCCTCAAGCTCGGCGGTCGGCTCGTGCTCATCGAAGACTTCGACGCGCTTCATGACGCGTTGCATGCGAATCCGATCAATGCCCTTCGACAGTGGCTCACCCAGTGCGGCTTCGAGTGTACGCGCATTCGTCCCGTCGACACCGAATCCGCACATTTAATGATCGCCGTCGCCGAACGTGTCGCGAGCACCGTCGCCGCGGCTTGATCTCGCCTTACACCAATAAACAACGGTCAAACCAGGAAGCAGTCATGTCCATCGAGCAGTTGCAGGACCGGATCGGCAGCGCGGCGGCAAAGCTGCGCGGGCGTCCGACGGTCTCATTCGAGTTCTTCCCGCCGAAGGACGCGGCGATGGAGCAGACGCTCTGGCAGTCCGTCGATCGCCTGCTGCCTTTGCAGCCGCGCTTCGTTTCGGTGACTTACGGCGCGGACGGCTCGACGCGAACACGAACGCACAACATCGTCACGCGGATTCAGGAAGCGACCGCGCTCACGGCCGCGCCCCACCTCACGTGCGTGGGTGCGTCCGAGGAGGAGATCCTCGACATCGCCCGCAATTATTGGGCGCACGGGATTCGGCACATCGTCGCGCTCCGCGGCGATCCGCCGCAGGGCTGCGAAGGCAAGTACGTGCCGCATCCGGGCGGCTTCGCATACGCCGTCGATCTCGTGAAGGGACTCAAGTCGGTTGCCGACTTCGAAATCTCGGTCGCAACGTATCCCGAGAAGCATCCGGAAGCCCCGAGCGAAGCCTTCGAGCTTCAGAATCTGAAAGCGAAGGTCGATGCGGGCGCGGATCGCGCGATCACGCAGTTTTTCTTCGATCCCGATGTGTTCCTGCGCTTCAGGGATCGCTGTGTCGCCGCGGGCATCACGGCATCGATCGTGCCCGGCATTTTGCCGATCACGCGCTTTCCGCAGATGCTCAGGATGGCGCAGCGCTGCGGCGCTTCCGTTCCGGAATGGCTCGTGAATCGTTTCGACGGCCTCGATGACGACCCAGACACGCGGCGCATGATTGCGGCTGCGGTTGCCATCGAACAGGTCCAGGCGCTCCAGAAGCACGGAGTCGAGGAGTTCCATTTTTATACGCTCAATCGATTCGAGCTCACCTACGCCAT
>JBDZVE010000001.1:21406-114460 GCA_040255535.1 Lysobacterales bacterium | reverse complement strand
CATGAACACAACCGAACGTATCGAAGCTTTCAAGCGCCTTCTGACGGAACGAATCCTCGTGCTCGACGGCGGCATGGGGACGATGATTCAAGGCCATCGCCTGACCGAGGCGGACTATCGCGGCGAGCGCTTCAAGTCGTGGCACTGCGACCTGAAAGGCAACAGCGACATCCTCGTGCTGACACGGCCCGATGTGATCGGCTCGATTCACCGGGCGTACCTCGGTGCGGGTGCCGACATCATCGAGACGAACACGTTCACCGCGAACTATCCCTCGCAGGCGGACTATGGCACCGAGGATCTCGTGCGCGAGATCAACCTCGAGGCCGCGCGCGTTGCACGCCGTGCGGTGGACGCATTCGCCGCCGAGACCGGAGAGGTGCGATTCGTCGCGGGCGCGCTCGGGCCGACGAACCGCACCGCGTCGCTGTCTCCGAACGTGAATGACCCCGCTTTTCGCAACATCGATTTCGATCAGCTCGCAGAGACGTATCTGATCGCCGCTCGGGCGCTCATCGAGGGCGGTGCCGATCTGTTCCTCATCGAAACGATCTTCGATACGTTGAATGCGAAAGCCGCGATCTTTGCGGTACGCCGGGCGATCGAGGAGAGCGGAATCGATTTGCCGATCGTCATCTCCGGCACGATCACGGATGCTTCCGGCCGCACGCTGTCCGGGCAAACGACCGAGGCGTTCTGGAATTCCGTTCGACACGCGCGGCCGATCGCAATTGGTTTGAACTGCGCATTGGGCGCACGGCAACTGCGGCCGTACATCGAGGAGCTCTCGCGCATTGCCGATGTCTACGTGAGCGCCTATCCGAACGCGGGGCTGCCGAATGCGTTCGGCGAGTACGACGAATCGCCGTGTCAGACCGCCGAGCTCGTCCGCGAGTTCGCGACGAGCGGCTTCGTCAACATCGTAGGGGGATGCTGCGGCACGACGCCTGATCATATTCGTCACATCCGCGATGGGGTCGCGGGGGTTCCACCGCGCAAGCCGCCGAAACTGGAACCGCGCTGCCGCTTGTCCGGCTTGGAGCCGCTCAACATCGGGCCCGACAGTCTGTTCGTCAACGTCGGCGAGCGCACGAACGTGACGGGTTCCGCGAAGTTTCGTCGACTGATCGAAGCGGATGACTACAACGCGGCGCTCGACATCGCGCGGCAGCAGGTGGCGAGCGGCGCGCAGGTGATCGATATCAACATGGACGAGGGCATGCTCGATTCGCAAGCGGCGATGGAGCGCTTTTTGAATCTCGTCGCCTCCGAGCCGGACATCGCGCGCGTTCCGATCATGATCGATTCGTCGAAGTGGACGATCATCGAAGCCGGCCTCAAGCGCATCCAGGGCAAAGGCATCGTCAATTCGATCAGTCTCAAGGAAGGCGAGGAGCTCTTCCTCGAGCAAGCGCGCAAGGTGCGCGCCTACGGTGCGGCCGTCGTCGTGATGGCGTTCGACGAGAACGGTCAAGCCGATACGGTGCAGCGCAAAGTCGAGATCTGCCAGCGCTCGTACAAGCTGCTGACCGAGAAGGTAGGTCTGCCGCCGGAAGACATCATTTTCGATCCGAACATCTTTGCAATCGCGACAGGCATCGAGGAACACAACAACTACGGCCGCGACTTCATCGAGGCGACCGCGGAGATCAAGCGCACGTGTCCTCATGCGCATGTGAGCGGCGGCGTGAGCAACGTGTCGTTCTCGTTCCGCGGCAACGAGCCTGTGCGCGAGGCGATGCATTCGGTCTTTCTGTATCACGCGATCAAGGCGGGCATGACGATGGGCATCGTCAATGCCGGCCAGCTCGCGATCTACGAAGACATTGCACCCGAGCTCAAGGAGCGCGTCGAGGACGTCATTCTGAATCGCCGAGCCGATGCGACCGAGCGCTTGCTCGAGATTGCGCAGCGCTACAAGGGCGAGGCGGGCGCGAAGAAGGCGGAGGATTTGGCGTGGCGCTCGTGGCCCGTGGCCAAGCGCCTCGAGCATGCGCTCGTGAAGGGAATCGACGAATTCGTCGTCGAGGACACCGAGGAGGCACGCCAGCAGTTCGAGCGCCCGTTGCAAGTCATCGAAGGGCCGTTGATGGACGGCATGAACGTCGTCGGCGATCTTTTCGGTGCGGGCAAGATGTTCCTGCCGCAGGTCGTGAAATCGGCGCGCGTCATGAAGAAGGCGGTCGCGCATCTGATTCCGTACATCGAGCAGGAGAAGGCGAGAGGCGGTGCTTCGCGCTCGAACGGCAAGATCGTGCTCGCGACCGTCAAGGGCGACGTGCACGACATCGGCAAGAACATCGTCGGCGTCGTGCTCCAATGCAACAACTTCGAAGTGATCGATCTCGGCGTCATGGTGCCGTGCGAGCGCATCCTCGAAACGGCGGAGCGCGAGGGGGCCGACATGATCGGCTTGTCGGGCCTCATCACGCCGTCGCTCGATGAAATGGTGCACGTCGCGCGCGAGATGCAGCGTAAAGGCATAGACAAGCCGCTTTTGATCGGCGGTGCGACGACCTCACCGGCGCACACATCCGTGCGCATCGATCCGCAATACAAAGGTCCGGTCGTTTATGTGAAGGATGCCTCGCGCTCGGTCGGCATCTGCCAGCAGCTCGTCACGCCCGAAACGCGCGCCGATTTCGTCGCAAAAGTGAAGTCCGAGCACGAGGTGCGTCGCGAGCAGCATCGCGGCAAGAAGACGAAGAGCCCGCAGCTCTCGATCGCGCAGGCGCGCGCGAATCGATTCGATGGCGATTGGGCCAACTACACGCCGCCCGTGCCCAAGCTGCTCGGCGTGCGCACGTTCGAGGACTATTCGCTCGAGGATCTCACTCGCTACATCGATTGGATGCCGTTCTTCAACGCCTGGGAATTCCGCGGCACGTTCCCGGAGATCCTCACGGATGCGACGGTCGGCGAGCAGGCGAGCAATCTCTATGCCGATGCTCGCCGGATGCTGAAGCAGATCATCCGCGAGCGATGGCTGACCGCGAGAGGCGTAATCGGCTTGTTCCCGGCCAACAGCGTCGACGACGACGACATCGAGGTGTACACGGACGAGTCGCGTACGCAAGTGCTCGAGCGCCTGCACTTCCTGCGTCAGCAGAAGGGCAAGCCTGCGGGGCAGTCGCACGATTGCCTTGCGGATTTCGTCGCGCCGAAGAGCTCGGGGCGCGCCGACTATATCGGCGCCTTCGCCGTGACTGCGGGGCTCGGGATCGAGGAGCACCTCGAGCGCTTCCGTCGCGAGCACGATGACTATTCGAGCATCGTGCTCAAGGCTCTGGCGGATCGGCTTGCAGAGGCGTTTGCGGAACGCTTGCACGAGCGAGTGCGCCGAGAGTTCTGGGGCTATGCGCCCGAGGAGCGTTTGACGAACGAGCAGCTCATCAAGGAGGAGTATCGAGGCATTCGCCCTGCGCCGGGCTATCCGGCGTGTCCCGATCACACGGAAAAGGCGACGCTGTGGCGCTTGCTCAAGCCGGATACGAATGCGCGCATCGAGCTGACCGAATCGTTCGCGATGTATCCGACGGCGGCAGTCAGCGGCTGGTACTTCTCGCACCCGGGTTCGAGGTATTTCGCAGTCGGACAGATTGCCCTCGACCAAGTGCAGAACTACGCCGCACGCAAGAAGCTCTCGCTCGAGGACGCGCAGCATTGGCTGCGGCCGAACTTGGGCTATGACGCGGATGCGAATGCGGACGCGGCATGAAAAGAGGGTTGACGGTTGACCGTTGACAGTTGACAGTCAGAAGGTCACGGTTCTTTCGGAAGGACCGGCGCTAATAGAGGCGTTTTCGAGCATCCCTAGAGCGCGCGCGTCGCGCGCTCTGGCTGTCAACCGTCAACGGTCAACCGTCAACCGCGCAGGGCGCCTTGCCGCTTCGGAAATCCGCGACTCGTATACAGCGCCGCGGAGCGTGCGGGACTTGTAGAATCACGCGATCGCAGTTCACGCGGGTGTGATATGGCAGGGTCCTCCAAGGTGTTCGCGACTGCGAAGGCCGCGCTCGAAGGGATCGTCGCCGACGGCATGACGATCATGGCGGGCGGCTTCGGACTGTGCGGGATTCCGGAGAACCTCATTCTCGCGCTCCGCGATACCGGCGCGCGCAACCTCACCGTGATCTCGAACAATGCCGGCGTGGATGGCCAAGGCCTCGGGCTGCTGCTCGAGACTCGCCAGATCGGCAAAATGATTTCCTCGTACGTCGGCGAGAACCGAGAGTTCGAGCGCCAATATCTGGCCGGCGAGCTCACGCTCGAATTCAATCCGCAAGGCACGCTCGCCGAACGCATTCGCGCGGGCGGTGCGGGCATCTACGGCTTCTACACGAAGACCGGTGCCGGGACGCTCGTCGCCGAAGGCAAGGAAGCACGCGTCGTCGACGGCCAGACGTACATCCTGGAGACGGGCTTGACGGCCGACGTCGCACTCGTGAAAGCGTGGAAGGGCGACACGGAAGGCAATCTCGTCTATCGCAAGACGGCGCGCAATTTCAATCCCATGATGGCAACCGCGGGACGCATCACGGTCGCAGAGGTCGAAGAGCTCGTAGAACCCGGTGAGCTCGAGCCGGATTGCATTCATACGCCCGGCATCTTCGTGCAGCGAATCGTCAAGGGCGAGAAGTACGTGAAAGCGATCGAAAAGCGCACGGTGCGCAAGCGCGGCGCTGCATAGCGCGGCGCGGAGGCGTGTAAGAGTGTCAAGTGTCAGGTGTAAAGTGAAAGAAGGGCGCGCGCGCCTCTGACCAACCGCTAACCCCTAATCCCCAACCGCTTCTTCCTTAGCCATGCCCTGGACACGCGACCAATTAGCACAGCGCGCCGCACGAGAGCTGCGTGACGGCTTTTACGTCAACCTCGGCATCGGGATTCCGACGCTCGTCGCGAACTACATCCCGGAGGGCATGAAAGTCGTTCTCCAGTCCGAGAACGGGATGCTCGGCATGGGGCCCTTTCCTTATGAAGGGGAAGAAGATCCCGACCTGATCAATGCGGGCAAGCAGACGATCACGGAGCTGCCGATCTCTTCCTATTTTTCGTCCGCCGACAGCTTTGGAATGATTCGCGGCGGTCACATCGACCTGTCCATTCTCGGCGCGATGGAGGTGTCGGAGCAGGGAGATCTCGCAAATTGGATGGTGCCCGGCAAGATGGTAAAGGGCATGGGCGGCGCGATGGATCTCGTCGCGGGCGTCAAGCGCGTCGTCGTCGTGATGGAGCACACCGCAAAGGATGGTGCGCCGAAGTTCAAGCCAAAATGCGAGTTGCCGCTGACCGGTGCGAACGTCGTCGACATGATCATTACGGATCTCGCCGTCTTCGCGCGCGACGATCGACACTCGCGCTTCAAGCTCATCGAGCTCGCACCCGGTGCGACGCGCGAAGAAATACTCGCGAAGACGACAGCTAGGTTCGACTAGAGGGAATAGGGGATAAGGCCGTGCCCCCTACGCGGGCGCCGGCGCGGCGAGCGCGGCGTCGATCGCGGCGAGCACGCTGCCTGCATTCATGCGCATACATTCGCCTCTGAGCTTCTCGAGCGTTGCGCGCGTCTCGCCCGACTCCACACCCTCGCCCACATCCGCGAGCACCCGCGCTCGTTCCACGAGCAGATTCGTGAACGGCAGCGGTTCGGCGCTCGTGTAGCGCTCGAGCGCGCTCGCATAGCGGCGCGCTTCGCTCCAGCGCTCCTGCTCGAGGCTCACTTCGATCGCGTGCATGTAGAAATTGAAGTAGCTGTGGCTTACGCACCCGGCGGCGAGGAGCGCTTCTCCTTCCTCGAGGGCGCTCGCTCGCTCCGCGGGATGATCGGTCGTGCGAGCGATCAGGCTCAGGAGCACCGGGCCGCAGTACGACATTCCCGCTTCGCGGCTGATCTGCACGCTTTCCTTCGCGAGCTTGAGCGCGTCCTCGCGCTTGCCGAGTGCGAGCGTTGCAAACGCGAGAACGCCCGTGCATTCCGCTTGGAAGCGCCGTGCGCCCAGCTGCCTCGAGAGATCGGCCGCGCGAGTCGCGCACGCTCGTGCGTCGTCGTACTGGCCCTGGATGAGAAAGCCCTCGCAGTAGCACAAGCAAATGAGCAGCTCGCTGCGCAAGTCACCGATGCGTGTCGCAAGATCGAGCGCCTCTTTGAGGTGCTCGCGTCCGGCATTCGGCGTGCCGTAGTAGATCTCGGTGATCGCGAGCATCGGCAGGTTCGCGAGCAGCACGCCCGCGAGATTGTGGCTGCGCGCCTCTTGCACGCATTGTGCGAATTGGTGCCGCGCCGTGATCATTTGGCCGCGCTGATAGTAGGCATCGCCGAGGCCGCCGAGCGCGCGTGCGATTTCGGCCGAACAGCCCGCTTCCATCGCGTATCGATACGCTTGCTCGTGCGCCTCGAGACATGCGTCGAACCGGCCGAGCGGAAACAGCAAGTTGCCGCGCAAGGAGCAGAGCTGGGCGCGATCGCGGGCATCCGCGGTCTCGCGCCAGTGCCGTTCCGCCCGATCCAAGGCATCGAGCGCTTCCTCGTGCCGATCCATGATGCGAAGCGCCGATGCAACGCCGAGCCACGCTCGACCGCGGCCCGGCGCATCGACAGCGAAGTCGAGCGATTCTCGATACGAAGTGAGCGCATCGTGCGTGCGGCCGAGCTGCAGGAGCAGCTCTCCAAGCAGCGCGCTTGTCGAGTGCAGCAGCGCAGGTTCATGTGCGAGCGCTGCCGCCTTTTGGGCGAGACCGAGCGCGCGTTCGAAGCGAAGCGCAACCTGCTCGGCTCGGGCCGCATGCTCATAGGCGCTTGCGGCGCCTTCGTCCTGCGCGGCGGCGAGATGATCGGCGAAAAGCGCCAAGTCGCGCTCTTTGAACCACTGCGCCGCTTTGCGATGAAGCTCTCGCCGATGCGATTTCAAGATCGATTCGTATACGGCGTCCCTGAACAAGGCATGCGCGAACTGCAGCCGCGCGCTGTCCGTGCGCACGAAGCCGCGCTCGACGAGCAATGCTGCGTCGTAATCCGGCTCGCCGATCGTGTGCCTGAGCGCGTCGAGCCAGAGCTGCTGACCGAGCACAGCAGCGGCCTGCAGCGCGCGATGATCGAGGTCGGGGAGGTGATCCGCGCGTGCCAGAATGAGCGTGCGCACCGAGCCCGGCAGCGACTCGCTGCCGGCATTTGCGGCGCGCAGGAGCTGATCGAGGAAGAGCGGATAACCTTCGGCGCGCGCAATGCAGGCCGCGATCGTCTCGCGCGGCAACTCGGGATAGAACGCGGCGAGCTCTTCCGCTTCGTCGTCCGCCAGCGGAGCGAGGTCGAGCGTCGTCACCGGGCAGCCGCGCGCGCGTGCCCGCCATGCCGCGCTGATCGGGTCGCCTTCGGGTCGGGTCGTGACGATCAAAAGAATCGGGCAGGTCGCGACGACGGCGGCGATCTCGCCCAAGCGTGCAAGCTCATCGGTGTCGGCCCAATGCACGTCTTCCACGATGAGCAGTTGCGGAGAGCGTTGTGCGGCCCACTCGATGAGCTGCGAGAACGCGAGCGCTCGCCCGCGTTGACGCGTCGTTGCATCCATCGCCTGCTCGAGCGCGGCAAGCTCAGGCTCGAGCGGTGCATCGACGATGTCGCTCAGGAAGATCGACTGATCGATGCTCCCGCCGCGAGCGGCGAGCAGGCGGCGCACGGCGCTCGCGCGCTCCGCACCGGTCGTGCCCGGGTCGGCGCCCAGCAAGCTCAACGCGAGCGTCGTGATCGGGCCGCGCCCGGGCGATTGTCCAAAGTCGAATACCTGGGCCGAGTGCACCTCGACACCGCGTTCGCGCGCCGCGCTCGTAACGGCGTCGACGAGCCGCGATTTTCCGATGCCTGCCTCGCCGCGCACGACGATGGCGCGCCCGTGCCGTCCCGTGCGGCATCGATCGAGTGCGGCGAGCACCATCGCGAGCTCGGGCCGGCGACCGACGAACGGCAGCGTGCCTCCGTCGTGGGAACACACACCGTCGAGCGACCAAGCGGGGACGGCGGCGCCGGCGAGATCCGCCACGGCGTGCCGCTTGCACACGACGCGATCGCCCAACGCCTGGCGCAGCTCATCGGAGATCAGGATGTCGCCGCCGACAGCGCGGCTCGCGAGCGTGTGTGCGAGGTGCGTGGGACGTCCGCTCAGGGGAAAGAGCGCGGGCGTCGCAAGCACTTGGCCAACTGCAATCCCGATCTGCAGGGGCATTTCCACGTTCACGGGCCAGGATTCGTGCCGTACGGAGTCCTTGAGCAGCAACGCGGCGCGTGCTGCGCACTCCGCTTCATTGCCGTAGGCGTTCGGCACGCCGAATACGGTGAGGACGTTCGAGCCCATCCTGCGATCGGCGGTGCCGCCGAACTCCTTGACGATGCGGTGCACGCGCTCCTGGAACGCGTTCGCGAGCGCATGAACATCCTCGGGATCGAGTGTCGCCTCGAGCTCAAGCAAGCCTTCGAGCCTGGCAACGAGCACGACTGCGTCTCGCAACTGCGGACGCGCTTCCAGTCGAGGGCCCTCCGGTACGTCCGTCTGCGATACATCGTCTGCGCCTTCGTCGGCATCTACACTCGTATTCTCGAGGGACTCCGTGTTCGAGCGGCGCCGTCGCATGATGTCGCGATACAGTTGCTCGGTTGCCGGCTCCGGCGCCACATCCAATTCGCGGCGAAGCGCGTCCTTGCACGCACGGTACTGACGCAAGGCCTCCGCATACGCGCCGCGCCGCGCATGCAGCTCCATCATTGTGCGATGGGCGGGCTCGTTGAGCGGCTCGAGCATGAGTAAACGACCGCAAGCCTTCGTCGCGGCATCGATGTCTTGATTCGCTATGCAAAGTTGCGTGAGCGTCTGCAGCGCGTCGGTTGCCTGGCGCCGCAAGCTCATTCTTTCGTTCGTCAGCCATTCATCGAACGCGGAGGATCGCGCGTCGAATCCATCGAGCAAATCGCCGCGGTAGAGCTCGGCTGCCTCTTGCAGGGCTGCCTTCGTTGCGGCGGCGAGCGCTTGGCGGAAGCGCGAGAGATCGCTCGCAAATGCCTGCCCGTCGAGCGCGAGCGAATCCGTCGTCGCGACGAGGATCGAATGCGCGGTTCTTGGAAGTGCGCGGCGAAGCGCCGCGATCGCCTGCCGCAGGCTCGTGCGCGCGAGATCTTCATCGGCATCTTCCCAGAGCAGCGCGGCCAGCCGATCCCGCCCGTGCGACTCGGACGGTTGCAACGCGAGATACGCCAGCAGCGCTCGGCTCTTGCGCGACGGAATCTTGATCTCGGCGCCCGCGCCGTCGAGCACGCGCAGCGGACCGAGCAGTTGCAATGTCAATTGGCTCACGGCGTCTTGCTCCGCAGATCCTCGGCAGATCTCGAGTCGCAGTATGTTGCGTCCCAACGCATATCGTTCCGCGTTAAAAACGAAAGGACGGTCAGCAGCGAGCCCGACATCGTCTCGTACACGGCTGGAGGCACTTGATGCCGGGGGGGTATGCGCTCGTCTACGCCATTCACGTATTTTTCACGCCCGACGCGACTTTGTCATCACGGATTGAGCCTAAAAATTCCGCCAATAGATAAATTCACCAGGAGATTCCGATGTCCCTAGTTGACTGTCGCGGCGTACCGGTTTCGACGAACGACACCACGTCCTTGCAGCGCTATGAGCAGGCCGTCGAGCTCGCGGTCGGGTACTACCTCGATCCGCTCGCGATCATCCAAACGGCCTTGGATGACGATCCGCACTTTGCGGCAGCGCACTGCTTGCGCGCGGCGCTCATGGTGACCGCGACCGATAAAGCGGCGCTGCCGATGCTGCGCGAGAGCATCGAGGCGATCGAAAGCCTCGGCCGGCGCGCGAACGAGCGCGAGCGCGCGCACGCCGCAGCTGCCCGCGCGTGGCTGCACGGCGACTTCGTCGGCTCGATTCGCCGCTACGGAGACATTCTGCTCGATTATCCGCATGACCTCGTCGCACTGCAGACGGCGCACGTAGGCGATTTCTTCCTTGGGGCGTCGACGATGCTCCGCGACCGGATCGCACAGGTGATGCCGCTCTGGGATGTGTCCATTCCCGGATACAGCTATGTACTCGGTATGTACGCCTTCGGCCTCGAGGAGAACGGCTCCTACTCGCGCGCCGAGGACCTGGGCCGGCGCGCGCTCGAGCTGAACGGGCAAGATGCATGGTCGGTGCACGCCGTCGCGCACGTCATGGAAATGCAGGGCCGGTTGCGCGAAGGCATCGAATTTCTGACGACGCGCGAGCAGGACTGGGCGCCGAACAACGCGCTCGCCTATCACAATTGGTGGCATCTCGCCCTGTATCACTTGGATATCGGCGACATCGCTCAGGTGCTTTCGCTCTATGACCGAAAGATTCGAGTTCCGAGCTCGCAGGTGCCGCTGGAGCTGATCGACGCGTCGGCTTTGCTGTGGCGCCTCCACGTTCGCGGCGTCGATGTCGGCGAGCGATGGCGAACGCTCGCACAAGCATGGGAGCCCGCCGCCGAAGATGCGTTCTACGCCTTCAACGACGTTCACGCTGTCATGGCATTCGTCGGTGCGCAGCGCCTCGATCTGGCGAACAAGACGCTCGCGTCCATGGAGCATCGCGCGGCCGGCGGCCACACGAACGCCGCAATGACGCGCGAGGTGGGCCTGTCCATGGCTCACGCCTTGATCTCGTTCGCCCTCGGTCATTACGGCGAATGCGTCGAGCTGCTGCTGCCGATCCGCACGATCGCGCATCGTTTCGGCGGCAGCCATGCGCAGCGCGATTTGATCCATCTCACCCTCGTCGAAGCGGCACTGCGCGCCGGCAGGATGAAACTCGCGCGTGCGCTCGTCGCCGAACGTACGCAGCTCAAGGCGGCGAGCCCGTTCAACTGGCAACTGAGCGCACGCGTGAGCGATGCATTCGGGGAGCCCGATCTCGCGGCCCGCGCGCGCGAACGCGCGGAGGCGCGGCGCAAGGCGCAGCTCGGCGCGCTGAGCGCGTGAGCGCCGGGCGCCAAGCGCGGCTACAGACTACAGGCGACAGGCGACAGGCGACAGGCGACAGACAGAGGGCCCATGTGGTTCTCCGGCGCCAGCTTGAGCAGTCCTGTCTTCTCTGGCTGTAGCCTGCAGTCTGTAGCCTGTAGCCTGTAGCCACCTACGGCTTGTGCTCTCTCGCGAGATACGCCTGCGATTGCATTTCGATCAGGCGGCTCTTCGTGCGCTCGAACTCGAAGGCGAGCTTCGTGCCCCGATAGAGCTTGTCGATGGGGGCGGCGGCGGAGATGACGAGCTTGACGGCGCGATCGTAGAACTCGTCGACGAGGCTGATGAAGCGGCGAGCTTGATTTTCGTGCTCGGGCAGGAGCACGGGCACATCGCTCAAGAACACCGTGTGGTAGCACCGGGCGAGCTCGATGTAGTCGCTCTGGCTGCGCGGGCCGTCGCACAGCTCGCGGAACGTGAACCAAATGACATCGTCAGCCTGTTTGTGCGGATGCACGCGCCGATGATTGACCGTGAGCGTCGAGCCAGCTCGCCCGGGCTCGCCGGCAATTTCGACGAACAGGTCTTCGAGCTTTTTTCGATGATCCGCGGCGCGCACGTCGAACCAGGTCGTCGCACGTTCGAGCATGCGCAAGCGATAGTCGGCGCCAGGCCTCATATGAAGCGCTTCGGTGTGCTCCTTCAGGTGCCGAATCGCGGGGAGGAAGCGCGCGCGCTGCAACCCACCTTTATATAGATCGTCCGGCGGCACGTTGGAGGTGGCGACGAGCGTGACACCTCGCTCGAACAGCGCACGAAACAGCGTCCCGAGCAGCATGGCATCGGCGATATCCGATACGAACAGCTCGTCGAAGCAGACGATCCGTGCGCGCGCTGCGATCTTGTCCGCCACTCGCTCCAGCGGATTCGGCTCGTCGGGGTGCTTCTTGAGCTCGAGGTGCACCGATTGCATGAAACGGTGAAAATGGGTGCGCTGTTTGTTCTTGAACGGCAGGCTCTGAAAGAAGAGATCCATGAGCCACGTCTTGCCGCGTCCAACTCCGCCCCAGAGATAAATGCCGCGCTCGGCCGTACGCGCGCGCTTGCGCGACAACAGCTCCTTCAGAAGGCCCGCCTTCGGCGCGGGCGCGAGCAGGCGTTGCCGCAAATCGTCGAGCCGTGCGACGACGTGCTCTTGCGCCGCGTCGGCGACGTAGCCGAGCCGCGCGCATTCGGCACGGTAAAGAGCGGCGAGCGACAGAGTGGGGGAAGGGTGCGTCGTCACAGATTCTGGTAGTTCGGCCCGGAGCCGCCTTCCGGTGTCGTCCACGTGATGATCTCGTAAGGATCTTTGATGTCGCAGGCTTTGCAATGGACGCAGTTCGCGGCATTGATCTGTAGACGTCGACCGCCTTGTCCATCGTCGATCATTTCATACACGCCCGCGGGACAGAACCGCTCGCACGGGTTGCCGTACTCTTTCGTGCACCGATCGACGCAGATGGAGGTGTCGTGCACGATCAAGTGAACCGGCTGCGACTCGTCGTGGACGTTGCCCGCGAAGAAGACGGAAGCGAGTCGATCGCGCGGCGGCAATGTGCGAGCGACCCAGCCGCGATCGGGCGATACGAAGTCATCGAGCTTCGCCATCGCGGACCAATCCGCGGTATTGCGCAGCGTCCAAGGCGTTTTCCCCTTCAACAGCGATTCGAGCCCGGCATTCGCGATCGCGAAGTACAAGCCGTTCTTGAACGCGGGTTTGAAGTTGCGAACCTCATGAAGCTCGCGGTGACCCTCGGAAGCGCGCCAGCGCGCATCGAAGCCGACACTGCTACCGCGTTCGCTCAAGTGCTCCGCCGCGAGCACACCTGAGCGAATTGCCTGGTGGATGCCTTTGATCTTGAAGACGTTGAGCGTGCCCGCGGCATCTCCGACGATGAGCGCGCCCGGCATTTCGAGCTTGGGCAACGACTGATAACCGCCGGCGGCGATCGTGCGCGCACCGGCAGCGAGGATCTCTCCGCCCTCGAGCAGGCTCTTGATCCGCGGATGATGCTTGAACTGCTGAAACGCCTCGAAGGGCTTGAGGCGCGGATCGCGATAGTCGAGCCCGACGACGTAGCCGACATAGACGCGGTCGTCCGTCAGGTGGTAGAGAAAACTGCCGCCGTAGGTGCGCGTGTCGAGCGGCCAGCCGAAAGCATGCTCGATGCGTCCCGGTTGGACGCGTCCCGGGGGAAGTTGCCAGAGCTCTTTGAAACCGAGTCCGAACGTCGCGGGATCGATGCCGTCGCGCAAATTGAAGCGGCGGATGAGCTGCTTCGTGATCGAGCCTCGCGATCCCTCGGCGAGAATCGTGGTCGCCGCATGGATCTCGACCCCCGGTGTGTAGTTGCTGCCGGGTGTACCGTCTTTGTTCAAGCCCATGTCGCCGATGCGCACGCCTTTGACGCCGCGCTCGTCGAGCAACGCTTCGGCAGCGGCGAATCCCGCGAATACATCGACGCCAAGCGCTTCCGCCTGCTCTGCGAGCCAAGGCGTGAGCTGCCCGAGCGAGATGATGAAGTTGCCGTGATTGTGCATCGGGCTCAACTTCACGGCCCAGTCAGGCAGCTTGAACGAGCCCGTCTTCGTCATGAGACGAACGTCGTCCACCGCCGCGGGGACTTTCATGCCGGGATAGTCGCTGCGCCAGCTCGGGAGCAGTCGATCGAGCGGACCTGGCTCGAGAACGGCGCCGGAAAGCGAATGTGCGCCGACGGCAGAGCCCTTTTCGATCACGCAGACATTCGTGTCTGGCTTGAGCTGCTTCAAGCGGATGGCGCACGCGAGCCCCGCCGGCCCCGCGCCGACGATGACAACGTCATACTCCATGACCTCTCGTTCACTCATGTATCACTCTCAATAGACTGTAGACTGTAGGCTGTAGCAAGGGCGCTCGAGCGGCACACTCGCGATCTGTTGCCTTGTTTCTGGCTACAGTCTACAGCCTAGAGCCTACAGCCTATAGGTTCACTTGGGCGCCATTCGAATCGCGCCGTCCAGCCGGATGCATTCGCCGTTGAGCATGACGTTCTCGCACACATGTGCCACGAGGGCGGCGTATTCGTCCGGGCGGCCGAGGCGAGGAGGGAAGGGGACTTGTTTGCCGAGCGAGTCCTGCGCCTCTTGCGGGAGCGAGGCCATCATCGGCGTCTTGAAGATGCCGGGAGCGATCGTCATCACTCGGATGCCGCTCGAGGCAAGGTCGCGCGCCATCGGCAGCGTCATGCCGACGACACCGCCTTTCGATGCGGAGTAGGCGACTTGCCCAATCTGGCCGTCGAATGCGGCCACGGATGCCGTCATGACGATCAAGCCGCGCTCGCCCTCTCCATTCGGCGTGTTCTTTTGCATGGCGGCGCAAGCGGCTTTAGACGCGAGCAGCGTTCCGATCAAGTTGATCTCGATGACCTTGCGGAAGAAATCCCCGGGCATCGGGCCTTCTTTGTTGACGATGCGGCGCGGCCATGCCACGCCGGCGCAGTTCACGAGGAGATTGAGACCGCCCATCTCACGCCGTGCACGCTCGATTGCGTCGTTCACCGCAGTCTCGCTCGTCACATCGGCTGTTTCGAACCGCGCATTCGCGCCCAACGCGCTCACCGCCCGTGCGCCCGCGTCTTGATCGACGTCCAGCAACGTCACGCACGCCCCCGCGCCAATCAGACGCTGAGCGGTTGCGAACCCAAGGCCCGACGCGCCGCCGGTGATGACGGCCAATGCTTCGTTGACCTGCATGCTTGGCTCCCAGTCAAAGAATCCGGTTCATGAGCGCGAGCTGCGCCAACTCGCCTGCCTCTTGTCGAGAAAGGCCGCCAATCCCTCCTTGCCTTCGTCGCTGACCCGCAGCTTTGCGAGAAGCTTCGAGGTCTCCTCTTGCAGCGTATCGCGGTCGGTCGCGTCCTCCACGGTTCGGATTAGGCGCTTTGCTTCGCGCAGCGCGCTCGGACCGGCTTGCAGGAGGGCGTCCACGTGGCGTTCGACGGCGCTATCGAGCGCTTCGAGCTCGACGGCGACGTGAAGCAACCCGATCGTTCGCGCCTCGTGCGCATCGAACGGCAGTGCCGTCAAGAACAACCTTCGCGCTTGCCGTGCGCCGAGCGCGCGAACGACGTACGGCGAGATCGTTGCCGGCGCAAGGCCTAGACGAACTTCGGTGAGCGCAAACTTGGCGCCGAGTGCGCCGATCGCAACATCGGCACAAGCAACCAGACCCACGCCGCCGCCGAAGACGTTGCCGTTCACGCGCACGATCAGCGCACGATCCACTTCGTCGAGCGCACGCAGACACTGCGCCAGCAAACGAGCATCTTCCAAGTTGTCCTCTTCGGACGCATCGCGCATGGAGCGCATCTGTGCGATGTCGGCGCCCGCGCAGAAGCTCGTGCCCGCGCCTGTAAGCACGATGACGCGCACTTGGCTGTCGCGCTCTGCATCGAGCAGCGCCGCATGCAGCGCGGTCACGAGCTCGGCGTTCAGTGCGTTGTGCTTCTCCGGGCGATTCAGCGTCAAGGTGAGGACGCCGCGGGAAGAGAGGGAAGGAAGAACGGTACTCATACGTGACCCGCCGAGCTACATTCTGAAAACGCCGTAACGTTCCTCGCCTGGGGCAGGGCCGTTTGCCGCGGCGGCGAGCGCGACCGAGAGGACCCGCCGAGTGTCGACCGGATCGATGACGCCATCATCCCAGAGGCGGGCGGTCGCGTAGTACGGATTGCCTTGAGTCTCGTACTGAGATCGGATCGAGTCCATGAACGTGTCGCGCTCGGCTTCGCTCCAGGTTTCGCCGCGTGCCTTCAATCCATCCGCTCGCACCGTCGCGAGCACTTGTGCCGCCTGCTCGCCGCCCATCACCGAGACGCGCGCGTTCGGCCACATCCACATCATGCGCGGGCCATACGCGCGCCCGCACATCGCATAGTTGCCCGCACCAAACGAGCCGCCGATGATCACCGTGAGCTTCGGTACGCGCGAGCACGCGACCGCCGTCACCATCTTCGCGCCGTCCTTCGCGATGCCGCCGTGCTCGAAGCGCTTGCCGACCATGAAGCCGGTGATGTTCTGCAGGAAGATCAATGGAACGCCGCGGCGATTCGCGAGCTGGATGAAGTGCGCGCCCTTGAGCGCGGACTCGGAGAATAGAATGCCGTTGTTCGCGACGATCGCGACCGGGAAGCCGTCGATGTGCGCGAAGCCGCAGACGAGGGTCTTGCCATACAGCGCCTTGAACTCGTGGAATTCGGAGCCGTCGACGATCCGGGCGATGATCTCGCGCACGTCGAACGGATAGCGTGTGTCTCGGGGAATGATGCCGTAGAGATCTTGCGGATCGTGTGCCGGCGGGCGGCTCTCGATGCGCGTGAGCCACGGGTTCGCCGGCCGCGCGAGATGGCGCATCGCCTCGCGCGCGAGCTTCAACGCGTGCACATCGTCTTCCGCGAGGTGGTCCGCGACGCCGGAGATCCGCGCGTGCACGTCGCCCCCGCCAAGGGACTCTGCATCGACGACTTCGCCGGTCGCGGCTTTCACGAGCGGCGGTCCGCCCAAGAAAATCGTGCCCTGACGCTTGACGATGATCGCCTCGTCGCACATTGCCGGCACGTAGGCGCCGCCGGCCGTGCAGGAACCCATGACGACAGCCACTTGCGCAATGCCGTCGGCGGACAGACGGGCTTGGTTGTAGAAGATGCGGCCGAAATGATCGCGATCGGGGAAGACTTCGTCCTGCAACGGAAGGAAAGCGCCGCCGGAATCGACGAGATAGAGGCACGGCAAGCGATTCTCTGCCGCGATCTCTTGCGCGCGCAGATGTTTCTTTACCGTCATCGGAAAGTAGGTCCCGCCCTTCACCGTGGCATCGTTCGCAACGACGACGACGTATGAGCCATGGATCTGGCCGATGCCCGTGATGATGCCGGCCGACGGTGCGCTCCCGTCGTACATATCTTCTGCCGCGAGCGGCGAGAGCTCGAGGAAAGGCGAGCCGGGATCGAGCAGCGAGGCTACGCGATCGCGCGGGAGCAGCTTGCCGCGCTCCGCGTGCTTGCGTCGTGCGTCTTCGCCGCCGCCGCGTGCAGCGATCTCGAGGCGCTGCCGCAGCTCGTCCGTCAGCGCACGCATGTACGATGCATTGAGATGAAACGCTTCGGAGTCCGGATCGATGCGTGTTTGAATCATGCCGTCGCCTCGAAGATCTCGCGGCCGATCAGCATGCGCCGAATCTCGCTCGTTCCGGCACCGATCTCGTACAGCTTGGCGTCCCGCAACAAGCGGCCGGTTGGATATTCATTGATGTAGCCGTTGCCGCCGAGCGCCTGGATCGCCTCGAGCGACATCCACGTCGCACGCTCGGACGCTTGCAGGATGCATCCGGCTGCATCGAAACGCGTCACGCGACCGCGATCGCACGCAGCGGCGACCGAGTAGACATAGGCGCGACACGCATTCATCGTCGTGTACATGTCCGCGATCTTGCCTTGCATGAGCTGGAACGTCCCGATCGGGCGGTTGAACTGTTTGCGCTCGTGCACGTAGGGCAACACGTTGTCGAGGCACGCTCGCATGATCCCGAGCGGTCCGCCTGCGAGGACGACGCGCTCATAGTCGAGCCCGCTCATCAGCACCTCGGCACCGAGCCCTTCCTTGTGCAAGACGTTCTCGACGGGCACGCGACAGTTCTCGAACACGAGCTCGCTCGTATCCGAGCCGCGCATGCCGAGCTTGTCGAGCTTCTGCGCCGCACGAAAGCCGGACATGCCTCGTTCGATGATGAAGGCCGTAATGCCCCGCGCGCTGAGCTCGGGGTTGATCGTCGCATAGACGACCACGACGTCCGCTTCGGGACCGTTCGTGATCCACATCTTCGTGCCGTTGAGGACGTAGTGATCGCCGCGGCGCTCCGCGCGCGTTCTCATGCTGACGACATCCGAGCCTGAGCCGGGCTCGCTCATCGCGAGGGCACCGACGTGCTCGCCCGAGATGAGCTTGGGCAGATACTTCTGCTTCTGCGCCTGCGTGCCCCAGCGGCGGATCTGATTGACGCAGAGGTTCGAGTGCGCGCCATAGGAGAGGCCGACCGATGCGGACGCGCGGCTGATCTCCTCCATGGCCACGACGTGCGCGACATAGCCGAGTCCGGCTCCGCCGAGCGAGTCCTCGACCGTAATGCCGAGCAAGCCTAGCTCGCCCATCTGCGGCCAGAGCTCGCGAGGAAAGCGATTCTCCCGATCGATATCGGCCGCGCGCGGCGCGATGCGATCTGCCGCGAACTGCGCGACGCTCGCGCGCAGTGCGTCGATGTCTTCGCCCAATCCGAAGTCGAAATCTTCCATAGGAGGCTCCAGTAGGGCGGGTGAGGCGCCGGCCGCGGCGCCACGCCCGGTGACTTGTGGAAGTTGTCCTATTGTCCGACAATCCGACCAAGTGTCAACGGGAGAAAAGTCCATGGCCCATGTGCGTTCGCGCCGCGCGGAGGCGTCCGCGCCCGCTGCGGCGGTACAGCAAAACGTGCCGGACGGGCCTCTGTTCGATCCGGTGGATCGGGATCCGGCGTACACGCGCGTCGCCGCCGCGATCGAAGCCAAGATTCTCGCGCGTGAGCTGCGGGCGGGCGATCCGCTGCCGCCCGAGACGGAGCTTGCGCAGCAATTCCGAGTACACCGCTCGACTGTGCGCGAGGCGCTACGGCGACTCGAGAGCGCCGGATTGATCAAGCGTCCGCCCGGAGCGAAGAGGATGGTCGTGAGCCGCCCGGCCGCCTCGCAAGTCGCATCCGGCATGCGCCATGCGCTCGTGCTGCACGATGTGACGTTCGTGGCGGTGTGGGAAGCGATGATGGTGATCGAGCCGGAAGTCGCCGCGCTCGCGGCTGTCCGCCGAACGCAAGCGGATTTGAGCGCGCTTGTCGCGACCCATGAGGCGTTCAAGGCATCCCCGAAGGGCGATCCGCACGCGGTGGAGATCGTCGCCCGCTTCTTCGAGTTGTTGGGCGCCGCGGCCCGCAATCAGGTGCTCGTGCTCGCGAAGCAGTCGCTCACGCGCGCGCTTGCGCCCTCGCTTGCGCGCATGATCGACACGGTGCCGCAGGCCCGCTCACGCATCTCGGATGCGCAAAAGAAGATCATCGCGTCGCTGCGTGAGAAGAACGTCGAGGAAGCGCGCAGGTGGATGTCGAAGCACGTCCGCGATTTCAAGCGCGGTTATGAGGTGGCGGGGATATCGCCGGAGACGCCCATCAGTGCGTGAGCGCTGATGGGAAGTGTGAAGTGTAAGGTGTGATGTGTAAGGTCAGAGTGCGCGCTGTCGCTTACACGTTACACGTTACACGTACACCTTTACACCTCACACCAATTCCACTGCCATGGCCGTGGCCTCGCCGCCGCCGATGCAGAGCGAGGCGATGCCGCGCTTGAGCTTGCGCACTTTGAGCGCGTGGAGGAGGGTGGTCATGATGCGTGCGCCGGTTGCACCGATCGGGTGACCGAGCGCGCAAGCGCCGCCGTTGACGTTGACCTTGGCGTGATCGAGCTCGAGATCGTGCATTGCTGCCATCGTGACGCAGGCAAAGGCTTCATTGATCTCGAACAAGTCCACTTGCGATGCGTTCCAACCCGCGCGCTCGAGCGCCGAACGAATCGCGCCGACCGGCGCCGTCGTAAACCATTCCGGTGCCTGCGCGTGGCTTGCATACGCGACGATGCGCGCAAGCGGCTTGAGCCCATGTTCTTTGACGGCGCGTCCGCTCGCGATGACCGCGACCGCGGCACCATCCGAGATCGAGGATGAGCTCGCGGCAGTGACCGTGCCATCCTTGTTGAAGGCGGGCTTCAAGCTCGGAATCTTCGCGATGTCGCACGTGAAGGGCGTTTCATCTTTTGTCACGATGCGCTCGCCCTTGCGCTCCTTGACCGTGACCGGGGCGATTTCCTGCTCGAACGCACCGGATTCGACCGCGCGCAACGCGCGGCGAACCGACTCCGCGGCGAACTCATCTTGCTGCTCTCGCGTGAACCCGTACTTCTTGGCCGTCGCATCGGCGAAAAAACCCATGAGCTTGCCGTCGAACGGGCTTTGCAGGCCGTCGAAGAACATGTGGTCGATCAGCTCCGCGTGGCCCATGCGCAGGCCGGCACGTGCCTTGGGGAGCAGGTAAGGCGCATTCGACATCGACTCGATGCCGCCCGCGAGGATGATGTCGGCGGAGCCCGCGCGAACTTCGTCGCTCGCGATCATCAACGCCTTCAGGGCCGAACCGCACATCTTATTGACCGTCGTTGCGGGAACGCTCTGAGGAACGCCGGCCGCGAGCGCCGCTTGGCGCGCGGGCGCCTGGCCGATGCCGGCCATCAGCACGCAACCGAGGACCGTCTCCTGGATGCGTTCCGCGGCGAGACCGCTCGCGTCGATGGCCGCGCGTGCAGCGGTCGCTCCAAGCTGCGGCGCAGTGGCCGCGCTCAGGACGCCTTGGAATGCTCCGATCGGGGTGCGGCGTGCCGCAACGATGTAAATCTCTTCGCTCATGACTGCTTTCCTGGATTTGATTCGGCGCCGCTGCGACTGAACGGACGCGAACAGTTGGATCGAAAATCGCTCGGTCAGATTCCGGTCGAGCCGACGTACGAAAGCTTCGTGTGACTGATCGACGCGAGGCGCTCCTCCGCGAGCTTCTGTGCCGCCTGCCAGCTCGGAATTTTCTCCTCACGTGCGAGCGTGAGAATGCGCGAGATGATCTCGTAGATCCGCGCGACGTGCCGTTGCGCGCGCGCCTCGCTGAAGCCTTGCAGCTCGAGCGCGCTCGTCATCAGGCCGCCTGCGTTGATGGCGTAGTCGGGCGCGTACAGGATCCCTCGGCGCTCGAGCTCGGTTCCCAATTCGTCGGATTCGAGCTGATTGTTCGCGCCGCCCGCGACGATCTCGCACCGGAGGCGCGGCAGCGTGTCCTCGTTGATGACGGCGCCGAGCGCGCACGGCGAGAACACCATCGCGTCCACGTCATAGATCTGAGACATCGGCACCGGTTCGGCCCCGAACTCATCGACGACCTGCTCGACTCGATCTTCCGCAATGTCGGTGACGAACACCTTGGCGCCGCCCGCACGCAGCAGCTTCACCAAGTGATAGCCGACTTGACCGGCGCCTTGTACCGCGAAACTGACGCGGCTCAAATCGGCATGTCCGTACTTGAATTCGATGCATGCGCGAATGCCGTGCCACGTACCGAGCGCGGTCGCCTCGGATGGGTCCGCACTGCCGCCGTTCGCTTCCGGTGCGCCGACGACGAACGGCGTCTCGAGCCGAATGAGCTCCATGTCGTCCGCGTTCGTTCCGACATCTTCGCTCGCGATGTAGCGGCCGCCGAGGGAGTGAATGAATCGGCCGAGCGAGCGAAACAATGCCTCGCTCTTGTCGGTTTCCGGATTGCCGAGCAAGACGCCCTTCGCGCCGCCGACATCCAAGCCGGCGATGGCGGCTTTGTATGTCATGCCGCGCGAGTGTCGCAGCACGTCGCGCACGGCATCCGTTTCGCTCGCGTAGGGCCACATCCTGAGACCGCCGAATGCAGGTCCGAGCAAGGTGCTGTGAATGGCGATGACGCAGCGTAGCCCCGACTCGCGATGATGGAAGAAGACGACTTGCTCGTGTCCGTGCTTGCCGACTGTTTCGAACAGATTCATGCGTCCTCACCGTCTCGCTGCGTCCCGTGAGGGAGTATAGGGAAGGGTCGTGAGATGTCGCTACTCGCCCCGGCCACCTCGCATTCGTGTATGCAAGTGAGTGGAACGAGAGAGATGTTCTCGCGGCGACGCGGCGGCGCGGCGAAGAAAAAGTCGATGGGATCGAGGAGAAGCCTTGTCGAGTCTTCTGCGCCGCGCCGCCGCGAGAGATCTTTCCTTCGTGTGCACGAGGCGGGACTAGGACTTGCGTGCTTCCAGTGCCTCGATCGCGTCTTCCGCGCAGAGGTCCGGCTCGCCGAGCGCTCCGACGATGCGCGCGCGGGCGAGATCGCGGGCTGCGGCGACCGCTTCGGCGCTTGCGCTTTCGATCTTGGGAAGCGCCGGCAGCACTTGGATGTCGATGCGGCCCGGTCGAGGGAGGTAGCGCGTGCTTGGCAGGATGTCGCGCGTACCGCGGATGCAAACGGGCACGATGGGTAGTGTGGTCCGTGCCGCGATCGCGAAGGCGCCTGTATGGAATTTGCCGACGCCCGGGCGCGCGTTGAACGTCCCCTCCGGGAAGAAGGCGAGCGCTTGGCCGGCATCCGCCGCCTTCAGCAAACGACGCGCATCCATGCCGCCCGCGTGACGGTTGAAGCGATCGACGAACTCGGACCCGATACGGCGAAGCAGCATGCCTGCGATCGGAATGCGGCTGACTTCCTTTTTGATCACGAAACAAAAGCGGGCGGGCAGGGCGGCCTTCAAGACGACGCCGTCGAGATAGCTCGCATGATTTGCGACGACGACACAGGGCCCCGGGGGCAGCAGCTCTGCATCCACGACCCGCACGCGGATGCCCGCGACCGTGAAGAAGAGGCGTGCGGTTGCATGCGCGATATGCCGCCGGGTTGCGATGCGAAACGGCAGAAGCACCAGCGGGAAGGCGAGGAGACTCAGGACGACGAACGCAACCACCGCGTAAATGCCGTAGCAGGTATGCAGAATTTTGCGCAGCACGCGCTTCAGGGAAATGGGCATGGGTAAGCAGTGTCGAGCTGAGCGCGAGGTGCGAAGAACATACAGCGGGCCATTTTCTGTGAACTGGTTCTCTTTATGTAACGCCGCGCGAGGTTCTGTGATAACTGTCACGCCCGGTTTCGGACCCCCTTCCGCATACTCCCGACACTCGCGCACGGGGGCGGGTGCGGCAAAGCCGGACCGGCGCCCTGCAGAACTGCATACGATGAGCACCGTTACCAAAGCGACAGTTTACTCGAGGACGAACGATGACACGCCGGAGACTCCGTCGCTGGCCGCCATCGACCGCTTTCTCGACGCAGTGTGGATGGAACGCGGTCTGTCGCCGAACACGTTGTCGGCGTACCGCGCGGATCTGACTGCGCTCGACCGCTGGCTGCAGGCCCGCGGCAGCTCGAGCGTCGGCGCCAAACGCGCGGATCTGCTCGCCTTCATTGCTTGGCGCGTCGAATCGGGTGCCCGCCCGAGATCGACGGCACGACAACTCTCCAGCTTCCGCCGCTTCTATCGCTATCTCGTTCGAGATGGCGCGCTCAAAGAAGATCCGACCGCGCAGATCGCGATGCCGAAAATCGGTCGCTCTTTGCCGAAGTCGCTGACGGAAGAAGAAGTGGAGGCGCTCTTGAACGCGCCCCAGATCGAGGATCCGCTCGGCCATCGCGATCGCACGATGCTCGAGGTCTTGTACGCGACGGGCCTGCGCGTCTCGGAGCTCGTGAACCTGAAATCGAATCAGGTCAATATGAATCAAGGCGTGCTGCGCATCGTCGGTAAGGGCGATCGCGAGCGCTTGATCCCGCTCGGCGAAGAGGCCCTCGAGTGGCTGCACAAGTTCATGAACGGACCCCGGCTCGAGATTCTCCTCGAACGGCAGACCGACTATCTATTTCCGACTCGCCGCGGCGATCGCATGACGCGCCAGGCGTTCTGGCACATCATCAAGCGGTACGCACAGAAAGCGGGCGTGCAGAAGGCGCTATCTCCGCACACGCTCCGGCACGCGTTCGCGACCCATTTGCTCAATCATGGCGCCGACTTGCGTGTCGTGCAGATGCTGCTCGGACACAGCGATCTGTCGACGACGCAGATCTACACGCACGTCGCCCGCGAGCGCATGAAGGAGCTTCATGCGCAGCACCACCCGAGAGGATAGGGATTAGGGGATAGCGGTTAGGGGATAGTCAGAAGCGCTGCCGCGCCCTCTTTCCCTTCTCCCTTCTGACTATCCGCTACCCCCTAACCGCTATTCCCTTCTCATTGCGTTAGACTCGCAAACTGAACCGTTGGGCGGCTGCCGCGTCCAACGAGTCGCATTTCCGCGAAATCCCGCTTTGGAGTCTCGATGAACCGCCTGTTCTTCTTGTCCGCGTTACTCGCAATGGCGAGCCTGTCTGCTTCCGCTGCGGAACCGGCCGCAAAGGCGGATCCTCGCGAGGTCATCGCGGCAAAGTTTCCCGAGCTCAAGGTCGAGGACGTTCGTCCGTCCAAAATCAAGGGCATGTACGAGATCCGGATTGGGTCCGATAGCGCCTACGTGAGCGCGGATGGCAAATACGTGATCGCGGGCGACATGTACGAGGTCGATACGCGCGTCAATGTTACGGAGCAAGCCCGCGCCGTCGAGCGGCGAGCGCTGCTCGCGAAGCTCGATGAGCGCGACATGATCGTCTTCTCCCCGACGACGAAGCCCGAGCATACGATCACGGTGTTCACCGATGTCGAGTGCGGCTATTGCCGCAAGCTCCACAGCGAGATCGATCAGCTCACGAAGCTCGGCGTGCGCGTGCGCTACCTGGCCTACCCGCGCGCGGGCCCCGGTTCGGCCGATTGGCACAAGATGGAAGCGGTGTGGTGTGCGAAGGATCGCAGGGCTGCGATCACGAAAGCGAAGCGGGGCGAAGAGGTGAAGGCGCCGAACTGCAGCACGCCGGTCGCGAAACAGTTTGCCCTTGGCGAGCAGTTCGGTGTGCGCGGAACGCCGGCGATCTTCACGATGAACGGCGACTATATCGGCGGCTATTTGCCACCGAAGCAGATGAAGCAGCAGCTCGACGAGCTGCAAGCAGACTAGGGACTAGGGACTAGGGGGCAGGGGATAGTCAAAAGGCGAGCGCGGCAGCGCTTCTGACTATCCCCTAATCCCTGTTCTCTATCCCCTAAGCTACCTTTCGAGGAGCTTCAACTTATCCGGCTTGCCTTCCCATTCCTTCGCGTCTTCCGGGGCCGGCTTTTTCTCCGTGATGACGGGCCACGCCTTCGCGAGCTCGGCGTTGATCTGCTTGAACTGCTCTTGGCCGGCCGGCAGCTCTTCTTCCGAGAAAATTGCCTCGACCGGGCATTCCGGCTCGCAAAGCGTACAGTCGATGCACTCGTCCGGATCGATCACGAGAAAGTTCGGGCCTTCATGAAAACAATCGACCGGACAGACTTCCACACAGTCGGTGTACTTGCATTTGATACAGTTTTCGGTGACGACGAAGGTCATCGGCAGGCTCCGGAAGGTCGAATGTAGTCGCGGTCGAGGCGGTCCGCTCGGATCTGTAATTGTGCCAAACGGCGTGTGGAGAAGCGAGGCGCGCGCGCTCGAGCCTGTATCGAAGAATGCAGATCTGCGTATCGGCTCACGCCTAGCGCGAGCTCCTCCCCGCGTCGATATCTTGAAAATGCGCACGCTCGATGCCTTCGCGGCGATCCTCGAGATAGCGCCGGAGCGCGAACTCCACGCTCAAGAACGCGATCTCGGGCCAAGGGATGTCGCGTTCCTCGTACAGCGCCGTCTCCAGGCTCTCAGGCCCGACGCCAAAGGCGGGGCTGAGGAGCGTCGCGCGAAACATGATGTGTACCTGGTTGGCGTGAATCACGTTCACGATCGCGAGCAGGGAGCCAATCTGCACGTGTGCGAGCGCTTCTTCGATCGCCTCGCGTGCCGCGGCGTTTTGGACCGATTCGCCGTTCTCCATGAAGCCCGCGGGAATCGTCCAGTAGCCGAGCCGCGGCTCGATCGCCCGTTTGCACAGGAGAATCTTGCCCTCGGTCTCGATCACGCAGCCCGCGATGATGCGCGGGTTCTCGTAATGGATCGTGCCGCATGCCGTGCAGACGAAGCGCGGCAGGTGGTCGCCTTCAGGCACCTTGATTTCGACGGGCTGACCGCAAGCGGAGCAGAACTTCATGAGGAAGGATGTTAGCGGTTAGCAGGTGCTGCTGGCGCGAAACGAGCGCAGGTCGCATCTGAACCAACCGCTAATCGCCAACCGCTTCCGTTTGAAAGAATGGTGCCGGTGGAGGGAATCGAACCCACACTCTGTTGCCAGAACCGGATTTTGAGTCCGGCGCGTCTACCAGTTCCGCCACACCGGCGAGGGGGCGCAAGTATAGACGGGCGACTCGTCCTGCGTAAGTCCACTAGCCGGGCGTGTGAGGTGTAACGTGTAAAGTGTCTGGTCAGAGGGGCCACTTCAGACGAGTGTCGAAAACGTGTAGCACCTCAGGGCCGATCCTGGTTCGCACGCGCAGGCGACTGCGCTTCTGGCCTTACACCTTACACTTCACACTTTACACTCCTCGGAGAGGATCAATGGACTTCCAGTTGAGCGACGAGCAGCAGATGTTGCAGTCGGCCGCACGGGAGTTCGCGCAGCGCGAGGTGGCGCCGATCGCGGCGAAGTTCGATGCCTCCGGCGAATTTCCGTTCGACACGATTCGCAAGGCGGGCGAGCTTGGCTTCATGGGCGTGGAGGTGCCGCCGGAGTATGGCGGCGCTGGTCTCGATACGATCAGCTACGTGCTGATGATGGAGGAGATCGCGGCGGCCGATGCTGCGCACTCCACCATCGTCTCCGTCAACAACTCGCTCTATTGCGGCGGCATTCTCCGATTCGGCACCGAAGCGCAGAAGCAAAAGTTCGTTCGACCGATCGCAGCGGGCGAAGCGATCGGCGCGTACGGCCTTACGGAACCTCAGTCGGGCTCCGACGCAGCCAACATGAGAACGCGCGCGACGCTTTCGCCCGACGGCAAGCACTACGTCATCACCGGCAAGAAGTCCTGGATCACCTCGGGGCCGGTCGCCGATTACATGCTGCTCTTCGCGGTGACGGATCCCGAGAAGAAGTCGCGCGGTATCTCCGCGTTCGTGCTCGATACTCGAGCGCCTGGCTTTGTGCGCGGCAAGACCGAGCCGAAGCTCGGCATTCGTGCGTCCGCAACCTGCGAGGTCGAGCTCGCGGAGTATCGCTGCCCAGTCGAGAACCGGCTGGGTGAAGAAGGTGAAGGCTTCGGCATCGCGATGCAGGTGCTCGACTCCGGCCGAATCGGTATCGCCGCGCAGGCCGTAGGCATCGCACGCGCGGCCTACGAAGCGTCCTTGAGCTACGTCAAGGAGCGCAAGGCATTCGGCTCGCCGATCGGGAGCTTCCAAATGATTCAGCAGAAGCTCGCCGACATGAAGTGCAAGCTCGATGCGGCGCGCCTGTTGACGCTCCGAGCGGCCTGGGCGAAACAGCAGTCGAAGGTCGATGGACGCCGCTACACGCTCGAAGGATCGATCGCGAAACTCACCGCATCCGAGACGGCGATGTTTTGTGCGCACGCCGCCGTTCAAATTCACGCAGGCATGGGCTACTCCAAAGAGCTGCCCGTCGAGCGCTATTTCCGCGACGCGAAGATCACCGAGATCTACGAGGGTACGAGCGAAATCCAGCGGATGGTGATCGCACGGCAGGAGACGGGGCTGAGGTAGCGGCCTTTGGCAGGCTACAGGCTACAGCCGACAGCCTACAGCCAGACGTGCTTCGCACGGCAGTCGCGCACAGCGCCCCGAGCTGTCGCCTGTAGCCTGTCTGCGACCTTTCTCTCTCCTGCCGCATCTAACGGATCACGATGTCGCAGTTTCACGGCCTCAACGTTCCTGAAGATGTCATTCGCGCGGCGAGCGCGGGGGATCCGCAGGCGCACGAAGCGATTTTTCGGGCCTGTCGCCAGCCGGTGTATACGCTCATCCGGCGGCTCATTCCCAGAGCTGCCGTTGCGGACGATCTTTTTCAGGACACCTTCCTTGAGATCTTGCGAAGCATCCGCTCGTACTCGGGCGAGGGTTCGTTCGCCGGCTGGGTGCGCAGCATCGCGGTGAGCAAATGCTTGATGTACCTGCGCTCGCCTTGGCATCGGAGCTTGTTGTGGCTCGACGATGATGCCAGCCGCGATCCGCCGCTCGAATTGCGCGCGCATGAGGGTGCGGAAGTCGGCGCGAGCAGCGATCTCGAGCGTGCGCTCGCGATGCTACCTGCGCTCAGCCGAAGTGTCGTGTGGCTCTACGACGTCGAAGGGTACACGCACGCGGAGATCGCACGCATGTTGGGTCGCACGATCAGCTTTTCGAAATCTCAACTGGCGCGCGCCCACGTACGGCTGCGAGATGCGTTGGGGCCGGAAAGCGGCGTGCGACGTTCGCAGGGCGGAGAAGAGGTCGGAAATACGGAATCGTCGACACGAAGCGTACGCCCGCTCGCTCGGCTCGCGGCGCTCGGAGAATGAAGCGGACTCTCGTCATGCATCCTCGAACCGAACAACTGTTGTCCATTCGCGATGGCGTCTGCGATGCGAAGTGGCAGAACCATCTTCGTGAGTGTACGCAATGTGCCGAGCACCTCGAGGCGCTCGAGCGAACCCGCACTAGGCTGCGTGAGCTGCCGATGATCGAACCTGCCGTTGCCTGGCGCGATGTTCAGGCCCGCATGAATGCGGCGAGCTCGGGGCTCCGGTCCACGCGAGGCACATCTCGCATGGCGAACCGGCTGATCGGATTCGCCGCCGCCGCGAGCGTCGCGATCGTTGCACTGCTTGTCGGCACGATGCGCGACCGGGGAGTTGTGACCGCAGAGCGGGAGCATGCGGCAGTCGCGGATCGTGGTGTGCCGAGCCATAGCGCATCGACGACTGTCGAGCTCGCGAGTCTGATCGAGCGCTCGCGTCGGCTCGATGCATTGTTGCAGGCCATGCCGGCACGCCCGCACGTCGAGCGCGTGAACATGGCCGCGACGCTCGACACGATGGAAGGACGTATTCAGTGGCTCGACTACCAACTCGCGTATGGCGGCAGCGATCTCGATGCGAGTCAATCCGAGCGCTTGTGGCGAGAACGGGTGGAGCTCATGGACTCGCTCGTGAAGGTGCGCTATGCGCAGGCTGGAACGATGTTGTAGGCGACGGGGCCGGCGTACGCCCGCGACGACCATAGGGTCGGTGGGCGCGAGCTCGGCTCAAGAGAGGGTATGAACGTGAACGTATCGAAGGTGTTGCGTGCTGCCGCCTGCTTATGTCTCGCGGCTTACGGCGGCGGCAACGCATTGGCTGCAGAAGACGCGGGCTCCGCGGAGTCGCGCGAAGCGCTCGAGCAGAAGCTCGATGCGGCTCAAGAGCGCTTGAGCGAGGCAGCGCGCGAGGTCGCCGAGCTCAGCATGTCGCTGTCGGACGGCCTGATACCGCCGCCACCGCCGCCGCTGCCATTCGATGCGGCGCACGGATTCATCGGTATCACATTGTCCCCCGATGACGATCGGCAAAAGGAGGGCGCTGAAATCTTGAGCGTGAGCCCAGGCGGCGCGGCCGCGGAAGCGGGTCTGGAACCAGGCGATGTGATTGTCGAGATCGACGGCAAATCGCTCGCGCGCGATGGCACGACCGGGCCGTATGAAAAGCTTCTGAGCCACATGCGCACGGTGAAGCCGGATCAAAAGGTGCATCTGCGCTACCGACGCGACGGCAAGACACATGACGTCGATCTGCTCGCACGTCCCATTCGCGATCATTTCTTCACGATGAGACCGCATGGCGCAGGCGCACGCGCGCTGGTAGGACAACTACCTGAGCTCGCGTTCCTCCGGTCGCAGAACGTGTTCGGCAGCGCCGAGCTCGTCGCGATGACGCCGAAGCTCGGCCAGTACTTCGGCACCGACGAGGGGCTGCTCGTCGTGCGCGCCCCGAGCGACAGCCGGCTGAAGCTCGAAGAGGGGGATGTCATTCTCGACATCGGTGGGCGTGTTCCCTCGAGCCCTGCACACGCGTTCCGGATCTTGAGCTCCTACGAAGGCGGCGAGAAGGTGAAGCTGAATGTCATGCGCCAGAAGAAGCGACTCACATTCGACATCGTCGTGCCCGAGGAGGCGAACGAGGGTTTTTTACACCGCGCACTTCCGCCCGCCGACATGCGGTCCAGACTGTAAGCTGGAGGCTGGAGCCAGAAGCCGCGCTATTCATTGGCGTGGCACGCCGTGACGCGAAGCGAACGGCTGCTCTCAGCCTACGGCTTCCTTCTTGCTCAGCCGCCAGCCCCCAGCCTAAGAGCGCGCCCGCGCTCGTCGTGCGCTCGCGTACGCGCGCGACTCCTGCTACCGTGCGCGCCCGATGCGGCGCGCCGACTTCCACTACGATCTCCCGAGCGAGCTGATTGCGCAGCGGCCAACGCCGACTCGCACGGGCAGCCGATTGCTCCACTTGCATGGACCGACTGCCGCCGTGCGCGATTTGCGTTTCGCAGACCTGCCTACGCTCCTGCGGCGCGGCGATCTGCTCGTGTTCAACGACACGCGCGTGATTCCGGCGCGCGTCGTCGGCACGAAGCCGACCGGCGGTCAGGTCGAGATCTTGCTCGAACGTATTCTCGAGGACCGGCGCATCTTGGCGCACGTTCATGCCAGCAAGCCGTTGCGTTCCGGCGTTCCGATCGCATTGCCGGCAGGGGCGAGCGCCAGGTTCGTCCAACGCCGCGACGATCTATTCGAGCTCGAATTGTCCGAGGACCCGCTCGCGTACTTCGAACGCCATGGCTCGATGCCCTTGCCGCCGTATATCGAACGCGCGGCGGAACACGAAGACGCGGATCGTTACCAGACTGTCTATGCGTCCGCGCCAGGCGCCGTCGCTGCGCCGACGGCGGGGCTGCACTTCGATCAGGTCATGCTCGATCGATGCGCGGCGATGGGCGTGCGCTTCGCCTTCGTGACGCTGCACGTCGGTGCCGGCACGTTCCAGCCGGTGCGCGTCGAGGACCTCGATCAGCATCGGATGCATGCGGAGCGGGTGAGCGTCGATGCACCCGTGTGCGAGCTCATCGAGCAAACGCGCGCCGAGGGCGGGCGAGTCATTGCGGTGGGTACGACCGTCGTGAGGAGCTTGGAAGCGGCGGTGAAGGAGGGGCGTGTGCAGCCGTTTTCGGGCGAGACTCGGCTCTTCATTCGACCCGGCTATCGATTCTCCGCGGTCGACGCACTGCTGACGAACTTCCATTTGCCCGAATCGACGCTATTGATGCTCGTGTGCGCCTTCGCCGGCCATGAAGCCGTCATGGGCGCCTATCGTCATGCCGTACGCGAGCGCTATCGGTTCTTCAGCTATGGGGATGCCATGTTTATAGAAGGCTGTAGGCTGTAGCAAGAGGAAGAATGAAACCCGTGTTGTCCGGGGTTCGAGCGGACCGAAAAAGAAGGGCTGTAGACCTAGGCTGTACGCTGTAGCCAGAATGAAAGATCACGATGTTCAACGTCAGCGCCGATCGTCCTGCATGATGGCGGCTCCGCTCCGTTCGTGGAGGCGCGGTATCGCTCGCAACGCGCGGCCTCTTGTTTCCGACCTACAGCCTACAGCCTACAGTCTACAGCCTTAGATGCATTTCCAACTCCTTTCAACCGATCGGCGCGCCCGGCGCGGCCGCATGAGCTTCGAGCGCGGTGTCGTCGAGACACCGGCGTTCATGCCCGTGGGTACGTACGGCACGGTCAAGGCGATGCTGCCCGAGGAGCTCGTCGATCTCGGGGCGCAAATCATCCTCGGCAATACGTTCCATCTCATGCTGCGTCCGGGGATGGACGTCATCCGTGCGCATCGCGGGTTGCACGGCTTCATGAATTGGAAGGGCCCGATTCTGACCGACTCGGGCGGCTTTCAAGTGTTCAGTCTCGCGACGCTGCGCAAGATTACCGAGGAAGGCGTGAGCTTCCGTTCGCCGGTCAACGGCGACTTGGTGATGCTCACGCCGGAGCGCTCGATGCAGGTGCAGAAGGATCTCGATGCCGACATCGTCATGATCTTCGATGAGTGCACGCCGTACCCGGCGACCGAAGCCGAGGCGCGCACGTCGATGGAGATGTCCCTGCGTTGGGCGGCTCGCAGCCGCGCGGAGTTCGACCGGCTCGAAAATCCGAACGCGCTCTTCGGGATCGTGCAGGGCGGGATGTATGTGCCGTTGCGAGAAGCATCGATTGCCGGGCTGACCGAAATCGGCTTCGACGGCTATGCCATCGGCGGTCTCGCCGTCGGGGAGCCGAAGGAAGAACGCGAGCGCGTGATCGACGCGATCGAGCCGCACCTGCCGGGCGATCGGCCGCGTTATCTAATGGGTGTCGGCACGCCCGAGGACCTCGTGGAAGCGGTGCGCCGCGGCGTGGACATGTTCGACTGCGTGATGCCGACGCGCCATGCCCGCAACGGACACCTGTTCACGAGCGCAGGCATCGTCAAGATCCGCAATGCCCGTTATGAAGCCGACACGCGGCCGCTCGACGAGACATGCACGTGTTACACCTGCACGCACTATAGCCGAGCGTATCTTCGCCACTTGGACAAATGCGGAGAAATTTTGGCTGCGCGGCTCGGGACGATTCATAATCTCCACCATTACCTTGCCTTGATGCAGTCGATGCGCGAGGCGATCGAAGCGCAACGCTTCGACGCTTTCGCGACCGAGTTCTACGCACGCCGCAGCGAAAGCGAATGATGCAAACGCTTTTACTGCTGCGGCATCCGGCGCGGACGTGAGAGGCTGGGTTTCAATTTATGAGTTCTTCACCTTCAATGCTCGCCGATCTCCCGACCGCTCCGTGGTTCCGCCGACTGCTGGTTGCCGGCATGATCTCGGGCATCGTGCTGCTGACGTTCGGCGTTCTGCAGCCGTTTCTCGTGCCGCTCATCTGGGGCGCGATCCTCGCGTACGTGAGTTGGCCCGTGAACCAGCGCGTGCTCAGTTGGGTCGGCGGCCGCCCGGCGATCGCCGCATTGCTCTCCACGATTCTCGTGACGCTCGCGATCATCGTGCCGTTGATCTGGCTCGTCCTCTTGCTGCGCGTCGAAGCGTTGGCCGCCTACGCTGAAGTACAGGCATTCCTCGCGACCAAGCCGGAATTGCCGCCGGCGCTGCGGGATCTGCCGTGGATCGGATCTTGGGCGCAGCATCTCCTGACGGAGCTCACCGCGAATCCGGGCGCCTTGCGGGAGCAGTTCGTCTTTCTGATGGAGGAGTCGTCGGTCGAGGTCTCGCGTCTGATCGGCGGCGTCGGCCGCAACGCAGCGAAGCTGTTCTTCGCAGTGCTTTCGATGTTCTTCCTGCTGCGTGACGGGCCGCGCGTGCTGCGCGAAGTGCGCGCGATCTTGGAAGGCATCTTGGGACCGCGCGTGAGCGACTACCTCGACGCGGTCGGCTCGACCACGCAGGCTGTAGTGTACGCCCTCATCTTGGGCGCGATCGCGCAAGGCGCGGTCGCCGGGATCGGCTACTGGATCTTCGGCTTGCAGGCACCCGTGCTGCTCGGCGCGGTCACCGTGCTCGTCGCGCTCATTCCGTTCGGCGCGCCGCTCGTGTGGGGGAGTCTTTCGATTTGGATGCTCGTCACCGGCAATATCGGCGCTGGCATCGGACTTCTGCTGTGGGGAGTGTTGCTCGTGAGCTGGATGGACAACATCGTCCGTCCGCTCGTCATCTCGAATGCGACACGCATGCCGTTCCTGCTCGTCGTCTTCGGCGTGCTCGGCGGTGTGCTCGCGTTCGGCCTCGTCGGCCTATTCATCGGCCCCGTGCTGCTCGCCGTGACGCTCGCGATCTGGCGGGAGTGGCTGGAAGAGCATCGCCCGGCGACCGAGTCGCCGGCGCGCAAGGCCGCCCAGCGGCCCGACGCTATGTAAGGTGGAGGCGTGAGGCCGCGCTGCGGCCTGACGCGGTGTAAAGTGTGACGTGTGAAGTGTAACGTCAGAGTGGGGTCACTGACCTTCTGACTAGACACGTTACACTTCACACATTACACATCTTCTCGCGCGCGCTTATCGGCGCGCGCAAGAAGGATCTTATCGATGCGCACTCCATCCATATCCACGATCTCGATGCGAAGGTCGCGCCAGGCGAGCTTATCGCCGGCCTTCGGAATGCGTCCGAGGCGCGCAAGGACGAAGCCGGCGACGGTGTGATAGTCGCGCCCCGCCATGTCGCGGCGGTTCAGACGGCGTTGCAGCTCTTCGATCGGCAGGTGCCCGTCGATGAGCCACGTTCCATCGGGACGGGCAATCGCTTCGGGCCGTTCGCGGCTGCCGAGCTCGGGAAGCTCGCCGGCGATTGCTTTCAGAATGTCTATCGGCGTCGTGATCCCTTCGATCTCCCCATACTCGTCCGTGACCACGGCGAGGTGCGTGCTCGAGCGTTGAAACTGATCGAGAAGCTGGAGCGCCGAGATCGACTCGGGCACGTGGAGCGCCGGCAAAATGTCCTTCTCCGGATCGATGTGACCCCGGTGCACGGCCTCGCTCAAGTTGGCGAGCGTGATCACGCCGAGCAAGTTGTCTAGCTTGTCGCGCGCGATGAGAAAGCGGGCATGTCCGCTCTCCTTCGCTTGCTCCCAGAGCGAGTCGCACGGCTCTTCGATGTCGAGCCAGACGATATCCTGCCGCGGGATCATGATCGAGCCGACCTTGCGGTCCGCGAGCGCGAGCACGCCTTCCACGAGGCGGCGCTCGGAAGCGAGGAACACGCCCGCGCGAGTTCCCTCCGCGATGAGCGCCCGAACATCGTCTTCCGTTACGGCTGCCTGCGGCGCGGCAGACAAGGGCAGAAACTTCAACACGCCGTTCACCGATACGCGCAGCAGCCACACGAGCGGTGCCATGAGCGTCGCGAACCAGCGCATGATCGGAGCGACGAGGATTGCTAGGCTCTCGGCGCGCAGCAGCGCGACGCGCTTCGGCACGAGCTCGCCGAGAATGAGCGACACGAACGTAACGACGAGCACGACCGCACCGAAGGCGAGCTTGTGTGCGTATGCCATCGACACGCCGAAGCCGATCAGCGTGCCTGCGAGGCGCTCGGCGAGGGTCGCGCCCGAATAGACGCCCGTAAGGATGCTGATGAGGGTGATGCCGATTTGGATGGACGACAGGAGCGTCGTCGGATCCTCAATGAGGGCGAGCGCCGATTTCGCGCCTCTCTTACCCTGTTCGGCGGCTGCCTGGATTCTGACCCGCTTCGACGCAACCAACGCCATTTCCGACAAGGCGAAGAATCCGTTGAGCAAGACGAGCAACAGGATGACCAGGATTTCGCTGCTAGGCATGAAGGGCACGCGTTGTCCGATGGGGGACCCGAGTGTAGCGCGCTTTGGCCTGAGGCTCGGCCCGGCGCACCTCCGAGTGCGGTTTCGGCCCGACCGTGCCGAGTGTATGCGCCGCGCGTGTGTATAATGCGCCGCTCGTTTTCGGGCCGGCGACGGCCCGACCCTTTCACCACCTCGCGAGAGGTCTTTTTTCGGGGGCCCATCCAACATGGACTGGCTGATATCCACCGCCGCAGCGCAGGCGCAGGGCGCACCGGGCCAACCGAGTGCGTTCATGAGCTTCTTGCCGCTCATTCTCATTTTCGTCGTCTTCTATTTCTTGCTGATCCGGCCGCAGACGAAGCGGGCGAAGGAGCACAAGGCGATGATCGCCGCGCTCGAGGTGGGCGCTGAGGTCGTCACGAGCGGCGGCATTCTCGGCAAGGTGACCGAGCTCGGCGATCAGATCATCACGCTCGAGATCGCGGACGGCGTGCGCGTCAAAGTGCAGCGCCACACGGTCTCGCAGGTTCTTCCGAAAGGCACGATCAAGAGCGCCTGAGCGGCGCGACTCGCATGTCGACCTATCACATACCGGCTTGGCGATATTGGCTCGTTGGCATCGTTCTGGTGGTCGGGTTTCTGCTCGCCTTACCGAACTTCTTCGGCGACGAGCCGGCGATACGGGTGGTGCGCGACGATCGTGCCGCGATGGATGCGGCGGGACAGGAGCGCATCGTCGGCATCCTCAAGTCCGGTAACGTCGCCTTCAGCAGCGCCTATCTCGAGGAGGACCACCTCATCGTGCGGTTCGGGGATGTCGACTCGCAGATCAAGGCGCGCGATGCGATCTCGGACGCCGCTCCAGGCGAGTACATCGTTGCGCTGACGAGCGCTTCGCGGAGCCCGGGTTGGGTGCGCGCGATCGGGCTCCAACCGATGAGCCTCGGCCTCGACCTTCGCGGCGGCGTCCATTTCATGTACGAAGTCGACGTGGAAGCCGCGCTCGACCAAGCGCTGCAACGACTTGCGCAGGACGTCCGCTCGCGGCTTCGGCAAGAGCGCATTCAGTACCAATCCGTCGCGGTTCGCGGCAACACCGTCCAGGTCATGCTTCGGCCGGGCGCGAGTGTCGATGCGGCGCGCAAGATCATCTCGGGCGACGATCCCGGCATTACGCTGACCGAGAACCAGGTCGACGGCACGACGGAGCTCATCGCGACGTTCACGCCCGAGCGGATCAAGCAACGGCAGGATCTCGCGATCGAGCAGAACGTCACGACGTTGCGCAATCGAGTGAATGAGCTCGGCGTGTCCGAGCCGATCGTGGCGCGGCAAGGCCTCGATCGCATCGTCGTGCAGCTTCCGGGCGTGCAGGACCCGAATCAGGCAATCCGCGTGCTGGGCGCAACGGCGACCGTCGAGTTCCGGCTGGTCGACGAATCGAACAATCCTTACGAGGCCGCGGAAACCAAGCGCGTGCCGATCGGCTCGAGGCTATACAAAACTCGCGAAGGCGCGCCGGTGCTGTTGAAGCGCGATCTCATCGCATCGGGCGATCAGTTGACCGATGCAACGTCAGGATTTTCGGAGGGCCGGCCTGCCGTGCATGTCACGCTCGATTCGCGTGCGGGTCAGCAGATGTTGAAGGCGACGAGCGAGAATCTCGGCCGCCGCATGGCCGTCGTGTATATCGAGAAGAAGCGCTTGGCGGAAGGCGAGCATTGCGATGGCATTCGCTCCGGCAACGAGTGTACGGAAGAAGAGGCGATCAGCGTCGCGACGATCCAGGGAGTGTTCTCGAATCGCTTCCAGATTACCGGCTTGCTCGCTTCGGAAGCCCAGGAGCTCGCGCTGTTGCTGCGCGCCGGATCGCTTGCGACGCCGGTATTCCTCGTCGAGCAGCGCACGGTCGGTCCGACGCTCGGTGCGGACAACATCGAGGCCGGCATGATGGCGCTCGCGATCGGCGCCTGCCTGACCTTCATCTTCCTCGCGGTGTATTACCGCGCATTCGGCATGGTCGCGAATGTCGTGCTGATCTGTAACGTCGTGCTGCTCGTCGCGACGATGTCGCTGCTGCAGGCATCGCTATCGTTGCCGGGCATCGCAGGCATCGTGCTGACGATCGGTATGGCAGCCGATGCGAACGTGCTGATTTACGAACGCATACGCGAGGAGTTGCGCAACGGCAATTCACCGCATGCCGCGATTCACGCCGGTTTCGACAAGGCGTTCTCGGCGATCGCCGACTCGAACATCACGACGCTCATTGCAGGCATCGTGCTGTTCGTGTTCGGAACGGGGCCGATCAAGGGCTTTGCCGTCACGCTCGTGATCGGCATCTTCACCTCCTTGTTCTCGGCGATCATGTGCAGCCGCGTGTTCATCGACGCGATCTGGGGCCACCGCAAGCGCCTCCAGACGCTGCCTGTGTGATGGCGAGCGAAAGGCAGTAAGGCAGATGGAATTTTTCAAGCGAACGCCCAACATCGACTTCCTCGGGAAGCGGCGTTACACGTACACGATCTCGACGATCTTGATGGTCGGATCGTTTCTTCTCATTGCGTTTCGAGGGTTGAACTTCGGCATCGACTTTACGGGTGGTGTTGTCGTCGAAGTGAGCTATCCGGATGTCGCGGACCACGACCGCGCGCGCGAGGCGCTCGCCGCCGCCGGCTTCCCGGATGCCCAAGTCCAATCCTTCGGAAGCTCGCGCGATCTCATGGTGCGCGTCGAGGCGCCCGAAGGCGAGAACGTCAACCAAACCGGCGCCCGAATCCAGGAGGCGCTGCAGACTGCCGAGCCCAAAGTGGAGATTCGGCGTACCGAGGCGGTCGGTCCGCAGGTGGGCAAAGATCTGGCGGAGCAGGGCGGACTTGCGCTCTTGTTCACGTTCATCGGCATTCTGTTCTACGTCGGTTTTCGATTCGAGAAGAAGATGGCGACCGGCACCGTGCTCGCTGCGACCCACGATCCCATCGTGATTCTCGGATTCTTCGCGGCCACGCAGCTCACCTTCGATCTGTCCGTCCTCGCCGCCGTGCTGGCCGTGATCGGCTACTCGATCAACGACACCGTCGTCGTGTTCGACCGCGTTCGTGAAGTCATGCTCGGCACGCGCAGAGGAACGTCGTCGAGAGACATGTTGAACCTCGCCGTCAACCAGACGCTTTCTCGAACGTTGATGACGAGCTTCTCGGTGCTGTTCGTCGTCGTCTCTCTGTACGTATTCGGCGGCGAGACGCTCAAGGGCTTCTCCATCGCGATCATCGTCGGCGTCCTCATCGGCACGTACTCGTCCATCTTCGTCGCTATCTCTCTCGTATACGACTTGAAGCTGAAAGCGCAGGATCTGATGCAGATCAAGAAGAGCGATCCCGAGCTCGATGCGCTTCCGTGAGCCGCCAGGCTTCAGACGACAGACGACAGCGGGAAGCAGAGCGGGGCAGCAGGCTTGAACGTACACGCAACGCGCTTTTTCGGCGCGGCCTTCGACATTGTCTGGCTGTAGCCCATAGCCTGTAGCCCGTAGCCCGCGCTCCGCCATGTCCCTCCTCATCTGGATCGCTTTCTTCGCGCTCTTCATCGCGGTGCTTGCGCTCGACTTGGGCGTCTTGCACCGCGAGTCGCGGGAGATGAGCGTTCGCCAGGCGCTCGGCTGGACGAGCGTTTGGATTCTGACGGCGCTCTCGTTCAGCGGGCTCGTCTATGGCGTGTACGAGCATCATTGGCTCGGATGGCGCGTGGGCGAGAACGCAATTTCCGGCGCGGAAGCGATGATCCAATACATTACGGGCTATCTGCTCGAGTGGTCGCTTTCGGTCGACAACATTTTCGTTATCGCGGTGATCTTCACGTTCATGAAGATTCCGCCGCGATTCCAGTATCGCGTCCTGTTCTGGGGCATCGTCGGTGCGATCGTCTTGCGCGGCGCGATGATTGCAATGGGGGCGGCGCTCATCCACGCATTCGATTGGATGTTCTACGTTTTCGGCGCGATTCTGTTGCTCTCGGCGGCGCGCATGCTGAAGAGCGAAGAGGAGCAGTTCGATCCGAGCAAGAGCGTTCTCGTGCGCATCGCACGGCGCGTCTACCCCGTCACAGACCGCTTGGATGGGGAGCGCTTCTTTACGATCGAGCAGGGCAGGCGCGCCGCGACGCCGCTGTTCGTGACGTTGCTCTTGGTCGATTTCGCCGATGTCGTGTTCGCGGTCGATTCGATCCCGGCGATCTTCGCCGTCACGCAGGATCCGTTCATCGTCTTTACCTCGAACGCTTTCGCGATTCTCGGGCTGCGCTCGCTCTACTTTGCGATCGCCGGCCTCATGGTGATGTTCAAATACATCAAGATCAGTCTGATCTTCATCCTGGCGTTCGTCGGCGTGAAGATGATGTTGCACCATCACGTGCAGATCCCGCACATCGTCTCCCTCGGCGTCATCGTCGGCTTCCTCGTGATCGGCATCCTGGCCTCGCTCGTGAGCTCGCGCCGCGAGCACGCCCGGTAGGTGGCTGCCGAGCCCGATTCCGTTACCCGCGCTGCAACACCTTTCGTTGCCGCCGCGTTCTTCAAATCAAGCAGGGCTAACCGGAGAAATCGATGGAGCTCCTGACCGATCCGCAAGCCTGGCTGGCTTTCGCGACGCTCACCGCGCTCGAGATCGTCCTCGGGATCGACAACATCATCTTCATCTCGATCCTCGTCGGGCGGCTCCCGGAGCGCCAGCGCGCACGCGGGCGGACGATCGGGCTCGCGCTCGCGATGATCACGCGCATTCTGCTGCTGTTGACGATCACGTGGGTGATGAGCCTCTCCGCGGAGTTGTTTTCGCTATGGGGCCGCGGCGTGTCGGGGCGCGACCTCATCTTGATCGGCGGCGGGCTGTTCCTGCTCGCGAAGAGCACGATCGAGATCCATCACAGCCTCGAGGGCGACGAGAAGCAGACGCACGTTGCTGCGATGAAGGCGACCTTCGTGAGCGTCATCTCGCAGATCGCGATCATCGATATCGTCTTCTCGCTCGACTCGGTGATCACGGCCGTCGGAATGGCCGATCACGTCGAGGTGATGATCGCCGCGGTCGTCGTGGCGGTGCTCGTCATGATGTTCATGGCCGGCCCGATCGGTAATTTCGTCGACCGCCATCCGACGATCAAAATGCTCGCGCTGTCGTTTCTGATCCTGATCGGCGTAGCGCTCATCGGGGAAGGGTTCGGGCTGCACATCCCGAAGGGCTATATCTACTTCGCGATGGCGTTCTCGGTCGCGGTCGAGATGCTCAACATGAAGGTGCGCAAGAAGATCGCCTCACCCGAGCCGGTGAAATTGAGCAAGTCGCCGGAAGAGGAGGGCCTCTGAAGAGGTTGGTTGACAGTTGACGGTTGACAGTTGACGGTGTCGGAGGAAAACCAGGTGCAACCGCAAAGAGCCGCGATGAGCTTTCTGGCTGTCTACCGTCAACTGTCAACCGTCAACCGGCAGAAAGCCCGTTGCGGGCACGCGGTGTCCGATTAGAGCTCGCTCTACCTCGGCGTGTTGAGTGCGCTGTGCCGTACGCCGTAGCTGAAGTAGATCACGAAGCCGATCAGCGTCCACGCGCCGAGCAGCAGCCAGTTGTACCAGCCCATGAAGCCGATGAGCGCCAAGCAGCAAACGACGCCGAGTGGACTGATCAGCCACACGACGGGCACGCGAAACGGGCGCGGCAGGTCCGGGCGCGTGCGCCGCAGGATGAAAACGCCTGCAGACACGGTCGCGAAGGCGAGCAGCGTACCCATCGATACGAGATCGCCCAGCACGCCAAGCGGAAAAAACGCGGCCAAGAAAGCGGCCACGAGCGCGACGATGACCGTCGCTTTGTGCGGCGTGCGGAATTTCGGATGAACCTTGCCGAAGAGGGGCGGCAGCAAGCCGTCGCGTGACATCGCAAAGAAGATGCGCGGCTGCCCCATCATCATCACGAGGATCACAGAAGTGAGCCCTGCGGTCGCGCCGATCTCCACTGCGAACTTCAACCAGCCGAGTCGAGGATAAGGCTCGAGCGCGGTTGCGACCGGCTTCGCCGTGCCCAGCATGTCGTACGGCATGATGCCGGTGAGCACCGCAGCGACGATGACGTACAGAATCGTGCAGATCACGAGCGAGGCCAGGATGCCGATCGGCATGTCGCGCTGCGGATTCTTAGCCTCCTGCGCGGCCGTGGAGATGGCATCGAAACCGATGTAGGCAAAGAACACGATCGACGCTGCGCGCAGAACGCCAGGCCAGCCAAAGCGGTCGCCGCCCTCGTTTGGGGGAATGAACGGGTGCCAGTTCGAGGGGTCCACGTACTGAGATGCAAAGCCGATCAGTGCGAGGATCACGATGACCTTGATCGCGACGATGACCGCGTTTGCCGTCGCGGACTGACGTATTCCGACATAACACAGAGAGCCGACGGCGAACACGATCAGCACGGCCGGCAAATTGAACAGGGCGTGGGTCGGTTGGAATTGACCGTTCGCGTAAGTCACCGGCGCAGAGGCGAGCGCCGCCGGAAACGTCCATTCGGACCCGAACATCTGTGCGATCGATTCCAACAGACTGATCGTATACGCCGACCAGCCCACGGCGACCGCCGATGCCGCAAACAGATACTCGAGCACGAGGCTCCAGCCGACGAACCACGCGACGGCTTCGCCAAGCGTCGCGTAGGTGTAGCTGTACGCGCTTCCGGAAACGGGAATCATCGCGGCGAACTCCGCATAGCACAGTCCGGCGAATGCGCAGGCCGTTCCGGCCAGCAGAAAGCTGACGACGACCGCGGGCCCCGCGTGGTGAGCGGCCGCTTGACCGGTCATCACGAAGATGCCGGCGCCGATGATTGCACCGATACCGAGTAGGACGAGGTGGCGTGCGGTGAGCACGCGCTTCAGCGTCGCTTCGCCTTTCAGATCGCCTTCGACAGGTTCCCCGGCATCGACGTGAGGTGCAGGGACGACGGGCTTAGTTCTGAATAGATCCACGCGTTCGATCCTCCCGCGGTCTGCTGACGGACGCAGACGTATTGCTTATTGTGCGGCGACTCTACAGAACGAACGCGTGAAAATCGAGGGAACGCGCCGCGCTTGTCGGCTCATGCGCGCAGCTCTTCGGGCACGAACGGGCGCAGCGTCTCGAGGAGCGCTGCATACACTTTGGGGGTGCCCGCGACGATATTTCCCTCGTGCTGATATTCACCTCCGCTCAGCGTGCCGACCATGCCGCCGGCTTCGGTGATCAAGAGCATGCCCGCGGCCGTATCCCAGGGTGAGAGCCCGAGCTCCCAGAACCCATCCAACCTTCCGGCGGCGACATAAGCCAAGTCGAGCGCGGCGGCGCCGGGCCTGCGAATGCCCGAAGTCTGCATCGTGACCGCCTTGAACATGCCCATGTAGTTGTCGAGCCAATGCAAGTTGGCGCGGTAGGGGAACCCGGTGCCGATCAAGGCGCGTTCGAGCCCGACATGGCCGCTTACGCGGATGCGCTTGCCGTCGAGCTGCGCTCCTTCGCCGCGCGAGGTCGTGAAGAGCTCTTGGCGCAGCGGATCGTATACGACGCCGTGCTCCATGCGGCCGCGGCGCTGCACGCCGATCGAGACCGCGAACTGCGGAAATCCGTGCATGAAGTTCGTCGTGCCGTCGAGCGGGTCGATGACCCAGACGAACTCGGCATCGCCGCTCTGTCCGCTTTCCTCCGCCAGGAACGCGTGATCGGGATAGCTCTTGCGAACGATTTCGATGATCTCCCGCTCCGCCTGCATGTCGATCTCGGTGACGAAATCGTTCTGACCCTTCGCGCGCACATCCAACCGATGCACGCGATTCATCCCGCGAACGATGATCTCCCCGGCTCGGCGAGCGGCGCGAATGGCGATGTTCAATAGCGGTTGCATGCGTAGAGATCCTCGGCAGAGCTGGGTGCGGGAGAGCGTTAAAGAGCGCGCCGCGAAGCGGCGGGAAGGCGCTAGAATAGCAGCAAGCGTGCCCCCGCACGCGTGGTGCTTTCGCACGTGTGAGGCGTGACGTGTATCCGAACGGGCGGACCGCGCGCGGGCGCTCTGACCTTACACTTCACACTCGACACCTGACACGCGCGCGGAGCGCGCCAGCAACACATGCCCACTCGCATCGTTCTCGTCGACACGAATCATCCCGGCAACATCGGGGCGAGCGCCCGTGCGATGAAGAACATGGGACTGCGCGAGATGCGTTTGGTTCGCCCCAAATGCTTCCCGCACGCCGAGGCGACGGCGCGGGCATCCGGTGCCGACGATATTCTCGAACAGGCGCGCGTCTTCTCGACTCTGGAGGAGGCCATTGCCGATTGCGGGCTCGTCGTCGGAACGAGCGCACGTCAGCGGCATCTGCCATGGGAAATCGTCGAGCCCCGCGAATGCGCGGCAAGGATCGTGGGGGATGCGCGCGCGGGGAACGTTGCAGTCGTATTCGGGTCCGAACGCTATGGGCTCACGAACGACGAGCTCGCGCGATGCAATCTGCTCGTGACGATTCCGACGAGCACCGAATACAGCTCGCTCAACATCGCGATGGCTGTGCAGGTCATCGCCTATGAGATCTGGCTCGCGAGCCGTCCGGGCGCGCCGGAGCCGCCGCCGCGCGACGTGCCGCTCGCGACGGCCGAGGAGATGACGCGGCTCTACGCGCATATCGAGCAAGTGCTCGATGAGATCGATTTTCGCGATCGCACCGGAGGAGGGCATCTGATGGCGCGTATCCGCCGCTTGTTCAACCGCGCTCAGTTGGATCAGAACGAGATGAACATCTTGCGCGGCATTCTCACGGCCGTGCAGGCGCGCAGACGCCCTGCCGGCAAGTCGGTCGCGCGATGAGCGAGCGCTTGCCGATCTATCTCGATTACGCGGCGACGACGCCGCTCGATCCGCGCGTCGCCGAGGCGATGATCGAGTGCCTGCACACAAGTGAATTGCAGGGCAATCCTTCGTCGATGGGCCACGAGTACGGACGGCGCGCGCGGGCGCGGGTCGAACAGGCGCGCGCGCAGGTCGCGGCCGCCATCAACGCGCGACCGGCCTCCATCGTGTGGACCTCCGGCGCGACCGAGTCGAACAATCTCGCGCTGCTCGGCGCGGCCCGCTTCCACGCCGATCGCGGCAAGCACATCGTCTCGTCGCGAACCGAGCACAAGGCGGTGCTCGATGCGCTGAAGCAGCTCGAGGCGGAAGGATTCTCCGTCACGTATCTGAAACCGGCTTCGGACGGCATCGTGACCGTCGAGCAAGTGCGCGACGCGCTGCGCGATGACACTCAGCTCGTTTCGCTAATGCACGTCAACAACGAGATCGGCGTGATCCAGGATGTCGGCGCAGTCGGCCGACTCTGCCGCGAGCGAGGCGTGCTGCTTCACGTCGATGCGGCGCAGAGCGCAGGCAAGGTGTCGATCGACGTCGAGGAGATGGGTGTCGATCTTCTTTCTCTGACGGCTCACAAGGTCTATGGCCCGAAGGGCATCGGTGCGCTCTACCTGCGGCGCAACCCGCCCGTCGGCTTGCGCCCGCTCATGTTCGGCGGCGGGCAGGAGCTCGGCTTGCGTTCGGGCACGCTTCCCACGCACCAGATCGTCGGAATGGGGGTCGCCTTCGAGATTGCGGAGCGTGAGCGCGAGGCGGACGTGGTGCGCATTCGTGCGCTTCGCGAGCGGCTGTGGGCAGGCATTTCGAAGCTGCGCAACGTCGAATTGAACGGCGATCCCGAGCGGCGCGTCTGCAGCGTGCTCAACGTGAGCTTCCACGGCGTCGAGGGCGAGAGCTTGCAGTACGCGCTCGCGGATCTCGCGGTGTCGACCGGCTCCGCCTGTGCTTCCGCCTCGGAGACGCCTTCGTACGTACTGCGCGCGCTCGGTCGAAGCGACCACGTTGCACAAAGCTCGCTGCGCTTCAGCCTGGGGCGCTTCACGACCGAAGCCGAGATCGATGCGGCGATCGTTTCGGTGACCCAAGCGGTCGAGCGATTGCGATCGATCGCGCCGAAGAATACCGGCGAGTGAGCTGCGAAGGATGCACTATTCGCCGCTGGTCGAGCGCCATTTCGCTACGCCGTGCAACGTCGGTCAGCTCGCTTCCGGCTCGGACGTGCTGACGGCGAGGGCGGGGTCGCAGGATCGAGGCGTCGAGATCCTGCTGAGCGCACGCGTTGAGCACGATCGAATCGTTGCGCTCAACCACCGCGTCTACGGTTGCCCGCACTCGATTGCGGCCGCCTCTTGGCTGACGGAGCGGTTGACCGGAGCGACGCTTCAGGACCTCGCACGCTGGACGTGGAGGGAAGCCGCTACGGCGCTCGAGGTCCCGCCCGAGAAGTGGGGGCGCCTGCTCGTGCTCGAGGATGCCGTACGCGCCCTCGAGAAGAACTGGCGAAGTCGCCCATCAAATCATGCAGAAACGGCATGAAAGATGCGGGAGGATGCCCTTGACTCGTGAGGAATCCGCCGCAATCCTTTGAAGGCGCACGCAATCAGAATCAAGGAGTCAGTGACCAGCAATGACGATTTCCCTCACCCCCGCCGCCGCCGATCGAGTCCGGACGTTCCTCGGGCGTCGAGGCCACGGTATCGGCCTGCGCCTCGGCGTGAAGAAGACCGGCTGTTCCGGCTTCGCCTACGTCGTGAACTATGCCGACGAGATCGGCTCGAACGATCTGGTGTACGAGGATCAAGGGGTCAAAGTCATCGTCGATCGCGAGAGCCTCGGCTTTATCGACGGCACCGAGATCGATTTCGTGAAGCAGGGGCTGAACGAAGCGTTTCGCTTCCGCAATCCGAACGTCAAGGGGGAGTGCGGGTGCGGAGAGAGCTTTACAGTCTGAGACTAGGCTGTAGGCCCTAGGCTGTACGCTATAGGTCGGAAATTAAGAAGCCGGCACGCGCCGGCGCTCTGGCTACAGCCTGCGGCCTACAGGCTACAGCTGTCTTCGTAACTCCGCGTCACGGCTCGCTTTCTTGCTGCTCTCCGGTCCCGCGGGTAGACTGCGCGCGCGCAAGAGGGGAGCGGCGGGAAGCTGTCGCAAGCGAGCCCGAGAGCTGCCGCTGCCGTCGCCACAACCCATTGATTGTGCACACAATTTGATATTCGGCTGGCGCCGAGTACGTCGCTTGCGAGGCGCTGCCGGCGTCCTGCAGTCGCCAACGGCCAGCTTCAACCGCTCATTTCCACATCGAGGTCGATGATTCCATGGCGCTAGAACGCACTCTTTCCATCGTGAAGCCCGACGGCGTGCAGAAGAACCTGATCGGAGAAGTTTATCGCCGCTTCGAGCAGGCTGGTCTCAAGATCATCGCCGCGCGCATGATGCACTTGAGCCAAGCGCAAGCGGAGGGCTTCTACGCGGTCCATCGCGAGCGCCCGTTCTTCAAGGATCTCGTGAAATATATGATCTCGGGTCCGGTCATCGTCCAAGTGCTCGAAGGTGAAAACGCAGTGGCGAAAAATCGCGAGCTCATGGGGGCCACCGATCCGAAAAAGGCCGACAAGGGCACGATTCGGGCGGATCTCGCGGCGAGCATCGAAGAGAATGTCGTGCACGGCTCCGACAGCGTCGAGAACGCCAAGAACGAGATCGCATACTTCTTCGCGACGGCCGATCTCTGTCCGCGCACGCGCTGAGCGCTCATGGCTTCCGCCCAGCCCAAGACCAATCTGCTCGGCCTGACGCGCGCCGAGCTGCAGGCATTCGTCGAGGGAATGGGCGAGAAGCCGTTTCGTGCGCGTCAGCTCATGAAGTGGCTTTACAAGCACACTGTGAGCGACTTCGACGAGATGACGGATCTCGCGAAGACGTTTCGCGCGAAGCTCAAGGACCTCGCCGAAGTGCGCGTGCCGGAGATCAAGCTGACGCAGGTCTCCGCGGACGGCACGCGCAAATGGCTCCTCGCAATGGATTCAGCGAACGGCGGACGGCGGGCGCCGGGCGGTGACGCGTCGAGCGCGCAAGGCTCGTCTGACCTACAGCCGACCGCCGACGGCCTACAGCCTAATCTTCAGGCCATCGAAATGGTGTTCATCCCCGAGCCCGATCGCGGCACGCTGTGCATCTCGAGCCAAGTCGGCTGCGCGATGGACTGCACGTTCTGCTCGACCGCGCAGCAGGGCTTCAACCGCAACCTCACCGCGGCGGAGATTGTCGGGCAAGTCTGGCTCGCGAACCGCGAGCTTGGATTCGGGCGCGGTGGCCAACCAGAGGAATCGCGGCTTCATTCACTGCCCGCAGAGGATGGTCAGGAAGCAAGCAGGCGCGTCATCACGAACGTCGTCTTCATGGGGATGGGCGAGCCGCTCGCAAACTACCGCAACGTCGTGCCGGCCGCGGAGATTCTGATGGACGATCTCGGCTTCGATATCTCTCGGCGCCGCGTCACCGTGAGCACGTCCGGCCTCGTGCCGCAAATGCGCCGCCTGGCCGATGAGACGAATTGTGCGCTCGCGGTCTCGCTGCACGCACCGAACGATGCGCTTCGGGACGAGCTCGTGCCGATCAATCGCAGACATCCGATCGCGGAGCTGCTCGATGCGTGCTGGCACTACGTCGAGAAGCAGAATGCACGCAGCATCACGTTCGAGTACGTGATGCTCGACGGAGTGAACGACAAGCCCGAGCACGCGCACGAGCTCGTGCGCCTGCTGAGAGGCCGCCCCGCGAAGCTCAATCTGATTCCGTTCAATCCGTTTCCGCAAACGCGCTACCGCCGCTCGAGCGCGGCGGCGATCGAGCGCTTCCGCGACATATTGAATGCGAACGGCGTGATCGCGACGACCCGCCGGACGCGCGGCGACGACATCGACGCTGCGTGCGGCCAGCTCGTCGGGCGCGTCAACGATCGCACGACCGTACGTCTCGGATCCAAACTCATCTCAGTGGCGGTGCAATCGTGAGACGAACAACAATCATATCCGTCGCGGCGATCGCGATCGGGCTTGCGGGATGCGCGACCAGCTCGGATAGCTCGCGCGGGAATCCGGAGCGCGCATCCGAGATCAATCTCAACCTCGCGGTCGACTACTTGCGCAAGGGCAATCTCGCGCAGGCGAAAGAGAAGCTCGACCGTGCGCTCGAACAGAATTCTCGCAATGCGGCCGCGCACTCGGTCGCCGGTATGCTCTACAACCGGCTCAAGGATACCGACAAAGCGGATGATCACTACCAGCGGGCACTCTCGCTCGATCCGAAGAATCCCGAGTACCAGAACAACTACGCCGTGTTTCTGTGCCAGCACGATCGCTTCGATCGAGGCGAGAAGCTCGCGCTGCAGGCAGCGGACAACCTGTTGTACAAGACGCGCGAGCTTGCCTACCTCAACGCCGGGACCTGCGCGCTCAACAAGGGCAACCTCGAACGCGCGGAGAAGCACTTTCGGGACGCGTTGAAAGTGCGGCCGCGCTTCAGCGAGGCGCTGCATCAACTCGCCGAAATCGAGTACGCACAGAAGAACTACATGTCGGCTCGCGGCTTTCTCGAACGCTACTTGGAGGTTGGCCGAGCGACGCCGGCGACGTTGTGGCTCGGCGTGCGCATCGAGCGTGAGCTCGGCAACACCGCTGTCGCGCAATACTATGCGAATCGCCTGAAGTCCGAGTATCCGAACTCGAATCAGGCGAAAGAGCTCGTCGCATCGGAACGGAACCCCGGATGAACGACGCGCCGAGCGTACAACTCGCATCGAACGATGCGGACGCAACGCCCGGTGCGCTGCTCAAGCGGGAGCGGGAGCGTGCCGCGCTCACCGTGCAGCAGGCCGCCGAGGACCTGCATCTCGATCCGTGGATCATCGAAGCGATCGAGGAGAATCGCTTTCTTGCGCTCGGCGCACCGGTGTATGCGCGGGGTCATTTGCGCAAGTACGCGACGCGCCTCGGCCTGCCGGTGGACGACATCGTAACGCGGTACGAAGCGTTGCAAGATCGCCCGCACGAAGCCGATCCGATTCCAGCCGCGGTCGCAACGCCTATTCGCCCGCTTCGTCGCTCGCTCGCGGGGCCCGCCTGGATCGCAGTCGCGATCGCAGTGCTCGCATTGGGCGGCTATTTCGCATTCGAGCGGTTCTTCGACTCGCAAGAGATCGCCTCTCCAGGTGCGGTCGCTCCGTCGACGGCGCCCGTCGTGCCTGAGGAGCCGACTGCACCCGCTGAGTCGCCCGCACAAACGAATGAGGATGCGGAGCCGGCAGCGGGCACGGCTGAAGCGCAGCAACCGAGCGCACCCGAGGAAGCGAGCTCGTCGCAGGCGAGTCTCCCCGAGACAACGCCTACGCGCGCTGCGTCAACGACTTCGGCCGCTACGGCGGCGGCAGAACCCATTCGCGTGCGTTTGGAGTTTACGGGCGAGTGCTGGACGGAAGTGTATGACGCGACCGGCGCGCGCCTGTTGTTCGGAATGGGGACGCCGCAGCGCGTGCGTACGATCGTCGGCGTGCCGCCGATCCAAATCAACTTGGGCGCCGCTTCCGCGGTGAATTTACAGGTCAATGGGGAATCGGTCGTGATTCCGCGGCGCGAGGGGCGCGAATCCGCGCGATTTACGATCGAGGCCGACGGCAATCTGCGATGATGCGCGCGTAATCGCAGGCAGCCGAACACAGATTTAGGCCGCGAACGGCGAGCGCTCGGTTCGATTCGGCCAGTGCCTACTTAGACGGGATTTTCGTTGGACGCTTCCACTACACAAAAGATTCAGCCGCCGCGCGGCATGAACGACGTGCTGCCGAGCGAGATCGGTGCGTGGCACAAGCTCGAGCGCATCGCCCGCGAGCTGTTCGCGGCGTACGCGTATCGAGAGATCCGCGTGCCGATCGTCGAGCACACTGCGCTTTTCAAGCGCTCGATCGGCGAGCTCACCGATATCGTGCAGAAGGAGATGTTCACGTTCGAAGATCCGGGCGGCGACTCCTTGACGCTCCGGCCCGAGGCGACGGCCGGCATCGTCCGCGCGATGATCACGAACGGCCTGCTGCACAATCAGAAGCAGCGGGTGTGGTGCGCGGGTCCGATGTTTCGGCACGAGAAGCCGCAGCGCGGGCGCTTTCGTCAGTTCTATCAGCTCGATGTCGAGGCATTCGGGTTTGCAGGGCCCGATATCGATGCCGAGTTGATCATGCTGAGCGCACGTCTGCTCCGCGAGCTCGGTCTCGAGCGGCTCGAGCTCAACTTGAACTCGCTCGGCACGCCGGAGTCGCGGCGCGCCTACCGCGAACGGCTCGTCGAGTACTTCAGCGCTCACAAGGCGCGCTTGGATGAAGACAGCCTGAGGCGTCTCGAAGGCAATCCGCTTCGCATCCTCGACAGCAAGAATCCCGACCTTCAGGAGCTCATTGCGGGTGCCCCGATCCTCACCGAGTACCTCGATGAGCCGTCGCGCCAGCACTTCGACGGGCTCCGCCGCCACTTGGATGCGGTCGGGATCCGCTATGTCGTCAATCCCCGGCTCGTGCGCGGGCTCGATTACTACACTCACACGGTATTCGAGTGGGTGACGAACGAACTCGGCTCGCAGGGCGCTGTCTGTTCCGGAGGGCGCTACGATGGGCTCGTCGCACAGCTCGGCGGCAAGAGCACGCCGGCGGTCGGCTGGGCGCTCGGGCAGGAGCGTCTCGTCGAGCTCTTGAAAGTACAGCAGGGCGAGTTGCCGGTCGAAGCGCCTGACGTGTATTTCGTGATCGCAGGCTCGAGCGCCGAATCGGTCGGGCTCACGCTCGCGGAGCGGCTGCGCGATGATCTGCCGGGCGTCGGAATCGAAACGCATTGCGGCGGAGGTAGCTTCAAGTCGCAGATGAAACGCGCGGATAACAGCGGCGCCCGATTCGCGCTCGTGCTCGGCGATTCCGAAGCGGAGAGGCGTGTCGTCGGCCTGAAGTCGCTTCGCGTGGAGGCGCCGCAAATCGAGCTCGACTGGTCCAATGCCGCGGCCGAGCTCAGATCGCGGCTGCAGAATTCGAAATAACGGCTCCGGCCATATCCCTTCATCATCCAAGACTCATTACCATGGTTGAAGATTATCTTTCCGATCGCGAGCAGGAAGAGGCGCTCAAGAACTGGTGGCGCGAAAACTGGAGCTGGATTCTGGGCGGCGTCGTTCTCGGTCTCGCCTTGCTCGGCGGGTGGCGCTACTGGCAGGCGCATACGACGAAACAGGGAGAACAAGCCGCCGCCGTCTACGCGGAATTCGAAGCTGCCGGCAGCGATGCCGAGAAGGCGCAGGCGGCGTTCGATCGCCTGACGAGCGAATTCAAAAGATCTCCCTACACCCTGCAAGCGCGGCTCATGCGCGCGAAATCGAGCGTGGCCTCGGGCGAGTTCGACGAAGCCGCCGCGCAGCTCCGTGCAGTCGTGGACGATGCTAAAGACGACGAGCTTCAGCACATTGCCCGGCTGCGTCTTGCGCGGGTCCTCATCCAGCAGGGCAAGCATGACGAAGCACTGACTCTACTCAAGCCCGATTCGGCCGGTGCGTTCACTGCTCAAGTGCGCGAAGTGCGCGGCGATGCACTGTTCGCGAAGGGCGATATGGAGGGTGCGCGCGCCGAGTATGCGGCCGCACTCGCGGCGAATGCGGATGCGACGACGGATCGCTCGCTGCTCGAGATGAAGCTGCACCAGACGGGCGGCATGGAGGGTGCCGGTGTCGCTTCCGCGGGCGCGCAAGCTGCGAGCGACGCTGTGCCCTCTGGCGAAGCTCAATCCGAAGCTCAATCCGGCGCGACAGCGCCCACTGCGGATGATCAACCATGACGAATCGAGCAAGCATGAGCATGCCTCGACGTATTGCACGGGCCGTCTTCGCGCTGGCCTGCATCGCCTCACTCGCGGTGATCGGAGGATGCGGCGACAAAGACGTCGAACAGCCTGCCGAGCTCGTCGACTTCCAGGCGACTCGCAAAGTCGATCGACTCTGGAGCATCGGGCTCGGCGGCGGCGCAGCGCATCTGCGACTCGCGCTGCGTCCGGCTGCCGCCAATGGCGTGCTCTACACCGCGTCGCATGATGGCGATGTCGTAGCGGTCTCGGCGGCCAACGGCAGGCGTTTGTGGCTCACGAAGACGAAGCTTGCGCTCTCGGCCGGACCTGAGGTTGCCGAGGGCATCGTCGTGGTCGGCTCGAGCGACGGCGACGTCGTAGCCTTGTCGGCCGAGAATGGTGCCGAGTTGTGGCGCCGTTCGATCGCCAGCGAGATTCTCGCTCGGCCGCTCGTGGTCCGCGATCTCGTCGTCGTGCGAACCGTGAACGGGCGTTTGGAAGCATTGTCCGTGACCGACGGGGCGACACGCTGGTCGTTGGATGAAAACGTACCGCGGTTGACGCTGCGGGGTACCGCGCCGCCGGTGCTCGCGGGCGATCGCATCATCGCGGGGTTCGACAGCGGTCGCGTGCTCGCCGTGGATCCGCGTAACGGCGAAGTGCTGTGGGACGCGGTCGTGAATGCGCCGAGCGGACGCACCGAGCTCGAGCGCCTCGCCGACATCGATGCGCCGGCGCGCGTGTCCGGCAACGACGTGTTCGTCGTCGGCTTTCAGGGCAGGATCGCGATGCTCGCGCTCAACTCGGGACAGATCTGGTGGGCCCGCGATGCGTCGAGCTATCGCGGCTTCGCGATGGACGAGGAGAATATCTATCTGACGGGCGCGGACGGCGTCGTCATCGCGATGCGGCGTTCGGACGGCGCCGTGCAATGGGAACAAGACGCGCTCAAGCGGCGCGCGCTGACCGCGCCTGCGATCGATGGCGATGCGATCGTCGTTGCCGACTTCGAGGGGTTCGTTCACTGGCTCGACAAATCGACGGGCGAATTCGTTGCGCGCCAGAAGACCGATGGCGAGCGCGTGACGAACGCACCGCTCAGCACGGATGAAGGCGTGTTCGTGCAGACCGATGCGGGGCGCTTGGTCGCATTCAAGAGCCGCGTCGAACAACCCGCGCTCGCCGAAGCGAGCGAGGCAGACACGACGCAGTGACCGCGGGGGCTCGTTCGCCTTGCGACTTCGCGCACCTTCATTATGCTGCCTGTCATCGCGCTCGTCGGCCGACCGAACGTCGGTAAGTCCACCCTGTTCAACGTGCTTACCGGCACGCGCGATGCGCTCGTCGCGGACGTGCCGGGGCTCACGCGCGATCGCAAGTATGGCTTCGGCAAAGTCGGTCCGGTTCCTTATCTCGTCGTCGATACCGGTGGGCTCGTCGCTGGCGCCGAAGGAATCGAGGAGCTCATGGCGCGCCAGACATTGCGCGCGATCGAAGAAGCGGACCGTGTGCTCTTTCTGGTCGACGCTCGCGAGGGACTGACGCCCTCGGATTTCTTCGTTGCGCAAACGTTGCGCAAGCTCGGCAAGGATGTCGTGCTCGTCGCGAACAAGGCGGAAGGGCTCGACAGCGCGACCGCGGCATCGGATTTCTACCAACTCGGTCTGGGTGAGCCGCAGCCGATCTCATCCGCGCACGGCGATGGCGTTCGAGCGCTGATGGAGCGCGTGCTCGCGGAGCTCGAGAGTGCACAGTCGCTCGCCCCCGACGGGGCACCCGTCGGCGATGACATCCGCGTCGCGGTGATCGGTCGGCCGAACGTCGGCAAGTCGACGTTGATCAATCGGCTGCTCGGCGAAGATCGCTTGATCGCGTTCGATCAACCCGGCACGACACGCGATGCCGTATTCGTGCCCTTCGAACGCGACGGACGCAAATACACTTTGATCGATACCGCGGGCGTGCGGCGACGCGCGCGCGTCGAAGAAGGGATCGAGAAGTTCAGCGTCATCAAGGCGCTCCAGGCCGTCGATTCGGCGCACGTCGTCATTGGCGTGATCGACGCCCATGATACGGTCGCGGAGCAGGATGCGAGTCTTTTCGGCATGGTGGCCGAGCGCGGCCGCGCGTTGCTCATCGCGGTCAACAAGTGGGACGGTATTCCCGCGGACAAGCGCGATGAGATCCGTACCGGCCTCGACTTGCGCTTGCCGTTTCTCGAGTTCGCGCCGATCCATTTCATCTCCGCGCTGCACGGCACGGGCGTCGGAGAGTTGATCCGAGCGGTCGGGCACGCGTACGACGCAGCGATGCGCGAGATGCCGACGCCGGAGCTTACGCGTGTGCTCGAAACGGCGATTCAGCAGCACCAGCCGCCGCTCGTGCGCGGCCGGCGCATCAAACTTCGCTATGCCCATCAAGGCGGCCGCAATCCGCCGATCATCGTCGTGCACGGCAATCAAGTCGAGCACGTCCCCGACGCGTATCGCCGCTACTTGAGCAACGTGTTCCGCAAGAACTTTCGCCTCGAAGGCACACCCGTGCGCGTGGAGTTCCGCTCGGACGAGAACCCGTTCAAGGGCAAGCGCAACCCTCTCACGCCCCGACAACGCCGGAGCCGCCAGAGGTTGATGAGGAGAGTGAAAAAGAGGTGAGGACACTAGGGGGTAATGATCAGGGGATAGGGGATAGTCAGAACGGCGAAAAAACGTCCGGATCGTTCTTTCGATGAAACCGTTCGTTCTCTCACTCTGGTTGAAGAGCCACTACAATATCGCCGACCGGCCTTTTACGACCCCCTATCCCCTAGACACGAACCCCTTCCGCGATGCCGTCTGCCCGCAAGATCCTCAAGCTTGATCATCCGTTCGAGATGCGGCGGGGTGGGGCGCTGCATGATGTCGAGATTGCGTACGAGACGTGGGGCGATCTTGGATTCTGCTACGACAATGCGATCCTGATCTTCACGGGGCTCTCGCCTTCGGCGCACGCCGCGTCCTCGACGGAGGATCCATCACCCGGATGGTGGGAGGACATGATCGGTCCGGGCCGGCCGATCGATACGCGCCGGTACTTCGTCATCTGCGTGAACTCGCTCGGCAGCCCGTTCGGCTCGACCTCGCCCGCTTCGATCAATCCGGCTACCGGCAAGCCTTATCGACTCACGTTTCCCGTGCTCACGGTCGAGGACATCGCGCGAGCGGGGTATGAGGTCGCGCAGTCGCTCGGCGTCAAGCAGCTCGCTGCGGTCGTCGGACCTTCGCTCGGCGGGATGACGGTGCTCGCCTATTGCGCGCTGTTTCCGAATGCCGCACGCACGCTGATTTCGATTTCCGCTTCGGCGCGTTCCGCGCCGTTCTCGATCGCGCTGCGCTCCTTGCAGCGCGAGATCATTCGCCGCGACCCGCTCTGGCGCGACGGGAACTACGAAGCCGATTCGATTCCCGTCACCGGCATGCGGCTCGCGCGCAAGCTCGGCATGATCACGTATCGTTCGGCGAAGGAGTGGGCGATTCGGTTCGGACGCGAACGCGCGGAGGCGGAGCGCAAGCCCGGCGATCCGTTCGGCATCGACTTCGAAGTGGAGTCGTATCTCGAGAACAACGCCGCGAAGTTCACCGGCCAGTTCGATCCGAACTGCTACCTCTACCTCTCGCGCGCGATGGATCTGTTCGATCTCGCCGATCATGGCGGCTCCGTCGCAGAGGCGCTGCGTCGATTCACGGTGGAGCGAGCGCTCATCATCGGCGTCGAAACGGACCTGTTGTTTCCGATCGAGCAGCAGCAAGAGCTCGCCGACGGATTGCGTACCGGCGGCCGCGACGTCACGTTCGCGCGCATGCCGTCGCTGCAGGGCCACGATGCGTTCCTTGTGGACATGGACCGCTTCCGGCCGGCGATCGCGGAGTTTTTGAACGCGAGCCAACGCTGAGAGTCGGGCTCTAGGCGCCGGGCGCTGGGCGCTGGGCTCTGGCCAGAAGCTGAGTGCCCTTGCACCTACAGCGCGCGCGAACGGCGCCACCTTCCACTCAAGCACATCGTTGTCATATCGCGGAATACAATCTCATAGCCCATAGCCCATAGCCCATAGCCCAGCTCAGATGTCCAATACGACTAACTCTTCTTCCCTTTCCTGGCCCGAGCGCGATGCCGCTGTCGTGTGGCATGGCTTCACTCAAATGTCGTGCTACACGGAGAACGCGCCTGTCATCGTCGAGCGTGCGGAAGGCCGTGAGCTCATCGACGTCGAAGGCCGGCGCTATCTCGATGCGATCTCATCCCTATGGCTCACGACGCTTGGACACCGCGTGCCCGAATTGGATGCGGCGCTTCGCGAGCAGCTCGATCGCGTTGCGCATTCGACCTTGCTCGGCAATGGCAATCGCATCGTGATCGAACTCGCGGAGGCCCTTGCGAGGGTCGTGCCCGTCGACGATGCGCACATTCTGTTTGCATCGGACGGGGCGTCAGCGGTCGAGCAAGCGCTCAAGATCGCGTTCCAATATTGGGCGAACCAAGGCGTGCGCGGACGGCATGCGTACCTTGCGTTCGGGGACGCCTATCACGGCGATACCGTCGGTGGCCTGTCGCTCGGTGGCGGCGGCTTCGGGACGGAGATTTTCGACCCGCTTCGCTTCAACGTGCTGCGTGCACCGTCGTTTCGAGAGGCGAACGCGCTCGATGCGGCCGCGAAGATGGTGGAGCAACATGCCGATGTGCTCGCGGCCGTCGTCGTCGAGCCGCTCGTGCAGGGCGCGGCGGGGATGTTGGTCGCGGACCCTTCCGGCTTTGCCGCGCTTCAAGAGGCTTGTCGAAGAACCGGGGTTCTCTTGGTTTGCGATGAGGTGGCGACCGGATTCGGGCGCACCGGAACCTTGTTTGCCTCGGAGCAGTGCGGGCTGCGTCCCGATTTGCTTTGCCTCGGCAAAGGCATCACGGGCGGCTATCTGGCGATGTCGGCTACCGTCGCGAACGCGCGAGTGTATCGGGCGTTTCTCGGACCGGATCTGAGCGAGAAGACCTTCTACCACGGGCATTCCTATGGCGGAAACGCGCTTGCGGCCGCGGTTGCGCTACGCCATCTCGAGCTGTTCGAGCGCTGGAACGTGCTCGACAACGTTCGCGCGCGCGCGGCGCAACTGCGCGATGCGCTCTCCGAGCACGTCCAAACGAGGCGCGGCGTGCGCGAGATTCGTCATTGCGGTCTCATGGCGGCGATCGAGCTCGAGAACGACTCGGCAGAGCGGCGTCTTGCGCGCCGCACTTGCGCGGCGATGGTTCGACGCGGCGTGCTCGCGCGCTCGCTCGGCAGCAACGTCATTCTCGTGCCGCCCCTGACGATCACGGCCGAGGAGATCGAACGGATCGTCGCGACGCTTCGCGCCGCGCTCGAGGAGGTGCTCGTGTGAGCGCTTGGGACGAGTGGCTCCGTCGCGAGCTGGACGGAATTCGTCAAGCGAATCGCTGGCGCCGCACCGTTGCGTTCGACGGGAGCGGGCCGCAAGGCGTGGTCGGCGAACGGCACGTCGTCAGCTTCGCGTCGAATGACTATCTCGGGCTCGCATCGCACCCAGCAGTGCGAGCCGCTGCGATCGAAGCGTTAGAGCGCTTTGGATCGGGCGCGAGCGCCTCGCGTCTCGTGACCGGCACGCGAACGCTTCATCACGAGCTCGAGCAAGCGATTGCGGATTGGAAAGGGACAGAAGCCGCACTCGTGTTTCCAACCGGCTACGCCGCCAACCTGGGTGTCTTGCAGGTGTTCGGTGGCGCCGATGCGACGATCTTCAGCGATGAGTTGAACCACGCGTCGATCATCGACGGCTGTCGGCTCGCGAAAGCGCGCAAGATCGTCTTTCGACACAACGATGCCGAGCATCTGCGCGAGCTCGTGCGCTCCGTGTCAGGCAAGAAGATCGTCGTCACCGAAGCCGTGTTTTCCATGGACGGTGATGCGGCGCCCTTTGACGCATTGCTGCAGGTCTGTATCGACGAGGATGCGCTGCTCGTCGTGGACGAGGCGCATGCGGTGTTGAGCTCGAAGCTCGAGAGCGATTATCCCGGTTACATCCGTATCGGAACCTTGTCTAAGACGCTCGGCGCGCTCGGCGGCTGGGTTGCCGCATCGCGTCCGATCGTCGATCTCCTCGTCAATCGCGCGCGAAGCTTCATCTTCACGACGGCGCTCACGCCGGCCGATGCCGCCTCGGCGCGCGCCGCATTGAGCGTGTATCGGAGCGAAGAGGGCGATCGGCTGCGCGCGCGGTTGCGTCAGTATGTCGAGACGATTCGCCCGGGACATGGATCGCCGATCGTTCCGGTCGTGATGGGCTCGGAAGCCGCGGCAATCGGCGCCTCGGCGTCTCTGTTCGAGCGTGGTTATTACGTTCCCGCGATACGGCCGCCGACGGTGCCAGCCGGGACTTCGCGGCTGCGCGTCGCGCTCTCGGCCGCGCACACACCGGCAATGATCGAAGGTCTACGAGACGCAGTGCTCGCACTGCAAGCGAACGTCTCGGAATCCGACCGATGATGGGCGCAACCGTGCGCATCGTCGTTGCAGGCACGGGCACCGAAGTCGGCAAGACCTGGACGGCGGTCAAGCTCATCGAGCACGCGCGGGCGCGGGGACTGCGGGTTGCGGCGAGGAAACCTGCGCAATCCTATTCGAGCACGGACGACACGACGGATGCCGATCTTCTCGCGGCGGCGAGCGGAGAGGGCCCGCACGACGTCTGTCCGGCGCACCGCTGGTATCCCGTTCCCATGGCGCCCCCGATGGCCGCAGATGCGCTCGGTCGCTCGCGCATTCGATTGGACGAGCTGCTTGCGGAGACCCGTTGCCCCAGCGACGTAGACCTTGCGCTCATCGAAACCGCGGGCGGTCTCTGCTCGCCGATTGCGCACGATGCGGACAACCTCGAGCTCATCGGGCGGCTCGCGCCGACGAAAGTGCTGCTCGTTGCGGACGCGGGGCTCGGCACGCTCAATTCCGTGCGTCTTTGTCTACGCGCGCTCGGCGCGCTGCCGACGATCGTGTTCTTGAACCGCTTCGATGAGCGAAGCGACTTGCATCGGCGAAACAGAGCGTGGCTCGCGAGCGACGGAGTCGATGCGCGCGTGAACGTAGCGTCGCTCGCCGAGTGACGATCGTCCTCGTTGCTTCTCACTCTTCGCCGACGAAGAGCGCCGGATCCACCATCGTGCCGTTCAACGACACGCCCCAATGCAGATGCGGGCCGGTCACTCGCCCTGTCGCGCCGACGACGCCGAGCGTATCGCCCGCGTTCACGTGGTCGCCTCGCTTCACGTCGATCCGATCGAGATGGCAGTACATGGTCACGAGCCCGAAGCCGTGATCGACGAACACCGTATTGCCGTTGAAGAAGAAATTGCCGACTTCGACGACCTCACCGGCGGCGGGCGCGAGAATCGGCGTTCCCTTTGCGGCCGCGATATCCATGCCCGAATGCGGCTTGCGCGGCTGACCGTTGAAGAACCGTCGCGAGCCGTATGAATCGGATTTCTTGCCGGGAACAGGCGCGGCGAGCGCGAACACCGGCGATGCCGTCTCCGTGAATCGCTGGAGCGCGGCCCGGGAGCGGCGCTGCTCGGAATAAATGCGCTTCAGATCGTCGGGATTCGGCGTGACCTGGCGCTCGTTTTTGATCGTGAGGTGCTGCGTCCGATAGTGCTTGTCGCTTACGCGAAACGGAATCTCGACGCTGCCCTCGCCCGTATCGACGATGACCTTGTGCTCGCCGGGCTGCGTGTCGAGGGAGATGCCGACGATCGCCAGCCACTCGTGTCCGTTCTTCACGACCGCGACGCGTTTGCCATCCACGGTCGCGACGGGCGGCGTCTCATCGCCGGGCAGCGTCACGAGCGCAATGCCTCCCGGCACGCGACTCTCACGCGGCAACGAAGCGCCGGTCGCGAGCGCGGCCGTCGAGCAGAGTGCGAAGAACAGGGCGGTGCGAGCGATCATCCGTTTCATCGAGCTCAAGTAACCTCACTCTTGCGGGGTGGAGTCGTCGCTCTCATCGAGCAACGTCAGTTGTCTATTCTCGCCGGTCACGACGGACTCGACGCGTGCCTGGATCTCACCTTTCGCGAGGCGTGCGCGGATGCGCTGCCCCGAGACGAGCGACGTACTCATAGTCACTACGTGACCCTTGTCGTCGGTGACGATGGCATAGCCGCGGTCCAATGTCGCGAGCGGGCTGATCGCATCCAGCATACCTGCAGCGATGCCCAGACGGTGCTTGAGCTCGTGCAGTCGATTCCTGAGCGCTCCCGCCAGCGCGCTTTGCGCGATTGCGAGTCGGCCCGTCGCCGCGGTGACGCGCAGTGCCGGAGAATGTTGACGCAGGTGAGCGGCCAAGCCAAGCACGGTACTTCGGCGCGTCGAGAGCGAATGGCGTATCGCGCGCAACAACCTGCGCTCGAGATCGTCCGTGCGCTGTGCATGCTGGCGCAGCTCCGCGCGCGGATCGCGCTGCGCTAGCCGCCGCTTGAGCCACGAGAAGCGCTCGACACGCTCGCTGAACGCCCGTCGCAACGTGCCCGTGAGACGACGCTCGATCGCCGTGAGGGCACGCACCCATTCCGCGCAATCGGGCGCGACGAGCTCGGCGGCGCCCGACGGGGTCGGTGCGCGCACGTCCGCGACGAAATCGGCGATCGTAAAGTCGACCTCGTGACCGACCCCGCTCACGAGGGGAATCGTGCATTCGTGAATCGCCCGCGCGACGATCTCCTCGTTGAACGCCCAGAGATCCTCGAGCGAGCCGCCGCCGCGAGCCAGGATCAGCACGTCGCAGTCCGCACGCTCGCAGGCGAAGCGAATTGCCGCCGCGATCTGGGGGGCCGCGCGCGCTCCTTGCACTTGGACCGGGTAGATGAGAATCGGGATCGTGCAGAAGCGCCGCTTGAGCACGTGCAAGACATCGCGTACCGCCGCGCCGGTGGGTGAAGTAATGATGCCGATGCGCCGCGGAAGCTTGGGGAGAGGCCGCTTGTGCTCGACATCGAACAAGCCTTCCGCGGCGAGCTTCGCCTTCAGGACTTCGAATTTGCGCCGGAGAGCGCCTTCGCCCGCTTCCTCTATGTAGTCGAGGATGAACTGATAGTCGCCGCGCTGTTCGTAAAGGCTCACGCGCCCGCGAGCTTGGACGTGCATTCCATCCTTAGGCGTGAAGCGGGCGAGCAGATTCCGCTGCCGGAACATGGCGCAGCGGATCTGCGCCGCTTCGTCCTTCAGTGAGAAGTACCAATGGCCCGATGAGGGGCGCGAAAGGTTCGAGATTTCGCCCTCGATCCAAAGCGCCGGCAACCCGCGCTCGAGCAGAATCCGGGCCTCGCGATTGAGCCGCGAAGGGGTATAGACGTCGCGGGCCTGGGCCTCGGTCGCCGGCGCGGAGGGTGCAGCGGATGGGGAAAATAGATCGGACATCAGGGCGGATCGGCGTGCGGTCGGTAAAGAGTGCATCTCTCGCGTCCACGCGTCTACCTGTCGACTCGGGCGGGAGCGAGCCGCGGCCTCGGTCGCCGAGTCGGGGTGACCCCTGACGGGCGTTTGCCCTCGCTGGTGTCGAATGCCCAGGCCGCGTACAATGGCGCGCTTTCATCGATAAACGTGGGCTTCTACCATGCGTATTCTCGAGGAAGCACTCACCTTCGACGATGTGCTCCTGGTTCCGGCGTATTCGGAGTTCCTGCCTCGCGACGCGGATTTGAGCTCCCAGCTCACCCGCGACATCCGCCTGAACTTGCCCGTCATCTCCGCCGCAATGGATACCGTGACCGAAGCGCGGCTCGCCATCACGATGGCGCAGGAGGGCGGCATCGGCATCATCCACAAGAACATGAGCATCGATGCTCAGGCCCGCGAAGTCCACCGCGTGAAGAAGTTCGAGAGCGGCGTCATTCACGATCCGATCACGATCACCCCCGACAAGACGATTCGCGAAGTGCTCGAGCTCACGCGCTCGAAGAATATCTCCGGCGTGCCGGTCGTCGTCGGCACGAAGGCGGTCGGCATCGTCACCCATCGTGACCTGCGCTTCGAGACGAAGCTCGATGCGCCGGTTTCGACGGTCATGACGCCGCAGGATCGACTCGTCACGGTGCGCGAGAATGCGCCGAAAGACGAAGTGCTCGCGCTCCTGCACAAGCATCGCATCGAAAAAGTGCTGGTCGTGGATGACAGCTTCAATCTCAAAGGAATGATCACCGTCAAGGATTTCCAGAAGGCGACCGAGTTTCCGCGTGCCGCCAAGGATGAGCGCGGCGCGCTGCGCGTCGGCGCCGCAGTCGGCACCGGCGCGGATACCTTGAAGCGGGTCGAGGCGCTGCGCGACGCCCGTGTCGATGTGATCGTTGTCGACACCGCGCACGGCCATTCGATCAACGTGCTGCAGATGATTCGTAAGATCAAGTCGACGTGGCCGGAGCAACAGGTGATCGGCGGCAATCTCGTCACGGCGGACGCCGCTCGTGCGCTCGTCGAGGCTGGGGCCGACGGCGTCAAAGTCGGCATCGGTCCCGGCTCCATCTGCACGACGCGCGTCGTCGCGGGCGTGGGCGTGCCTCAGATCACGGCGATCGCGAATGTCTCGGCCGCGCTCAAGGGCACCGGCGTTCCGCTCATCGCGGACGGCGGCGTTCGTTTCTCCGGCGACATCGCGAAGGCGATCGTCGCGGGCGCGAACATGGTGATGATCGGCAGTCTATTCGCGGGAACGGAAGAATCCCCCGGCGATGTCGAGCTCTACCAAGGCGCATCGTACAAGTCGTACCGCGGCATGGGCTCGCTCGGCGCGATGGCGCAGTCCCATGGGTCGAAAGATCGCTATTTCCAGGACGCCACCGAAGAGCTCGAGAAGCTCGTGCCGGAAGGCGTCGAAGGCCGGGTGCCGTACAAGGGATCGGTCGTCACGATCCTGCACCAACTCGCCGGCGGGCTGCGCGCGGCGATGGGTTACACCGGCAGCCGGACGATCGAGGAGATGCGCACGCGGCCCTCGTTCGTCCGCATCACGAATGCCGGTTTCCGCGAGAGTCATGTGCACGACGTGACGATCACGAAGGAAGCGCCGAATTATCGTGTGAGATAGCGCTTGACGGTTGACAGTTGACGGTTGACATCAAGGGGGCCAAAGGCCCCTTTTCTGGCCGTCAACTGTCAACTGCTCACCGTCAACCAACCGAGAGGTTCTTGCTTGAACGCTCAAACCGCAGCGGCATCCGCTTCGACGACGCTTCTGCATCCGCCCGACATCCACGCTCACCGCATTCTCATCCTCGACTTCGGCGCGCAGTACACGCAGCTCATCGCCCGCCGCGTGCGCGAAAGCGGCGTCTACTGCGAGATTCATCCATGGGACATGAGCGATGAGGACGTGCGCGCGTTCGGCGCGCGCGGAATCATTCTCTCGGGCGGGCCCGAATCCGTTACGGATCAGGCGCCGCCGCGCGCGCCGGGCGCGGTGTTCGAGCTCGGCGTGCCGGTTCTCGGTATCTGCTACGGCATGCAGACGATGGCACACCAGCTCGGGGGACGCGTCACGGCCGGCACGCATCGCGAGTTCGGGTATGCACGGGTGACGGCGTCCGCGCCGTGCAGACTATTCGACGGCCTCGCCGATCATACCGATGAGCAGGGCAGGGCTTCGTTCGATGTGTGGATGAGTCATGGCGATCGCGTCGACCAGTTGCCGCCCGGCTTCGTCGCCGTCGCGTTCACGAATTCGGTACCGCTCGCCGCGATGGCCGATGAGTCGCGGCACTACTATGCCGTGCAGTTCCATCCGGAGGTCACGCACACACTGAAGGGCACGCAAATGCTGGAGCGCTTCGTGCGCGAAATTTGCGGGTGCGAGGCACGCTGGGAGCCCGGCAACATCATTGCCGATTCGATCACGCGCGTTCGCGAGCAAGTCGGCCGCGACCGCGTGCTGCTTGGGTTGTCGGGCGGCGTGGATTCCTCCGTGCTGGGCGCGCTGCTGCATCGCGCGATCGGCGAGCAGCTCACCTGTGTGTTCGTCGACCACGGTCTGCTTCGTCTCGGCGAAGGCGACCAAGTCATGGAGACGTTTGCGAAGCACATGGGCGCGCGCGTCATTCGAGTCAATGCCGAGCAGCGCTTTCTTTCGGCATTGAAGGGCGAAGTCGATCCGGAGCGCAAGCGCAAGATCATCGGCCGGCTCTTCGTCGAGGTGTTCGAAGAGGAGTCCTCGAAGCTGCAAGGCATCAAATGGCTCGCGCAAGGCACGATCTATCCGGACGTGATCGAGTCGGCGGGCGCGAAGACGGGCAAGGCTCACGTGATCAAGAGCCATCACAACGTCGGCGGCCTTCCCGAGAAGATGAACCTGAAGCTGCTCGAGCCGCTGCGCGAGTTGTTCAAGGACGAAGTGCGCAAGCTCGGCGTCGAGCTCGGCTTGCCGCGCGAAATGGTGTATCGGCATCCGTTCCCAGGGCCGGGGCTGAGTGTGCGCATCCTCGGCGAGGTCACGAAGCAGTATGCGGATCTGTTGCGCAAGGCCGATGCGATCTACATCGAGGAGCTGCGCAAACATGATCTCTACGATCGTACGAGCCAAGCGTTTGCCGTGTTCTTGCCGGTTCGCTCGGTTGCGGTCATGGGCGACGGGCGCCGCTATGACTATGTCATCGCGCTGCGTGCCGTCGAGACGATTGATTTCATGACGGCGCAGTGGTCGCGGCTGCCATACGAATTCCTCGATATCGTCGCGCGCCGTATCACGAACGAAGTCCATGGTGTTTCGCGCGTCGTCTACGACGTGTCCGGCAAGCCGCCTGCGACGATCGAGTGGGAGTGAGCGGCGAGGTGAACGGCGGACGGCCGACGGCGGACAGCGAGCAGCGCAGCGATGCTGCGCTTTCGGAGCCCGAGTCCCAAGCCTCCAGTCCCGAGCCAGAGGACAACGTCCTCGATCTGCGTTTCATGTCTCGCGCCCTCGAGCTCGCGCGCGAAGCGGAGCGGGCGGGCGAAGTGCCTGTCGGTGCGGTGATCGTCAAGGATGGGGTGATCGTGGGCGAAGGATGGAATCGCCCGATCAGTACGAGCGATCCGACGGCCCACGCGGAAATCGTCGCCTTACGCGCGGCTGCCCAGACGCTCGGTAGCTATCGGCTCCTCGATACGACGCTGTACGTCACGCTCGAACCCTGTGCGATGTGCGCCGGCGCGATGGTGCATGCGCGCGTGAAGCGGCTTGTGTTCGCCGCCACGGACCCGCGCGCGGGCGCCGCGGGGAGCGTGTTCAACATCGTTCAGCACAGCGCGCTCAACCATCGTCTCACGGTCGATGCGGGTGTGATGGCTAATTCGTGCAGCGCGCTCTTGCGGGGATTCTTCATCGCCCGCCGCGCGTAAGCGCCCCTAGGATGCCGACGGCAGCCAGATCCCTGGGTGCGATCCAAAGCAGAGAGATGAAGATCGTCTGCGCCGCGCAAGAAAATGCAATGCTAAGTTGAGCGCGTAGCTGGAAAGAGTGAGGACACTCCTCTGAACGAGGAGTGTCCCCCTTGTCTCGCTCAGTCGAGATTGAGCGCGCGGTCGCCTTGCTCGTCTTTGATGCGCGTCGACAAGCCCATGCGATTGAGCAGCGCGAGGAACGGCTTCGGCGGCAGCTCCTCGACGTTCGCCATCTGCTTGACGTCCCATTGACCGAGCGCGATGAGGATCGCAGCCGCGACCGGCGGTACGCCGGCCGTGTACGAGATCGCTTGGCTGCCGACCTCACGATACGCCGCTTCGTGATCGCTCACGTTGTACAGGAAGACCTCGCGCGCCTGGCCGTTCTTCGTTCCCTTCACGACGTCGCCGATGCAGGTTTTGCCCGTATACGTCGGCGCCAAGGACGCGGGGTCTGGGAGCACGGCTTTGACGACCTTGAGCGGCACGACCGTTTGACCGTCTGCGGTCCTGATCGGTTGCTCGGAGAGCAGCCCCAGATTCTTGAGCACCGTGAACACGTTGATGTAGTGATCGCCGAAGCCCATCCAGAAGCGCACGTGCGGCACACCGAGGTTCTGCGAGAGCGAGTGGATCTCGTCGTGGCCGGTCATGTACGTCGTGCGCTCGCCCACGACCGGAAGATCCCAGGTCTTCTTCACTTCGAACATGCGATTCGACGTCCACTGGCTGTTCTGCCACGACCAGACCTGGCCGGTGAACTCGCGGAAATTGATCTCGGGATCGAAGTTCGTCGCGAAGTAGCGGCCGTGGCTGCCGGCGTTCACGTCGACGATGTCGATGGACTCGATCGTGTCTAAGTAGTCCTCGCGCGCAAGCGCCGCGTACGCGTTGACGACGCCTGGATCGAAGCCCACGCCCAAGATCGCGGTGATGCCCTTTTCCTTACAAACGTCACGACGCTTCCACTCGTAGTTCGCGTACCACGGCGGGGTCTCGCAGATCTTGAGCGGATCCTCGTGGATCGCCGTATCGAGGTAGGCTGCGCCGGTCTCGATGCACGCCGCCAGCACGGACATGTTCACGAACGCGGGACCGACATTGATGACGATCTGGCTGTTCGTCTTCTTGATCAGCTCGATCGTGGCTGCCGTGTTCATCGCATCCAACGTGTGGGCCTCGATCTTGCCCGGCACTTTCAAGCTCTGCTTCTCGCGAACCGACGCGAGGATGTCCTCGCATTTCGACAGCGTGCGAGAGCCGATGTGAATGTCGCCGAGCACATCGTTGTGCTGGGCGCATTTGTGCGCGACGACCTGAGCGACGCCGCCGGCGCCGACGATCAACACGTTCTTTCTCATTTCGAGTGTGAGCCTCCTTCAGATGGATAGAACGACGGGCCTCAAGAGAGACTCGCCACGTAGTCATCGAAACCGAACTCGCGTTGCAGTCTGAGCGTGCCGTCGAGCTCGCGCACCACGATCGAGGGCATGCGCACGCCGTTGAACCAGTTCTTCTTGACCATGGTGTAGCCGGCCGCATCTTGGATCGAGAGGCGATCACCGACAGCGAGCGGGCGGTCGAAGCGGAACTCGCCGAAGATGTCGCCCGCGAGACAGGATTTCCCGCACACGAGGAACGTGTGGGGCCCTGTGTTCGGCTCGATCTCGGCGCTCTCGCGGTAGATCAGCAAGTCCAGCATGTGGGCCTCGATCGAGCTATCGACGATGGCAAGGTGCTTGCCGTTGTACATCGTGTCGAGCACCGTAACTTCAAGTGTCGTCGTATTCGTGATTCCTGCTTCGCCGGGCTCGAGATAGACCTGCACGCCGTATCGTTTCGAAAAGCGCGCGAGTCGCTCGCAGAAGGCCTCGATCGGGTAGCCCTCGCCGGTGAAGTGAATGCCGCCGCCAAGGCTCACCCAGTCGACGCGCTCGAGCAGGCGGCCGAAGCGCTGCTCGGCATGTTCGAGCAGCCGATCGAAGAGGGCGAAGTCTTCGTTCTCGCAGTTGTTGTGGATCATGAATCCGGAGATCTGCTCGAGCGCCGGTTCGATCTTCTCGACATCCCACTCTCCGAGCCGGCTGTAGGGCCGAGCCGGATCCGCGAGGTCGAACGCCGAGCTGCTCACTTGCGGATTGAGCCGCAGCCCGCGCGGCAGGTGGGACGTACGGGCGGCAAACCGCTCGAGCTGGCCGACGGAGTTGAAGATGATCTTGTCGGCGTTGGCGATGACCTCGTCGATTTCGGCTTCGGCGAACGCCACGCTGTAGGCGTGCGTTTCGCCGCCGAACTTCTCGCGCCCGAGCTTGACTTCGTACAGGGACGAGGAGGTCGTGCCGTCCATGTATTGCCGCATGAGATCGAACACGGACCAGCTCGCGAAGCATTTGAGCGCAAGCAAGAGCTTCGCACCGGAGCGCTCGCGCACGGTCCGAATCGTCTCCAGGTTGCGCTCGAGCTTGCGCTTGTCGATGAGGTAGTAAGGTGTTTGGAACATCTCGTAGGCCAAGGTCTCTGGCAAAGCCTCGGGAACGAGCCGATTCACGGGCTCGCTGCAATGTTCTGCACCGGAGTGCGACGTAAGGTGGACGACGAGCGCCCAGCCTCCCCAGGGGTGCGCGTCCGAGCGCGCGACCGTGCGGTGGTCGAATCGAGCCGAGGGCTCGACGAGGCCGCGGATTCTAGCCTGGTTGGGCGGGGAGAGCGACCCCGCGAGGCTTCAGAGTTTCCCTCGATTTTTCAACGACGATTTGGGATAGCTGGCCGAGGCAAACCAGGCCCGCGCTGCGCGCTTCTCAGGCGACGTCGGCGGCGACGCGCCTGATCGTGTCGAGCGCAAGCGCAATGGGCTCGTTATCGACGCGGGAAGGAAAGCAAACATAAGCGGGCAAGCGAAACTCGGGCGCCCCTGGCACTCGGTGCACGCGGCCCTCGATCTCGTGCTTGCGCAACATGCGCAACGGAAAGTAGCCGCTCCCGCCATGAGACAGAATGCGTTGAAGCCCGAGCCAGCCGACACTGACGGTCAATGCTGCGCCCGAGAAGCTCGGGAATGCGAGCGTGTGCTGCGTGAAGAATTCCGGACCCCAATCGACATAGACGTAATCCCGATCGAGCTCGCTTTTCGGCTGCGGGCGCGTCGAGACCATGACCAGCCGCTCCTCGAGCAGCATCTCCACCGTGAGCCCCGGCCGGGCTTGCGGCGTGTACATGACGCCGATGTCCGCTCGGCCTTCGATCAGCGCTTGCATGAGATCGTCTTCGAATCCGATCAGCGCGCGCACTGCGACGTCCGGGGCGACTTGGGCGAAGGCAGGCAACCAATGAAGCAGCAAGTCCTCCCAGAGACCGACTCGCCCACCGACCGTCAGGGTCCCTTTGAAGCCTTCTACGATGCCGATTTCCTGGCGCGCCTGCTCGACCGTGCGGGTAAGCACGGTCGCGTGCTTTTGGAACTGTCGGCCGGCGGGCGTGAGCGTCGTGCCCGCTTTGTTCCGGACGAACAGCGCCGCGCCGAGCTCCTCCTCGAGTCGCTGTATACGTGCGCTCACCGTCGATTGGGTCACGTATAGCTTCTGGGCGGCATCGACGAAGCTGCCGGTGGCGATGACCGCGAGAAAGGTGCGTGCGAGCTCGGTATCCATCGGAAAGTCCCAGTCTGGGATGTCGAATCTAATACCTCATATTGTGATACAAGAGAAGATGCCTGCGAGGCTCCCTTCCTGTATCCGGCTCGCCTGTGCCGTTGCTACTTGCTCGGGATGATCGAAATCTTCCCGCTGCGCTCGAGGACCGCATATTTGATGTCGGAGAGCCGCTCCAGTCCCTGAGTCTCCCGTGCCGCATCGAGCACGTCATCGACATCGATACGTTCCTTCGCCATCCGATCCTGCAGAGGATTGCCGTTCTCGACGATGAGCAGGGGTAAGCCGTCGAGCACGCGCTCCGCCGGTTTGGAGCGCTGCTTGATCTCCGAGAACAGAACGTTGAGCGCAATGAGCGTCGCGATGACCAGGAAGGCATTCGTGATCGAATAGTCGTCGCTCAGGAGCGCCTGCTGGGTGGCTTCGCTGATGATGAGCAGGAGCACGAAATCGAACGTCGTGACTTCAGCGAGCGTTCTCTTGCCGGCGAGCCGGAACAGCAGAAGGAGGACGATATAGACGATGCTCGCTCTCAGTACCGCGTCCATGACGAACCTCTCTCGTTTACCTAAGACATCAGGGATAGACGAACTGGCGGACCGTGATCGGCGGAAGCTCGCGCACGCGCAGAACGCCCTCGTGGCGCCACATCCGTATCGGCTGCACGTGGAACACGATATCGGCCGTCGAACGATCGCGCTCGAACTCGAACATGACGAGGTTGCCGCTCGATGACGTGCGCGACGGACGAGGGGTGATCGTCGTGATCTCGTACTGCGCGAGGAAATTCGAATCGATCGAGATGCGCAGCGGGTTTGCGTTCGACGAGGGCCCGGGGCGGAAGCGCCATTCCGATGAGCTCTTGTACCGAACGAATCGATCCATTTCGATACGTGTGTCCCCGGCGGCCATTGCCTGTCGTGCCATCGGGCCGCCGCCGAAGAGCCCCGCGACCGCCGCGATCAGAACGATCGCCACGAGTGTCCAGCCGACGCGCTGAACCGCCCATTCATGTTCGTGAAACTTCTGCTCCGCCCGATACTCCTCAAGCTCTTTGGCGCGCTGCGATGCTTTGTTCATGCACAGCTAACGCAGTAGATCGAGGGTAAGTTCTACCCGGGCGCGCCTCTGTGACGCTTCGAGACTGCCTACGTCGTGTCGTGAGCGGCCGAATGTCGCAGCTTCTTAGATTTCGGCCCAGCGGCGGAGCAGGTTGTGATACACGCCCGTGAGCTGTACGAGGCTTGGATCGTCGGGCCGCTCCGCGCTCAGACGCTGAATCGCCGTATCGAGATCGAACAGGATGGAACGCGCGCCGTCGTCGCGTACGAGGCTCTGCACCCAAAAGAACGAAGCGATTCGTGCGCCGCGCGTGATCGGCTCGACTTTGTGAAGACTCGAGGCAGGGTAGAGCACCAGGTCGCCCGCCGGCAGTTTGACGCGATGTTGACCGTACGTATCGTCGATCGTGAGCTCGCCGCCGTCATACTCGTCGGGATTCGAGAGAAAGAGCGTGACGGATAGATCAGTGCGGATCCGAAACGAGCTGCCGCGAAACTGGCGCACGGCGTTATCTACGTGCACGCCGAACGACTGGCTTTCCCGATAGCAGTTGAAGAGCGGCGGAAAGATCTTCGCCGGCAGGGCGGCAGACAGGAACAGCGGGCTGCGTTCGAGCGCGGCGAGCACGCGCGCGCCGAGCTCGCGAGCGACCGGCGAGTCTTCGGGCAACTGAAGGTTGTGCTTCGCGCGTGCGGATTGATGGCCAGCCGTGATCCGCCCATCTGCCCAAGGCGCATCCGCGAGCGCCTTGCGACAGGCGCTCAGCTCTTCGTCCGAGAGAACATCCGGCACGTGCAGCAGCATGCGGTTTCTTCAGATCAGAAGCGAATGTCCGCCGTGAGCGATCCCGACCGACCGGGGCCCGGAACGTAGTGCCCGCCGCCGATGCGATCGACGTAGAACTCGTCCGTCAAGTTCGTGAGATTGAGGCGCAAAGTGATGGACTTCGTGAGCGGATACGAGGCCATCGCGTCCACGAGCCAATAGCTGGACAAGATGTTCTCGGCAGTCGCATTACGCGACCGCACGACTTCGTCGATGTATTGTGCGCCCGCGCCGACGACAAGATCGTACGGCAAGCGGTACGTGGTCCAGAGGCTCAACGAGTGCTCGGGTGTCTGCAGCATCACGGCATCCACGTCGACCGGATTCGCGCTGCTCTCGATTTTCGAGTCGAGATAGGCATAGCCGCCGAAAGCGGACCACTGCTCCGTGATGTTGCCCGAGATGCCGATCTCGATGCCGTCGATACGCTGCTCGCCCGAGAGCACGTATGGGTCGTCGCGCTCGATGCGCGTGCGCACGTTCGTCTTCTCCGTGCGGAAAACGGCGGCCGTGAGCGAGAGCCCGACGTCCGGGAGCGTCCACTTCGTTCCGAGCTCGTAATGGCGGCTCTTTTCGGGGTCGAGATTGACGTTGTTCGCCCCGGTCGGCGAGTCGCTGAGCGCGGCACCGGTTCCACCTGCGTCGACCGTCGGATCCTGCGAAGCGCTGTAAGCAAGGTAGATGCTTCCATCTTCGCGCGGCTTGAACACGGCGCCGGCATGCCAACTCAGCAGGCCTTCGCTCTTGGCGAGCCGCGTCACCTCATTCGTCGAAAGATCGCGCTGCTCGTAATCGACGTCCACATCATCCCAGCGTAAGCCGCCGGTGAGCTCCCAGTGCTCGCTGAGCGTCACGGTGTCGAACGCGTATACGCCGATCGTATCGAGCTGAGTCTCGCTCGGGTCGCCCGTGATCGGAGGCATCGGCCCGAACGGCCGATCGTTTGGATTCGGGTCGTGCAGATCGAAGCCGGGCTGATTCGTGGCCTGCGCGCTGTTTTGGTTGTTGGTTTTTTCGCTCGCAAGCTCGAGGCCCGTCACGATATCGTGCTGCAGCGTGCCCGTATCGAAGTGCAGCGTCAGATTCGTCTGGTTCGTGAGGTTCTGATTGCCCATCGCACGGCGTTGGAGCTGACGGCCCGCCTGACGCGGCGCGGTGATTGCGGAATTGCGCTTGCTGTCGAGATAGCGCGTGATGTTCTCGATGCGCACGTTGGCGTTGAAGTCGTGCTCGAGCTTCGCCGTTGCGACGTGCGTCTCGAGATCTTCGAAATCGTAATTCTTCAGCCCATAGAAGTTGCTTTGATCCACGGGCGGGTTGGCGTTGTAAGCGCCGGTCGGATACGTGACGCCGTCCTCGATGATCGACACCCAGGGCAGGCCGTAGTCCGGCACGTTGTCTTCTTCTTGATAGAGATAGCTCAACGTGAGCCGCGATGCCGCTCCGAGCCCGAGCGTGAGCGACGGCGCGATGCCCCAGCGCTTGTTCTCCACGACGTCGCGCTCGGGGACGTCCGCATCGTGATAGAGCAGGTTCAAACGGAATGCACTATCGTTGTCGAGTGTTTGGTTGATGTCGGCGGTCGCGCGCCGATATCCGTCCGCGCCGACGCCCAGCGTGCCGCCGGTGCTGTCCTGCAAGTACGGCGTCTTGCTGATCTGATTGATGGCGCCGCTGCTCGAGCTTCGCCCGCCGATCGTGCCGGCCGGACCTTTCGCCACCTCGACGCTCTCCAGGTTGAAGGCGTCCCGCGTGTAGCTGCCGGCATCGCGTATGCCGTCGACGAACACGCTGTTGCGCGCGGTGAACCCGCGCATACTGAAATTTTGATCGCCCGGCAATCCGCCGCCGCCTTCGCCCGCTTGGAACGTAATACCCGGCGTATTGCGCAGCACATCGCGCAATGTCGTCGCGTTGCGCTGTGAGATGACTTCGGGCGGGATGACGACGACGGTCTGCGGCGTATCGATAAGCGGCTGCGTGTATTTTACGGAGCTCGATTCTTCGCGTTGATAGCTATCGACTTCGGCACCTACGATCACTTTCTTCATGACCTGCGGTTTTTCTTCCGCAGCGTGGGTGACGGACGCTAGCGTCGCACCGATCGCGGTCGCCAAAATGCCGCGTCGTGCCAACGGTCGGCCGAGAATGTCGAGCATGCAGGGAACTCCTTGTTCGTCGTCGTTGATCTTCTAGAGCCTCTCCGAAAACCGAGCGTTTTGAGACAGGTCCCAGGGCAGGGCGTGGATATTATTGAGAATCATTCTTGTTTGCAATAAGTAGGGCAAATGGCTGATACCGAATCCGCTCCTATCCGTCCTGCACCGCGCGCATCGGCATTGGCGCCTTTGCAGCACTCGGTGTTCCGGCGCGTCTGGTTCGCGAGCACGCTCGCCAACCTCGGTGGATTGATTCAGTCCGTCGGCGCGTCATGGATGATGCTTTCGATCGCGCAGTCCGCAGACATGGTGGCACTCGTGCAGACGTCGATGACGTTGCCGATCGTGTTGCTGTCGCTGATCGCGGGCGCGACCGCGGACAATCTCGATCGGCGCACGATGATGCTCGGTGCGCAGTTCTTCATGCTGATCGTCTCGGCCGCATTGGCGGTGTGCGCCTGGATCGGATTGATTACGCCGTGGCTGCTCTTGCTCTTCACCTTCTTGATCGGGTGCGGCCTCGCGTTCAACGCGCCGGCATGGCAGGCATCCGTCGGCGACATGGTGCCGCGTCGCGATTTGCCTGGCGCCGTGGCGCTCGCGAGCATGGGCTTCAACATCGCACGCAGCTTGGGGCCCGCGCTCGGCGGCGCCATCGTCGCCGCCGTGGGAGCCGCTGCTGCATTCGGCGTGAACGCGGTTAGCTATGTACCGCTCCTTGTCGTGCTCGCGCGCTGGCGACCGCCGGCCAATCCGAGGCTGCTGCCTCGTGAAGCGCTGGGGGTCGCAGTCGCCGCCGGCGTGCGCTACGTCGCGATGTCTCCGATGATCTGCGCCGTGCTCGTGCGCGCCCTCGTTTTTTGTATCGGCGCAGGAAGCGTCATGGCATTGCTGCCGCTCATCGCAAAGGTTCTGATCGGCGGCGGGCCTTTGATCTACGGCCTCCTGCTCGGGTCGTTCGGCGCGGGCGCTGTGGCCGGTGCGATCGGTAGCGCACGGCTGCGCGCGATGCTTTCCACCGAGACCATCGTCCGCGCGGCGAGTGCCGCATTCGCGATTGCCACGGCCATCGCGGCGCTGAGCTCGTATCTGCTCGTGACGATGGCGGTGCTGTTCGTGGCCGGGGCAGGGTGGCTGCTCGCGTTATCCACCTTCAATGCTTCTGTGCAGATGTCCGCTCCGCGGTGGGTCGTCGCGCGCGCGTTGTCGATCTATCAAATGGCCGCGTTTGCTGGATTGGCCGGGGGAAGCTGGCTGTGGGGTGCCGTGGCGGAGAGCGAAAGCCTCACGGTCGCGTTGCTCGCTTCATCGCTCGTGACGTTCGGCTGCGTGGTACTCGGGCGCTGGCGCCCGCTCGTACAAGCGGAGGAGCTCAACCTCGATCCGCTCAGGCGCTGGCAAGAGCCGAAGACAGTATTGCCTATCAAGCAGCGCTCGGGTCCGATCGTCGTGACGATCGAGTATGTCATTCGCGATGAGGATGTCGTTGAGTTCCTCAGCGCGATGACGGAGCGACGGCGCATCCGCCGCCGCGACGGTGCGCGCAACTGGCGGTTGCTGCGCGACCTATCGGATCCGCAACGCTGGATCGAGCGGTACGAAACGCCGACATGGATCGAATACGTCCGCCACAACAGCCGCATGACGCACCACGATGCGGTCGTACCGGAGCGACTGCGCGCGCTTCACCAAGGGCCGGAGGGGCCGCGCGTGCGGCGGATGATCGAACGGCAGAGCACGTCCGTTCCCACGGACGACAGCTCGCACGAGCGCGCCGCGACGCTGCTGGACCCGACGAGAGTGTCGTAACGTGCCTCGCCCTTCGGGCAGCGAAGCTGCACAAAACGGCTATCCTGCCGTTTTGTCGAACCCACTCGTGGGTTCTCAGTCCCACCCTCTGCAGAAATAAAAAGGGCCCTCAGTTGAGGACCCTTTTTGTTTCTGGCGGAGAGGGTGGGATTACACTCGGCACATCCATGTGCCTCGCCCTTCGGGCAGCGAAGCTGTGCAAAACGGCTATCCTGCCGTTTTGTCGAACCCACTCGTGGGTTCTGTAATCCCACCTCGACCAGAAACAATAATGCCCCGACACGCGGGGCATTCTTGTTTCTGGCGGAGAGGGTGGGATTCGAACCCACGAACACCCGTGAAGATGTTACTGGAATTCCAGAACTCCCGAAGCCTAAGCGAGCATAAGCGAGGGCAAGCCGAAACAAGCATTTAGGCGGTTTGTCTCGCGGTATAAATCGTTCTGGATCACCCCAATCCTCTGCTATGTTGGAAACGGAAATGGAAACAAGAATGGCGGGGGAGGGTTAGGGCAAGTGCCACGCGAACGATTCATGGTCAGGTGCGAGCTTTGCCACAGCGAGTTCCAGTTCGGACCTCACCGCTACGATGGTAAGCACATCGCTCGATACCAGATGACGGTGTGCCGCACTTGCTACCAAGCCAACTACGACGGATGGGCGCCGGCATGGGAGGAACGCGTTCTCGCGATCCTGATGGAGAAAGGGCTAGCCGTGCCGGAGCGTAACGCCGACGGCTACCTACCTCGAGACTGAAGTGCGGGCCATTGCCACCATGACGCCGGAGCAAGCTAGAACGAAGCTCGACGAGCTCCGTCAGCAGCGCATCGACGGCAAGATCGGGCAGGCCGAATACCTCCAGCACGCCGACGAGCTCGCGCCGATCGCCGCCGCGGCCGAGCAGGTTGCGAGCCCAAAGCCTACGAAGGCCGACATCCTGAAGATGTATCTCCGCTGGGCTGAGGTCGATCTTGTGATTGGAAGGCGGCTGCCTGCCGTGCTCGTGAAGCATCTTGAAGCGTACGGGCGGCGCAAAGCCACGTTCTTCGATCGCCGTCACGCAGTTCAAATCATGCAGAAGGTCGAAGACGAAGGGTTTACGGGTGAGGAGCGATACATCGAGACAGCGAGGCGACTAGGTAGGCACAAGACCAAGAAGCCAGCAGATTCCCATGTGCGTCTGATTCGGAGCTGGTGGGAAACCCGAAACGAGGTTGCTGAATGGCTCGACGATGAGCGACTCGCACGTAGGCGAGGTAGACCGAAGAAGAAGAGCAAGTAAGAGAAATAAGCCGGGAGCCGAATCACTGACAGTGATTCGGATTTTCCGCAGCCCCGAGCATGGCCTGTAATCACCTCGACTCGCCGAGGTGAACTGACCATGACTTCAAGCGACATCCCTGAGCGACTTCTGACCGTCGAAGAACTGGCGGCCGACCCGCGTGTCGCTCGCCTCTTGCCGAAACGTAGCGCGCTCAAGCGCCACCTTGCTAACCGCAAGCACAATGGTCTCGCGAATATCGTGCATGTCAGCCCGACAAGGCGCTTGCTGATCGATAGTGAGGCATTTGTGCGTTGGCTTTACGGGCTCGCGCAGGAGCCGAGGGACGCTGCATGACGTCCGCTCGCAGGACAGCACGCATCCTGCCGTTTCGGCCGCGGCGCCTCTGCCCGATCTGCCGCGATCAAGTACGTCCACTAAAGCCGCTGCACGAGGTGTGCGATCGCTGCCTGTCCTGGGATCTAGCGCTCCGGTGCGTCGAGCGATTCGCGGTCATCCGGCCAGCGTTGAGAGGGGCCCGCCGATGACCGCCGATAAGGGGCAGCGGGATAAAACTCGTTCCTATGCAGCTATGTCGCCAATCCGGCGAAGCTTTTTGAGGCTGCATACATGGCAATTTCTTGGCTCAAGGTGCTCACGATGAGCGCTGGCGTACTGCTCGATCGGCTCGAGAGCGTTCGGCAGACAGGCGCGCATCGATGGCTCGCGCGCTGCCCCGCGCACAGTGATCGAAACCCATCCCTTTCCATTCGCGAGCTCGAGGACGGCCGCACGCTCCTGCACTGCTTCGCAGGCTGTGCGGCGCTCGACGTTGTCGATTCGCTCGGCCTGTCGATGACCGACCTATTCCCCGAGCCGATCGGGCATCAGGTTCGCCCGTCGCGCTCGAGCATTCCGGCACGTGACCTGCTCGCGGTGATCTCCCACGAGTCGCGCGTCGTGGCCATCCTCGCTCGCGATCTGCTCAAGCAGCGCACGCTCACCGAAGACGATTGGAAGCGCCTCGCTGAATCCGTTCGCCGCATTGGGGAGGCCCGGGCCCATGCGTACGGGTAACGGTGCAGGACGTGAGCGCGTGGCAAACATCAGCAATCGACGCGAGAAAGAGGTGGAGCAAGGCCTCCGGCTGCTCACGCTTGCTGAGTTCGTGCAATGCCCGTCGGTGTCCTATCTCGTCCGCGGCATTGTGCCTGCTCGGAGCATCGTCGTGATGTTCGGGCCGCCGAAGTCCGGTAAGACCTTCAGCGCGACGGATCTCGCGATGCATTGCGCTCACGGCATGGATTGGCACGGTTGCCGAATTCCACGGCCTCTGCGCGTCGCGTTTCTGGCTGGCGAAGGATTGAGCGGCCTGAAGCTGCGCCTCTATGCCTGGCAGACCTGGCACGACACTTCGGAGATGAGCGGCGACGTGCGCCTGCTGCCTGAAGCGCTTTCGTTGCCCGATCGCGCGGCCGAGGTGCTCGAAGTACTTCGGGCATTCAAGCCCGACGTGATCTTCGTCGACACGCTCAACGCGTACTTCGGTGCGGGCAATGAGAACGACACGGCGGACATGACGAGGTTCTGCACCGCCGTGCGCCACCTACGCGACGAGCTCGACTGCTCGATCGTGGTCATCCACCACACGGGCCTTGCCGACAAGTCGCGCGAGCGCGGATCCATCGTGCTGCGAGCATCGGCCGACGTCGTCGCCCAGGTCGATCGGGATGAGAACGATCATGCGCTCATCGCGTTTCAGGTGATCGCAGGCCGCGACCTCGAGCCGATGTCGGAGCCGATCGGCATGCGACTCAAGCGCGTCGAGACCGATTGGACCGACGATGACGACGAGCTCATGACGACGTGCATCGTCGAACCCGCTGGCCAGCCGGTCACGCTGCCAGGCCGCGGACGTCGGCCACTCGGCGATACGCAAGCTGCCGTCCTCTCGATCGTCCGCGAGCTGGCCAAGGCGAAGACGCCCAACGATAAGGGTGAGGTGCTCGTCGCGCGTCACGAGGTAACGGCCGTCGCGAAGGAACGCGGTATCGCCCGCCAGAGCGTGAGCAGCGCGTGGAAGCCGCTCGATCAGCGCGGCTACCTCCGTCTCGTCGAACCGGGTTCGGTGTCCATCAAGGTGAATCCATGATGAGCCGCTCACCGTCCGTTGTCCGATGTCCGTGTCCGAAGTCGAGTCCTTATAGGACTCTCGGACATTCGGACAGACATGGACCGCGTGTCCGAATCGGACGAAGTGACGAGTTCGGACAGCTCGGACAATTCGGACAACGAGACGAGGGCTATCGGCGTATCAGCGCAGATTGTCTATCGCGTCTCATCCCCCGAACCTTGAACGAACCGGTCGCGAGGGTAGGGACGTGAGTGATCGTGTCGTCATCCCGTTGCCCGGCCTTGGCACGCTCGAGCTGCCGCGAGAAGTATTCGAGCAGCACCTCATTCGCCCATCGGAATCAGCGCCAACGAAGCAAGTCGAGCTCGTCGACGCTGACCAGCTCGAGGAGCGCACGCGCATTCCTGCCTCATGGTGGATGACGCAAGCACGCGAGCGTCGCATCCCGTTTCGAAAGCTCGGGCGCTATGTCCGATTCGATCTCGCCGAGGTCATGGAATGCGATGCGTATCGGCGGCGAGCGGTTGATGACACTGGACAGCCTATCCAGAAGGGGCGCGCAAGTGGCTGATCTGAGGCGCGTTCCGCGGCGTGTTTCCGCTGACGTTTCCAAACGAACTGCGCGGGAGGTGCGCTGATGGCACGCGGCAAGAGCACGAAGTTGCTGGCCACGTTGCCGGATAACTACACGGCCAACTGGCTCGACAAGCTCGACAAGCGCACGAAGGTCGCGAAAGCCGTGCTCCAGCGCATTGCCGATCTCGAGGCCGACGCGGGCGGCACTGACTCGCTCACGGCGGCGAGGCGCTCGCTGATCCGTCACGCAGCTTGGCTGGACGCGATCGTGGACTCGCACGAGCTCCGGCTGGCCGCAGGCGAGACGCTCGACGTGGGCGCGTATACGCAAGCGCTGAACTCGCTGCTCGGCCTGTTTCGGATGCTCGGCCTCGAGCGCAAGACAAAGCCGACTCGCAAGCTTCGCGAGGTCATCGAGGGCAGCAAGTCATGACAGCGCGTCGCGAGCTCGTGCAGTTCCTGCTGCTGTCGCCTGAGGAGCAGGCCCAAGCGATCCGCCGCCTTGCCGCTGCAGGGTGGAAGCCCGAGGCCATCGCCAGCACGACGCGGCTCAGCGTCGAGCAGATTCGCAATGTGATCGATCAGCAGGCGCGGGCGAAGTGTCCGCGCACCGGTATCCCCGCACAGTTCTGCACCTGCAGCGGCCCACACGAGAGCAACGCATGACGAGCCTCAACAAAGTCACGCTCATCGGCCACCTCGGCGCCGATCCCGACACGCGCTACATGCCGAGCGGCAAGGCCATCACGAACGTTCGCCTCGCGACGAGCGAGAGCTGGAAGGACAAGCAAACGGGCGACCGGCAGGAGCGCACGGAATGGCACTCCGTCGTGCTGTTCGATCGCCTGGGCGAGATCGCTGCGGAGCATTTGCGCAAGGGCGCCCTCGTGTACATCGAGGGCAGCCTGCGCACTCGCAAGTGGCAGGACAAGGAAGGCAAGGATCGCTACACGACCGAGATCGTTGCTCGCGAGCTGAAGATGCTCGGCCGTGGCGAGCGGAGCACTCCCGCCACTTCGCGCAACACTAAGCCTGCGAGACCGGCTGCACAGTCCGCCGCGCCGCCGGCGGCGCAGACCGATGGCGTTCCCTTCGACGATGACATTCCGTTCTGAGGTTTGCGCGTGAGCGGCGTCGTATCAACCATGTCCGGGTCTCCGTGTCGCTGTTGGCTGGTCGGGATAGCAGTCAACGTCGCACGGGGATTCCGGGCGCCACGGAGGGCGATCGCGTGAAGCCGCTCTACGAAGCCATGCTCGACCCGGATCTGTTCGGGCGCACATTCGCCGGCGAATCGTTCTGGGCGTGGCGCACGGTGGCGAAGATCCTCGATGGCCTGCCGCTCGATGAGGCTGAGCTCGCGTTCTACCGAGAGATCACGGGCCGAGAGACGGCGCCGAGCGAGCCGTTCTCTGAGGCTTATCTGATCAAGCCACGTCGCGCCGGCGGCACGCTGTTCGGTGCGGCCTGCGGTGTGCATGCAGCGCTGCCTGACTACAGCGCGAGTCTCGGACCGGGCGAAGTTGCGACAGTGGCGCTCATTGCGTCCGATCGGCGCCAGGCGCGCCAGTTGATGAACTATTGCAAGGGCCTGATCCACGACTCGCCCATCATCGCCGCTGAAGTGACGAATGAGACGGCCGAGAGCGTTACCTTCGCTCATCGCGTCGTGCTCGAGGTGCACGTCGGCTCATTCCGCTCGACGCGTGGCTATTCGTTCGCGTGCGTGCTGCTAGATGAGCTGGCGTATTACAGGAGCGACCTGAGCGCCAATCCCGACGTCGAGCTCGTGCGTGCTGTGCGCCCGGGCCTTGCGAACCTGGGCGGCCGGTTGCTCGGCTTCTCATCGCCGCACTCTCGCCGCGGTCATCTGTGGGAGATGTTTCGATCTCATTACGCGCAGCCTTTGCCTGTGCTCGTAATCAAGGCGGGTGGACCGGTGCTCAATCCGACGATCAAGGCTGAGGTGATCGAGCGTGCTCGTGCGGAGGATCCGATCGCCGCTCGCAGCGAGTGGGACGCCGAGTTCCGCGAGGACATCGCTCAGTTCCTCGACGATGAGCTGATTGATCGAGCGATCGAGCCGCAGCGTCGAGAGCTGCCGTTCCAACCTCGCAAGGCCTACGTCGCCTTCTGCGATCCGTCAGGTGGCCGGCATGACGCGATGACGCTCGGCATTGCGCATCGAGAGGACGACGAGCGCGTGATTCTCGATCGACTGTTGATCCAGCCGCCGCCGTTCGATCCGGAGACGGTCGTGCAGCGATTCAGCGAAACGATCCGCGCCTTCGGTCTGCGGCAGGTCTCCGGCGATCGATACGCGGGTGAGTGGGTCGCGAGCATGTTCCGAAAGTACGGTATGACGTACGAGCCGGCCGATCTCGACAAGTCCGAGATTTACCTCGAGACGCTTCCGCTGTTCGCGCAAGGGCGTGTGCGCTTGCTCGACGTTCCGCAGCTCGCGATTCAGCTGCGCTTGCTCGAGCGCAGGCCTCGTGCTGGTGGCCGCGGCGATCTCGTCGACCATCCGCCGCGATCGCATGACGATGCAGCGAATGCAGCGTGTGGCGCGCTGTGGCTCGCGTCGAAGAAATCGATTCGCGTGGCGGTTGAAGGCACTCGGCCGAAGTACGCGCTGACGTGAGGTGCAGCAGTGAAGCGCAGGGCAAAGCAGGTGACGAGCGATGCGGTCGATGAAGGCAAGCCGAATGCTTCGCCCGTCGAGCCAGAACCACGGCTCGCGGATGAGCTCAAGGACGTGTTGCGAGCGGTTGGTTCGGAGAACTATGGCGTTGCGACCGCGAGGGAGTTTGCGGTCGGAAAGTACAGCCCGCGCCGGCAGCGACGCCGATACGCGCAGATGTAGCGAGCAATGAGGAGAGAGAGCATGACGAACACGACACAGCGCTTATCGTACGGGGAGAGCGAGCACAAGGAATGGCCCGGCGGCATGGCGTACGTGCACATCGAGGGAAATTTCTTGCACCGGGAGGGCGTCTCGACGTCTGTAGAGTTGATTCATCAGCCTCGCCGATCCGATGGCGTGCTCGAGCTGCCTCGAAGCGTGAAGACGATGCGCGAATCGGGAACGTATCGAATCGCTCTGACGCCGGGCGTGTACTGGTTTAGCGCCTCCGGTCCTGATGGCGCGCCCTGGAGTGTGCGCTGCCGGTTGGACGATGCGTCGAAGAAAGCTTCAAAGCCGCGGGCAGCAACGCTCGAGGATCGTGTCGAAGCATTGGAGGCGCGTCTCGGCAAAACGGGCCTCAACGCGTGATGGGGGGAGCATGGGCATTCAGCAGCGCATTCGTGAATTTTTGGAGAGAGCGGTGGGCCAACCAAAGACCGTCGATGATTTTGTGAAGCTCGCGAGCGTGCTCCGCGAGAAAGACGTGCCGGCCGCGCAGGCTGAACTCGATGCGATCAACGCGGAGTTCGATCGCGATTACTTCAGCATCGCGGCCGACGAGGTGAAGCTCAAGCGGCTGGAGAAGCGAAGAGCCGAAGCTCGCGAAACCGTAGCTCGTCTGGAGGAAGCGCTACGCCGAGCCGAGGCACAAGCCGAGCAGCTCGCCACGAGGGCACAGCGCGATGCTGCGTTGGCCCAAGCGCGCAAGATGGATGAGGAGCTCACCCAACGCGATCGGCATCTCGCCGAGCTCGACAAGGCCGTGGAAGCGCTCGCGAAGTCCTACCGCAATGTGCTGGAGGACAACGCGCGCATTCTGCCGATGTCTCAGCAGCACTTTCACGTGCCTGACATGTTCTATCCACATCACTTGCAGGCCCTCATCGAGCAGCGCCTCTTCGGGTTCACTGATGGCAAGTGGAACGGCTTCACGGGCGTGGAGACACCCTACACCGCACGGCAGCTTCCAACGCTTGCCCGTCGCGGGAAGGGAGAGCACGAGCTCGTCATGATGCATCAACCGCAACCAGATCCAGAGCCGCCGGAAGCGGCATGAGGTAACCACCGTGGAGACAACTACGCCCGTGCAGACGCCTGCACCCGCCTTACCCGATCTTTCGAGCACGCCCGCGAATCCGCAGGAGGCGCAGGCTGCGCTCGATACGCTCCGAAACGAGCGTCTGGCTGGCCGGGTCGATCAAGCGCACTACCTTGACCGCGTCGAGTACTTGCACCGTGTCATCGCTGGCGAGCAGATCGCGGCTCCAAATCCATATCCCACGATGGAGGAGCGTCTCACGCAGCAGTACGAAGAGTCGATGAAACCGCCCACCGAGCTTCACGGCTACCAGTTGTCGATCGACGGCGAAGACAGTCTCGCCGCGCACACTGCGATCGCGACTGCGTTCCAAGCGGCGGGTATCCCCGCGATGCACGGACGGGTCATCGTGGATGAGGCGAACCGGCTGCGACGTGAGGTGCAAACAGCGCAGGACTCCGAGCGGCATGTGAACAGCGTGGCGTCACGACTGCGCGAGCGGTGGGGCTCGGAGTTCGACACACGTATGGCTCGCGTCGACGAACTCTTGGACACGATGGCCGATGCGGATCCGGCTGTCGCGCAGATGCTCGAATCGCGTCCGTGGCTCGTCGCAGGCAGCCTCGTGACGATCGATCTGCTCGATCGCGTCGCTCAGTACCGCGCGGGACGGAGGTAAGAGTCATGCCGCGTATCAATCGTTACGAACAACAGACGGGCACGCCGCGACCGAGTTTTCGGCCCGTGAATTTCGGTTCGGGTGAGGGCATCGCCGCGGTCGGTCGAGCGCTCGAGAGTGTTGCGAACGATCAGCTCCGACTGAAAGCGTTCGAGCGGCAGAAGGCCGAAGAGCGCGCGGCCGTGTGGGCGAACGAGCAGGTGATGAGCGTGCGCTCGCGCTGGCTCGAGGAATTGCCGAAGCGCCAGCAAGCCGCGAGTGAGAGCGCCGAAGGCTTCGCGGTGCAGACGCTCACCGAATTCGACACACAGGCCGACGAGCTCATCAAGCAAGCGCCGACGGAGGCCTCGCGCAATTGGCTTAAGGATCGACTCTCGCAAGTGCGGCTCGGGCTGCAGTCCGATGCGCTCGGCTTCGAGGCGCAGCGCGGGGTCGAGTTCAAGGTGAACGGCCTCGCTCGCTCGATCGACCAGGCGCGGATCGCCGCAGAGTTTCGGCCCGACGAGTTCCCGACGCTTGCCGCCGAGCAGCTCACCGCGATCCGGGCCTCGGGATTGCCGGAGGCGATGCAAGCGAAGCTCATCCAGGAAGGGCAGGTCAAGCTCGGCTCGGCGGCGGTGCAGGGCATGATTCGCGCGAATCCGTACGAGGCGCTCAAGGAGATCAACGACGAGAAGACGAGCAATCTCGCCGTGCGTGCGCTCACCTTCGAGCAGCGCCAGCTCCTGCGCAACCAAGCCGAGGCGGAGATCAATCGACGCGAGGCGGAGAAGAAAGCGAGTCTCGTCGAGGTGCGCCAAGCGCTCAACGATCAGCTCGCCGACATCCGCGCGGCCGCAACCGCCGGCATGCCGATCGACAACGTTCCCTCGCGCGATGCGCTCGTCGCGGCGTTCGGACAGCAGGAAGGCGAGCAGCGCTACAAACAAGCGCTCAACTTCGCGAACCTCGCGCCGAAGCTCGCCGCGCTTCATCAGTCATCGATCGGCGAGATCTCGCAAACCGTCGAGAGCTTCAAGCCGAAGCAAGTCGAGGGTGCAGCCGATCAGCTCGCACTGTTCGGGATCGTGCAGCAGCAGGCGCAAGCGATTCTGCGCCAGCGTGAGCAGGACGCCGGCGGCTACTTGGCGACGTATTCCCCGAGCGTGCGCGCCGCGTGGAACGCGTTCCAGGAAGCCGAAGGCGATGAGATGGGCGAGGCGGCGGGCGAGTACTTGAACGCAGTGCGCGCCGAGAAGGAGCGCCTCGGCATCCAGTCGCTCGATGTGCTGCCGGCCTCGTATGCCGATGCGCTCGTCACGCGGCTCACGCGGCCGCAGGGTGCAGAGACGCTTGCGACGGCGATGGCTAGTGAGTTCCAACGGTGGGGCCGATCCTGGCCGGAAGTCTATCGGCAACTATCCCCGAAGCTGCCGAGTGCAGCGAACGTCATCGGCTCAGGTATCCCGGCGGGCGCGGCTGACACGCTCGCGCTGATGTCGCAGAAGACGGACGAGGAGCTCAAGCTTCTGATCAAAGGAGGCCATAGTCTCGATGCGTTGCGCACTGACGTTCGCGACGAGCTGGCTGAATTCACTTCGACGTTCGACGGCGCCGCGACGAAGGTCGTGGTCGACATCCATGATTCGGTAGAACGCACGGCCGTGGGCTACATGATCAATGGTGCGAGCTACGAAGATGCGATTAAGAGAGCCGCGCAAGACATTGCTCTCGGCCGCTACACGTTCAGCGAGTTTCGCGGGCAAATCTATCGTGTGCCGGCTGGTCTCGACGCCGATGTAGTGGACGAGGGCGCGAGCCATTTTCTGAGAAGCTTCGCCTACGCCGGTCCCGTGGAACCATCGCCTGGCACTTCAACGAGCGAGCTGCAAGCTCAGGCAACCGACAACATTCGCCTAACGGGATATTGGCGCACGGCACCGGATGAAAGCGGCCTGCGCCTGTACGTCAGTAGGGGTGTGGTGCCGAGTGGTCGCTTCAAGCCGAACGGCGATCCAATTCCGGTGCAGCTCACGTGGGAGGAGCTCGAGGATCTCGCACGGCAATCTGCCACCGAGCAGTACGAACAGATGCGCCAGCAAGCGGCTCGGCGGGGTGAACTCAGTCAAATCCCGGGATTACGCTGAGCACAAAGGAAAGGGCTTCCCTTATGAAAGACAGTAACGTGACGGTTCAGTATCGCGTGGAGTTTGTGGGTGCGGCGCTGGACGTGATCTCGCAAGTCAAGCCGCCCGGCCTGGCGTTTTGGTGGCCCAAGAACCTAGGACTGGCGCCAGCAATGAACGACTGCATGACGATTGAAGGCTGCGGCTCACACCTTTTCAAGGTAGCAGGTAGACGGTGGGAGCTCAGTTTCAATGAGGTGTCTGCGGTGCTGCTCCTGGACCTAGCCTAAGGGCTCGAGTTTTTTTCGGGGTTATTGTCACATCTCACATTCATCTCGACCAATATTGGCTACTATTAGCCTCGTTGCATGGAGTGAGGCTATGCCAAAGAAACCGGTCAACGTAAAGCAGGTGTTGGTCTACCTGACGCACGAGCAGCACGAGAAGCTGCAAAAGCTGAAGGAAAAGACGGGCGCTCCGGTGAGCGAGATCATCCGCCGCGCGATCGATCAATACCTGAAAAGCGTAGGCGGCAAACGCTCCTAGCGATAAAGCGCCGCCTGCCCTCTGCCGTTAACAGGGGCAAGCGGCTAACCACCGTCAACTACTGTGGAGAAGACAAATGGCTAAGGCGAAGAATGCCACAAAGCTCAGCGAGGATCTGATTCAGCTCCGGTCCGCGTCCGAGCACATCGAGTCTGCGGTTCTCAATTTGCGCGCAGCCCGGGCCTCGTTCGGAGAGGACGAGGGACAACGCTGCGAACTCAAGTCTGTATCGGCCGCAGTCGTTGCCGCTAAGGATTCCATCGCGAAGGGAGTCGAGAACCTGGGCTCACTGCTGCCAGGAAGCGCTGCCGATAGAGCCGCGAACGATATCGCCAGCAGTCTCTACGATACCTTCGATCTCGTGCTGCTTACGTGTGCCGTTCTCAAGTCACGCCGGGTGCCGCACGGCGACGGCGTCACGATCTGCCCGCTGGCGGGATCGCTGTCAGCTATCAACGAACGCATGGAGGCGCACGCGCTGGCCATCAAGCTGTTGGCTCGAGAAACAGAGGCGAGCGAGGCTCAACCGCGGCAGAAGGCGGCGGCGTGATTGGGGAGGGTAACTCGATGAAGACACCGCAAAGCTCTTTCGAAGCGCTGAGTCCGGACTACAAGCCGACCAAGACCTTTACACAACTGTGGGAGGAGGCCGGCCGGCCGAGCAATGGCTTGAGGGAACTCGCGCTCCACGAGCAAGAGATGGAAGCCCAAGGACGTTCTACCGCGGCGCCCGCGGCGAAGAGCCCCGAGGGACAGGCGCACGAGGAACGCGGTCAGCGGATCGCTCAGGCGGTCGTCGAGAATTTAAACCGGAAGACCCGGGATAAATGATGGCTGTCGCTACACAGCCCACAAGCAGCGGGCGACCCCCAGGGGCGCTCACAATGGAGGGTAGAGAATCATGGCGACAGTTAGAAAGTACCGCGGCCGATGGGTGGCAGATTTCCGCGACCAACACGGCCGGCGCCGAATCGAAGCACCGAAAGGAGCCTTCGAGACGATGGCAGTTGAGAGGCGTGCTGCGCACGCGTTGCTGCAGCGCCGCCTTGCAGAAGTGCAGGCACATACGTTCACGCCCGGGCGGCAGCGGCTCACGTTTGCGGAGCTCGCCAAGCGATGGATCGAAAGCAAGGTGAAGATCGGGCAGTCAACGCTCGACGACTACAACACCATGCTTGAGTGCTACCTACTGCCGTACTTTGGCAGGCGGAAGATCGAATCCATCTCGCGCATGGACATCGAGCAATTCCGTAGCGAGATGAGCGCCGAGCAACTTCCCGCGGTGATCACCGCCGCTCGAGATGCGAAGCGCCTCGAGCTGCAAGCGCAGAACCCGAACGCGCGCCTCAAGCCGCTCAAGCCAGGTCCACGAACCACGAACAAGTGTCTGGGCATTTTGGTCTCGATCTTCGGCTATGCGGGCGATCACCAACTGCTCACGCACAACCCGGCCACGCGCATCGAGAAATTGCCGAGCGAGCAGGGCGATGATGAGTCACGCGTCATCGTCGAAAATGTACTCAGCCCCGATGAACTGCGCGCGGTGCTGGCGCATTCGCTGGACCCGTACCGCATCCCGATCGCGCTCGCGATCTTCTGCGGCCTTCGCATCAGCGAAGTGCTCGGCCTTCAGTGGGGCGATATCGATTGGCAGAGGGGAACGGCGGAGATTCGCCGTCAGCAACGCCGAGGCAAGTTCTCGAAGCCCAAGACGTCAGCGAGCCGCCGCACGATCGAACTGCCGCCGATGCTGCTCTCGATGCTGAAAGCTTGGCGTGTGCGCGTTCAGAACGCTGAGACCAACCCGCTCGATCTCGTGTGTCCATCCGTACGCGGTCTGCCGATGCAGGCGAGTGCATTGCTACAGCGCGGCCTGCACGGAGCGCTTCGGCGGGCTGGCATTCGTCAGGTCCGCTATCACGACCTACGGCACTCCTTCGCGAGCAACTTACTCGCTGCGGGTGTCGACGTTGTCACGGTGTCGAAGGCGCTCGGGCACGCGAACGTGCACATCACGCTCACGACCTACGCGCATGCGGTCCCGAAGGCGCGCCACGGCGCGAGCGATCGCATGGCCGCGCTTATGGGCCAGAGTGGAAACAAAATGGAAACAAGCCGCTCGGAGATCCTTGTCGCCGGTCTGTCGCCGGCTTCGCAAGTTGTTGATTTGGCGGAGAGGGTGGGATTCGAACCCACGAACACCCGTGAAGATGTTACTGGAATTCCAGTCCAGCGCCTTCGACCACTCGGCCACCTCTCCGATTCGTAAATGTCAGCTCTTTGTCGGCCTACGTGCCAACCTGAGCGCGGGCGCTGGACCGCCAGCGCGTTACTCCGCACGTCCATGTGCTCCGCCCCGTTGGGGCCGATTGCCGAGCCGTGCTCGTCAATCGTTCAAGTTCGCTCCCAGCGAACTTAGTCGACCACTCGGCCACCTCTCCGATTCGTAAATGTCAGCTCTTTGTCGGCCTACGTGCCAACCTGAGCGCGGGCGCTGGACCGCCAGCGCGTTACTCCGCACATCCGTTTTGGTGTGAAGTGTAAGGTGTAAAGTGTAGGGTCAGAACCCGAACGCGCAGCGCGCTTCTGACGTTACACCAGACACTTTACACATCCGCATACGTGCCCGCCGCGCCGTGCGCGAGCGCCGCACCCATCTGACGTTACACCAGACACTTTACACATCCACACACGTGCCCGCCGCGCCATGCGCGAGCGCCGCACCTATCCGACCTTGCACCTTACACCAGACACTTTACACATGCGCTGGTGCGCCACACATGCCGGCGGCGCTGGGCGCGGCCGCGCATCTATCAGGCAAACCCAATCCCCACCGCCTGCACCGCTTCCAGAACCTGGCTGTGGAACTGCGGTGAGAGCGGCGTCAGGGGCAGTCTGATGCCCTCGCCGATCATGCCGACTCGGGCGAGCGCCCACTTGATCGGAATCGGATTCGACTCGACGAACAGGGCTCGATGGAGCGGCTTCAAGGATTCGTTCAAGCTGCGCGCGGTGTCGACGTTCCCCTCGAGCGCGGCGGTGATCGCGGCTTTGACCTGACGGGGAGCGATATTTGCGCTGACGGAGATGACGCCGCGAAATCCGGCGATCGTGCTCTCGACCGCGATCTGGTCATCGCCGCTCAGGAGGCAGAACCGCTCGCCCACCAGCCCCAAGAGCTCTCGATTGCGCTCCATCGAGCCGCTCGCTTCCTTGATGCCGACGATGTTGCGGATTTCGGCAAGCCGAGCGACGGTTTCCGGCTTCATGTCGCATGACGTGCGGCCGGGCACGTTGTAGAGCAGCTGTGGGATATCGACCGCCTCGGCGATCGCCCGGAAATGGCGGTACAGGCCCTCTTGCGTGGGCTTGTTGTAGTAGGGCGTGACGAGTAGGCATGCATCGACGCCCACATCCTTCGCGAGCTTCGTCCAGTGAATCGCCTCGCTCGTGGAGTTCGCGCCGGTGCCGGCGATGACGCGGAGGCGCTTCGCGGCTTTCACGACGACGCGGCTGATGACCGCAATGTGCTCTTCGATGTCGAGCGTCGCCGACTCGCCCGTCGTCCCGACGGCGACGATCCCGTCGGTCCCGTTTTCGACATGAAATTCGACCAGCCGGTCGAGCGCGTCGAAGTCGACCGCACCGTCCGCTTGCATGGGCGTCACTATGGCTACGATGCTGCCGCTGAACATGGACTAAGCCGTGGAAGGTAGCTGGAAAAAAGGTGTCGCGATCCTACTGGCGCAGCGCAGGACGAGCAAGCGCGGGATGGCTCCCCGCTGCCTCACCCTGTAAACTGACGCGCTTAATCACTCGCGGGTGGTCCCGCTCGAGCCGCCGTCCGGCGGCGGTGCGCCTTCCGCCGCGCCCGTGGCCCGGCGGAAGTGTAACGTGTCTAGTGTGAGGTGTAGGGTCGAAGGGGCGCATGCGCTTCTAGCCGCGCACGTTACACCTTCTCACGGTTGAAGAAACAGGCTTCTGAATGCAATTCATCGTCATTTCCGCGCTCGGCAGCGATCGCACCGGACTCATCTACGATCTGACGCGCGCCGTGCTCGAGTGCGCCGGCAACATCGTCGACAGCCGTATGAGCGCGTTCGGCAACGAATTCGCGATGCTGCTCCTCGTCTCCGGCAACTGGCATACGCTCGCGAAGCTCGAGACCGAGCTCAAGAAGCTGAGCGATTCGACCGGCATCACCGTCAGCGTCCGCCGCACCGAGCAGCGCCCGGCCCGCAAGGACGTCGTGACCTACTCGGTGGACGTCGTATCGCTTGATCAGCCGGGCATCGTCCATCATCTCGCCGGCTTCTTCAGCTCGCGCGGCATCGACATCGCGGAGCTCAACACGCGCAGTTACGCGGCGGCCCACACCGGCGCGCCGATGTTCTCCGTGCAAATGATGGTCCACATCCCTGGGAAGATCCACATCGCCGCGCTGCGCGAGGAGTTCATGGATCTCTGCGATCAGCTCAATCTCGATGCGATCCTCGAGCCCGTGAAAAGCTGATTCGCCTTACGCTTGGCGAACGATGCCATCCCATCCGATACACCCCCGCAGAGGTTTCACAGGCACATGCCGGTTGCGCTAGGCAAGAAAGTTCCCGCGTTCGCGTGCGTCGCCACGGGAAACAAGAAATGGAAGTCGAGCGACGCCGCGGGCAAGAAGCTAGTCGTCTATTTCTACCCGAAGGACAATACGCCCGGATGCACCAAGGAAGGCGAGGCGTTCCGAGACCTGTATCCATCCTTCAAGAAGGCGGGTGCGGTCATCGTCGGCGTTTCGCCCGACAGCCTCGCCTCGCACGAGAAGTTCAAGGCGAAGATGCGCTTTCCTTTCGACCTGCTTGCCGATGAGGATCGCACAGTCTGCGAGCTGTTCGATGTCTACAAGGAGAAGAGCCTGTACGGCCGCAAGTACATGGGCGTCGAGCGCAGCACGTTCCTCATCGACGAGCGCGGCGTGCTGAGGCACGAATGGCGCAAGGTGAAGGTGCCGGGGCATGCCGACGAAGTGCTCGCCGCCGCGCGGGCGCTATAGCGAACTTTCGATCACATCACATCGCGTTCCCGATTGCAGATGCCCAAAGGCCAAGTTTCCGATCAGAAGCGCGTGCGCGCCGTGCCCGAGCGCGGCCAGCGGCGCATCTTCGTGCTCGATACGAACGTGCTCATGCACGATCCCACGGCGATTTTTCGCTTCGAGGAGCACGACATCTTCATACCTATGATCGTGCTCGAGGAGCTCGACGCGGGTAAGAAGGGGTTGTCCGAGGCCGCGCGCAACGTGCGCCAAGTGAGCCGCTTTCTCGATGAGCTCATGGCGAATGCGACGAAGGCGCAGATCGACCAGGGCCTCGAGTTGCCGTCAGCCAAGTACGCGAACGGCGGCAAGAAGCAGCCGAGCGGGCGTCTGTTCTTCCAGACGAAGGTGATAAACAGCGGCCTTCCCGAGACGCTGCCGGGGCATGGGGCGGACAACGCGATTCTGGGGCAGGCGCTCGCGCTGCAGCGGGAGTTCTCCGATGCGCGCGTGACGCTCGTGTCGAAGGACATCAATCTGCGCATCAAGGCCGCGATCATCGGCGTCCACACGGAAGACTATTACAGCGACAAGACGATCGAGGATGCGGATCTTCTCTACACGGGTTCTCAGGAGCTGCCCGCGAATTTCTGGGAGCGGCACGGGAAGAACATGCAGTCCTGGCAGGAGCACGCGCGAACGTACTATCGCGTGCAAGGTCCGATGGCGCGGGAATGGCACAGCAACCAATTCCTATTCCAGAAGGACGCCGATGGCTTCGAGGCGATCGTGCGAACGCTCGACGAGAAGGGCGCCGTGATCGAGCTCGTGCGCGACTATCGTAATGATCGGCACAGCGTCTGGGGGATTTCGGCGCGCAATCGAGAACAGAACTTCGCGCTCAATCTCCTGCTCGATCCGGAGATCGATTTCGTCACCGTGCTGGGTCCCGCCGGTACCGGCAAGACGCTGCTGACGCTCGCGGCCGGCCTTGCGCAGACGTTGGAGAGCAATCGCTACAGCGAGATCATCATGACGCGCGTGACGATTCCGCTCGGCGAGGACATCGGGTTTCTGCCCGGCACGGAAGAAGAAAAGATGGAGCCTTGGATGGGCGCGCTGATGGACAACCTCGAGGTGCTCACGCAAAGTCAGGAGGGCGGCAACTGGGGGCGAGCGGCGACGAACGACTTGCTGCGCAACCGAATCAAGATCCGCTCGCTCAACTTCATGCGCGGGCGGACGTTCTTGAATCGGTTCTTGATCTTGGATGAAGCGCAGAACTTGACGCCCAAGCAGATGAAGGCGCTCGTGACGCGCGCGGGTCCGGGCACGAAGCTCGTCTGTCTCGGGAACATCGCGCAGATCGATACGCCTTATCTCACCGAGACGACGTCGGGCCTTACCTACGTCGTGAACCGCTTCCGCGGTTGGCCGCACGCGGGACACATTACCCTGATGCGCGGCGAGCGCTCGCGGTTGGCGGATTTCGCCTCGGAGACATTGTAGGAACGTGCTCCAATGGCAACGCGTAGATCGAAGCGCAAGCTGCCGCTCACCCAACTGGGCCGCCCGGTAGCATGGCCGGAATCGCCCGATGAAGCGGTGCTCGAGCGCGTGCCGAATCCGCATGCGGGGAAAACGTATCTCGTGCGCTTCACCGCGCCCGAGTTCACGTCGCTTTGCCCGATCACCGGGCAGCCCGATTTCGCGCATCTCGTCATCGACTACGTGCCGCGCCGCTGGATCATCGAGAGCAAGTCGTTGAAGCTGTTCCTGGGGTCGTTCCGCAATCACGGCGCGTTCCACGAGGACTGCACGCTCGCGATCGCCGGGCGTCTCGTCGATGTGCTCGCGCCGCGCTGGCTGCGCATCGGGGGCTATTGGTATCCGCGTGGGGGCATGCCGATCGATGTCTTCTGGCAAACAGGACGACCGCCGGCGGACCTCTGGATTCCGGATCAAGGCGTCGCTGGATACCGCGGCCGCGG
>JBDZVE010000001.1:5189-21306 GCA_040255535.1 Lysobacterales bacterium | reverse complement strand
CGCCGGCGGACCTCTGGATTCCGGATCAAGGCGTCGCTGGATACCGCGGCCGCGGGTGAACCGCGCGGCCGAGTGAACGGTGACCGGCGGACGGCGGACGGTGAAACACAAAGCCGCCGCGGCACCTTCTTCCTCACCGTCCGCCGTCCGCTGTCCGCCATTCACCCTTCCTGCTATAGTCCGCCGCCACATTCGGCCGAGCTCATGCTCGGTGCGCAGCCGCCGATCGGTTCTCTCAATGGCGGCTCACGTCGGTTTCTCCGCGACGACTACCCGCGAACCCCGCCAGGCCCGGAAGGGAGCAACGGTAGCGGTCATGTCGGGCGCCGGAGAGGTGCCGGCGTGGGTCGCCTCCAGCCGTGCTCTGCGCGGCAGTGAATGGCGGACGGCGCACGTTCCAAGCGCCGAGTTCGTCCGGCAACGTCAGGCAGCGTCGGTTGTGTAGAATCGACCCCCAATCTCTTTCACCGTCCGCCGTCCGCGAGTCACCGCTCACCGACATGTCCTATCTCGCCCTAGCTCGAAAATGGCGCCCGCGTAACTTCAGCGAGCTCGCGGGCCAAGAGCATGTGATGCGGGCGCTCGTGAATGCGCTGCAGACGGGGAGGGTTCATCACGCCTTCTTGTTCACCGGTACGCGCGGCGTAGGAAAAACGACGATCGCCCGCATTCTCGCGAAGTCGCTCAATTGCGAGACGGGGATGACGGCGACGCCTTGCGGCGTGTGCAGCGCGTGCCGTGAGATCGACGAGGGGCGCTTCGTCGATCTCATCGAAGTCGACGCGGCTTCGCGCACGAAGGTCGACGATACGCGCGAGCTGCTCGATAACGTTCAGTACGCGCCCGCTCGCGGTCGCTACAAGGTGTACCTCATCGACGAGGTGCACATGCTCTCGACGCATTCGTTCAATGCCCTCCTTAAGACGCTCGAAGAGCCGCCGCCGCACGTCAAATTCCTGCTTGCGACGACCGACCCGCAGAAGCTGCCCGTCACCGTGTTGTCGCGTTGCTTGCAGTTCAATTTGAAGCGCTTCCCCGCCGGAATGATCTTCAAGCGCCTGTCGGAAATTGCGAGCGCGGAGGCGATCGAGTTCGAGCCGGACGCGCTGCGGCTGATCGCGCGGGCGGCCGAAGGCAGCATGCGCGATGCGCTGAGCTTGTTGGATCAGGTGATCGCATTTGGCGGCGCGAAGCTGACCGCGGAAGACACGCGCATGATGCTCGGCACGCTCGATCGGGCTCAGGTGTTCGAGATTCTGGAGGCGGTCGCCGCGCGCGACGCGCGCACAGTGATCGAGCGGGTCGAGCGCCTCGATGAGCGTGCGCCGGAATACCGCGAGGTGTTGGGCGAGATCGCCGCGGTGTTGCAGAAGATCGCACTGCTGCAAGCCGTGCCCGATCTGCAGATGGACGAGGCGGAGGACGTCGAAGCGTATAAGCGCCTGGCTTCGGCCATCTCGCCGGAGGATGCGCAGCTCTTTTATCAAATCGCGATCATCGGACGTCGCGACTTGGAGCTTGCCCCCGACGCACGGGCGGGCTTCGAAATGGTGCTGCTGCGCATGTTGGCGTTCGATCTCGCAAGCGCGAATGCGCAGACGCACACTCCGCCGCGGCCGACGCCGCTGCGAGCGGTCCCGCCGCCCGCGCAAACGACGCCGAAGCCCTCCGGCAGCACGAGCTCCAATGCGGAGGCGAAGCCGGCGGGAGCGACAGAGGACTGGGCCGAAATCCTCGCGCGCATGAATCTGCAGGGCATGGTCAAGCAGCTTGCTTCGCATTGCGCGCTCGTCGGCAAGCAAGGGAGCAAAGTGCAGCTCAAGCTCGATGCCGAAGGCGAGCACTTTCGCACGAGCGCGCTGGAAGAGAAGCTGAAGCAGGCATTGTCTGCCTACTACGGCGAGCCGGTCCGGCTCGACATCTCGATCGACTCCGCGATCGATACCCTCGCGCGCCAAGAGAAAGCGGCGGCCGAGGAGCGCCTCCAGCAAGCGCGCTCCGCAATCGACACCGATCCGAATGTGCGTGCAATGCGCGACATCTTCGGCGCAACAGTGCATCCGGAATCGGTGCGTCCCACAGAGTGACTGAGAATGAGAGTGCGTAAGGTGTAGAGTGTAAAGTGTAAGGTCAGATCGAGCGCTTCTGGCTTTACACTTTACACATTACACATCACACCGAGCGGCGGCGCGCCCCGCGCCGCCCACGAGGAACCGCCAATGAAAGGCAACATCGGCAACTTGATGAAACAAGCGCAGCAGATGCAGGCGAACGTGCAGCGTGCGCAGGCAGAGATCGCGGCGCTCGAAGTGACGGGTGAGGCCGGCGGCGGCATGGCGAAGGTCGTCATGACGGGCCGGCACGAAGTGCGCCGCGTGACGCTCGATCCATCGATCGTCAGCAGCGACGACAAAGAGATGCTGGAAGACTTGATCGCCGCCGCGATCAACGACGCCGTACAGAAAGTCGAGCGCACGACACAGGAGAAGATGTCGAGCGTCATGGGCGGAATGAATTTGCCGCCGGGATTCAAGATGCCATTTTGAGATCGGTGTAACGTGTGATGTGTAAGGTGTAGTGTCAGAAGGCGCCTCACGTCACGCCTACACTTTACACTCGACACTTTAACCTTCATGTCGCTCTATCCTCCCTCCCTCACTCGCCTCATCGAAGCGCTGCGCGCTCTGCCGGGCGTGGGTCCGAAGTCGGCGCAGCGCATGGCGTTTCATCTGCTCGAGAAGGATCGCAATGGCGCGAGCGCGCTCGCAGATGCGCTGCAGGGCGCGGTGCAAGCGGTTGGCCGATGCCGGCGCTGTCGCATGTTCGCGGATGCGGAGCTGTGTCCGATCTGTGCGTCGTCGTCGCGCGATCGTTCGGTATTGTGTGTCGTCGAGTCGCCGGCCGATGTGGCGGCGATCGAGCAGTCCGGCAGCTATCGCGGGTGCTACTTCGTTTTGATGGGACATCTCTCGCCGCTCGACGGTATCGGCCCCGACCAACTCGGCTTCGCACAGCTCGAATCCTTGTTCGCGGAAGGCGAAGTAACGGAAGCGATTCTCGCGACGAATACGACGGTCGAAGGCGATGCGACCGCGCACGTCATCGCGGAGATCGCCATGCGCTACAAGATCAATCCCAGCCGCATCGCTCACGGCGTGCCCGTCGGCGGCGAGCTGGAGTACGTCGACGGCGGCACGCTCGCCCACGCAATCGCCGGACGACAGCGCCTCGGGTAGAGGCAGATCAGACTGGCTGTCGCGCAAGGCCAAAGAGACTCTCGCAAGGCACGCGAAGCTCGCAAAGGAAGAGCAGACAAGAAAAATTTTCAGATGCGAAGGTATGAAGGAGAAAGAAGAACTCTTTTTCCTGCTGCTCGTCTTACCTTGGCGAGCTTCGCGCCCTTTGCGAGATTTTCTTCTTGTGCGTCCGTAGCTAACCGCGGCGCTCGTACTCCGGTGCGAGGCCCCGCATGATGTTGATGAGCCGCTTGTAGCTCTCGTATCGACGTGCCGAGAGCACACCGTTCTCGACCGCGTCGGTCACTGCGCAGCCGGGCTCGCGCAGATGTAGACAATTGTTGAAGCGACACTCGGACGCGAGCTTCAGGATCTCGGGCCAACCGACTTGAACGCGCGCGTCTTCGACGAGCGGCGGTGCGTAGTCGCGAACGCCGGGAGAGTCGATGAGCTCGCCGCCCCTTGGAATCCGAAACAGTGCCGTCGACACTGTCGTGTGCCGACCCTCCCGCGTCGATTCCGATAGCGCCCGCGTCGGGCGAGCCGACGCGGGTGCGAGCTGATTCGTCAGGCTCGATTTGCCGACGCCCGACTGACCGACGAACATCGCGACATGCCCGCGCAAGCCCGCGCGCAGCGGCTCGAGACTCGTCGGTTCTCGTGCGGAGAGCCGAATGACCTCGAAGCCCGCGGCCGAGAGCTCATCGACGAACGCGACGAATCCTTCTTCTCGTGCGCTCGGTAAATCGCATTTGTTGACGACGACGAGGCTCTCGATCGCCGCAAGCGCCGCACCGGCGAGATAGCGGTCCGCGATGTATGGATCGGGCCGCGGCTCAGGTGCGACGATGACCGCGAGCAGCGACAGGTTCGCTGCAAGCGGTTCGGTACGCCCCCGACTGTCCGTCCGCGCAAACAAAGTTCGTCGAGGATGGACAGCGACGACGCGAGGAACGTCGCGATCGTGAGGAGCATCTCGGATCCGGACGAAATCGCCGCATACGCAGCTCAAGCGTTTGCCGAAGAGCTCCGCGGAGATTCGCTCGCCATGGCCGTCCTCGACGATGACGCGCCGCCCGAAGGTTTCGACGACACGGACGTCGCGCTCTGCTGCGCTCATGCACGTTCGCGGGCGAGTTGTTGCAAGCGCGAGATCCGCACGAGCGCGGGCGGATGCGAGTCGTAGAACGCCGAGTGCAACGGATCGGGCGTGAGCGTCGTCGCATTGTCGCGATAGAGCTTCACGAGCGCATCGGCGAGCTGCCGAGCGTCGGCGTGTTGGGAAGCGAACTCGTCCGCTTCGAATTCGTGCTTGCGCGACCACCAGGCGCCGAGCGGCGTCAAGAAGAACGTGAACGCCGGCAGCACGAACATGAACAGCAGGAGCGCCGTATGCGGGGCGGCCGAGCTCACGCCAAGCGATGAATAAAACGCGGGCCACCGTGCGAGCGCGCCGAGCAGCGCGAGGCCGACGAGGCCCAGCGCGAGCGAGAGCACGAGCCGTACTCGAACGTGGTGCAGCTTGAAATGCCCGAGCTCATGTGCGAGGACGGCTTCGATCTCGGGTATCTGTAGACGCTCGACGAGCGTGTCGAAGAAGACGATCCGCTTGTTGCGCCCGACACCGGTGAAGTACGCATTCCCATGAACCGAGCGTCGCGAGCCGTCCATGACGAACACGCCTTTCGAGGAGAAGCCGCAGCGCTGCAAGAGCGCCTCCGTTCGATGCTTGAGCTCGTCGTCTGCGAGCGGCGTGAACTTGTTGAAGAGCGGAGCGATGAACGTCGGCCACGCCCACGTGACGAAGATCGTGAACCCGACCCACACCAGCCATGCGAAGACCCACCACCATTCGCCGGCCCGATCCATCAAGAACAAGATGACGAAGATGAGCGGCGCGCCGAGCAGGAGACTGAGGAGCAGGCTCTTCAGGAGGTCGACGACGAACAGGCCGATCGTCATACGGTTGAAGCCGAAGCGTGCCTCGATGCCGAACGTCCGCCAGAGGGAAAAGGGTAGGCCGATTGCCGAGATGACGAATAAGGTCGTGAGCACGACGGCCGTTCCATGCGCGACGAGCGGCAGATCGAGTCTGCCCCAGAGCCGGTCGATCGCATCGATGCCGCCGCCGAGCGTAAGTGTCAGCGCGACGATGACATCGAGCAGGAGGTCCCAGCGGCTCAAGCTCGCGCGCGCAAGCGTGTAGTCGGCTGCTTTTTGGTGCGCGGCGAGATCGATCTGGCTTGCGAACGCATCCGGAACGCGGTCCCGATGCCTACGCACGGCCGAGCTTTGCCGCAGGTTGAGCCATACGCGGACGGCCGCTCCGCTCAAGAGTGCGATGACGAAGAGCGCGGTGAACCAATGCATGTCGAGGAATCCAGCGAAGAGCGACCCGGCAAGGATAGCCGGATTCACGAGAGCGGCTTCGAGCTTAACGTCTGCTGGTATGATGGGCAACGCACTCTCGCGTAGGCAGCGTCCATGGGCGGCCTATCGGATTCGTGCCGCGAGCGCCGCCGCGAGCAGCGCGATTGAATTCACCTCATAAGGTATTTGCACAGTGAGCGTACGGGATCCCAGCCGGTTGATCTGGATCGATTTGGAGATGACAGGGCTCAAACCCGACTCCGATCACATCATCGAGATCGCGACGATCGTGACGGACCGAGACCTCAACGTGCTTGCCGAGGGGCCGGTGCTGGCGATTCATCAGCCGGACGATGTCCTCGATGCAATGGACGATTGGAACCGCCGTCAACACGGTGCGTCCGGCTTGGCGGCGCGGGTGCGTGCGAGCACGATCACCGTCGCGGAAGCGGAGCGTCAGACGTTGAGCTTCCTCGAGCAGTGGATCGAACCAGGCATTTCGCCGATGTGCGGCAACAGCATCTGCCAGGACCGCCGCTTCATGGCGCGCGAGATGCCGCAGCTCGAGCGCTATTTCCATTACCGCAACCTGGACGTGAGCACGTTGAAAGAGCTCGCCAAGCGGTGGGCGCCGGAAGTGTTCAACACGTATCAGAAAACTTCGGCGCATCTCGCGCTCGAGGACATCCGCGACTCCATAAGAGAGCTGCAGCACTATCGAACTCACTTCCTGCGACTGCCATGAAGCCGTATTCGGATGCTTGTGATCGCAATCGCGATCCGATTCTCAAGGTCATCAAAGAATGGTTTATTGCGCCGGGCGAGGTGCTCGAGATCGGCTCCGGCACGGGACAGCACGCCGTCTATTTCGCGGAGCATCTGCCGCACGTGCAATGGATCGCAACGGACCGAAGCGAAAATCATCCTGGGATCCAAAGTTGGATCGAGGAAGCCCAGCTGCCGAACGTGCGCGGTCCGATCGAGTTGGATGTCTCTCGGGAGAGCTGGCCGATCGAGCGCGTCGACTATGTCTTCAGTGCGAATACTTCGCACATCATGAGCTGGCCCGAGGTCGAAAAGATGTTCGAGGGTGTCGGCCGGGTGCTTCGCCCCGAGGGCGTATTTTGTCTATATGGTCCGTTCAACCGCAACGGACAGTATACGAGCGATTCAAACCGCGCGTTCGACGAGACCCTCAAAGCGCGCGACCCGAAGATGGGCCTGCGCGACGATCAGGCGCTGATCGCGCTCGCGAAACAATCGGCACTTACCTTCACCGCCGACCATTCGATGCCGGCACGCAATCGCATATTGGTGTGGCGGAAGAAAGTGTGAAGTGTGAAGTGCGAAGTGTGGGTCCGGATGAGCCTCATCAACACACTTTACACATCACACGCTACACGCGCCGGCGCGCTCGTCGCCGGCGCCGGCCAATAACCATACGCCATTCCCTGCATCGTTCACACTGTGCGATCGCTCGAGCTCGCGTATGCGAGCGGGCGTGACGCAAGTCTCATGCCGGCCGGAGCACGGCAAAAATGCTGTGCTATATTCGGCCCATGATCGATGTAGCCTACGAAAGCGACACTTATTGCCCCGTGAGCTGGCGCTCGCGGCCAGGCAGCTTCGTCAGCTTGATGTCCTTGTACGAGAGCAACTACATCAGGCTCTCGTGGCTCGTGCCGAATCTCTCGACGGTGAACGGCGCGCTCGTCTCCGAAGTCGAGGGAGATTGTCCGCTGCACCTCGTGCTCGGAGAGCGCAGCCGCTACACGACGACGCTCTCGCTCACATACCTGTTCGATGAGGCGGAACGCCTCGTCGCCGATCCGGACCTGCAGATCCGGGTGTATCACGACGCGCGGCTAGCAGAGGTGCAATCCTGCGCCCAATGGCATCGTCACGCGATGCTCGAGTCGATCCGCTCGCAATTCGCCCGCGATCTGGGAGACCGTTGGCTGCGCAACGTGATGTTGAACAAGTGGCTCGACTATTGCGTCGAACGCGGTCACCGCTTTGCCGGCCGTGCTGCGCTCCACGGCACGTAGAAGAATGACTCGCGAGCGCCCGGCGCTCGCGCGACGAGCTAGACGCGTGACGCTCGGCACCTGGCATGAGTATCTCCGATCGGCTGAACACGATACGCCATCGCATCGCCGGCAGCGAGCCTCCCGAGCACGAGGAGAGGCTGCTCCAACTCTATTGGAATCGCGCGGAGCTCAAGAAGGAGCTGACCCGGCTCCAGAACGAGCACTACCGGCTCAAAGAGAAGCTGCGCGAGCAGGAGCTCGCCGTCGAGCAGGCCCGCGAGCAGTTCGCCGCGCTCGAGCAGTACCTCGGTAATCCCGAAGCGGGCGCGCACGCGCTCGTCTACTTCCAACTGCGCGGTCTGTGGCGCAACTGCGCGGCGAAGGTCGAGCGTTTCGCGGAGCAGCTCCAGCAACAGCAGCAAGATCGCGAACGGCGCCGCCAGTTGATCGAGTTCGATCAAGGCCGGCGGCGCCAGTTGGCCGATCTCGATCGGCGCATTCTCGATGCACGTGCGAGCGCGGATGTGCTTGAAGCGCAGCTCAAGCTCTTGAGCGGCAAGCTCGAATCGATGCGCGGGTTCTGGAACTACTTCCGCCGGCGCCGCTTGGCGGAGGAGATCGAAACAGAGCGCGCGAAATGGGATGTCGCGGTGACGCAGATCACCGATTTGTCCGATGAGCGGGCAGACCTCGAGGAAACCGAGGCGCCTCCGTTCCCGGGCATTTCGGTCGATGGGCGGCGCGTCGTGAACACCGCTGTCATCGCTTACGCTCAACAGCTCGTCGTCGCGCTCTCGCAAGGAGGCCTTGCGATGCTCGCCAAGGAGACGACGACGAAACGCCTGCTCGAAGTGCGCTACGGCGATCGCGAAGATTGCGGGCGCTTGCTCGCGCTGCTGCGAGATGCGAGCGCGATCGTGGAGCGAAAGGCTTCGGATCTCGTCGGCCTCAAGGAACGCACGGATGCGTTACGCGCGAATGCGAGCTACCGGAGCGATGCGGATACGGTGCCGCTGACCGATTCGATCGGAACGCTTCCTGCGCCGACCTCGCTCGTCTCAGGCCTCGAGACGGCAAACCGCGCCGGCATCAACGTACTCGTCGACGATTACTGGGATGTGTATCGAGCACTACTTCAGTAGAAGGTTGACGGTTGATACTGAAGAAGGTTGACAGTTGACGGTTGACAGCCAGAAAAGAAGACGCCCTCAGGCGCGTGTATCGGGCGCTGCTAGCGACGAAGAAGGTTGACGGTTGAAAGAAGCATTCTCCCTTCTGACCGTCAACTGTCAACCGTCAACTGTCAACGGTCAGTGTGCCGCGTGAGCGGCACACGACCCTCAGTCGTGCCTGGCTTCCGCTTTCACCCTCGATAGGTAGAGCCCCTGCATGCGGCTCAGGTCCGCGGCGATCTCCGCCGTCTCATCGAGCACCGGATCCGGCGGATCGACGTCGCCGAGGTCTGCGAGCTTCTCGACGGGCGGTTCACCTCGCGCGGCGCGACGCTGGTTCTCACGATCCAGGCGCTCCTTCTCGAGCTGCTCGCGTTCGGCGATGCGTTTTGCCAAGTTCAACGACAGCCTCTTCTGCGCGCGCACCTTTTCGTACGATTCGAGGTCGGCCAGCATGAGACGGAAGTCCGGGTCCGTCGCGATGCGCTCTTCATGCGCCTGCGTGAGCGCAGCCACTGCTTGCGTCAGCGCCGCTTCTTTACCGAAGTCGACGGGCCGAATTCGATCCCACGGCAGCGCGCTCTCGCGCGTGCTCTCGCCGACTTCCTCGGTGCTGATCGCGGTCGGCATGGCGATGTCAGGCTGTACGCCGCGATGCTGCGTGCTCTCGCCGGTCACTCGATAGTATTTGCCGATCGTCACGGTCAATTGGCCGAAGCCAGGATCCGTGCCGAGCGCGTACCGGTCGAGCGGATAGAGATTCTGCACCGAGCCTTTGCCGAACGTCTGTTGGCCGACGACCAGCCCGCGACCGTAGTCCTGAATCGCTGCGGCGAAAATTTCCGATGCAGAGGCACTGTATCGATCGACGAGGACGATGAGCGGGCCGTCCCACACGACGCTCGGCTCGGGGTCATCGAGCACCTCGACGCGTCCGCCGGTCTCGCGGAGCTGCACGATCGGGCCTTGCGGAATGAACAGGCCCGAGAGCGCGGTCGCCTCGGTCAGATGACCGCCGCCGTTGCCCCGCAGGTCCATGATCAATGCCTCCGCGCCTTCGGCCTTGAGCTCGTCGATGAGCCGATGCACGTCGCGGGTCGTGCTGCGATAGTCCTTCGCGCCGGCGGACTTCGCTTCGAAATCTTGATAGAAGCTCGGCACGTTGATGATGCCGATCGTGAGCTCGCGGTCGTTGCGCTTGACCTTGCGCACTTCCTTCTGAGCTGCCTGAGCTTCGAGCGTCACTTTATTGCGCACGAGCTCGAGGGTTTTTTCGGGCGAGCCTGGTGCGGCGCCGGCGGGCAGGATTTGTAGGCGCACCGTCGTGCCGACCTTACCGCGGATGATCTGCACGACATCGTCGAGCCGCCAGCCGACGACGTCCACCATCTTGCCTTTCTTGCCTTCGCCGACGGCGACGATGCGATCGTTCGCATTGAGCGTGCCGTTCACGGCGGCCGGGCCGCCGGGCAATACGTTGAGCACGGTGACGTAGTCGTCCACGAGCTGCAGCGACGCGCCGATGCCCTCGTACGAGAGACTCATTTGAATCTTGTACTCCTCGGAGTTGCGCGGCGAGAAGTAGCTCGAATGCGGATCGAACACGTGCGCGAACGAGTTCATGAACACCTCGAAGATGTCGTCGCTCGTCACTTGCTCGTTGCGTTTCAGCACGCGCTCGTAGCGCTTCTTCAGAATGTCGCGCGTCTCGGGCCACGTCTTCTCCGTGAGCATGAGCGAGACCGCGTCGTTCTTGACGCGCTTGCGCCAGAGCTCGTTGAGCTCGGCCTCGTTCTTCGGCCATGGCGCCTTCGCGCGATCGAAGTCGAAGTACTCGTCGACCGTGAAGTCCGGCTCCGTCCCAAGCAGCTCGAGCGCGTACGCGATGCGCTCGTGGTTGCGCTGCTGAAAGCGGTTGAAGATCGTAAAGACGGGCTCGAGCTGTCCCGACACGACGGCTTCATCGAGCTGGTAGCGGAAGCGTTCGAACTCGGCGATGTCGCTCGCGAGGAAGTAGCTGTGCGAGGCATCGAGCTGCTCGATGAAGCGGTCGAGCACGAGCGAGGAGACGGGGTCGTTGATCGGCGATTGTCGGTAGTGGGAGCGCTCGATGACATTGCTTACGAGCTTGCTCACGCGGCGCTGGCGCTCGGTCGGCGCCAAGTCGTAAGTGTTCGTCGTCGCGACCGCCTTCGCGACGGGGGCTTGCGCCGTGCCCGCGAGGAGCCCGCAGACGACGAGCAGCGCCGGCAAGCTGAAGAACAAAGTGGTGCGCCGACGTGTCGGAGCGGTGGAAGCGGGTTCCTTTGAGGCCGGCTGATACACTGTTTCAATTCCTCGTGAACGAAATGGCCCTGAAGGGCGGCTCCGAATCAATCCTATGCCAAAGGCTAGAGAGACACCGCACGCCGATCAAGTACGCCGCCCCGGTGGACCCGACTACAGCTGGATAGCGTAATGCGCCCCTTTGCCGTACTGAACGCCATCATCTTTGGCTCTGCCGCCGCCATAACGTTCGGTCTTGGGGGCGTAATCATCATTTTCCTAGTGCTCAAGGGTCGGCACCCGGAAGTGCTCGGCGAATTCGGACCGTTGCTGCAGGGGGCGGGAATGTTCACGCTCCTCGCCTTGGCCGCGGGAACGAGCCTCTATGCCACGCTGAAGCGCCTGACCTGGCGGCACGCCGCGCAGGCCGGGATGTGGTTGTGCGTGTCGGCATTGGTGATCTTGTACTGGCCGCGCTGAGCGCCAGACATGGGGGAAACCCCTAAAACCCCCTCCGGTGTCCATGGAAAGGGTCGAGTGAGACGATCGGCGTGCTCCGGGTTGGCGGCGGCCGAGCGAGATGATCGGACAGATCGGAACCGGCCGCTTGCGAATCCTAATTCAGCGCCGAAGCGTGCGTTCCCATGCGTTGCGTCGTTCGAACGCGCCGCTATTGTACGGATCGAACCCCTTGTTTTTCTTAGCCGAACCAACAGCCGCGGCGGAGCGCGGCGCAGGGGAAGCTGTCCCCTTCGAGGCGGTCTTAATCGGGTGCGGAGCAGAAAAGCGTGCTGGCTCGTCGTCCTCGTGCTCGTTTCTCCGTCCGCCAAACCACTTAGCGAACCACATAAGTCAATCAACCCTTCCCAATCAAAAAAAGACGAAAATCAAACAGTTCTCGTTGTTATTGCCGGGAAGGTTACAGGGTGCTCGCGACTGGCGAATTATTGACGCGCAAGACTGTGACAGCCGTCACAGAAGGCAGCGCGTTCTGTCATAAGGGCGCTACTCTAACGAGACACGAGGCTCGACTCGAGCGTGCTCTCGCGCAGGCGGAGGGGGCGCGCGCGGCGAATCGTCGGCTTCATCGTCGGCAGACGGGCGAGCGCGCACGTCCAAGAAAAGCAGGCGCAACACGCTGATCAGCACGAGGGGGCCCAAGACCAGCGCCCACGCACGGCCCGACGGCTCGACGAGATCGCCGAAAAAATCAGCGTAGAACCGGCCGAGCCCGGATCCCTCGCCATAGGGTCCGAGAAGCAGGATACCCACGGCGTAGATGAGCGCGGGCAGCAGGAACAAGCCGAATCCGAGCCATATGCTCGCGAACACGAGCTCAAAGCGCAGGCGGCGCCGCATCGGCGACTCGAATCGTTCCGGAGCGTTCGCGGCAGTGTTCATGTTCTATTCGACCGATCGATCACTGTAGAAGTTGCGCGCGCATGTTGGCGGCTCGGGGCGCCAGCCGCAAGTCGGGTGCGGACGAGCGCGCGGGGGTTCAACTATGATCGGGCGCAGCCAGCGCTTTAAGAGAGAACTTTCGTGGCCTCGAGTCAGACATTGCTTCGTACCGCAGTCATCGGTGTCGGTTATCTCGGACGCTTCCACGCGCAGAAGTATGCGTCTCTGCCAGGCTCGCAGTTGGTTGCGGTCGTGGATGCGAACGCCGAAGCCGCAGCGAAGGTGGCGGGGGAGCTCGGAGTCGAAGCGCTCGGGGATCATCGAGCGCTCATCGGGCGCGTCGATGCCGTGAGCCTCGCGGTGCCCACGCCGCTTCATCATCGGATCGGCTGCGAGCTGCTCGAGCAGGGCGTTCACGTGCTGATGGAAAAGCCGATCGCGACGACCGTGCTAGAAGCGCGCGAGCTCATCGAAGCCGCGCGTCGGCGCGGCTGTGTGCTGCAGGTCGGCCACCTCGAACGATTCAATCCGGCGGTCGTGGCGGCCATCGCAAGGCTGAAGGCGCCGCGCTTCGTGGAGTCGCATCGCTTGGCGCCGTTCAAGCAGCGCGGCACGGATGTGAGCGTCGTGCTCGACCTTATGATCCATGACATCGATCTCATTCAGGAGCTCGTCGGCGCGCCGATCGAAAGCATCGATGCGATCGGCGCAAGCGTATTCTCGGGCGAGATCGATATCGTTAACGCGCGCATCAAGTTCGAAGGGGGCTGCGTCGCGAACACGACCGCGAGCCGCATCAGTCTCAAGCAGGAACGCAAGATCCGCATCTTCCAGGACGATGCGTATCTATCCATCGACATGCAGCAGAAGATTCTGAGCGTCATCCGCAAGAAGGATGCGGCGGCAGCGGTCGAATCGCCGGCTCAGGTGTCGATCGAAGAAGAATCGTTCGATCAGGGCGATGCCTTGCGCGATGAGATCGCAGCCTTCCTGCACGCCGTTCGCACGCGCAGCGAACCTGTCGTAACCGGCGAAGACGGTCTACGCGCGCTCGAGACTGCAACACGAATCACTGAGCTCGTACAGCGCTCCGCGCGCTGAACTGCCTCGGCGGGTTGACGGTTGACAGTTGACAGTTGACGGCGAAAAAGCCCACTCCATTCATTCTTCTTTCTGTTCGCCGCGGCCGCCGCGTTCGCCGCGAGAGAACACTAGTGCACAGCGGCGCGGCGAACGATGAGGGGTGTCGCTCCCAAGTTCATTCAGGCTCATTCGGCGAGCGGTTTATTTAGCTGCGTGCGTTCGAGCGAGCGAAGGGGTTGGCCGGCGACGCTCGCCGCTGTCTTTTGCAGCCGCTCCAGGCTGACCTCGCCGCCGTCTTTTGCGAGCGCGCGGGCGACATCGTCGAGGCTCTTGCGACCGTTCGTCTTGTCGCGTATCTCCCGATCGGCGGCCGCGAAGACCAGAACCGCGCGCGCGGTCGTCGCGCCCTTCGAGCTCTTATTGAACAGCGTTTGCGAGCGCTTCGCCCAGTGCTGCATGTCTTCCAGCGCTTGGTAGTAGCGGTGATCGCTGATGCCGCCGGATCGACGGAGCGTTTCGACGGAGTAGAACTCGGCAAGCCCTTCAACGATCCAATCGCTTTCTTCGTCGCCGTGCAGCCTCAGCGCGACATGCACGAGCTCATGCAGCAAGGTGCTCGTGCGGTTCTCGCTGATGAGCGGGCGATCGCTGTGGAGGAACAACGAAGAGGGGCCGGACAGTCCGCCACGCCACATCGGATCTCCGGCGGAAACGATCAGGAGTCGAGCCGGAAACTCGCTGAACACGTCGAGCAGGGTTGGAAGATTCCAATTCAGAAACGCGAGCATGTCCTGGCGCCGCGCGCTTTCGCCGACAGGTGCCGCGATCGTCGCTTGTACGTGACCGATCTTGTCCGTGCGAACGCCGATCTTGCCTGCAAGCATCCATCCGGCTGGACGATCGAGTAGCCGGTCGGGATCGTCGATCGCGAACTTCCTCGTGCCGTGCGCCGCATAGGGTGTCGCGATCGACCATCCTTCGGGCAGCACGAATTCGAACGTCGTGCGTGCGGCGAGTCCGGGCTTGCCGGTCACGCGCGTGCGCGGCACCAGCTTGTCGCCCCGAAAGAGCGCCCATTCGCGGGTCATGAAGGAGTCGTACCGTTTCGGGGATCGTTCGTGATTGACCGTAAATTCGTAGCTCAGCCGAGAGAACTTGCCGCGCGGGCGCCACGTGACTTCCTGATTCGTTACCTCGAGCCCATCCGTCGAGCGGAAGTCCTTGTGGCGCTCGGGATCGATGCGCAGGCGAATGCGGCTCGGCAACGTCTCGCCCTTGATCCGCAGCTCCACGGCAATGGTGCCGGCGGTCGGCCGAAATTCGGCCTTGTATGCGGCCTCGAAGGTGTCGGCGCTCGCAGTTAGCGAACCGAGCGCAAAGATGAGTGCCGTGGCTGCCGTGGTTCTCATGCTGATCGGTAATGCAGGGTGACCCGTTCAGTGTATCAAGACGCGCCGCTCAGCCCTCGAGCTTCTCTCTTGAATTTACCTGTCGGCGCCCTATCTCCGGATCATGGCGCACGAGGGCGTAGCACGCCCAGGCGTGCGAACGATTTTGGATCGACAACAGTGGAGTAAAGTGACTATGGCCCTCGTACGTTACGAACCTTGGAGCGTGCTCAATCAATTGCACGGTCAGATCAATCGAATCCTCGAGCGCGAGCTCGATCAGGGCGCGAGCTCTGCGGTGACCGCCGATTGGATTCCGCCGGCGGACATCGAGGAGTACGGCGATCGCTTCGTGCTGAAGCTCGACGTGCCCGGCGTGGACGTCGCAGCGATCGACATCACGCTCGACAAAGGCGTGTTGTCTGTGAGCGGCGAGCGTGCGCGAGTCGCCGACGACAAGGCGGTCGAACGCACGCGCATGGAACGACCGTACGGTCGCTTCCATCGCCGCTTCACGCTGCCCGATACGGTCGATGCCGCCAATGTGCATGCGAACGGCCGCAACGGCATCGTCGAAGTGACGATTCCGAAGCAGCCGAAGGCACAGCCGCGACGCATTCAAGTCGCTGCGGCCTAACGGGCTCAACGCAAGCGCGATGGACTCGGGCCGGCGACTCGCCGCTGGCCCGAGTTTGCTGTTGGGTACTCCACGTCAGCGATAGAAATCTCATTTCACAAAGAAAGAATGATCTCGCGGCGGCGCGGCGGCGCGGCGAAGACTTAAGACTCGGGACAGCCGGCTCGATTCGGATCTGACGCTGCCTTCTCGGGCTACAGCCCACAGGCTACAGCCAGAGACTGGCTACGGGCTACAGGCGATAGCCAGCTAAGAGAAAGGCCGGCAATGCCGGCCTTTCTCTTAGCTGTGTTCTGAATCGATACGACGGAGGTTGGCTCGGTGTCTGGCTGAGGTCTGTCGTCTGTCACCTGGAGGCTGTCCTCAGCGGTTTCAAGCTTCAAGCTCCTCTTCGAACTCTTCGCCGCGCCGCCGCGCCGCCGCGAGAATCATTCCGATCCATCAAGCTCCCGATCCACCAAGATGGGTTCTCGAACGCAAGGTGGTGCAGAGTTTTTCTCTTCCCGCTCATCGGCGTTGTGGGTACGATGGCTCG
>JBDZVE010000001.1:0-5089 GCA_040255535.1 Lysobacterales bacterium | reverse complement strand
GGTGGTGCAGAGTTTTTCTCTTCCCGCTCATCGGCGTTGTGGGTACGATGGCTCGCAAACGCGGCGAGTGGAGACGTCATTGGATACATCGGCCGGAACGAGATCTGCCGGCGCTCGGTTGCGCGCTGCCGTCGAGGAGGAAGTTCCTCTCCAGGTGGTCGGCGCCATCAATGCATACAGCGCGTTGCTCGCGGCTCGCGCCGGCTTCAAAGCCATTTATCTCTCAGGTGCCGGCGTCGCGAATGCTTCGTTCGGCTTCCCGGATCTCGGCATCACGACGCTGAACGACGTGTGCGAAGACGTGCGCCGGATCGCGAGCGCATGCCCGTTGCCTCTCCTGGTCGATGCGGATACCGGTTTCGGTGCCGCGTTCAATCTTGCGCGGACGACGCGCGACCTGATCCGCGCCGGCGCAGCCGGCATGCACTTGGAAGACCAGGTGCAGAGCAAGCGGTGCGGCCATCGGCCGGGTAAGGCCCTCGTCTCGACGGCCGAAATGGTCGATCGCGTGAAAGCGGCGGTCGATGCGCGGGTCGACGAGCAGTTCGTCGTCATGGCGCGAACGGATGCTCACGCCGTCGAAGGGCAGGGTGCGGCCATCGAACGCGCGCGGCGGTACGTGGAGGCGGGTGCGGACATGATCTTCGCCGAAGCGCTGACGACGCTCGATGAGTATCGAGAGTTCACGGCAGCGCTCGAGGTGCCGGTGCTCGCGAACATTACCGAATTCGGGAAGACCCCGCTCTTCACCGTGGAAGAGCTTCGCGGCGTCGGCGTGAGACTCGTGTTGTATCCGCTGTCCGCGTTCCGCGCGATGAGCCGCGCCGCGGAAAGCGCTTACGCGGTGATCCGCCGCGACGGAACTCAGCGCGCGATGCTCGAGCGCATGCAGACGCGTGCGGAGCTCTACGACGTGCTCGGCTACCATGAGTACGAGCGCAAGTTGGATGAGCTGTTTGGGAATACCGACACGGATTAGCAGAGGGACCGGCGTACCGCGCTCCGTCCGCTCCGCGTCAAGCGTCAACCGTCAGCAGGCGAGCAGAAATGACCGAGCCCACCTCCGTTCACAAACCGAAGAAATCAGTCGCACTGTCCGGGATTGCCGCCGGCAACACGGCGCTCTGCACCGTCGGTCGCACGGGTAATGATCTGCAGTATCGCGGCTACGACATTCTCGACATCGCCGACCGATGCCAGTTCGAGGAGGTTGCTTACCTGTTGATCCACGGCAAGCTGCCGACCGAAACAGAGCTCGACGTCTATAAGCTCAAGTTATCGCGCCTGCGCGGCTTGCCGGCGATCGTGAAGAACGTCCTCGAGCAGCTCCCCGCGGCGACGCATCCGATGGACGTCTTGCGCACGGGCGTCTCGGCGCTCGGATGCGTGCTGCCCGAGAAAGAGGATCACAATCACGCTGGCGCACGCGATATCGCCGATCGGCTCATCGCCAGTCTCGGATCGATGCTTGTCTATTGGTATCACTACAGCACGTCAGGCAAGCGCATCGAGGTCGAGACGGACGACGAGTCGATCGGGGGACACTTCCTACACCTGCTCCATGGGCGACAACCGCCCACGCATTGGGTCGATGCGATGCACACCTCGCTCATTCTCTATGCAGAGCACGAGTTCAACGCATCGACCTTTACCGCGCGCGTGATCGCCGGCACGGGCTCGGACATGTATTCCTGCATTACCGGCGCGATCGGCGCGCTCCGCGGGCCGAAGCACGGCGGCGCGAACGAGGTCGCGTTCGAGATCCAGCAGCGCTACGACACGCCCGATGAAGCCGAGCAGGACATCCGCCGCAGGATCGCGAACAAGGAAGTGATCATCGGCTTCGGGCATCCCGTCTACACCGTCTCGGATCCTCGCAACCAGGTGATCAAGGAAGTCGCGCGTAAGCTCGCTCAGGAGGCGAGCGATACGAAGATGTTCTCGATCGCGGAGCGACTCGAGCGCGTGATGAAGGACGCCAAGAATCTCTTTCCGAATCTCGATTGGTACTCGGCGGTGTCTTATCACCTGATGGGCGTGCCTACCGCGATGTTCACCCCGCTGTTCGTGCTCGCGCGCACGACCGGCTGGGCCGCGCACGTCATCGAGCAGCGTATCGACGGCAAGATCATTCGCCCGAGCGCGAACTACGTAGGCCCGGACCAGATGAAGTTCGTGCCGCTCGATCAGCGCAAGTGACATCCCCGGCGGTGGAGTGATGCCGCCGTCACGGCAGGGCTACAATCCGCGCTCCAGTTTTCGCTGCCTCACCTTTTATTTGTCTTCGCCCCGAATCCATGTCCCATTCCGCCATTCGCCCGAGCCCCGATCCGCTGCTGGTCGATATCGCCGAGTACGTGCTGTCGTACGAGATTAGGAGCGAAATCGCGTTCGATACCGCCTATTACTGCTTGATGGACACGCTTGCATGCGGCTTCCAGGCGCTCAAGTACCCGGCGTGCACCAAGTTGCTCGGGCCTGTCGTGCCTGGGGCATCCATGCCCGGCGGCGCGCGCGTGCCGGGTACGTCGTTCGAGCTCGACCCCGTCGCGGCGGCGTTCAACATCGGTGCGATGATTCGGTGGCTCGACTTCAACGACACCTGGCTCGCCGCCGAATGGGGCCATCCTTCCGATAACCTGGGCGGGATTTTGGCGGTGGCGGACTACCTCGCGCGCAAGGATGCGGCGCAAGGCAAGAAGACGATGACCGTGCGTCAGCTGCTCGCCGCGATGATCAAGGCGCATGAGATCCAAGGCGTGCTCGCGCTCGAGAACAGCTTCAACCGCGTGGGGCTCGATCATGTGCTGCTCGTGCGCATTGCTTCGACAGCTGTCACCGCTGCGATGCTCGGCGCGACGAAGGATCAGGTCATCAACGCAGTTTCGAATGCGTGGATCGACGGCGGCGCGTTGCGCACGTACCGGCACGCGCCGAACACCGGCTCTCGCAAGAGCTGGGCGGCCGGCGATGCGACGAGCCGAGCCGTGCGTCTCGCTTTGATCGCGCTCACCGGCGAGATGGGCTATCCGTCGGCGCTCAGCGCAAAGACGTGGGGTTTCGAGGATGTGCTGTTCGAGGGCAAGCGAATCGTACTGGCGCAGCCTTTCGAGAGCTACGTGATGGAGAACGTGCTCTTCAAGATCTCGTACCCGGCCGAGTTTCACGCGCAGACGGCGGTCGAAGCGGCGATGGCGCTCCACGCCGAAGTGAGCCCACGACTCGATGAGATCGAGCGCATCGTGATCGAGACTCAAGAGCCTGGCGTGCGCATCATCGACAAAACGGGTCCGCTTGCGAATCCGGCGGACCGCGACCATTGCATTCAATATATGGTCGCGGTGCCGCTCATCTTCGGCCGGCTACGCGCTGACGACTACGAAGATACGATCGCTCAGGATCCGCGCATCGACGCGCTCCGCGCGAAGATGCAGGTTCGCGAGAACCCGACCTTCACACAAGAGTATTACGCGCCTGACAAGCGCTACATCGGCAATGCGGTTCAGGTGTTCTTCCGGGACGGCACGTCCACTCAACGAGTGGCCGTGGACTATCCGCTTGGCCATCGCAAGCGGCGCGCCGAGGCGATTCCGGTGCTGATGAACAAGTTCGAAAGCGCCGTCACGGGGCATTTCTCGCCGAAACAGAGCGAAGCGATCAAGACGATGTTCGCCGAGCGAACGAGACTCGAGCGCTTGCCGATCGCGGACTTCATGGCTTGTCTGATCAAGAACTAGGGAAGCTCTGATTAATTGCGGCTCGCTGCACGCGGCAGACTTCGGCGCGTGCTCGGAGACTCGTGTCCGCCATGAGCGAGCTTCCGTGTAGATATTGCACATCGGCGCACGCTTGCTACTCTATGTACCGTTGATCTCGATCGACGAGGTGTCCGGGAACCCATGCACGCTGACTCGAGCCTTCTCGCGACCCGCTATCTTCGCGCAGCGGTTGGTGTGTCGACGTCATGAGCGCCTCCACGTTTCGAGCCCTGCTGGTGAGCGCGGGTCCGGCGAGCCCCGTGCTGCTCGCCAAGCTCACCGAGGCCTCAGATATCGAGGTCAGCGAGATCATCACCGCCGACCAGATCATCGCGAGCGCGACACAACGCACGCCCGACTTGGTCGTCGTCGACGTGGTCGGCGATCTCCGCGGTCTCGTGCAAGTCTGCAGCGTCCTCAAGGCAAATCCCGCGACCGTGTTCGTGCCCGTCGTCGCGCTCGCGCGCTCGCCGAAGTCCCGCTTGGCCGCCTTCGAGGCCGGCGTCGACGATTTCCTCCTGCATCATGTGCGGCGAGAAGAGTTCCTCGTGCGCGTCCGCTGCCTGCTTCGAAGCAGCTCCACGCGGCGCCAACTGGCCGCGGACCAACTGGCCGAGGAGGTCAAGCGCCGAGAAGCGATCCGCTCCGCCTTCCGCCGCTATATATCGCCCAAGTTGGCCGATCAGATTCTCGCGAACCCGGATCTGCGCGATACGGTGTTCGGGCGCTCGCAAGTACGCACGCATGCGGCCATCATGTTCGCCGACATGCGGGGCTTCACGAGTCTCGCGGAGCGCTTGCGGCCGGCCGAAACGGTCGAGCTGCTCAACGAGTTCTTCGCGCTCCTCACCGAGATCACGTTCCGTCATGACGGCACTGTGTTCAGCATGGCCGGAGACAGTCTCATGGTGGGCTTCGGGGTGCCGGTCGAGCAGCAGGACGGCGCATTGCGGGCGATTCGCGCAGCGCGCGACATGCTGGACGAATTCGCCGATTTGGCGGCTCGCTGGAAGAAGCGCTACGGCGTCGAGACCGGCCTTGGCATCGGGATCAACGTCGGTGAGGTCATCGCCGGCAACGTGGGCTCGGCGAGCTACATGAACTATACGATCATCGGCGACGCGGTGAACGTCGCCTCTCGCCTCGGGCAGCGCGCACGCGCGGGCGAGATGCTCTTCTCGGACGCGGTGAAGATGTCGCTCGACGAACAGGGATTCGACGTCGTCGCTCTCCCTCTGCCGTCATTGATCTTGCGCGGCCGCTCGAACCCGATCGATATCTTCTGCGTGCCGAGCCGCGCGCGGGTGGATTTCCGCGTCGCGCACTGAGGC
>JBDZVE010000014.1:16448-57405 GCA_040255535.1 Lysobacterales bacterium | reverse complement strand
CCTTTGCGAGATTATTTTCTTAGCGAATGCGCCCTCGCGAAATCACCTTGCCTCCCGCCCCTTCACGAGCTGCGCATCGACCAACGCATCCGCTGCAGCGACGAGCAGCAAGTGCGGGCCTTCTTTGCCGAAGACTTGAGCCGACGAGAACGCGCCGTCGATCAGCATCACGAGCTGCTCCGTAAGCGTTTGCGGATCGGGTACGTTCAAATCATTCACGAGCGCACGAACGCGCCGGCGCAGCTCTTCCATGATCTCGCGCGCGACTTGGCGCGCTGGATGCTGGGCATCGGCGAACTCCGCAGTCACGTTCATGAATGGACAACCGCGGTACTTAGGACCCGTCACGAACTTGACGATGCCCGCGAGTTGCGCGCGCAATCGTTCACGCGGATCCGTTCCGCTGCGTGCAGCCGTGTAATCCCAACCCGCCCAGCGATCCTCCGCTTCCTTCTCGAGGACCGCGACGATGAGCGCATCCTTCGACGGGAACCAGCGATAAAGACTCGTCTTCGCCACGCCCGACTGGGCAACGACGGTATCGACGCCGACTGAATTGATCCCGTGACGATAAAAGAGATCGCGCGCCGTGTTCAAAATGCGGTCGCGAACGGTTTCGGTCGGCGCGCTCGCCACCGCTTCGGTCGAACGGGCTTTCGCAGATTTCGACATTCCTCACCTTCACGGCTTGACAGCGATACAGACCTGTACGTAGCATCTCGAACAGACAGGTCTGTATCGTCTCTGACTTTAGCCCTCGCGCCTGGCCAGCGCAAGCCGGCATTCTCCTCAGCGGTGCAGCCCTCGTCGGGAGGCCTTGCTCTGTGCGCAAGCCTTTGTTCTACATCGTAATTGGGAGACTGCGATGAACACCGCCCTCATCTCGCTGGCCGCTCTGGCCGCTCTTGCCTCGAACGCTTTGCCGATTGCCGCTGCTGCTGAGACCTGCCAGCCCAAGGTCCTGACCGGCGACACCTCCTTCCCCATGCGCTCGCAGCTTCGCGGGCAGGAAGGAACCGTCTTCATGGATGTGACCGTGGATGCGCATGGCCGCGCCGCCGACGTGCACCTAGTCGACTCGAGCGGTTATCGCCTACTCGACCGCGCCGCCGAACGAAGTGTGCTCGACGAGTGGGAGTTCGACGTGTCTGCGTGCGAAAGAAAGGACTTGCCGATCAAGCGCCGAATCGCCGTGGAGTATCGAAACGACGAGTATCGCTAGCTCTGGGCTCTGGCAAGAGGATGCTGGTGGATGGCGTAGCGAGCAACATGCAGACACGTAGGGAGAAGAGATTTAGCTTAGATCGGATCATCTTCTTCCTTTGCGAGCTTTGCGCCCTTTGCGAGAGTCCTCCCCTTAGGTCCTAGCTCAGACCATCCCAATACACCTCCATGCGCTTACGCATGGCGGTGTCGGGCAGCGCGCCGTGCGCGGCCGCTTGGTTGTCCTCGAGGTGCGATAGCTTCGTCGTGCCGGGAATCGCACACGTGATCGCCGGATGCGAGACGACGTACTTCAGGAAGAACTGTGCCCAGCTCGTCGCGAAGTCGCGCGCCCACTCCGGGACGGGTTTGCCGCTCACGCGAGCAAACAGCGAGCCGCGCCGGCCGCCGAATGGCAGATTGACGAGCACTGCCGTGCCGCGTTCTTGTGCAAGCGGCAGCAGTGTCGATGCGGCTTCGCGATCGTCGAGCGAGTAGTTGAGCTGCACGAAATCCATGTCGTACTTGCGCAGCGCGTTCGCCATCGCACCATGCTGCCCGTCGTTCGATGTGGTCGCACCCAGATACTTGATGCGCTTCGCTGCTTTCAGCTCCTGCAGAATCGGCATCAAAGTGTCGAGTCCCGTCAAGTTGTGCACTTCGATGAGCTCAATGCGGTCGGTGCGTAAGCGCCGGAACGATTCCTCGATCATCGCCCTGCCCGCCGCTGCGCTGTCGTTCGGCGCCGTCGCTTTCGTCGCCAGGAAATAGCGGTCGCGATTGCCGAGCTCGGCGAGCAATTGGCCGATCACCTCTTCCGAACGACCATACGCTGGGGCCGTATCGATCAGCGTGCCGCCCAGCGTCCACATGTGCGCCAGCACTTCGCGACGCGCAGCAAGATCGTCCGCAGCGCTGACGCTGTAGTTGTTTGTCCCCAATCCGACGACCGGAATCCGCTCGCCTGTGGAGGGGATCGCTCGCGTGACGAGATCCGAGGCGTTTGGCGCCGCCGCATCGACCGACAGTCCCAGGCACGAACCCGCTCCGATGAGCGTGCCTGCTTTGAGCAACTCACGCCTCGTCATCCGATTTCGTAGTGAGCTCACGTAAACTCCTTCGCTCGCGAACGCGCACGACGTCGCGAAGCTGAGTAACATAGGCCTCGATGTGGACAACAGAGGGAGTACGTCAATGATTGTAAAGAAGATCTTTCTCGCCGCGGCGCTTGCATTCGCAACGGCGAGCGCATTCGCCGGACATTGCCCAATGGACATGAAGCAAATCGATGCGGCACTCGCGGAGAACCCGAAGCTCAGCGCTGAGCAGCTTGCCGAGGTGAAGAAGCTGCGCGCCGAGGGTGAAGCCCAACACAAGGCCGGCAAGCACTCGGAATCCCTCGCGACGCTCGGCAAAGCGAAGGAAATCCTCGGGATCTAACAGCATGCCCAGGAGAGGTGGCGGCGCGAAGCGCGCCAAGATGACATTCGCTGCGAGTCTCCACGTCACCTCTCGTTCTTCTCGTCCGCGTCTACATCCATCTCGTCCGATCTCGCTCAAGGCCCGATGTCTGAAGCACTAGCGACGCGCTCATCTCCCGAACGGACCCTCACGCTTCAAGGCGGCTGCAACTTTCGAGACATCGGCGGCTACCGAACCCGCGACAACCGCGTCTTGAAGTGGGGACGCGTGTTTCGGGCCGGTGTGCTGAGCTACATCACCGATGCGGATCACCGTACGCTCGATGCGCTCGGCATTCGCGCGATTTGCGATCTGCGGCGCGCCGACGAGCGCCAGAGGGAACCGACACAGTGGCCGAACGCCTCGGCACGCGCGCTTTTTTGGGAAGACGAGCTGAACGCGAGAACGCTTCGGAGCTACGCGGCCGAGCGACCTGCGACGGCAGCAGGCATGTTCGATGCGATGATCGTGTTTTATCGCGCGTTCCCGGAGCGCATGCATGCGCGCCTTCATGGGCTCTTCGGCTGCATCGCGGACGGGCACGTGCCCCTCGTCGTGCACTGCGCCGCTGGCAAGGATCGGACCGGTTTTGCGATCGCCATGCTCCTCTGCTCGCTCGGCGTCCCGCGCGAGACCGTCATCGAAGACTATCTGCTCACGAATGAGGTCGGCGACTTCGAAGCCTTTATCCGCTCGAGAGAACGCACGGAGCTCGGGCTCGCGGATGCGAACCATCCGTTGCTCGCCATGCCGGAAGACCTGCGCCGGGTCCTGCTGAGCGCACAGCCGGAATTTATCGCGGCCGCGCTCGAACAGATCGATCGCGAGCTTGGCGGTCTCGACAGCTATCTCGAACGTACGGTCGGCATCGGTCCTCAAGTGCGCGAGCGGATCGCCGCCGTCCTGCTCGACTGAACCCACCCACTGCGACCGCGCAAGTCTCGAGGCGTGACCCCTCACCCGCCGCTGCGCTAGCGACCTCTCCCGCAAGGGGAGAGGTGATAGCTTCGTCATGCACCTGGAGGCGCGACGTCGGGTGAGCGCGAGATCGGCAAACGCCAGGAAAACTTGCTCCGCGATCCGCCGACGCTCAGAATTTGCGCACCCATGCGGCTCATCGCCGCCAGCTAGCGGCTCGGCGCAGAAAACAAATGACCTCAGCGGAGGCTGCAACCAACGAGCAGTCATTGGTCTCGCGCGTTCTGGCGCAGGGCTATGCGCTCCTCAAGTTCCCTGAGCCCCTCGAGGCGGAGTTCCGCGGCGATCATGCCGCTACGAGCCACCGCTGGGTACGACTAAGCCTGCTCGTGGCGCTCGTCACGACGAGCGGATTCGCCGTAATCGATCACGCGGTCATGAGCTCGCGAAGCCCCGTGCCCGACGTCGTACGGTTCGGACTGCAGTTGCCTATCTTGATCATCTGCCTCCTTGCGACGAGCGCGCGCTTCTACTCGCGGCTTTATCTGCCGGCGATTCAGCTCTGCGCGCCCCTGTTCGGCCTCGGCACCGTCGTAATGACGAGCTACGCACTGCCGGAGCATGCGGCCCTGGTGGGCTCGCGGGTTTTGCTCGTCGCGTTCTTCATCTACTTCATGCTGGGACTGCGGACCCTCCAAGCTCTCGTGTGCAACATCATCATGATGGTCTCATTGATGCTCGGCGGCGCGAGCGGCGCGATCAGCCCCGAGGTTGCGACCTATCTGACGTTTGCACTGTTTTGCGCCAACATCATCGGCAGCGCCGGGGCCTATGCACTCGAGCACGCGAACCGCACGTCATTTCTCGAGCGCAAGCTCCTCGTCGAGATCGCAGCGCTCGACGGCCTTACGCGGCTGCTCAACCGACAAACGTTCGAGGCGCGCGTGAGAGAAGCGTGGCAACGCGCCGTCGAGGAACATCAGCCCGTCACGGTGATCATGGTCGATGTCGATCATTTCAAGCTGTACAACGATCATTATGGTCATCAGGCGGGCGATGACTGCCTGCGGCGCGTCGCGGCGGCCGTGCGTGCGGCCGTGAAAACGCGCACCGGCGATTTCGTCGCACGCTACGGCGGCGAGGAAATCATCGCGGTGCTCGTCGATCGGAGCGCGACGGAAGCGCAAGAGATCGCCGCCCGTATCGTGCGCGAAGTGCACGATCTCAAAATCGCCCATGCAGCATCGCCGGAATCGCGGTGGGTCAGCGTGAGTGTCGGCGCGACGACGCAATATCCGCGCTTTACGCCTTCTTACGATGCGATCGTCCGCCTCGCTGACGGCGCGCTATACACGGCGAAACGGCAGGGCCGCAATCGGAGCGTATTCGTCGAGGCGAAGCGCGCTGCGTAGGCGCTCCGCGCGGCTGGAGACTGGAGGCTGGGGCCAGAAGCGCAATCGCGCTTTCGATTCGGTCTGACTTCCGGCCCGAGCCTCCAGCCATTCTTCAAGGCATCACAGGCGGCCGATACTCGAGCGTCAAGCCGAACAGCCACAACAAGAACAGCACGACCGGCACATGCACGACGAACTGCACGATCGTAAACCCGATCACATCGCGTGCGCGTAGACCGAGAATGCCGAGCAACGGCAGCATCCAGAACGGATTGATGAGATTCGGAAGCGCTTCGGCCGCATTGTAAACCTGCACGGCCCAGCCGAGATGCACCTGCAGCTCGTTCGCCGCCTGCATGACATATGGCGCCTCGATGATCCATTTGCCTCCTCCGGACGGCACGAAGAAGCCGAGTAGCGCGGAATAGATGCCCATCACGACGGGAAAGCTCTCGCGCGAGGCGGCTTCGGCAAAAAACGTGGAGAGATGGTGAGCGATGCTGTAACCGTCGCTTCCTGGCGTTGCGGTGATCAGGGCTGCGATCCCACCGTACAGCGGGAACTGAATTAAAACGCCCGTCGCGCTCGGCACACCGCGCGCCACGGCGTCGAGGAATACCCGCGGACGCCAGCAGAGGAGGAGCCCGAGCATCAAGAATAGGAAATTGTATGTGTTGAGGTTCGAAATCGCGGTCGCCGCGCCGCGAGCGGCAAACTCCTGCACGAGCCAAGCGGCACCGAGTGCGGCGATCGCCACGTTGAGAATGGGCGAGTATTCGAGCCACTCGCCCGGGCGCGACGGCACGGCAGCGACCGAGGGTCGCGCGTATGCCGGAATATCGAGCGATTGCGCTGTTCTTGCTTTGGCGGGATTCGGCACGGTGAGCCACACAACCCCGACGGTCACCGCGATGAGCACGGTGGTCAGCGCGATCGATTGCCACAGAAAGATCGTCTCGGTGAATGGGAGCACACCGGTGATCTCGATCAAACCGGGAGGCATGCTTGCGGGATTCGCCTGCAATTGTGCGGCCGAAGAGGACAGGCCCATCGCCCACACTGAGCCGAGGCCGAGATAGGCCGCACCTGCAGCGGCCCGATAGTCCATCCGCAGTTTCTCACGCCGCGCGAGCGCGCGGACATAGAGGCTCCCCAGGATCAGGCTGAGCCCCCAGTGGAGAAGGGAGACGAGCATGCTCAGTATCGCGACGGAGCAAACCGCCGCGCGTGCCGTCTTCGGCACTGCCGCGAGCCTGTCGATCACTCGCGTGGCCGGCGGCGAGCTTCCCACGACGTAGCCGCCCACGATGATGAAGCTCATTTGCATCGTGAACGGAATGAGGCTCCAGAAGCCGTCTCCGAACGCCTTGGCGGCGGCCAAAGGAGACGCGCCCGCGATCATTGCAACCGCGGCGACGATCAGGACGGCTGCCGCCGCGAATACATAAGCGTCCGGAATCCAACGCTCCGACCAAGCGCAGCATCGAAGTGCGGCCGCTTCGAGCCGACCGGGCGCGGGAACCGTGGATTCCGTCATGAGTTCCTGAGGGGCAGCAGGGTATTGGCCACACGATAAACGGAGACCGCCATGAAAGTAAGAGAAGCGATGACGCGCGAAGTACGGCTCGCCCGGCCGGAGCAAAGCATTCAGGAAGCGGCCAAGCAGATGGCTGAGATGGACATCGGCGCGTTGCCGGTCGAAGAGAACGATCGCCTCGTCGGCATGATCACGGATCGCGATATCGCCGTCCGCGCGGTGGCACAGGGCCGCGGACCCGACACGCGCGTGAGCGATGTGATGAGCAGCGAAATCAGGTATTGCTTCGAGGACCAGTCCATCGACGAGGTCATGCAGAACATGGGCGATCTACGCGTGCGACGCTTGCCCGTCGTGAACCGGGACAAGCGCTTGGTCGGCATTTTGTCGCTCGGAGACGTGGCGCTCGAAGACGGCGCGCAGGACGAGGCCGGTGAAGCGTTGACCCAGATCTCACGTCCCGGCGGAACTCACTCGCAAGCGAGCCAGCCGCATTGATTTTGGTTTGACGCGCTCTCTTGCAATCGACCCGCTCTAGCGGGTCGATTTCACTCCGTCTCTACCACTCGCTTCGACCGCCCGATCATCCAAGCGATGCCGATGCCGCCCGCGAAGTAGGCCGTGCTCCTGAAGAGCGGACTGTCATCGAAAGCAGCCGAATCGAGCGCATCGTATCGAACGTACGCACCGACCCAGTAATTCGGAAAGCGCTTGGAGAGCGAAGCGATCAAATGAGCGCCCGAGTAGCCGCCGTGCGCTTCGTAGGCCGGCCGCGATGTCGTCGCGTACTCTCGCGGAACCGAGTAGAAGTAGTCGTGATACTTGCGATCGGCAAACAAGGGACCTGCCCCAATGCCGAAATCCCATCCGGTCGCATGCACGTTCTGAATGTCGAGATTCACCCTCGGCGAGAGTATCCAGCCGATCATCTGAGGCGATCGCTCGACCGTAATCGGCGCACGCAGCGGCAGGATGAGGTCCATCCGAATTCGCTCGTCCAGGGATCGCCAAAGATGAAGATCGAGCGATGGACCTATCTCGATCGTAGGATCGAGATCGGGCATGCCTGCGCGCGCTTCGTTGTCTTCGCTCCGCACCGGAATGGTCGCATTGAGGCTGATGCTGAGCTCCGCGTACTCGCGGTCGAGGAGCTCACCTCGCATGCCGTCGCGATCCGCTTTCAGAAAAGCGCCGCGATAGACAAAGTAAGGAATCGGAATCGGATACGCTTGCATCTCGTCCGAGCCGCGATAGTCCGGAAACACGAGCGCACCGATGCCGAGCCCTGCTTCCCAAAGCGGCTTCTGCTCTGCTTGTGCTCGCGCGCCGAAAGCCGCGCAGAGCACGCAGCAGGTGAAGGCGGCAGATCTCGTGGACGGCCGCTTGCTCAAGATGGGGTCCTCCGCGCCGCGAGGATGACCGCGGATAGGTCGCCGGCTCTCCCGCCCCGTCCAATAGACATTCTTAGAGAAGCTGCTCGATGTGCGGCTTCAATTCCTCGGGCTTCGTCGTCGGAGCGAACCTCGCCGCCACGCGCCCCTCGCGATCGATGAGGAATTTCGTGAAATTCCATTTGATCCGTTCGCTGCCGAGCACGCCCGGCGCTTCTTTCTTCAGCCATTGATAAAGTGGGTGCGCGGCCTCGCCATTCACGTCGATCTTGGCGAACATCGGGAAAGTCACGCCATAGTTCGCTTCACAGAACTGGCCGATCTCCGCGCTCCCGCCAGGCTCCTGTCCGCCGAACTGATTGCATGGGAACCCGAGTACCGAGAACCCGCGCGCAGCGTACTCGCGGTGTAGCGCTTCGAGTCCTTTGTATTGCGGCGTGAAGCCGCATTCGCTCGCGGTATTGACGATCAGGAGCACTTGCCCCGCGAAGCTTTGAAGCGAGTCGGGTGTCCCATCGAGCCGAGTCGCGGAGAACGTGTAAAGCGACATGATCTTTCCTCCTGACTGCTGATGTGACTTGGCGCTCAAGGCACCACGTCCATGAAGGTATTGATGGAAAGCCGGCCCGTAAGCGGATTGGGATCGGGCACGAAATCCTTGCCGATGACACCGGAATGCAGCGAGTTCTTGCGATAGATCAGCACGCGGTTGAACACGCCGTCTTGTCGTCCGATCTGCTCGAAGAGCGGCGTGTCCCCGTCGATGTACTCGGCTTTCGGCGCATCGGGACCATTCTTTTCAGTTTCGAGACATTTGTAATACGTCTCCTTGCGCGACGCATCGATATACTCGAACCCCGTCTTGCGATGCCGGTAAAAGGCCGTACCGCCGTACTTCCCCTTGAATAGGTAGTGAACGGAGGCGATACCTGTGCTCGACACCGAATCGATGTGGGGAATGCGCTGCAGGAACTCGAGCTTTTCAGGCGGCCTGGTAATCAGCGAGTAGTGGCACATCTGGAACGTGAAGCGCCCTTTCTCGAGCTGAAAGTACTCGAGCAGCATGTCTTTCAAGCGTGCTTCGAAGAGGCTTTGATACCCGAGTGGCGCAGCGTAGCGAATCCCGGGAAAGTAGGACGGCTGATCGATGTACGGGCGATTGGCAGCACGGCGAATCAACTTCTCGGGATCGGCAACGAAGTTGTCGATTACGATGAGGGGTGCCTTCTCGGCACCGATCGTCAGCTTCTGAATGCGGATGTCGGGATGCAGATTTACGATCATGACGGTGTGTCGCCGAAACGAACCGAATACTTGCGATCAGGCGCTCGTCGTCTGGCAGACCGGCGAGCAACGTTGGTCGAATGATCCTGAAGCCACCCGGAGCTTACGCTAAACTGCAGCGCAACGAATGAATCAGGAGAGCTGAGGTTCATGAGCACGGCTTCGCGTCGAACGTTTCTAGCCGCGGGAGCGGCAACCGCCGCGGCAAGCGCCGTCGGCGCCGCCAATGGCGCTCCCCTTCCTACGGTCGTGCATCACGTATTCTTCTGGCTGAAGAATCCGGGTTCGAAGGACGATCTCGCGCAATTGCTCGCCGGCCTTCGGACGCTCGCCAAGATCGAAACAGTTCGAGGGATTCACATCGGCGTCCCCGCGAGCACCGAGCAACGTTCGGTCGTGGATTCGAGCTACAGCGCATCCGAGCTGCTGTTCTTCGATGACGTCGCGGGCCAAAACGCCTATCAAGAACATCCCATTCACAAGCAATTCGTCGCCGACTGCTCCCATTTATGGGAGCGTGTCGTGGTGTACGACGCGATCTCCGCGTAGCGGGTGAAGCTCGGCCCTCATGACTTAGCCGACCTGCTCGCCCGCCTTCTGCGGCATGGGTGCCGCGCCCCAGATGTCGCTGCTCGCCTTGCAGTACTGGTCGAGAAACTCCTGGTGACTCGGCATTTGCGCGACGGTACGACTGATCGACTCCTTGATCGAGGACAAGAAGCGCGTGAGATCTTGGTCCGACATCGCGTGGGTAAGGTGGTGATAGTGCTTGGGCCGAATGCCTTGCCCGAGCATCACGTGCGTCCATGAATCGATGCGAAAGATTTCGCTGTCCGCCTGCCAGGCGTGCGCACGCTCCTTGAACATACGGACGCGGCGCTCGAGCGCCTCGGGCACCTTCATCTCCCTGCATTCACGCCAGAAATCGCTGTCCTCCCGCTCGTTCACGTAATAGTGGAGGATGATGAAATCGCGAATGCGCTCATGCTCCAGGCGCACGTCCTCGTTGTACTGGTCGATGAATGACTGCGTCACGCCGCCGAACGGGAACATGTGAATGAGGCGCACGACGCCGGTCATGACGAGATGGATGCTCGTCGATTCGAGCGGCTCGACGAAGCCGCTCGCAAGGCCGAGCGCCAGCACGTTCTTGTTCCATGCGTTGCGCCGCCGCCCTGGGCGGAACTTGATCACGCGCGGTTGGGCAATCGTCTTGCCCTCGACGTCGCGCAGCAGCTTCTCGGTCGCCTGCTGGTCGGACATGTAGCGGCTGCAGTACACGAGCCCATTCCCGACGCGATGCTGCAAGGGAATGCGCCAGCGCCAACCCGCTTCGTGAGCGAATGCGCAGGTGTACGGGACGGCCGGACCGACCGATTCGGTTTGCACGGCGACCGCACTGTCGCAGAGCAGCAGGTGATTCCAATCCTCGTAGCCGGTGCGCAGCGTTTGCTCGATGAGCAGCCCGCGAAATCCCGTGCAGTCGATGAAGAAATCGCCCTCGATCACCTGGCCGGACTCGAGCTCGAGCGCTTCGATAAAGCCGCTATCGGCATTCTGCCTGATGTGCTTGATCTTGCCTTCGACGCGCTTCGCGCCGTTGCGCTCCGCGAACTTGCGCAAGAACTTCGCGTAGACGCTCGCATCGAGATGGTATGCGTAGTTGATCTGAAGCTGCTGGGACGTCGCGAACTTCTGCTCCCTTGCCGCCGCGAGCTCCAGGCAATAGTCGCCGAGCTCGGATTCGATGCCCTTCGCGAGGCCGTGCAGCCAAAAGTGATGAAACTCGCAGGCCCAGGTCGACTTGCCGGTAATCCCGAACGGATGGATGTAGACGTCCCCCGGCTTCTTCCAGCCCTCGAAATGAATGCCGAGCTTGAATGTGGCGGCTGTCGCGCGCATGAACTCCTGCTCATCGATCTGCAGCAGACGATGAAAAGTCCGCACGGGCGGAATCGTCGACTCGCCGACGCCGACGGTGCCGATTTCTTCCGATTCGACGAGCGTGATGTCGATGAGCCCACGGAATTGGTGCGACAGCGCCGCTGCGGCAACCCACCCTGCGGTGCCGCCTCCGGCGATGACGAGCTTGCGCACTTCGCTGTTCAAGAACGAGACTCCCAGTCGTTGGAGATGGAAACGAGGCTACGCGCGCGAACGGCGGCTCAGCGATTGAGCTTGTTGATCAGCATGGCGCGAAGCTCGCGCGAGCGCGTGTCGTCGATCGGTCCGAGGACGCCGCGGGCTTGCTCCGGTAGATGCTGAGCCGCGCGTTCGGCGGGGCCGAAAACGTAATATTCGAAAACCTGCCGCCAAGCTTGCTTCTCGCGCTCAGGACGGTCTCGAATGGTCCAGAGTGCATGATAAAGAGCATTCATCGGCGTCGGGATAAATTTTGGCAATGGCGTCCACCAGTAGTTCACGAGCGTGTTGAAGGGGCTCAAGCCTTCGACGTGGTGCCACCACATACTCGGCACGAAGACCGCATCGCCCGGCTCGAGCTCCGCGCTCTGCCCGGCCTCGAGCGCCTCGCGGAATCGGGGGTACCTCGCGAAATCTGGATCCGAAAAATCGACGACGCTGACGGCCTGCCCGCCAGGGGTCGGCTCGAGGGGCCCTGGGTAGAGGTTGAAGATCTGCTCAGGCGGGAACAGGGTAAATCGGCGTCGGCCGATGGCGCAGCACGCGATGTTGTTCGGCGCGTCGTAGTGGCACGAGGCGATCGTGCGTGTACCGATCCAAATCGTCGGCGCGACGTCGATCTGCTGCTCCGCAAGCCCGAGATCGTTCTCCGTGCGCAATCCCGGCAGGCAGGAATCGACGAGCAGGGAAGCGACGTAATACGTCGGAGCACGCGCGTCGCCGAGGTGGGCCTCGATCTCGTCCAAGACGTGGTCGAGGCGGTCTCGTTTGACGATACAGTTGAGCTCCGTGAACTCTGCGTTGTAGAACGGCCGCCCCGAGATCTCGGGCTCGCCATAGGAGTACTGGACAGGCTTGCCGTTGTAGAACGAGCGCAGATAGCTCATGGCCTCACGGTCCGAGCGGACGGCAGCACGAACGATGGGCCAATCGCGCACGACACCCTTGAGCACGGCAGGTTGGCCTGCAGAGAGCAGCTCGTCGATCGGCAGCTCGCCGCGGCGGCACCCTTCCAAAACACGGATTTTTCCGGCGACCTCAACCATTTCGTCAGCACCTGCGCAACGCGGTCGAGTATAGGTGAAGCGCGCCGTAGGTGGGCTCGGCGCGCGATGCTGCGCCCACGCCACCTCGCGGGTGCGCGAGCGCGTGTAGTATTTCGAGCCCATGAACGTCCACGACTACCTCATCGCTCAAGCAGGGATCGATTGGGCCAAGCTCCTGAGCTTTTGGACGCCACCCCTGCCGCCGCGGTTCAAGCTCTGGTTGGTCAATCGCCTCGGCGAGATCATCGGCGTGCTCGACACGGGTGGCGTCGTCAGGCTCGAGCTCGGGCAGGGAACGTGCACCGAGATCGCTCGAAGCACCGAGCACTTTGCGAGCTTGCTGAACGATCCGAACCGTGCCGATGAGTTGCTCAGGATTCGGCTCAGCGATGCGTGCCGACGCGCTGGGATGGAGCTCGGGCCGTCCCAATGCTACGGATTCAAGATCCCGCCTACGCTCGGCGGCCAATATGACGTTTCGAATCTCGTGCCCACGAGCCTTGCAGTTCACTACTCGTACCAGGCCTACATCTGCAAACAGACCGACGTGTACTGGATCCCTCCGAAGTGATCGATCAGGAATTCTTCGGTGCTCTTGCGGTAAGAAACGTATTGAGAGACAGGCGACCGTTCCGCGGATCGGGTGCCGGAATGAATCCTTCGGGCACGTTGACCGAATGGAGCATGCTGCCCCGATAGATGAGCGCGCGATTGAAGGCGGCATCGTACTTCGCGATTCGCTCGAAAAACTCGGTATCGCCATCGACATAAGCCGGCGGGGGCATGCCTTTCGCCCTCACCTCGGCATTCACTTTTTCGATGTACTCTTCTTGGACCGCTCCCGTAATGATCTCCAGACCCGTGCTCCGGTGGCGATAGAACGAAGTGCCGCCGAGATCGGACAGATAGTGCAGGAGAGCGAGTCCATTCGGGTCCACCGAATCGAAGTGCGGCACGCGCTGAAAGGGCACGAGCTTCTCCGGCGGCGTCGCGACGATCGAGAACGTCGAATCGGTGATGACGAGATCGTCGATCTCGAATGTAGAGCAAATCAAGTCGTTGAGCCGGGCGACGATTCCCCGCGCGTAGTCGACCGGTGCCGGCGAGCGCACGCCGGGATAGTAGAGCGATCTCGGCACGAAGTCCCGGCGCTCCGCAGCGAGCTCGACGAGCGCAGACGCATTCGGCCAGGCATCCTCGATGACGAGGACCGGAGCACGCGAGCTTCCAACGTAGTCGATACGGTGCTGCACGACGGACCCGCTGTCGATTGCTCCTAGGCGCTGCCCGCTGCGGCCGCGGCTCGACGCTGCTTCAGCGCCATGAGCTTGCGGACATTCGCCATGGATGCGATGACGAGATAGGCGCCTTGAAGGAAGCCTGCCTTGTTGAGCCGCTCGAGCGCAGCGCCATCGAGCGCGGCAAGCTTCTTCTGGTCGATCGTATGCAGCCCGACGAGATTGACGCCTTGCTCTGCGTTCAGCTTGATCTCGATCGTCACCGGCTCGATCAGATCGAGCTCGGCGAATGCAGCGAACATGGCCTTGCTGACATCGATACCGTCTCGGATTCCGCGGAGCACCATCGCGATGTGCTCGAGAAAAGGGCTGTTGCCGCCTTGAGGTAGGAACACGAGCTCGCCTTCGGTCGTGCTCACGCGCGGATGATCGAGATCCACATGAATCACCGGCTCCTTGCGCAGCTCGCCTTCGATCTGCTGCTCCTGAAAGCCGATCAGAAACGGACCTTTGACGACGATGCCCGGAACGTAGGAGGCGTTCCACCGGCCTGCCTCGAGGAAGAGATTCTCGTCTTTCTCGAGCCCGAGGAGCGCGATCGACTGATATTCGCCGGTCGCCGCATCCTTGCGAAAGAAGATCGGGTACTCGCGCTGCACGTCCGCGTATTCGGTGGGAAAGGTGAGAACGCTGCCCACGTTGTCGCCGAACTCCGCGCCGTACCGAGTGATCACCCGTAGGTCCTTGTGGGCGACGTTGTTGAGCATCACATGTTTGGTCATCTTCAATCCTGAACAGCGCCCGAAGCGCGCTCGTGAGAGTTGGGACGCGTGGATATATGGCCGCCCTCGCGTAAAACGGACGAAACGAAAGCCGAATATTAAAGCGAAGCGTGAAAAGAAAAAGGCCGCTGATGAACAGCGGCCTTCTTCACTTTACCTGCTAACAGGTTCTAGACGTTCTGCACGCAAGGTGCAGCCGTGGTTAGAACTTGTAGCGGGCACCCAGGGCGTAACGCGCACCCTGATCCTCGAGTCTCCACAGCTGCTTCTCCGAGCGGCCGTGCCAGCGCACATCGTTCTCAGTCAGGTTGATGCCCTCGAACGACAGCGAGAGGTTGTCGTTGATGTCATAACCGATGCTGAGGTCGAGCTGGTCGTACTCCTCGACGTAGATCGGGTTGTTGAAGCCACCCTGCGTCGTGCTGGCGAGGAACTCGTCGCGCCAGTTGTACGCGAGACGGACTGTGAGCCCGAAGTTCTCGTACATCAGCACCGCGTTTGCCGAGTCGCTCAGGCCGATGAGCGCGAACTGGCTCGCGGACACCGCTCCGAGGTCGTCGAACGAGACATCGCCATCGACGATCGTGTAGTTGGCGAGGATGCCGAAGCCCGTGTCGCCGAAGAAGTACTGACCGCCGAACTCCCAGCCATCGATCTTCGCTTCCTTGTTGTTGACCGGGCGCCGCACGAGGAACGTGTAGTCCGGATCATCATCCTGAGGAATCAGGTCGTATTGCGTAGCGAACGCGACGTGCTGGTTGTTGGAGCCGTCATAGTTGTCCGCGCCGCCCACGAAGATCTCATCGGCAGTCTGGATTCCGTCACTGTTGACGTCGTACCAGAACGGATCCTCATCCGCGTACTGCATCATCGCCATCATCGTGAACAGGGCGGAGTCATCGGTGCCCCAGCGACCCTGTACGTCGGTGCCCACTCCGACACCGTTTCGCAGAGCCTGCAAGGCGGTTTGAGCGCGCGGGCCACCGGTTTGATCCTTGATGTTCTGCCCACCGAAGCCGACGACGTTCTCTTGGAAGGTCTGCGTGCCGATGAAGTTGCGGATGTCCTTATCCCAGTAGCCGACCGACAGGTAGCCGTTGTCCGAGAAGTACCACTCCAGCGAGAAGTCCTTGTTCGTGGACTCGAGCGGGAGCAGCCCCGGGTTGTTGGCGTTCGCACTCGCCTGGAAGCCGTTGAGCGTCGAGCCGCCCGGGCCGTTCGGGTTGACCGCAGCCGTCAATTGGCCGTAGTTCGCACGCGCAATCGTCTTGCTGTACGAGAAGCGCGCCTTCACCGAATCGATCGGGCTGATGTCGAAGTTCAAGCTCGGCAGGATATTGTCGTACTTGTGCTGTTCGGTGACGGTGACGACATCCTCCAGGGAGTCGGAACGGCTGACCTGGAAGTCATTGTCGTCCTGCCACAGCAGGTGCGTGACCGGCAGCATGTTGGACGTGGACGTCACATCCGTCGACTCGTAGCGCGCGCCGACGACCAAGTTCGTCGGCATCGTGCCCACGTCCGCGGAGAATGCGAACTGCACGTAGAACGCCGCCGTGTCTTCCGAGACGATGTTGTCGTTGTTGAACCCAGGGTTGTAGCGCAGCTGGCCATCCGGCGCCGCACCTTCGGTCCAGTCGCCGTACTTCGCGACGCCCCAGAGGCCGAGCGTGTTCGCGTTGGCTTTGAAGCCGCCCGTCGGAGCACCGGCCGCACTGAAGTCGTCGAATTCGCCCGTGAGGCTGAACGGCGTCAAGAGCGCAACCATGTCGGGCACTTGACCCAGGTCGCCGACACCCCAGTCGCCGAGGCCCATGTAGCCGCCCGACGTTCTCTGGTGCATGTCCATCTCGCGTGTTTCGACACCGAACTGGAGGCGGCCCTCGTCGAACTCCAAGGCGCTGTCGAGACGGAGCTGTTCGACCTCGGTCGTCTGCTCCTGGTAGGCCAGACGCAGAACCTGCGAGCCGAGCGAGCTCTGATCGAAGGTGAAGTCCGAGTTGCCGCCCGTGAGCGTCGCGGCAGCCGTGTTCGTCGGGTACAGGGTACGACCGGCGATCGGCAGGCCGTTATTGAACTGGAACTCCTGCGTCCAGAAGTTCGTGCAGACGCCTTCCGCGCAGTTACCCGTCGAAGGCACCTTGCCCGCAAGGCTGAACGCCGTCTGGCTGCCGCCCGTGAGGCCGTCGTTCGGCAGGCTCTCTGCCTTCGAGTTGTGATAGTCGAGCGCGACGGTCAAGCGGTCGCTGACGGCCCAATCGGCGTTGAAGCCGAGCGAGTTCAGCTCGTTGCGCTGCTCGTTGTGCTGCTGCTCGTAGCCGAAGTCCTTGCCGGCGCCGGTCATTTCCTGCAGGAACACAGGCGTCGCAACGGGCTCGTTCGTGTCGAAGATCACGTGCGTGAAGCCGTTACGCTGCATCCACACGGTCTGCTCGCCGCGATCCTCGGTGATGTCGTTCTGAGCGAACGTGTAGTCGAGGGTCAGCGTCATCGTGTCGGCCGGCGCAAACTGAATCACGCCCTGCGCGTTGATGCGCTCGCGCTCGAAATCCGAGAACGCATAGCGAATGTCGTTCGGAATACCGAAGAACTGGCCTTCGGCAGGCGCGTTTTCGATGACGGCGTTGTCCGCGAACGGGCCTCTGCCCTTGTTGTCTTCAACGTCGTTCGTCCACGTCTCGATGTGCCAGTCGTTGACCGTCGCCTGGATCGAGCCGCCACTGCGCTTCTGATAGCTCGCGCTCAAGCCGACGCCGAACGTCCGCTCATCGTTCGTGTAGCTGAAGAGACCCGACACTTCCGGCGTCACGTCGTCGCCGACGCGATTCGTGGTGTCGTGAACGGCCTTCGCGCCCACGTTGATGATCGTGCCGTCATTGTCGAACGGACGCGCCGTCTTGATGTTGACGGTTGCGCCGATGCCGCCCGAGCTGATGTCCGCACGGCCGGTCTTGTAGACCTCGACCGCGCTGATGCTCTCGGCCGCAAGCTGCGCGAAGTTGAAGGAGCGGCTGCCCGCGCCCTGACCGCCGGTGATGACGTCACCGCTGCCGAAGCCTTCCGCACCAGGCATCTGACGGCCGTTCAAGGTCACCAGGTTGAACTGAGGACCGAAGCCGCGTGCGGTCACGAGTGCGCCTTCGCCGTTACGACGGTCGATCGACACACCGGTGATACGCTGGAGCGACTCGGCCAGGTTCGTGTCCGGGAACTTACCGATGTCTTCCGCATTGATCGCGTCTACGACGCCGATCGCGTCGCGCTTCGTTTCCATCGACTGCTGCAAGGACTCTCGCAGACCAGTGACGACGATCTCTTCCAACTCCTGGGTCGTTTGCTCTTGCGCTTGCACAAACGCCGGGTTGATCAAGACCGCGCCACCGACGATGGTGAACAGCGCCTTTCGATTGAGTTTCGATTTCATAAAGTGAGTTCTCCTCAGCACTTTGGATGCGTATGTTTTTTTTCTTTCTTGTGGAAACAAAATCACCGTGGGTATCGCGCTAAGCCGAGGCGGCAGTGACCGCAGCGGATGTCAGTGCGAGGTGGAAATGCGCTCTTCGGACCAGCATGGCTGAGCTCCTTTAGGGAGAACAGTGAAGACTCATCGCGCATATCGTCGACTCATGCGTCTTTCGACACACGCGTCTGCGACACGTCGACAGAGCTTCATTTCCACCGTTTTGTTGCCAGAGTTCGATTGTGATTTAAGCGACGCAATTGCCAGGCACGTCGAGCACGGGGAAGGCAGATGAACGAGAGAGCTCGAGCCTATTCAGACGTGCGACTCAGTGCGCAGTCGGAATATTTTCGTTGCGAAGTTCGCAATGGACCGATCCCCCATTCAGCGCACCTTTGTGCCAGTCGCGCTTGAACGCGGGTGGAATGTGGCGTTTTCTAGCAACGTTGTCAAGCCGATGACAGCGATGTACAAATCGGGACGACCCAAGATTTGACGCAGGTTCTAGAACGCGCTGGCTTTACCTACGAAATTGCCCTCGAAACCGTTGCGTTGACGATACAATCTCGCCACCCCTCCTCATCAACTCTGCGCACCAGGTGGTACACGAAGTGGCCCAGGCTCTCTTTGAAGCGGTTGACCGGTATATCTGCGAGCACCTGCTGCCGGCGGACGCCAGCCTCGACAATGCACTGCAAAAAAGCACTGCGGCAGGTCTTCCGGCGATCAACGTCGCACCCAATCAAGGGAAATTGCTTTACGTCCTCGCGCGCGCCATGGGCGCGAAGAACATTCTCGAGATCGGCACGCTCGCGGGCTACAGCACGATTTGGCTGGCGCGCGCGCTCGCGCCGGGCGGGCGCATCACGACTCTCGAGGTCGACCCCAAGCATGCGGCCGTCGCGCGCGAGAACTTCGCGAGTGCCGACGTGGCAAACCTCGTCGACGTGCGCGTCGGAGCCGCCCTCGAGACGCTGCCGCGATTGGAGGCCGAAGGGGCCGGTCCTTTTTGTCTGACCTTCATCGATGCGGATAAGGCCAATATTCCGAGCTACTTCGAATGGGCCATGAAGCTCTCCCGGTCCGGAAGCCTGATCATCGTAGACAACGTCGTGCGTGAAGGAGCGCTCGTCGACGAGCATGCGACGGATCCGAACGTCGTCGGCGTGCGCCGCTTGCACGAGCTGATCCAGAACGAGCCCCGCGTCAGCGCAACGACCCTCCAGACCGTCGGCAGCAAGGGGCATGACGGCATCACGTTCGCGATCGTCAACTAGGAGTCATCATGCGTTGCCTCGCCGTATCCGCTCTCATCGCTACGCTGACCGTCGGCTCCGCACAAGCAGCGGCTCCAAGCTCGCCGCAGCCGAAATCCGAGCCGGGCCCGTTTCAGGTCTCGACGGTCGCTCGGGGACTCGAGCACCCATGGGGGCTCGCGCTGCTGCCCGACGGGCGCATGCTCGTCAGCGAGCGTGCAGGCCGCTTGCGGGTCATCGATCGCAACGGCAAGCTTTCCTCACCCCTCAAGGGCTTACCGAAGCTCGCCGTGGGCGGTCAAGGCGGTCTGCTCGATATCGCGCTCAGCCCCACGTTCGCGAAAGATTCGCTCGTGTACTTCTCGTTTTCGGAGCCGGGGAAGGGCGGCAACAGCACTGCGGTCGCACGCGGGCGTTTGACGAGCGATGCGCTCGAGAACGTGCAGGTCCTTTGGCGCCAAACCCCGAAAGTCGAGAGCGAGCTTCACTTCGGCTCGCGCATCGTGTTCGCACCGAACGATACGATGTTCATCACGACCGGCGATCGCTACAACCAGCGGCCGAAAGTGCAGGATTTATCTACCACGATCGGCAAGGTCATCCGCATCAAGACCGATGGCACGATCCCGGACGACAACCCATTTGTGAATCGCGAAGGAGCGCGGCCGGAGATCTGGTCCTACGGCCACCGCAATATCCAAGCGGCGACACTTCATCCCGAGACGCATGCGCTTTGGACGGTCGAGCACGGTGCCCGCGGAGGCGATGAGCTCAATCACCCGGAGGCGGGCAAGAACTATGGCTGGCCCGTGATCACGTACGGCATCGACTACTCCGGCGAGAAGATCGGCGAAGGCACCGAGAAGGCCGGCATGGAGCAGCCGGTGTACTACTGGGATCCCGTCATCGCCCCGTCCGGCGCGCTGTTCTATACAGGCGAGGCGTTCAAAGACTGGCAGGGCGATTTGTTGATCGGATCGATGACGCCGGGCTGCCTCGTGCGCCTCGAGCTCGAAAATGGCAAGGTCGTGAAGGAGACGCGCTACCTGGGTGAGCTGCACGAGCGCATCCGCGATGTACAGCAAGGGGATGATGGATCGATCTACTTGATTACCGATAGTAAGCAAGGACGCGTGTTGCGGCTCACGCCGAAGTGAAGTGTGAACTGTGAAGTGTAGGGTGTAACGTCAGAAGCGCGGCCGGCGCTGCTCATCTGACATCACACGTTACACCTTACACCTCACACTGATTCATTCCCTTGTACCGATCCCGCGATACATGAGCCACACGCACGCCGTGAACAACACGAGTGCGGCCGTGCCCATGATCAAATAGGCGAAACCTACGTCCACGTCCGAAACGCCGAGGAAGCCGAAGCGAAACGCGTTCACCATGTAGAGAATCGGATTCCCTTTCGACAAGTGCTGCGCCCATTCGGGCAGCAAACTGATCGAGTAGAACACGCCGCCGAGATAGGTGAGCGGCGTCAGAATGAACGTCGGGATGAACGTGATCTGATCGAAGTTCTTCGCAAATACGGCGTTGATCATGCCCGCGAGCGAGAACACGATCGAGCTCAGCAACACGGCCGTGATGACGACGCCGATGCTGTAGATGTGCAGGCGAGTGAACAGGAGCGTAATGACCGTGACGACGCCGCCGACGAGCAAGCCGCGCGCGATGCCGCCCATCATGTAGCCCACGACGATCAGCCAGTTCGGGAGCGGCGCAACCAGCAGCTCCTCGATGTGCTTGCCGAATTTCGCGCCGAAGAACGATGAGACGACGTTGCCGTAGGAGTTCGTGATCACGGACATCATGATGAGGCCCGGCGCGATGTACTGGATGTACGTGTATCCGCCCATCTCGCCGATGCGCCGGCCGATCAAGCTGCCGAAGATCACGAAGTAGAGCGTCGCCGTGATCGCGGGAGGCACGAGCGTCTGCGCCCAAATGCGCATGATCCGGCTGAACTCGCGGATGACGATCGTGTTGAAGCCGACGAGATTGGTCTTGAGGAGCATGGAAACCGTTAGCGGTTGGCGGTGGGCGAAAAAGCGGAGATGGGAGGTTGCTGAATCTTTATCGTGCGGTGCGAACTCGTGAGGTGCTGCATTCTGAAAGTTGCGAACCCCTAAGCGCTGACCGCCTCCTTCTGAACGAGCCGCATGAAGAGCTCCTCCAAGCGATTCGTCTTGTTGCGCATCGAGAGCACTTCGATACCCGCGGCGCTCAAGCGCGAGAAGATTTCGTTCAAGTTCTGGTTCTTCGACACTTCGATTTCGAGCGTGTGATCGTCGGGCATCGCGACGGCATAGCCGGGCAGCTCGGGAACCGACGCGAGCGGGCTGCGCAGATTGAACACGAATGCTTCCGTTTGGAGCTTACGCAGGACGCGACTCATCCGATCGTTTTCGATGATCTGCCCCTTGTCGATGATCGCGACGTGTCGGCAGAGACTCTCGGCCTCCTCGAGATAGTGCGTCGTCAAGATGATCGTCGTGCCGGCCTCGTTGATCTCGCGCATGAACGCCCACATCGAACGGCGCACTTCGATGTCGACACCTGCCGTCGGCTCATCGAGGATCAAGAGCTTCGGCTCGTGCATCAGGGCGCGCGCGATCATGAGCCGCCGTTTCATCCCGCCCGAGAGCGTGCGCGAGACGCTGTTGCGCTTGTCCCAGAGTTGCAGCGCATTCAAATATTTTTCGAGCCGATCCCGGGCGACGCGGCGCGGTAATCCGTAGAAGCCGGCCTGATTGATCAGAATCGTCGAGACCGTCTCGAACTGATTGAAATTGATCTCCTGCGGCACCACTCCGATGCAGGACTTCGCGAGCGCCAATTGAGTATCGAGGTCATAGCCGAACACCTCGACCTTACCGCTCGTTTTGTTTACGAGCGATGTCACGATCCCGATCGCCGTCGTCTTCCCGGCGCCGTTCGGACCGAGAAGCGCGAAGAAATCCCGCTCCTCGACGTCCAAATCGATGCCTTTCAAGGCGTGGACGCCGTTCTTATAGACCTTGGTAAGTTGGCGAAACGAGAGGGCTTTCATTCGGGTTGGCGGTTGACAGTAGACGGTTGGCGGTTGACGGCCAGATGAGGACCCGACCCATCGAATGCGCGCGAAGCCTATCGGTCGATGTGCGAAGCGGCAAGGCGCGTTGAATCACGACAGAAGTGAACTCACGAGCACAGCGCCCTCCGAGACGGGAAACGTCCTCGGCCGTCCCGTCGATCCGATCCATTTCGCTGGCTGAGAATATTGACAGAATGAACAGGATTCACAGGAAAGGAAGCGAGGGATAGTTCGTTCTCCCACGATCCTGTTCGTCTTGTTCACGCTGTCAACAAATTCTGAACAGGAGAACGGAGGCAGGGAACAGGTGACCGAATGCTAGAAGCACGGACAACCGGATCAGAGAGTGCTTTGCACCGGCTCACGCGAGCGTGCATCATTGTGCCGAGCCTTCGTTCGAAGCTCGGCGACCTCCGATAAGTCGATATGTACACGAGCTTTTTCGGCCTCGGCGAAAAACCCTTCGCCATCACCCCCGATCCCCGCTACCTCTTCATGAGCGAGCGGCATGCGGAGGCGCTTGCCCACTTGCTGTATGGCATCAACGAGGCGGGCGGATTCATTCAACTGACCGGCGAAGTCGGGACGGGCAAGACGACCGTGGTGCGCTCGTTGCTGGATCGCATGCCCGGTCATGCGGACGTGGCCGTCATCCTCAATCCCCAGTTAACGCCGCTGCAGTTCGTGCTGACGATCTGCGAGGAACTCGGCATCTTCGTCCGCGATGACGACACCGGCAGCATCAAGGATCTCGTCGATATTCTGAACCGGCGCCTGCTCGAGGCCCACGCGAAGGGTCGGCGCGTCGTCGTCATCGTCGATGAGGCACAAAACCTGACACCGGAAACATTGGAGCAGGTTCGCCTGCTCACGAATCTCGAGACGGCCTCGCACAAGCTCCTTCAGATCATCCTGATCGGACAGCCGGAGCTGCGCGAGGTGCTCGCGCGCGTCGAGCTGCGGCAGCTCGCTCAGCGCATCACCGGCCGCTATCACCTGGCCCCGCTCTCCAAGGCGGAAACGGCCGCCTACGTGCGCCATCGTTTGAAGGTCGCCGGTGCGAACGGTGAAATTTTCACGCCGGCGGCGCTGCGGGAAGTGCACCGTTTGAGCGACGGCATCCCCCGCATCATCAATGTGATTTGCGATCGCGCGCTATTGGGTGCGTTCACACAGGAACAGCACCGGATCGGCCCGAGCCTCGTTCGCGCAGCGGCTTCGGAGGTGTACGGACGCCCGTTCAGCGCGCCGTGGCTGCGCGCGCTCGTGGCAAGCTCGGCGGCAGTCGGAGCGGCGGTACTCGCATTTGGGATTTGGTTGCTGATCGATATGTATGGAGCTGCGCCCACCGCCGCTCCCGTCGCGGCGGCGGAGGCCAATCCCGTCACTGTCCAGGCGCAGCCGATTGCGCTTGCCGAATCGATTCCGCCCGCGGCAGCGGACGTGGGCACGCCCGAGCACGACATCGCGGCGCTGCTCGAGACGCATGCCGGAGAGACGAGCACCGAGGCGGCGTTTGGGGAGCTGTTCTCGCTGTGGGGTGGGCGGTTCGATCCGGCGAGCGGCAGACCGTGCGATCAAGCGTTGGCGCAAGGATTGGAATGCGTCTACCAGCAAGGCTCGTGGGGCCAGCTCCGTACGCTCAACCGACCTGCGATTCTCACGCTCATCGATGACAACGGCGATGCGCATCAGGTCGTCGTCGCGGGACTCGATTCGGCGACCGCCCAGATCAGACTGCCAAGCGCGGAATTCGCCGTGCCGATCGCGTCGATCTCGCGCTTCTGGTACGGCGACTATCTCGTGTTATGGCGTCCGCAAGTGGGTGCGCCGCGCGCGCTTTCCGCCGGGATGCAGGGCGAAGGCGTGCTGTGGTTGCGCCAAACCTTGAACAAGATCCACGGGCGGGCTGCCGATGAGGTCGCAAGCGACTACTACGATCAAGAGCTCGTGCAGATGGTCGAGGATTTCCAGCGGCGGCATCGATTGCGGGTGGATGGCATCGCCGGCGTACAGACCCAGATCGTCTTGGACGCAGTCGCCAACTCATCGAACGCGCCGCTTTTGATCGCACAAGACTCGGCGAGCACAGGAGCGTCGGGATGAGCTTCATTCTCGAGGCGCTCAAGAAATCCGAGCACCAACGCCAGCGCACGATCGGCCCCTCGCTTGCCGATGTTCAGATGCGCGCGCCGCGCGAAGACAAACCATGGTGGGCATTTGCTTTGGGGGCGCTCCTGCTCGTGAATGTGGCAGTGCTCCTTTTCGTGTTGCTGCGCGACGACGATGCGCGTGTCGTGCCGTCGGCGGGGGCAGCAACCGAACAGACCGCACCGCAAGCGACGCAACGCGCAGCGCCAATCGCACCTGCACCCGCGCCGGAAACCCCGCGGAGCCAACCAAACGCAAGCAGCCCTGCGGTTCGCTCGCTCGCAGAAGAAGCTTCCGTCCGCGGATTCACGCCCCCGAGTTATCCGGACGAGTATCCGAACCTCGCGGCGGCAGCGAACGTACCGGAAGGCCCGCCGATCGTGCGCTCGCTTGAAGCTCCGTCTCAAGCGCCGGGCATCATCGCACCCAATGCGTCACCCGCGCCGTCCGAACCGGCCGAAGTGTTGCCGACCGTGCAGTCCTTGATCGCGAGCGGCACGAATCTTCCCGAAATGCACTTGGACATTCACGTGCACTCGCCCAACCCGGCCGAACGCTTCGTGTTCGTCAATATGCGCAAGTACGTCGAAGGCCAGACGCTTGCGGAAGGACCTGAGATCGAGCGCATCACGCGCGACGGCGTCGTGCTCAACTATCAGGGCATGCGATTTCTATTGCCGAGGCAGTAGAGCGAGAAGCCTTTCCGCTTCTCGCTCTGGCTACAGCCTACAGTCTACAGTCTTCAGTCCCTTCTCGAGTTTCGCGCTCGCATACGCGTAGCCTGCTTCGATCGCGCGATCGAATGCGCGCCAGTTAAGCATGTCGATTTGCTCGAGCGGGGGCTGAAGGAGCAGGTCCGACAACTCGCGCCGGGCCGCGGTGTTCGCAGCGCTGTTCACCATCCCCGCGCGCCACAGGATCTGCAGGATGTTGATGCGCTGTTTGCGCCCTCGAAACCACTTGAGGACTCGCCACAACGGCGGTGCGTCGGAATCGACGCTGTCGGTCGTGAAGACGCGATCGACACCGACGTCGACGCCGATGATCTTGCCGATGCGCGCCTCGCGCATCACATCTACGGGCAGGTTATTGATCGTCGCGCCATCGACGAACAACTCGGCATTGTGCACGACCGGCGGAAGCACGCCCGGGATCGCGACGCTCGCGCGCAGCCAGCGCCACAGCTCGCCGCGACGGTGCACGGCGATATGGCCGGAGCTCAAGTTCGTCGAGACACAGAAGTACGGTGTCGGCAGATCCTCGATGGTCGCATCTTCGAACTCGCGCTTGAGCAAACCGCTGACCTTGCGTCCGGACGCGAGCGCGACGAGCGGCAGCGTGTAGTCGTTGACCGGATTCGTCTCGACGAAGCTGCGTCGCACGCGCTCGATGAGCTCGCGATCATCCCATTCCGATGCGAATCCTGCGGCGATCACCGCGCCGATGCTCGTGCCGCCGATCGCATCCACTTCGATGCCGGCTTCGCGAATGGCACGGAGCACACCGAGATGCGCAAACCCGCGCGCGCCGCCCCCGGACAATACGACGCCGAGAGCGTGGCCTGTGATCGCGCGAGCAAGTCGAGCGACGTCTCGTGCACCGCGCACGTGATGATGCGCAAGCGCAGGCTTGAGATTGAGCCACCTCGCCGCAGCACCGCGCGCGACGCGACCCTGGTGCAGGAGCACCATCTCCATTCGCTGCGCAATCATGGCCCGCGGCAATTCGGCCTTGAGCGCACACCAATCGCTCGGTGTGCTGTCCGCGCGCGCGAGCAACAGGACTGCATCCGCCTGTCGCAAGCACAGCTTGCTCCACTTGCTCGGCTCGACATCGCAGACGTACACGACGAAATCGTTCGCGCGCTCGAGCGCGTGAAACCAGGCGCTCGTGTGATCCGCTCCGTGGCGGTTCCACACGAGCTCGGTGCGGCCGAGCTTCTCGAGCTCAGCCGAGAGCTTCGTTGCGAATGCCGTCGCGTCATCGGCGAGCGAATGCGGCACGATTGCGATCGTGCGCGGGATGGCGCGGTTGCCGCGCGTTTGTTGCTGCGTCGATTCGAGCCTTTGCACCATGAGTTGCGTCAGCCGCAGCAACCCCGCCGGGTGAGACAGCATGAGCTTCTCGAAATCCTCGCGCGCGAAACGACCCAGCTCCGAATCCCGCAAGGCAATGACGGTCGCATTGCGCGACTTTCCGGAGATGAGCGCCATCTCGCCGACCGTTTCTCCGGCGCTGATCCTCCCGACCGAGCGACGGTGGCCGCTCGGCGTGACGGTGAACGCGCCCAGGCTGCCGCTCGCGACGAAATAGAGCGCATCCGGCGGATCGCCCGCTTCGAAAAGCGTCGTGCCCCCGGGCAACGAAAACCATCGGATGCGAGCGACGATTTCATCGAGCAGATGCGGCTCGAGGTTCGCAAACAGCGGCACGAGGCGAACCAGAGACTCAGCGTCCCAGGCACCGTGATCGGCTCGAATGTTTGAAATCGACGCGCTCATACCAAAGCTCGACTTATGCTTACGACTCTACCCTGCGGCCGCGCCGAGAAAATTCGACCAATGCTCAATGTGTTCGGGCAGCGCGCGGGACCGAATACGCCGACTGGCCGGCCCGACCGACCTGCGATGCGCCTTCGTCATGACCTCCGCCCAACAGCCGGCTTACTTGTCGGCCACATTTGTTGAACATCCATCTAATGGTTGACACAACGTCAAACCTGGCGCTAGGCTTCCGGCATGTCGTCGCACATTGCCGAACGCCGCCAGGAAGAGAAGGATCGCCGCCGCATCGAGATCGTGGATGCGGCCGAGGCGCTCTACAAGGAGGTGGGTTGGGACGCCGTGACGATGGATAGCGTCGCGAAGCGCGCTCGATTGAGCCGTGCGCTCGTGTACGTGTATTTCAAGGATAAGAAGGAGCTGCATTTCGCGATTGCCGCGCGCGCGCTCGAAACCCTTCAGCATCGCTTCGCAGAGGCGAGCGCGCGCAGCAAGACGGGGCTCGAGAAGATCGTCGCGATCGGCCGTTCGTACATGGCTTATGCGCAGGAATTTCCGCATTTCTTCGATGCTTGTGCGCGCCTCGAAATGCATGTACCCGACGCGAGCGGACCGGGGGAGCAGGAGCTCGCGTGCCTCGCCACGGGTCGTCAGGTGCATGAGGTCGTCATCGCGGCGCTCACGCTCGGACAGAAAGACGGCACGATTCGCACCGATCTCGGCGATCTGTCGGTGACTTCGCGAGTGCTCTGGGGCTTTACGCACGGAATCATTCAGATCGCGATGACGAAGGGCGAGCCGCTTGCCCAGGTGGGCATCAGCGTTCCGCAGCTCACGCAGCACGCGATCGAGCTGATACGCGGAATGCTGGCGGGCCGCGCCGCATCCTGACGAAACCGTGCATTCGTTGAGTAAATTTGACGCTTGTCTAACGCTTGAACATCTGAGTCCTCAACATCCGCTACGGACGCGCAAAGGTCAGCCCTCTATGGCACGCGGTTATCGGACAAGTGAGCTGCGCCGCTCCCCCGCCCTCCTCCTGAGCGGCGCGCTCGCACTCGGCATGCTGAGCGCGCTCCCCGTGCAAGCTCAGGCTCCGTTCGATGAAGTCATCGAGCGGTACGTCGCGGAAGGCCTCGGGAGCAATCTCGCCATGCAAAGCGAGGCCCTCGAAGTCGAGAAGGCAGCGCAGGCGCTCGCGGAAGCTCGGGCGCGCTTCTTTCCGGAAATGAGCCTTGAAGGCCGATACTCGCGTGCCGAAGGTGGGCGCAAGATCGACATCCCGCTCGGCACCGCGCTCAATCCGGTCTATGCCACGCTCAACGAAATGCTCGTCGCACAAGGACTCGATCCGCGCTTTCCTGAAGTGCGCAACGAGAGAGTGCCCTTCCTGCGCGAACGCGAGCAAGACACGCGCCTCGTCGTCCGTCAGCCGATCTTCGCGCCCGCGATTCCGGCGGCAGTGCGCGCGCAGCGCGCGCTGCTCGATGCGAGCAGCTACCGACGCATGGCGATCGCGCGCGCCCTGAGGCGCGACATTACGATTGCCTATGTCGACTGGCTCAAGGCCCGCAACTCGGTCGAAATCGTTGCCGCGAGCGAAACGCTGCTGCGCGAGAACCTGCGCGTCAATGAAAGCTTGCACGAGAACGGCAAGATCACCGAAGACCAAGTGCTGCGCGCTCGCGCCGAGTTGCTCGAGGTCGAGCAGCAGAAGCGCGAGGTCGAGAATCTCGCAACGCAGGCACGGAGCTACTTCAACTTCCTGCTGAATCGCGAGCTCACGGCCCCGATCGAGCCGAGCGCGCCCCCGGCAACAATGGACGAACGCGACGCCGCGCTCGAGCACTTGTGGGCGAGCGCACTCGCGCGCAGACCCGAGGTGGCACAGATCGAAGAGCTGCGCGAGGCGAGCGAAGAGCAAGTGCGCATCGCGCGACATCGCAAGTGGCCGACACTTGCACTCGGAATCGATGCCGGCACTCAAGGCGAGGAGTACCGAGTCGGCGACGGTTACAACTTCGGAGTCGCCTCGCTCGTTTTCACGTGGAAGATCTTCGATGGCGGCGCGGATTCAGCTCGCATCGCCCAAGCGCGCGCGGCGGAGCGGCAACTCGTGCTGCGCGAAGAAGAAATCGCGCAGCAGATACGCCTCGAAGTGCAGCAGGCATACGATCGTCTTCAGACCGCGCGCGACTCGCTCGCAACGGCACAGGCGCGCGCCGATGCCGCACGCGCCGCGTTCCGCATCGCAAGTCGCAAGCGCGACGAAGGTGTGATCAACCAGGTCGAATTCATCGACGCGCGCAGCACGCTGACGAGCGCGGAGCTCAATCTCGCAGTGACCCGCTTCGATGTCCTGGCGCGTCGTGCCGAGCTCGAATACGCCACGTCCGCCGGCGAGCTGCCGATCGCCCCCCCACCAGGAGTGTAGTTCATGCGCATGGTTGGCTCCCTCGGGTTGTTTGCCGCGTTCTTCGCCCTCGGCGGCTGCTCGGATGCGGGCGAAGAGGCGCCCAGCGCCGGCACACCGGTCAGAGTCGCGGAGGCAACGAGCGGCCCAGCGGTACCGACCATCCATACGAACGGCATCATCGCCAATGCCGATGAGTTTCAACTCTCGTTCAAAGTGGCCGGCGTCATCCGACGCATTGCCGTCAATGAAGGAGATCGAGTGCGTCGCGGTCAGAAGCTCGCCGAGATCGAGCAGACGGAAATCGCGGCGGAAGTCGAGCAAGCACGGCAGGCGTACGAGAAGGCGAAACGCGATTTCGAGCGCGGCGAGCGGCTCTATCGCGACAGCGTGATCAGTCTCGAGCAGTTGGAAGACCTTAAGACGCAGACAGCCGTAGCTGCAGCCGCGCTGCGCGCGGCCGAGTTCAATCGCAGCTACGCCGCGATCGTCGCGCCGCGCGACGGAACCGTGCTGCGGCGGCTCGCCGAGGAACGCGAGCTCGTCGCTGCCGGTGCGCCGATCCTCGTTCTCGGCGCACATGCCGAGGGATTCGTCGTTCGGGCGGCGCTCGCGGATCGCGAGATCGTACAAGTCAAGTCGGGCGACTCGGCGCAAGTACGGCTCGATGCGCTGCCTGGCGAAGTCGTGACTGCAACGATCACCGAAGTCGCGAGCGCGGCCGATCCCGCAACCGGCTTGTTCACGATCGAGGCCACGTTGAACGACACCGAGCTGCCGCTCAAGAGCGGGCTCGTTGCGAAACTGACGATCGAGCCCGCCGCGGCGACGCGCTCCTCGAAGGTGTACATACCGATCGGGGCGATCGTCGAGGGTCAAGGAGATCGCGCCAGTGTGTTCGTCCCGAACGAGGGGCGCGCCGAGCGACGCGACGTGCAAGTCGCCTTTATCGAAGGCGAGCAGGTCGCGCTGTTGAACGGTCTCGAGGCGGGCGAGCGCGTCATCACCGACGGGGCGCTCTACCTGGAAGCGGGCGAACCGATCAGCATCCTGGAGGGCGAGGCTCCGGTCGTGCAGATGCGAAGCTCGGGCGATCGTACTCAACCTGCTCGCTGACCTGGGCCGACGTCACAGAGGACTTGCGACCATGCGCCTGCTCGAATTTCCGGTGCGACGTTATCAGTTCACGCTCGTCGCCTTCTTGTGTCTCATCGTGATGGGTTGGTTCGCCTTTGCGAGCGTGCCTCGCGAGGAAGACCCGTTCTTCAAGATTCCGGCCTTCTTCGTTACGACGATTTACCCCGGTGCCGATCCGAAAGATCTCGAGCGGCTTGTCGCGAAGCCGATCGAGGATAGGCTCGCCGAGCTCGACGATGTGAAGACGATCGAGACATCGATCACCGATGGTGTCGCGTTCGTGACGATCGAGTTCCTCGCCTCGGCCGATGCAGAAGAGAAGTACGACGAAGTGACGCGCGAGGTCAATGCGCTGCGCCCGGAGCTGCCGCAGGACATCGCTTCGCTCGAGATCCGCAAGATCAGCCCCGGACTCGTCAACATCGTTCAACTCGCGCTCGTCTCCGATGAGGCGCCTTATCGAGAGCTCGAGGACTACGCCCGCGAGCTCAAAGACATGCTGAAGACGGTCGACGGGGTGCGCACCGCCGAGATGTGGGCGATTCCGAAACGCGAGCTGCGAGTCGAAGTCGACTTGAAGCGCATGGCGGAGCTCGGCCTATCGCCGAGTCGCGTCGTTCAAGCGGTCGAAAGCGAGAACGCGAACATTCCCGCGGGGGTCGTCGATGTCGGACCGCGCAGCTTCAGCCTGAAGACATCCGGCAGCTATACGTCGCTGGATCAAGTTCGCAACACGGTCGTCGCCGCGCGCGAGGGACGCATCGTTCGCCTGCGCGATCTCGCTAAGGTGAGCTGGGAAACTCAGCCTTGGAGCTATGTCGGGCGCTACAAGGGCAAGCGCGCCGTGTTCGTGACTGCGAACCAGAAAGAGGGCTACAACATTCTCGATGTGAGCGAGCGCATCGACGAAGCGCTGCAGCGATTCGAAGCGGGACTGCCAAAGCGCATCGAGCTCCATCGCGGCTTCGATCAATCGCGCAACGTCGGCGCGCGGCTGTCGCGCTTGTACACGGACTTCGGTATCGCAATCTCGCTCGTCATGTTGACCCTGCTGCCGCTCGGCTGGCGTGCGGCGGGGATCGTCATGATCTCGATCCCGCTCTCGCTCGCATTCGGCCTGACGGTCCTGTATGCACTCGGCTACTCGCTCAACCAGTTGTCGATCGCGGGCTTCGTCGTTGCGCTCGGCCTCTTGGTCGATGACTCGATCGTCGTCACCGAGAACATCGCTCGCCACCTTCGGCAGGGATTGTCGCGCACCGAAGCCGCGCTCGCGGGCACGCGCCAGATTTTCGTTGCGATCATCGGCTGCACCGCGACCCTGATCTTCGCGTTCTTGCCGCTGCTCGCACTGCCGGGGACGCCGGGCAAATTCATTCGCGTGCTGCCGATGACGGTCGTCTCGACCATTCTGGGCTCGCTGCTCATCGCGCTCTTCATCATCCCGTTCCTCGCGAGCCGCGTGCTCAATGAAAAGGAAGATCCGCACGGCAATGCGATCCTGAAACGCGTCATGGGCGCGATCCATCGCTACTATCGGCCGGCGTTGCACTACTGCTTGGCGCGACCGAAACGCACGGTCATCGTCGCGATCGGCGGATCGCTGCTCATCTCGGCGATCGTCGCCCCGATCGTCGGCAGCAGTCTCTTCCCGAAAGCCGATACTCCGCAATTCCTGATTTCGATCGAGGCCCCGAACGGCACGAGTCTCGGCGAGACGGATCGTGCCCTCCGATTCGTGGAAGCGGAGCTCGCACGCATGCCTGAAGTGAAGAGCTGGTTCTCCAACTTAGGTCATGGCAACCCGCAGATCTACTACAACCACATCATGCGCAACGACGCGTCGAATTACGCCGAGGTGTTCGTGCAGCTCGACGAGTACGACACGCGCGCCACGCCGAAGCGGCTCGATGAGTTGCGCGCCGCGCTCGATCGCTATCCGAGCGCCCGCATCTACGTGAAGGAGTTCGTGAACGGTCCGCCGATCACGGCGCCGATTGCAGTTCGCGTGATCGGCCGCGACCTCGACACGATCGAGCGGCTGGCGGAGCGCGTCGAAAAGCTCATCGAGGAGACGCCCGGCACGCGCGACGTGGTGAATCCGCTCAAGGTCTCCCGCACGAATCTGAAGCTTGCGGTCGATTCGCAAAAGGCGAGTCTGCTCGGCGTGCCGACGGTCGAGTTCGATCGAGCGGTCAGGCTATCGGTCGCCGGCATCCCGACCGGCACGTTCAAGGATCCGAGCGGCGAGCAATATGACATCGTCGTTCGTACGCCCATCGGTACCCGCGCCGATCTCGAAACGCTCGACGAGGTCCGCGTGCCGACCCTGTCCGGTGCGACGCTGCCGCTCTCGCAGCTCGCGACGCTCGAATTCGAGAAGGCGCCGACGCAAATTCAGCGCTACAACCGCGAACGCGCGGTCACGATCGACTCGGAAGTGGAGCGGGGCTTCAACACGGCAAAGGTCACGGAGGACGTCGTCGAGCGGCTCGAGCAGATGGACTGGCCGCGCGGCTATCGCTACGTGCTCGGCGGCGAAGCACAGTCGAGCGCTGAATCCTTCGGCGGCATCGGAACCGCAATCATTGTCGCGCTCTTCGGCATCTTCGCCGTGCTCGTGCTCGAGTTCGGCAGCTTCAAATCCACCTTGATCGTGCTCACAGTCGTACCGCTCGGCATTCTCGGCGGCTTCTTGATGCTGCTCGCCACCGGCAACTCCCTGTCGTTCACCGCGAGCATCGGCTTCATCGCGCTCATCGGCATCGAAATCAAGAATTCGATCTTGATGGTCGACTTCACGAATCAGCTGAGGCTGGACGGCATGCCGCTCGACGAGGCGATCGAGCAAGCCGGCGAAATTCGCTTCCTACCGATACTCCTGACGTCGGCCACGGCGATCGGCGGATTGCTGCCGCTCGCGGCGCAGAACATCGGCCTTTATTCGCCGATGGCATGGGTCATCATCGGCGGCCTCATCTCTTCGACGCTGCTATCTCGGCTCGTGACACCGGTGATGTACAAACTGATTCCGCCAGCGATCGAGCCCTTACGCAGCGGCGCTCACGCGTCGGATGCGGCAGGCGCCGTGCCCGACGCGGTATAGGCTCGGCGCTGCGAGCGCTAGGTGTAGAGTGTATGGTGTGAGGCCGGAGCGTGGCGCGCCTTCTGACGTTACACGTTACACATTACACCTCACACATTACACCTCACACCTCACACACCACACCTTACACATTCCTGAAGCGATGAAACTCGAAACCCTGTCCATTCACGTCGGGCGCGACGTGGAGCCCTCGGCCGGCGACGTTGCACCTGCCATCCATCTCTCGACGACGTTCGAGCGCGATGCGGACGGGAGCTTTTCGCGCGGTTATTCCTATGCGCGGCCGGACAATCCGACTCGGCGTGCGCTCGAGCAATGCTTGGCACAGCTCGAGGGCGGCGCCGAGGCGACAACGTATTCGTCCGGTTCCGCGGCTTCGCTCGCCGTGTTCAGCTTGCTGCGCCCAGGCGATCATGTCGTCGCACCGATCGAGGCGTACTACGGCACGGCACAGCAGCTTCGCGACATTCTTGCGCCCATGGGCGTCACGGCGACGTTCGTAGACTCTGGGCGCACGGAAGAAGTTCGGGCTGCGTTGAATGAGCACACTCGGTTGGTGTGGGTCGAAACGCCGTCGAATCCGATGCTGAACGTCACGGACATCGAGGCAGTCGCCGCACTCGCGCACGAACGAGGCGCACTCGTCTGCTGCGACAACACGTTCGCGACGCCGGTCTTGCAGCGTCCGTTCGAGCTCGGCGCCGATCTGATCATGCATTCGAGCACGAAATACTTCGGCGGCCACAGCGACGTCATGGGCGGCGTCGTAATCGTCCGCGAGCGGGGCGAGACGGCGGAGCGCCTGCGCGCCTATCAAGCCCTCGCGGGTACGGTACCCTCGCCGTTCGACTGTTGGTTGATCCGCCGGAGCCTCACGACATTGACGTACCGCGTGCGTGCACAGACGGAGAATGCACAGCGGCTCGCGGAATTCTTAAGCACGCATCCGCACGTCGAGCGCGTCTTCTACCCAGGGCTCGAATCGCATCGCAATCATGCGATCGCTCGCAAACAAATGACGGGCGGCTTCGGCGCGATGCTCTCACTCTGCGTGCGGGGCGGTCGCGAAGAAGCTTTCGCGGTCGCCGCGCGCACGAAGCTGTTCATCCGCGCAACCAGTCTTGGCGGTGTCGAATCGCTCATCGAGCATCGGCAATCGGTCGAAGGCCCGCACACGGTGACGCCGCCGAATCTGCTGCGGCTATCGATAGGGCTGGAGCATGTAGATGATTTGATCGCCGACCTCGGAGAGGCGCTGCGCGCGATCGGCTAGGACGCGGAATCGCGCGTCGCACGGCAGGGCTCGGCGCTTCCAAGTAGGATGCGCCGAGCACTGCGTGCTCATCCCGTCATTTTCGTCAGTTGCGCAATGCTCAACTATTCGTTCGCCTGCTCCTCAGGCGAGCCGTAATACGTCGTGGTACCTGAAGCGTTCGCCGCCGTCTCGTTGGCAGCAGGCTCATTCGTTTGCGTGTTCGCGGTATCGGCTTCGTTCGACTGCTTGCCGCAAGCGCTGACGGCCGTGCCGACCACGAACGCTGCGATCAATATCAAAGCGGAACGTTTCATTGGCTGTCTCCTTTGTTTCGAGTCGTAGGAGGTTCCACAGCGCATTACGCTGCCATCCTACAAGCCTTGTCAACGCGGACGACGCGGACGACACGAAGCCTCCTAGATGCGGCGCTGCACCAATCGATGTGCGTGGAGTTCCTACACTCTGAGCACCGCGGTCGCGCGCATCAGCAGCGGCATGCCGTAGAACGTGCTGGCTAGCTTGCCGGGACATGTGCGGCAGCGCTCGTGATGACCCGTCACCCTCATGTGCTTCGCTGTCGCGGGTGTATAGAACTCGACGGAAAGCACATCGCCGATGGCATTGCTCATCAGCAGATCTTTCACTCGCGTGCTCGGCGGCGAATAGCGGTAGTTGAACGTGACGCGCACGTGCCGGTTATTACGCTTGCAGGCAAATAAATGCGCTGCGCTCTTTCTGCCGTCATCGGCATCGGCTTTTCGTGAACGAGGCAAAGCATATCTGACGGGGATCACGAGCTGGGCAAGTTCGAAGCGAGGCGGAATTGGGTTAAAGTCGGAATCCAGCCATGGGCGCTTATTCCGAAGAACAAACAACTCGCCGCCGCCTCATCCGCAAGCGACTCATACTCGGTGTCGTACTCGCCTGGTGGATCGGAGTCGGCACGTGGCAGTCGGTTAAACCAATGCCGCGCGGGACAGACATCGCGGCCGAGGCCGTGAGTGTCGAGCCGCAGCAAGTCACCTTCCTCTATGACCTCACGTATGCCGACGCGTATGGCCGGCCCCAATACGAGCAGCGAATCTTCGATGAAGTGTTCCGCATCATCGATGAGGCAGAGAGCTTCATCGTCGCGGACTTCTTCTTGATCAACGATCTCATGGGCGCTTCGGAGGCAGTGCATCGTCCGCTCAGCCGCGAGCTCGTCGAGAAGCTGATCGAGCGCAAGGAGGCGCGGCCGGATCTTGCGGTCCTGTTCGTCACCGACCCGATCAACGATGTGTACGGCGGGATGCACGCGCCCTTGCTCGATGCGATGCGCCGGGCGGGCATCGATGTCGTGACGACCGACTTGCGCGAGCTTCGCGATTCGAATCCGGTCTATTCGCCGTTCTGGCGAACGTTCGTGCAATGGTGGGGCAACTCGGCTGAAGGCGGCTCGATGCCGAATCCATTCACGACAGAGCCTGCACCCATCACCCTTCGAAGCTGGCTCGCGCTGCTCAACTTCAAAGCGAATCATCGCAAGCTCATCGTCGCGGATCGAAGCGATCACTCGCTCGTCGCGCTCGTCAGCTCCGCCAACCCTCACGACGCGAGCAGCGCGCACTCGAACGTGGCCATTCGTTTCACCGGAGCGCTTGCGGAGGAGATCGTCGCGAGCGAGATGGAAATCGCGCGCTTCTCCGGGTGGCGCGGCCACATCTATGCGGCGAGCTTGGAGAGCGCTTCGACGTTATCGCCCGACGAGGCGGTTCAGCTTCGGTTCTTGAGCGAAGAGGCGATTCGGGATCATCTGCTCGAGCAGATTCGAGCATCGCGCAACGGCGATGCGATCAGTATCGCGACTTTTTATCTGTCGGATAGAGCGATCATCGATGCGCTGCTGGAGGCGGCTGCGCGCAACGTGGCGATTCGCCTGATCCTCGATCCCAATCGAGACGCCTTCGGCCGGCAAAAGGACGGCGTCCCGAATCGCCCCGTCGCCAATGAGCTGGTGGAACAAAGCGGCGGCAAGATCGAGGTTCGGTGGTACCGAACGCACGGCGAGCAGTTCCATACGAAGCTCGCGCTGATCCAGCGCGGCGAACGGCTCATCGCATCGCTGGGCTCGGCCAATCTCACGCGACGCAATATCGGGAATTACAACCTGGAAGCGAACATCGCGATCGAGACAGCGACGAGCGCGTCGATCGCGACCGACATGCAGGCGTATTTCGACCGCCTTTGGAACAACGAAGGTCCGCCGGGTACGCAATACTCGGCGCCCTTCGGCGCATTCAAAGACGACGACCTCGGCCATTACTGGCGCTATCGACTGATGGAAGCCACGGGGCTGAGCACGTTCTAAGACCGAGAGAAGAGAACTCTCGCGAAGCACGCAAGGCTCGCCAAGGCAAGAACAAGAAGATCATCTTGTAGAGACGCGAAGACGCAGAGATCGGAAGGGAAGAATCTTTTTTTTCCTTCGTTGCCTCTGTGTATCTGCGGCTTTGCGAGAGTGCTCTCCCTAGTTTCGCGGCTGTCAATTCGCGCGAGTAAGGGCAGATCGTCGACTATCTTCGGGAACTATTCTATTCCGAGCTTGGCGAGCTTGGCGTCCTTTGCGAGAGATCTTCTTCGCCTTTGGCGCTCTGCAGCTCGGCTTTGTCGTTGTCCACGGCCGCGGCAACTTGGGCACCGAGATCGAGAGTTGCGTGCTGGGCGGCGCTTTCGAAAGCAGCGGCGACGGCGCTCATGCGATTGTGTTCCGCATCGACCCGCGCTTCTGACTTGACGGTGGTGACGAGTTTCCGATCGACGACGCGAATCAAACGCCCGACGAACGTCACGTGGATTGTCGGTGCGCTGCCTCTCGGTCCGTACTCCGCCTGAAAGTCGCGTACCTGGAGATCCAGCACATAATCGCCTGCAACCCGCGTCTGCTCTGGCGTGACGCTGCGAAAAATCCTTTGATTCTCGAGCGAATCGACGACGAGATTCTGCACGACCTCGAGCGCGCGGCTGCCCCAACGTACGCGGCGGTAGTAGTCGAGCTCGCGGCCTTTCAGGACCGCAATGCGATCGCTGTCGAGTCCCGCGGCCATGTCCGGCCGGCTGATCGATAGATCGACGGGAATCGGCGTGCGCGCTTCTTGCGGTCCGGGCGCCGCCGCCAACACATAGCTCGTCGGTACCGGCGTATCGCTGTCGAAAAGCGATCCGGTGCTGCAGCCGGAAGCCAACGTCAGCACACCGAGCATCGCGAACACGCGCAGTGGCTGCACGGGATATCTCTGAGCTCGAGCCCGATGTCTCGCGCCTGCTGCAGACGGCGTGCATGACTGCGGCGAAGCGCCTGGATGGGCGCGAGCGTTCCTTGCGCTGCTCATGGCCTGATCTCCACGCCACTCTCCTGCGGCTCGTAGATGATTTGCGACGGATTCTCCTGCAGATTGCGCGACAGATCTCGGAACTCGCGCGCCGCGGAGCGCGCCTCGCGCACGAGCCGCTCGACCTCGAACAAGCCTTGCTCGGTGAAATGACCGAGCTGCGTTTCGCTCTTGCGCGTAAACGCATCGACGCGTTCGGATGCCCTCGCGAGATTGTCGGCGACCTCCGCCATGTGTTCGATCGCATCGCGCACGCCGGGCCGCGCTTCCTCAGTCATGGCTCGCAAAGATTGAGCCGCCCCATTGATCTCGGCGACGGTGCTGCGCAGCTCCTTCACGAGGCTCGCAACATCTTTGGACGTCGCTGGCAGAGTCGCGCTTGCCGCTCGGACGTCGCGGATCGTGTCTGCGAGCCCTGCGAGATTCTCGTCCGACAAAACGCGTCCGAGCCGCTCGAGAATGGACGTTGCGCGTCCCATGAGCTCCGGCAGGCTCGCAAGAAACACATCGAAATCGGAAGCGACCGACTCGATGACTGGATATTGCGTGCCTATCGCCAGAGGCTGTGTCTTATCGGCGCCTGCTTGTTCTTTGAGGTTCACGTACAAAAGGCCCGTGACGCCTTGAATGCCGAGGCTCGCGCGCGTCGCGGATGAGATCGGCGCGCGGCTGTCGATCTCCGCAACCACGACGACGCGGCTCGCATCCGTGCGGTCGATAGAGATGCGCCGCACGCGCCCGACGTCGACACCGAGATAGCGCACCGGGCTGCCGCGATCCAAACCGCTCACGCTGCCGGCGAAATAGATCTCGTACAAGCTGAAGTCGTGGCCGTCTCTCGCGTCCGTGTACCACACGACGAACAGCACCGCCATGGCGACCGCGGCCAAGATGAACGCGCCGACCGCTACGTATCGGGCATCACGTTCCATGCCGTTCGCCCGCTTCCGCCGTAGATTGCGCCGCCCGTGCACGCGGGCCGTGGAAGTACTCCTGAATCCACGGATGAGGATTGCTCATGATGCCCGTGAGCGTATCGACCACGATTTTCCTGTCAACCAGAACAGCGACCCGATCGCAGGTCGCGATCAGTGTATCGAGGTCGTGCGTGATCATCACGATCGTGAGCTTTAGGCTTCGGTGCAGGTATGCGACCAGCTCATCGAAGCTCGCTGCCGAGATAGGATCCAGGCCCGCCGTCGGCTCGTCGAGGAAGAGGATGTCTGGATCCAACGCGAGGGCACGGGCAAGGGCGGCGCGCTTCACCATGCCGCCCGATAGTTGCGATGGCAGCTTGTTTGCCGCCTCGAGCGGCAGACCCACCATGCGCAGGCGCAACTCGACGAGCGCGTTCAAGGCAGCATCGGACACGTTGAAGAACTCTCGCATCGGAAGCTGAATGTTCTCCGCCACCGATAGCGAGCTGAACAATGCGCCGTGCTGGAAGGTGACGCCGTAGCGCCGTTTGATCGCGATGAGCTCCTCGCTGCTCATGCGCGTGATGTCGGTGCCTTCGATGCGCACTTCTCCGGCGGTGGGTCGCTGCAGGCCGAGCATCGTCCGAAGCAACACCGACTTGCCGCTACCGGAGCCTCCGACGATACCCAATACCTCGCCGGCATAGACATCGAGATCGATGTTGTCGTGCACGAGCTGACGGCCGAAGCGATTCGTCAGACCGCGCACTGAGACGATGGGAGAGGCGCTCATCGGCGCCTCTCCCGGTGAACGGCGGATGGCGGACGGCGGACGGTGATGAAAAGGCAGGCTAGAAGCGGTGCGCGTGTGCGCGCCACTTCCTTCTCTTTCACCGTCCCCCGTCCGCCGTCCGCCATTCACCCTCCTAAAAGTCCAGCTCTACGAACAATACCGCGAACACGGCGTCCGCAAAGATGACGAGGAAAATCGATTGGACGACCGCGACGGTCGTGAGGCGACCGAGCTCGCGCGAGGATTCGCGCACCTGCAAACCGCGGTAAGTGCCGACCAAGGCGATCACGAGCGCGAACACCGGCGTCTTCACGATTCCGGCCCAGAACGTGGTCGGCGCAAGCGCGTCTTTCATCCGCGGCAAGAATTGATCGAGCGAGATGTCGAGCAGGACCGAGGAGAGTAACGCACCGCCCGCGAGACCCATCGCGTCGGCAATGACCGTAAGGAGCGGCAGCGCGATCATGAGGCCGATGAGCCGAGGCAAGACCAGCACTTCAAAATGATTCACGCCGATCGACTGCAGCGCGTCGATCTCATCGTTGAGACGCATGACCCCGATCTCGGCGGCAAACGCACTGCCCGATCGGCCGGCGACGATGATCGCGGTGAGCAGCGGGCTCATCTCGCGCAGAACCGCGATCGCAACCAGGTCGACCGTGAAAATCTCCGCGCCGAACTGCTGCAGTTGCTGCGCGCCGAGATACGCGACGATGACGCTGATGAGGAACGCGATCAACGAGACGATGGGAATGGCCTGGATGCCCGTCTCATATATATGGCGCGCGATCGAGGGCACTCGCAGCCGTTTGGCGCTCCTGAATGCGCCGAAGGCGTTCACCGTCACTCGGCCGAAAAAGCCGATCGAGTCGCGGGTCTGCTTTGCCCACCAGACGGTGTTCCGCCCTATCCACGCCAGCGCATCGCGAAGCGTAAGGCGCGGCTCGGGCGGTGAAACCTGCTCCTTGGGCTCGATATGCAGCACATCTTCGATGAAGTCGAAGTGCGCCGGGCGCTCCCCATCGATGCGCACTGTCTGATCGAACGCAGCCAGCCATCGATGCAACAACCAAGCAGCCGAGAGATCCAGCGCGTCGATACCGCGAAAGTCGACGACTA
>JBDZVE010000014.1:11132-16348 GCA_040255535.1 Lysobacterales bacterium | reverse complement strand
GAAAGAGCCGTTTGTATGGCGTGGCTCACGGCACGCGTATCGTAGGGATTGACGAGCAAGGCGGCACCGAGCTCGCGCGCCGCGCCGGCGAGCGTAGACAAGATCAAAACGCCGGGATCTTCCGGATCCTGCGTAGCGACGAATTCTTTCGCGACGAGATTCATGCCGTCGCGCAGCGGCGTGACGAGCCCGACATCCGCGGCGCGGAGAAACCCCGCCAGTTGCGTATGCGGGAAGTTTCGATTGAGATAGCGAATCGGCGTCCAATCGGTATCCGCGAATCTTCCGTTCGTCCGTCCAGCGGCCTGCTCGAGTGCCTTGCGGATGTCGGCATAGGCGCGCACGTCCGTCCGCGACAGCGGAGCGATCTGAATGTACGTGATGCGCCCGATGTTCTCGGGATACGTCTCGAGAAAGTGCTGGTAGGCCGTAAAGCGCTCGACCAAGCCCTTGCTGTAGTCGAGCCGGTCGACGCCGATCATGAGCGAGCGGGACATCAAACTGTCGATCATGCGGTTGACGACGTCCGTCTCCATCGCGGCGATCGCTTCGCTCTGGAGCGTGTCGACATCGACGCCGATCGGGAACACGTCCGCGCGCAATACGCGCTCGCCAACCCGAATTCGATTGTCCGGACGGATCGCTTCGCGTCCAAAGAGATGCTCGATGCCGGAATGGAAAGCGCGCAGGTCGTTTTCGGTCTGAAAACCCACCACATCGTAGTGCGTGAGATCCCGCAGCAGCTCCGCGTATGTCGGCAGCACGCGCAGCATTTCGATGTTCGGAAACGGGATGTGCAGGAAGAACCCGATCGGTCGGTGTACGCCGCTTTCGCGCAGCAACCGACCGAGCGGAATCAAGTGGTAGTCATGAACCCAAATCAAGTCATCGGGTTGAAGAAGCGGCGCGAGCTTGTGGGCGAATGTGCGATTGACGCTCTCATAGGCATCGCGCTCATCCGTCGAGTAGCGCATGCCTCGCAGGAAATAGTGAAACAATGGCCACAGCAGATCGTTTGCATAGCCGTTGTAATAGAGCTCGTATTCCGTTTGCCGCAGCTCGATCGTGGCGTAAGTCACGCCCTCTCGGATGTGGATGTCGGGATCGCCCGGCTCATGCTCGATCGTCTCGCCGCCCCACCCGAACCACAGACCGCCGGTGCGCTTGAGCGCGCCCAGGATACCGACCGCCAAACCGCCGGGAGCCGCAGTCTTGCGCGGTAGTGAAATCCTGTTGGAGACACAAACGAGCCGGCCCACGGCGTTCCTGTCCTTCATAGATATATTCGCACGTGTAAATAATCCTGGTCCCTGCGCGATTGTTCCAGAACGGTGCGACCCGAGTCCCGCGCTGTCAAGCGAATACATGGCAGCGGCCCGCGATCGCTTGTTAGAATCCGCGCCCCGCAATCGACGAGTATCCCCGCAAGAGTCAACACGAACATGTCCACGAAAAGCCCCGTCAACGTCGCGATCACCGGCGCCGCCGGTCAGATCGGCTATGCCCTCGCCTTCCGAATCGCCTCAGGGCAGATGCTCGGCGAAGATCAACCGATCAATCTTCACCTGCTGGAGATCACGCCTGCATTGCCGGCGCTGCAAGGCGTCGTCATGGAGTTGAGCGATTGCGCTTTTCCGACGCTCAACAAGATCGTCGCCACGGATGACGCGAAGGTCGCGTTCAAGGATTGCCATGTCGCGATGTTGGTCGGCGCACGCCCGCGCGGCCCGGGTATGGAGCGCAAAGATCTCTTGCTCGCGAACGCACAGATCTTCTCGGCGCAAGGCAAGGCGCTCGACGCCGTCGCCGACCGGGACGTGCGTGTGCTCGTCGTCGGCAATCCGGCGAACACGAATGCGCTGATCGCGCAGCGTAACGCGCCCGGGCTCAAACCGGCGAATTTCACGGCGATGGTTCGTCTCGATCACAATCGGGCCGCGGCACAACTTGCAGAGAAGACCGGCAAGCACGTCACGAACATTCGCCGAATCACGATCTGGGGCAATCATTCGTCCACGCAATACCCGGATTTGCACCACGCCCTCGTGGACGACAAGCCGGCGCTGTCGCTCATCGAGCAGCAGTGGTACGCCGAGACGTTCATTCCAGTCGTGCAGCAGCGCGGTGCCGCAATCATCAAAGCGCGCGGCGCCTCGTCCGCCGCATCAGCCGCTTCTGCTGCCATCGATCATGTACGCGACTGGGTGAAAGGAACGCAAGACGGCAATTGGGTCAGCATGGCCGTGCCGTCGGACGGCAGCTACGGTATCCCCGCCGGCGTGATCTTCGGTTATCCCGTCACGTGCAAGAACGGCGAATATCAAATCGTGCAAGGCCTCGAAGTGAACGCGTTCAGCCGACAGCGGCTCGACGCGACCCATAAAGAGTTGCTCGAGGAACGCGAGGGTGTGAAAGAGCTCATCTAGGCTCTGGGCTCTGGGCTCTGGGCTCTGGGCTCTGCGAGAACGATCACACACTGTTTTCGCTGTTTCCCGCGTTCCCTCCCCCGCTTGCGGGGGAGGGTTAGGGTGGGGGCAACGAAGCGAGCGAGCTAGGGCAGCAACTCGCGCAAATGGATCTAAACGCCCGCTACCGAAGATTGTCCGACAATTCTTACCCGGAACTTGCTGGCCGCTAGCGCAAGAGCTAGTGTCGATGCATGCATGGGCACTGCGATTTGGTCTTCTCGGCCAGAGCCCAGCGCCCAGAACCCCCTAGCCCGGCTTCGCGGAGCGAAGCCCAAGCACGAGGTTTTCGCCCGTGAGCAGTGTCGTCTGGTTCCTCATCTTCCTCGCCGGTGGGCTCGCGCTCGCGTATCAGCGCGTTTCCCTGCTCACGGCAACGGTCGCGTACGGAGCGGCACTCTTCGTCTACGCGCTCCTAGGCAACGGCAGCCTGCCCTGGATGATCGTGTCGTGGCTCGTGCTTGCCGGGCTCGTGCTGCTCAATATCGACGCTATTCGGATGCGCTTCATCACGCGCCCGTTTCTGCGCACGTACCGGCGCATGCTGCCGTCGATGTCGCAGACGGAGAAGGACGCGCTCGAGGCGGGCACAGTCTGGTGGGACGGCGAGCTCTTCACGGGCGGTCCCGATTGGGAAAAGCTTCTTTCCGCGGCCGCGCCCAAGCTTTCATCCGAAGAACAGGCCTTCCTCGACGGGCCATGCGAAGAACTGTGCCGGATGATCGATGACTGGGAGATCACGCACCGGCGCGCCGATCTACCGCCCCATCTCTGGGAGTACCTCAAGACGAAAGGCTTCTTCGCAATGATCATCCCGAAGAAGTACGGCGGTCTCGAGTTCTCGGCCTACGCGCATTCGTGCGTGCTCGTGAAGCTCGCGAGTAAATCGAGCGTCGTGAGCTCGACCGTCGCCGTCCCGAATTCGCTCGGCCCGGCCGAATTGCTGCTTCACTACGGGACGGAAGAACAGCGCGACTATTACCTGCCGCGGCTCGCTCGCGGTGAGGAAGTGCCCTGCTTTGCGCTCACCGGTCCGCGCGCGGGCTCGGATGCGGCTTCAATTCCCGATACGGGCGTCGTGTGCAAGGGCGTCTACGACGGGCGCGAAGTCATCGGCGTGCGGCTCAACTTCTCCAAGCGCTACATCACGCTCGCGCCGATCGCGACCGTCATCGGGCTTGCATTCAAGTTGTATGACCCGGAACGCTTGCTCGGCGGCGAGCGCGTGGAGTACGGCATCACTTGCGCCCTGATTCCACGCAACACGCCCGGCATTACGATTGGGCGCAGGCATTTCCCGCTGAACGTGCCTTTCCAGAACGGGCCGATTCAGGGCAAAGACGTGTTCGTGCCGCTCGATGCCATCATCGGCGGCGCGAAGATGGCAGGCCAAGGCTGGCGCATGCTCGTCGAGCAGTTGTCCGTCGGACGCTGCATCTCGCTGCCCTCGAGTGCAACTGGCGGTGCGAAGGCCGCCGTGTTTGCCTCGGGTGCGTACGCGCGCATTCGTCGTCAGTTCAATCTGCCCGTCGGTCAATTCGAAGGCGTTGCGGAAGTGCTCGCGCGCATGGCCGGCCGTACTTACATCATGGACGCCGCGCGATCGGTGACCGCGGGCGCAATCGACGGCGGCGAGAAACCTTCGGTGCCGTCCGCGATGCTGAAGTACCACCTCACCGAGCTCGGCCGGCTCGTTGCGAACGATGCGATGGACGTGCATGGCGGCAAGGGCATTTGCTTGGGGCCGAAGAACTACCTCGCGCGCGGCTATCAAATCGTGCCCGTCGCGATCACGGTGGAAGGCGCGAACGTATTGACGCGCAGTCTCATCATCTTCGGCCAGGGCGCGATCCGGTGTCATCCGTTCGTGCTGCGCGAAATGGAGGCCGCGCGCGAGAAGGACAAAGCGAAGGGGCTTCGGGAATTCGACAAGGCGCTGTTCGGCCATATCGGCTTTACGATCAGCAACGCAGTGCGCTCGCTCGTCATGGCCTTGACGCTCGCCCGCTTCTCGCGCGTGCCCGACACCGGCTCCACGGAGCGCTTCTATCAGCACATCAATCGATTCAGCGCGTCGTTCGCGTTCGCGACCGACGTCGCGATGCTGGCGCTTGGCGGGTACTTGAAGAAGAAGGAAAGCCTTTCGGCGCGGCTCGGCGATGTGCTCTCGTGCATGTATCTTGCCTCGATGGTGCTCAAGCACTACGAGAATCAAGGTCGGCCTGAAGAGGATCTGCCGCTCGTCGAATGGGCCTGCCGCGATCTGCTCTACAAGGCGCAGGAGCAATTGCATACGTTCCTGCGCAATTTTCCGAACCGCTTTCTCGCGGCATTCATGCGCTTCTTCATATTCCCGCGCGGACAGACGTATCACGCGCCGCACGATCGCATCGGTCACGACATCGTCAAGCAGATCCTACACTCGACGATCACGCGCGATCGTTTGGCGACCGGCATCTATCGCACGGTCGAGCCGGGCAACGCGCTCGGCCAACTGCATGAGGCGATGGTTCTCGCGGAGACGGCCGAGCCGCTCGAGAAGCGAATTCGCGTCGAAGGCGTCAAGACGGGGCGCATCACTGCGCTCGATCTGCCGGGCCAGATCCAGCAAGCGCTCGCGGCAGGCATCCTGTCCGAGACGGAGGCGGCCACGCTGCGCGATTACGATCGGCGCGTCATGGATATCATCCACGTCGACGATTTCGACTCCGAGGAGATGGCCGCCGAGCAGATCGAGCCCGAAGTCCGCGC
>JBDZVE010000014.1:0-11032 GCA_040255535.1 Lysobacterales bacterium | reverse complement strand
ATGACCACTCGTGCGATCCTGCATGTCGACATGGACGCGTTTTATGCGTCGGTCGAGGCGCTCGATGATCCGAGCCTGCGGGGCAAACCGCTGATCGTCGGCGGACTCGGCGGACGCGGAGTGGTCGCGGCAGCGAGCTACGAAGTGCGCAAGTACGGCGTGCACTCCGCGATGCCGATGCGCGAGGCGTTGCATCGCTGTCCGCATGCCATCTGCGTCCCGCCTCGGTTCGATCGCTACAAGACGGTATCGAACATCGTGTTCGATGTCTTTCGCGAGTTCACGCCGGTCGTGGAAGGATTGTCCCTCGACGAAGCATTCCTCGACGTCACGCACAGCCAGCTTGCGCTCGGTTCCGCCGAATCGATCGCGGTCTCGATCAAGGAGCGCATTCGCGCTCGCACGGGGCTCACGGCGAGCGTCGGCGTCGCGCCGAACAAGCTTATCGCAAAGATCGCCTCCGACTTACGCAAACCCGATGGGCTCGTGATCGTTCCTCCTGACGGTATCGCGGACGTGCTCGATCCGCTGTCGATACGCAAGCTGTTCGGGATCGGCAAGAAGACGGCGCCCGAGCTCGAACGGGTCGGCATCCGAACGCTCAAGGATCTGCGTCTCGCCTCGGATGCGCTTCTGCGCCCGATCTTCGGGCGCTATGCCGCGCAAATCAAAGCACGCGCCGCGGGGATCGACGATCGCGCCGTCATCCCCGACTGGGACGAGAAGCAAATCTCCTCCGAAGAAACGTTCGACCGTGACATCAACGACAATCAGGCATTGCACGATCATCTGGCGCGCCTTTCCGATCGGACTGCCTCACGGCTCAGAGCGCAGGAATGGCTCGCGGCGAGCGTCGTCGTGAAGATTCGCCGGCACGACTTCAAGACATATACGCGCCAGTGTCGGTTACAGCCGCCCACACAGCAGACCAAGCCGCTGATGGAGGCCGCGGCGAAGCTGTTCGATGAATGGCGCGAAGAGCAGCCGCGCGCTCCGGTGCGTCTGCTCGGTGTCGCGGCGCGCGATCTCTCGAGCGTGCCGCAGCTCGAGCTGTTTCCTTCACCGGAGCGCGAACGCAACCGTCACTTGGATGCAGCCATCGACGATATTCGCGCGAAGTTCGGCATCGCGGCCGTGAATCGCGCGAGCACGTTGCGAAGCACGAAACGGAAGTGACGCGTCAACGCAGCCTGGGCCCGACCAGCTCGGCGGCGATCAACTGCGTACCGAGCAACTGGGTCGCGGCGAGTCGCATGGAATCGCCTGTTTTAGCGAACGTGAGCAGATCCGGCCAGAAACACGGATTGGCCGGCCAGCGCGGCGTCATGATCTCGGGATGCTCGGTGGCGATGCGCTTTACCTGCCATAGCGGCATGCCGGCAATGCGCTCGCGCACCGGTTCTCGCATCGAATAAAGCACGCGCACCGCGAGGGGCCGAGTATTCGCGATATGCCACGCCTGGATCAGCGCGGTTTCGACGAAGAGAACGTGCAGCGAGCGCTCGCCTGCTCGTGCCATGTATCGTTCATCGATACGCCGTTGCGACGTGCTACATGCTGTCTGCCAGAACCGCGCGTCCTCGAAGCGCAGCGAGTAGAGCGCGTACGGCGCGGCGGCGAGGCGCGCGCACTGTTCCACTGAGATCTCCGCGAACCAGGACCTCAGTCGCGGGGGCAAATACTGGAGCTGCCCCATACATTCATCGACGTCGCGCTCGCTTGCGAGCAGCTCGAGATAGTCGCTGTTGAGCTCGCGAATACGGCAGAGAAGATCCGGCCGCAGCACCGGCGCGAAAAAATGCCGGGGCTCGTCGGTGGCGCTCGATCGGCGTGAAATGCTCATAGTGCTTCCTTGCACAGATATGTTTTTGGATCCCGTTCCAGCGGTACGGGATGAAGGGTACGGGGGCTTCACGTGATCGTCAATTTCGCGCACACTAGCGCCGGCTCGGTCGCGCAAACGGCGACGATCGACAGCCCCGGCCAAGGATGCGCCGGCTCACACAAACGAGACAGGGAGCACGTCCATGCATATCAGCAACGAACGTTATTTCGATGATCGGCAGCGCCACGATCTTGCGCTGCGCATGATCGGGCACGAGGCACGGACCTGCACGATTCGAATGTGCACCGGCCTCACCGACGATCGAATCCGTCGGCTGTATCAGACCTATGCGACCCACATCTCCTCGGCGCCGCTGCGCCGACACCGCGGTAAATCGCCTCGGCAGATCGCCTTCTTCACTCGCAATCCCCGCGCACAGTTCGAGGCATCGCTCCTCGCGAGTCTGTTCGCGGCGTTCGGGCTGCTCGACCGCGAGCGGCGCGAGTCGCCCGAACCCTTATCGTACGGCGCACTCTTCTGCGATGCCTACGAGACGCACCTGCAACTGTCGAAATCGAGCGACATGTCATTCGAGCATGCCTGGTTTCTGCTGCACCTTCTCATGCGCAATACGGGGCTCGGGACGCTGCGCTGTCGCCATTGCGGCGGCCATTTCCTGCACGATCGTGCAACGGTCGTGAAGCGCAGCTGTCCGGGGTGCAAACTGAAGGCCATGGCCCGACGCCCACGACGCAAACGCACGGCGCTTGTCCAAGCACCGCCCGGTGTTGCCGCCCGCGGCCGGCTATCGCCAGCGCCGACCGCGGAGCGCACTGCTAGACTCGGCGCATGATTCGATCGCGCCATGGCAGGAATCTGCTGTCCGGACAGTACATCGATCGCGTTGCGCACTGGCGCAAGGACGAGGCGCGCGTGCGCGCGGCGCTCGAAGACCCGAACAGCGTCTTCGTGCCCGTGTGGCGCAATCAGAATCTAGTTCGGCAGGGGGAGCGCGGCATCACGGCGGTGCTGGTAGCAGATGCTCGGCGCATCATGCAGGTCGATCTCGGCGAGGCCGTCTTGCTCGGCGAATTCCAGCAGCGCGCATGCTTCGCCCTTCCGCTCACGACTCCGGAGCTGCCGGCGTTCGGTGAAGTGGTGGAACCGCGCGACCTGCGCTCCATCGCCGGCGAGCTCCCCGCGCACGAAGCGGGCCTGCTCGCCTACGCTCGCGCCATGATTCACTGGCGGGAGCGCCATCATTTCTGCGGGCGCTGCGGCGCTGCGATGCGCTCGGTGCAAGCGGGCCATGTTCAACAATGCAGCAACCCCGCTTGTGCGATCCAGGAGTTCCCTCGGATCGATCCCGCGATCATCGTGCTCGTCACGGATGGTGAGCGCGCCCTGCTGGGGCGCCAGGCCTCATGGCCGCCCGATCGCTACTCGACGATCGCCGGATTCGTCGAGCCCGGCGAAAGCCTGGAGGACGCCGTTGCGCGCGAGGTGCTGGAGGAAACGGGCGTCGAAGTCGATTCGGTCGAGTATCACTCCTCGCAGCCTTGGCCTTTCCCATCGTCCCTGATGCTCGGTTTCTTCGCCCACGCCCGTCCGCAGGCAATTCACCTCTGCGATGCGGAGCTCGAAGAGGCGCGGTGGCTCAGCAGACAGCAAATCGCGAGCGGAGAAATTCGCATGCCGTTCGAGCATTCGATCTCCTTTCGATTGATCGAGGATTGGTACAACGAGGACGCCGCGGTTCCCCTCCGGGAAGAGCCTCGCGTCAGAATGTGACCGCGCGTCGTTGGCCCAAGAGCCCGTGACTCGGCACGCGCGACTCGCCACAATTGGCCCCTTGTCCGTTCTTCTATATGCCTGCGCTCACGTTACGTTCAGCCACGTAGTGCATGCTTTCCTTCGACCCCGAATCGCGATGCCGCCATGTGCCTGCTCGTCCTAGCCTGGAAAGTTCATCCGAAATATCGCTTGGTTCTCGCCGGCAACCGCGACGAGTTCCACGATCGCCCGGCCGCCCCGCTCAACTGGTGGCAGGACGACCCCCGCATTCTGGCTGGGAAGGACCTCAAGGCGGGCGGCACTTGGCTCGGAGTTGCCCGCTCGGGCCGTTTCGGAATCGTGACGAACTATCGGGATTTGCAGGCGCCCATCGAAGGCGCGCCGTCCCGCGGATTGCTCGTACCGCGTTTTCTGACCGGCGCGACCTCGCCAAAGGAATTTTTGGACGACTTGCGGGGCGCCGCACCGCGCTATTCGGGCTTCAACTTGCTCGTGGGCGGATCGCGCGCGCTCTACTATTTCTCGAACCGCGGGCCGAATACGCCGCAAGCGCTCGCCCCCGGTGTGTACGGACTCAGTAATCACGCGCTCGACACGCCGTGGCCGAAGCTCGCACGCACCCGCGCGAGATTCGAAGCCGCGCTGCGGGAGCCCGAGCTCATCGTGGAAACGTTGTTTGCCATGCTCGCGGATCGCGAAGTGGCGCAGGACGCCGAGCTTCCCGCCACGGGTCTGCCCAAGGATTGGGAGCGTCTGGTGTCCGCGCCATTTATCGTGAACGAGCGCTACGGCACGCGGTGTTCGAACGTTCTACTCGTCGAGCGCAACGGCCGCACGGTATTGCAGGAGCGCCGATTCGATCCGGCGGGCGTTCAGACGGGCACATCTCGCTTCGAGTTCACGAGTACGGAAGTTCCCGAAGTCTGGTTCGAGGCGGAAGACCCCGACGAAGCGATCGAGGCCGATACCTCGTTCGACTCCTCTCCGGAGTAGCGCATCGTGCGGCGCGCCGCTCGACCCAACGGACCGCTCGAGCACGTCGCACGCATTCTCTGCGCTCTCCTTGCGCTCTCCTTCGGCGCGTCCGCCCGCGCCGGCATCCACATCGACATTCCCGATGTGACACCCGCGCTCGAAACGAACATTCGGGCGTTCTTGAGCCTCACGCGGTATGCCGATCGCGACGATGTGACGGCCGAAACGATGTCGCGTCTGCAGCGGCGCATCGGCGCCGAGACGCGCGAAGCGCTCCAGCCGCTCGGCTACTACGAGCCCGAAGTGAGCTACGAGGTGAAACCGGATGGCGAGGATTGGCACGTCACGATTTACGTGCGTCCGGGACGCCCGGTCCGGTTGTCCGAAGTCGATATCAGAGTCACCGGCCCGGGAGAGGACCTGCGCGCCCTGCGCGAGATCATCGAAGCGCAGGAGCTCAAGCCGGGCTTGCGTCTCAACCACGGAACGTACGAGCGCGTTAAAGGCAACTTGCTGCGTGCCGCGAAGAATGCGGGCTATCTCGATGCGCAACTCACGAAAAACGAGCTGTTGATCGATCGCACGGAGCGGCGCGCAACCGCGACGATCGTGCTCGACACAGGCGAGCGTTATCACTATGGGGCGATCACGATCGCACAGGACGTGATCAACGACGATGCGATGCGTCGGATGCTGCGAATGAAGGAAGGCGATCCGTACACGCTCGATTCGCTGCTCCGGACGCAGTACGTGCTCGACGACAGCCTTTATTTCTCTACGGTTGATATCGAGAGCGGCGAGCCCGATCAAGATCGGCGAACGGTACCGATCACCGTGACGGCGGAACCGAACCGCAGGCATCGGTTCGCGACGAGCATCGGCTACGGCAGCGACACGCGCGTGCGCGGTCGCTTCAGTTGGGACAACCGGCGTGTCAACGATAGCGGCCATCGCTCCAAAGTCGAGCTGATCGGCTCGTCGGTCTTGAAGCAGCTCGGTGGACGCTACGTGATTCCGGTGATGGACGTCGCGCTCGAGAAGCTCGAGTTCACTGCCGCGCTCACCGAACAAGAGTTGGGCGGCACGTTGAGCGAACGCGCGGAGCTCGGAGCGGGCCTCACGGAGGCGCTCGGCCGTTGGCAACGCGTTTTGTTTCTACGGCTCTCGCACGAGGAAACGACCGCCCCTCGAGTGGACCCGACGACAGGCCTGCCGATAGTGGATCCGACGACGGGAGTACCGACGGGCGAGCTCGAAACGAGACAGGATTTTTATCTCATCCCCGGCATCAGCTATTCCACGCTGCCGAGCTATGTCGTGGGTGGCCGTATCAGACCGTACTATTTCTATGCAGAGCTCAGAGGCTCCCCGAGCACGCTCGGCTCGGATGCATCCTTTCTGCAGTTGCGGCTCCTGGGCGAGCGCATCTTCGATCTTTCCGAGCTGTGGCATTTGCACTTACGCGGTGAGATCGGCGCGAGTCGCGTCGCGGATTTTTCCGAGCTGCCCGCCTCGCAGCGCTTCTTCGCGGGCGGCGAGCGCAGTGTGCGCGGCTTCGGCCTGAACGAGCTGTCGCCGAAGGTCGGCGGCAAGAGCGTTGGCGGCCGGCACCTTGCAACCGGCACGATCGAGCTCGTCCGCGACTTGCCGCGCAACTTCGGTATCGCCGCCTTTTACGACATCGGCAATGCCTTCGACGATTTCTCCGATCCGATGCTCGAATACTCCGCGGGCTTGGGGCTTCGGTACCGCATTGCCGTCGCAAGCTTCGGCGTCGACGTCGCGCAGGCGTTGTCCGAATCGGGCCGCAGCCCGCGTCTTCATCTATATATTTCCACCCAGTTCTGATGGGCAGACGCATCCTCATCGTCGTTGCGCTGCTCCTGCTGCTGCCGATCGCGGCGGTCGCGGTGCTGCTCTACACGCCGGCCGGCGTGTCGCTCGTCTCGGGCCAGCTCTATCGCCTCGAGCGAATCGGCATCCGCATCGATGGCGTCTCCGGAACGTTCGCGGGTCCGCTCACGGTAGAGCGCTTCGAGCTGACGCATCCGCGCGTGCACGTCGTGGCACACGACATCCACATCGACCCGCAGCTGCGCGGGCTCCTGCTGCAGACAATCCGCACGCGCTCTCTCAGTGCGCGCGATGTGCTCGTCGAGCTCAAAGCAGCGGAGATGCCGCCGACGGATCGGCCGCCGCGGTTCTTGCCGGCATTCTTGAGAATCGATGCGCGCGGGGCGCGGCTCGCGAACGTTCGCTACGTTCACCTAGACGGTAGAGCGATCGAGGCGAGCGAGGTGCGCGGCCGCGTCACGATCACCTCGCACCGCTTGCGTGTTCGACGCTTTCGAATCGACGGCGAGCGCTTGGCCGCAACCGGCTCGCTGCGCTTGACGGCTGCACGTCCGCTCGGGATTGCGCTTACGACCGAAGGCACGGTCGAGCTGCAGCCGAACCTGACCGTCGGGCTGCAGGCGAAGCTCGGCGGAAACGTCGATGAGATGACGATCGAGGGTACGATCGAAGAACCGAGCAAGATCGCCGCAACGGGTCTCTTCGCACGCGACGGCGAAGAGTGGCGCATCACCGGTAAAGTCTCCTCGCCTGCGTTCACGCTCGAGCCTTGGCTGGATCACCCGCCGTTCTCGTTTACCGACATCGCGCTCGACGTGGAGGTCGGACGCGACCAGATTCATGCCGCCGGCGTGCTGAGCGTGCCGGAGTACGGTCTCGAGCACATCGCTGCCGATGCGCGCGGGCGCTTTGCGGATCGTGTGCTGCATATCCAATCGAGCGAGCTCACGTTGCCAGGCGTTCCGACGCGCATCCATACGAACGGATCGCTCACGTTCGCGGGCGGGCCGCCGGATCTGAACCTCGTTGCGAGTTGGAGCGATCTCATGTGGCCGCTGCGCGAGCCTGCGCTCGTGCAAAGTGAACGAGGCGAGGCCACGCTCCGAGGCACGCTTCCATACGACTTCACGGTGCGCGCTGAAGTCGACGGTGAGAACATCGTGCCCGCTCACGGCGTTGCGAGCGGCACGTTGAGCAAGGAATCGCTCGCCATCTCGCAATACGAGCTCGAGCTCTTGGGCGGTCGTGCGCGCGGCGAAGCGACGCTTCAATTCGCGGAACCTCGCGCATGGACGATTTCCACACAGGCAAGCGATCTCGATATCGGCACGCTCTATCCGGATGTGCCTGGGCATGTCGGCTTCACGGCATCTGCAGCGGGCTCGGGATTGGACAAGGATGCAGTGTTCGAGCTTTCGCTCGCGGAGCTGCGTGGAAACCTCCGGGGTGAGGCGCTCCGCGGCACCGGTGAAATCGAACGAGGTGAAGGCCGCTGGGGCGTGCGCGGCGCGCGCGTGACGCTCGGGCGCGCGAAGCTTTCGCTCGATGCGAGCCTCGCCGATACGATCGATGCGACATGGGATTTGAGCACGCCCGAGTTGGGCAAGCTCGTGCCGGATGCAAGCGGTGCGGTTGCCTTCTCAGGCACGGCGCGCGGCAAGAAGGAGACCCCGCAACTCTCCGCGACCTTGAGCGGTCGCGACCTCGAATATCTCGGCTGGTCGGCCGGCGAGATCGCCGTGGACGGTGAGATCGACGCCTCGAGCTCGCAGCCTTCGCAGCTCTCCGTCGCTGCACGGCGCATCGGCTACGGCACGCGCCTTCTCGATTCGTTGCACGCGAACGGCGAAGGCACGGCGCGCGACCACCGCATCGCAATCGATGCAGTCGGGACGGCGGATCGAACCGAGATCGCGCCCCGTGCGCACATGGAGCTCACCGGTCACTATGACGAGCAAGAGTGGACGGCGACGATCGCGAGCACGCAATTCACTCGCGGCCGCCCGACGCAGGAGCTGAAGATCGCCGACCCCGCGTCCGTGCTCATCGCTGCCGATCGCGCGTCGCTCGAGAATCTTTGTTTCGTGATCGCAGCGGGACGGCTCTGTGCGGGCGGGCGCTGGGCGCGCGGCGGAGAATGGGAGGCAACGCTCTCGGGATACGAGATTCCGCTCGCGACAGTACTGCCCTCGACGGAGGCAGAAGTCGAATATGCCGGGCGCATCGAAGGCAGCGCACGTGCGTTCGGCGGCCCGATGCGACCTTGGCAAGGCGAGGCGGGCATGAAGATCTCGGACGCGGCGATCATCTATCGACCGCAAGGCGCCGAGCCTGAAACGCTGAATCTCGGCACGGGCGGGATGCACCTCGTCGCGCTGCCCGAGCGCATCACGCTCGCGTTCGGCGTGCAAGCGTTCACGGACACGTTCTTGCACACGAACCTCCAACTCGTGCGCGACGGCAGCAACGACATCATGCATCTGCCGCTGAGCGGCGATATTCGTGCGCGCGCCGCCGATGCGAATCTGCTGCCGCTCATCTTTCCGGAAGTGGACCGCGCCGCGGGCGTGCTCACCGGTACGGGTCGAATCGGAGGAACGCTCGCACGACCGGAGCTCGACGGGCGCATCGAGCTCTCAGATGCGGAGCTCGATTCCTATCGCGCGAACTTCGCACTGCGCGATCTCGATCTGGCCGCGACGATCGACGGCACTCGCCTCGATTTCCAAGGCACGGGAAATGCAGGTGAAGGCAAGCTCGCGGTCGAAGGCAATCTCAGGTGGCGAAACGGCGCTTCGAAGGGCGAGATGCGGCTGCGAGGCCAGGACCTGCTCGTCGCGGACTTGCCTGAATATCGGATCGTCGCCTCGCCGGATCTTCAGTTCGAGATCGACGCAGACAAGATCTTCGTGCGCGGCGATGTGACGATCCCGAGCGCGCGCGTGCAGCCGGCGCGTCTACGAGGCGCCGTAGGGCCTTCCGATGATGCGCGCTACGTCGGGGAGCACGAGGCCGAACGCGAAGGTCGTTTCACCGTGCGAAGCGACGTGCGCGTACGGATGGGCGATGACGTGCGAGTCGACGCATTTGGGCTGCACGCACGCATCGAAGGCGGCGTCACGACGATGGTGCGCACCGGCGCGACGACCACGGGACACGGGGAGCTGCGTGTCGCCGAAGGGCGCTACGAAGCCTACGGGCAAGAGCTCGAGATCAGTCGCGGTCAGCTCTTGTTCGACAATGCGCCGCTCGACGATCCCGGCCTCGATATCGAAGCGCGAAGGCGCATCGAAACCGTCACGGTGGGCTTGAACGTTCGCGGTACGTTGCAAGAACCGAGGCTCACGTTCTTCTCCGATCCTTCGATGCCGCAGACGCAGATCGTGTCGTATCTGCTAGTGGGTAAGCCGTTGAACGCCTCCGCCGCGGGCGATGCCGAGACACTGAGCTCGCCGAGCGACACGCTCGCGCTGCAGGGCGGCGGTTTCCTTGCCTCGCAGATCGGCCGTCGACTCGGTATCGAGGAAGTCGGCGTCGAGAACTACATCAACGCCGCAGGCGAGGCGAACCCTTCGCTCGTGCTCGGCAAATTCCTCTCGCCCCGTCTTTTCATCAGCTACGGCATCTCGCTGACCGAATCCATCAACACGCTCAAGTTGCGCTACACGATCAGCGATCGCTGGGTGTTCCGCACCGAATCCGGGGAAGCGCAAAGCGCGGATCTGGAATATACGATCGAGCGCTAAAGCGCCTGGTTGACAGTTGACAGTTGACAGTTGACGGTCAGAAAAGAATCCATCGCTTTCGACATCGCCGCCTGCTTCTTGCCGTCAACCGTCAACTGTCAACCGTCAGTCGAACTCAGTAGGCATCTCCCGCCTCAGATGATGCTCGTACATCCGCCGGATCTGCGTCGCCGTCGTGCGGCCGGTCGATAGCTCGGGGAGTCGGTCGAGCGAGAAGAACCCGACTTCGGTCGTCTCGTAGCTGCCCCGTGCTTCTCCGCCCGTGATATCGCAGATGAAGAACAGCTTCCAGAGATGGAACAGGTATGCGGGATGGTTGTGCTTGTTCCGATCGTAGACCGCCGCAAGCTTCGCCGCGCGCGCCGTGAACCCGGACTCCTGCTCGATTTCTTTCTCGACCGCGTGGGAGGGCGTGTCGTTGACGTCCGCCCAGCCTCCGGGCAGCGTCCATTTGCCGTCGATGCGCTCGCGTACGAGCAAGACTCGATCTTCGCGAAAGCACGCGCCGCGCACGTCGATCTTCGGCGTGGCATAGCCATCCTCGACGAACCACGCCTTTTGCAAATCTTGCGCGGTGTGCGATGACTCGAGCGCGAGCAACTGCGCGGCGATGTCGGCGACCTCGCGATAGCGCTCGCGATCGTACTCCTCCTGGGAGAAGTGCAGCCCGGTTTGCGACAGCGCAAGGAGTCGGCGCGCGAGTTCGAGGGTAGTGGGCATGGCAGCGACAGGTTTCGGGCTACAGCCTACAGGCTACAGCAAGAAGGCGATCGGCGGCTTTGTCCCCTCACCCGCCGCTTCGCTGGCGACCTCTCCCGCAAGGGGAGAGGTGAAGAGG
>JBDZVE010000013.1:21957-58356 GCA_040255535.1 Lysobacterales bacterium | reverse complement strand
GCGAGAGATTCAATCCCGAAATGGGGAGAGGATGTTGAGTCCGGTCTATTGGCAAGAACGTCCGCTCTCCAGCAATTCACAGTTTGAACTCGTCTGGCGCGGGATTTTCCCCGGACAGCAATGGATGAAGATCGGGATCCAGAATAAAGAAAACCGAAGGTCTTTGTCGTATTCCGATCGGCTATCGTCGAGTCACATTTTGAAGAGATGCTCTCGCGGCGGCGCAGCGGCGCGGCGAAGAACCAAGACAGATCGGATCTCTTTTTTTGGGCCTCGCGCGGATGGCATGAAATGAATGTGGCTCCGCGTGCGATCTCCTTAAGTGCTCTTACTTTGAGAGCTTCGCGGGTTTTGCGAGATTTACGTTTCCACGCAGTGCGCGCGAATGCCTGGGTCCCGACCTTCGTCGGGACGACGAGATAAGATCGCTGGTTTATCCTGGACAGCAGTGGACTTTCGTCGGGACGACAAAATACGCCGCGGAAGCCGGTACGCGAGGGCCAGCTCAAAAACGATGGCATTCTTGTTCGCCGCGCCGCCGCGAGAGATTCTTCTTAGCTCGCAATCGAAACCGCGTCGTATCGCTTTGGCCGCAACGTCGCGTTAGTCTTCGAGCGAGCGGCTGTTGTACTCCGCTTGCCGGGTTCGATAATCCCGGCGACGTAGCCACAACACCATGCCGCCGATCAGACTGAGCGCGCCGACGACCATGAAAATACTCGGCAGCGTTTCCATATCGACGAGCCAGGCGGCCGCGAGCAGCCCGACGCCGACGAGCATGTATAGATAGGGCAGAAATTCATAGACCGGTCGGGCAAGCCACATCGTGGTTCATCACCGAGTTGGAATAGTCCCGGTCATCGTAGCAACAGCCGGGCGTGCGCGCGACTCGTCGCTCAGCGAAGTCTATTTCAGCCTGCAGCCGTGCCTCCAACGGTCAGACCGTCGACTCGCAAAGTCGGCTGACCGACACCGACAGGGACATCCTGCCCTTCTTTCCCGCAGGTCCCGACACCTTCATCGAGCTTGAGGTCGTTCCCGACCATCGAGACACGTCGCAGCACATCCGGGCCGTTCCCGATGAGCGTTGCGCCGCGGACCGGCGCGGTAATTTTGCCGTCTTCGATCAAGTATGCCTCGCTTGCCGAGAACACGAACTTGCCGGACGTGATATCGACCTGACCGCCGCCGAAGTTCTTGCAGAAGATGCCCTTCTTCACCGAGCCGATGATCTCCTGCGGGTCGTACTTGCCGGCGAGCATGTACGTGTTCGTCATGCGCGGCAGCGTCATATGCGCGAAAGACTCCCGGCGTCCGTTCCCGGTCGGCTTCACGCCCATCAAGCGCGCGTTGAGCTTGTCCTGCAGATAACCGCGCAGCACGCCGTTCTCGATCAAGGTCGTGCACTGCGTCGGCGTTCCTTCATCATCGATGTTCAACGAGCCGCGCCGCGAGCCGAGCGTGCCGTCGTCGACGACGGTGCATTGATCCGATGCGACTTGCTCGCCGATGCGGCCCGTGAATGCCGACGTGCCCTTGCGATTGAAATCGCCTTCGAGACCGTGGCCGATCGCTTCGTGCAGCAGCACGCCGGGCCAACCGGGACCCAACACGACGGTCATCGTGCCCGCGGGCGCGGCGGTCGCATCGAGATTGACGACGGCGCCTCGCACGGCCTCCGCCACGAGCTCTTTCCAACGGTCATTCTCGAGGAATCTCGCGAAGCCGTAGCGTCCGCCGCCGCCGCAGTAACCCTGCTCGCGGCGCCCATTATGCTCGACGATGACGGACACGTTCATGCGCACAAGCGGACGCACGTCGGCGGCGATCGTCCCGTCGCTCGCCATGACGAGCACGACTTCATGGCTACCGGAGAGACTCGCCATCACTTGCGTGACCCGCGGGTCGATGCGTCGAGCTTCGACGTCGATGCGCTCGAGCAGGCTCACCTTATCCGCATCGCTCAAGCCTTCCAGCGGATCGACGGGCAAGTAGAGGCGATGGCCGCTCGATGCACGCCAGGCTTGCAGCGAAGTGTTCGACCCGCTTCGCGCGATCGCGCGCGCCGCGCTCGACGCTTCGGTGAGCGCGGGCAGAAGGATCTCGTCCGAATAAGCAAACCCGGTCTTCTCGCCGGACAGCGCACGCACGCCGACGCCTTGCTCGATGCTGTGCGAGCCCTCCTTCACGATGCCGTCTTCGAGCGACCACGACTCCTCGCGCGAGAGCGCAAAGTACAGGTCGGCGTAATCGACGCTGTAGCCCATGACGCTCCCGAGCACCTTCGCGATGCGATCTTCATCGAGCCCCGAGGGGCGGAGGATCGCTTGGCGCGCGACGTCGAGCGCTTCGAAACCGCTCGGCTGCTGCGGCAGGTCGAGATGGAGCATTTCGCGGATCGCAATTGGGTTCGTTGACATAGAGCGGCGTGAGGCGGTCTCAGACGGTGACTTGGAAACGACGGTGATTCAAGGACGGGAAGCGCTCCCGCACCTGCTTCTGCATCGTGAGGTCGATTTCGGCTACTGCAAGCCCTGCCCCAACTTCACCGACACGATCGAGAACATGGCCCCAAGGATCGACGATCATGGAGTCGCCCCACGTCTCGCGCCCGTTCGCGTGCCTTCCGCTCTGCGCGGGCGCGATGACGTAGCAGAGATTCTCGATCGCTCGCGCGCGGATCAGCGTCTCCCAATGCGCTCGCCCAGTCGCAGCAGTAAACGCAGCCGGCAAGCACAGGATCTCTGCACCCTGTACCTGAAGATGGCGGAACAGCTCCGGAAAACGCACGTCATAGCAGACGGAAAGCCCGACGCGGCCGAGCGGCGTCGCGACGACGACGGGTTTGCTGCCGGGAGCGATCGTCGCGGACTCGCGATAGCGCTCTTCGCGATCCGGCAAATCGACGTCGAAGAGGTGGATCTTGTCGTACCGCGCGACGAAACGGCCCGTATCGTCGAAGACCAGGCTCGCCGCGGCCACTTTCCCCGCGCGCGTTTCCGAGCGGATCGGAATCGTTCCACCGATGATCCACATCTCGAGCTCGCGCGCGCAGCGGCTCAGAAAAGCCTGGATCGGCCCCTCACCGAGCGCCTCGGCAACCTCGAGCTTATCGGCTTCCCTTCGTCCCATGATCGGAAAGTTCTCGGGCAAGGCAGCGAGCTTGACGCCGCGCGCGTGCGCTTGCTCGAGCAAGCTGCGCGCGGAGGCAAGATTCGCCTCCACATCTGCAAGTGAATTCATCTGAATGGCGGCGGCCTTCGGCGCGCCCACGGACTGGCTCATCGACGATCTCCTGCGGCGCGTGCGGAGGCATCCTTTGCGGCGGACGCATCGACGCGCTCGACAGTCGGATTGTCCCATGGTCCTGTGATGCGGTAGTAGCCGCGCGTCATACCTTTGAGCGGTTCCTTGAACACCTGCGAGAAAAGGAGCAGCGCCGCGCCGACGGCGGGGCCGCCGGCCAAAGCACCTGCCACGGGCAGAGAAGCGCCTAAGTTGCCGGTCACGACAGCGGTTTGATCGTAGTCGCGGGTGCCGAAGCCGGTGCGGCCTGCGATCCCGATCTCTGCCGCCGGCCCGCGTAAGAGAAGGTTCGACGTGTACGCATTTCCCTCGCGCAGCTCGAAATCGCCATGAATCGAATCGAACGCGAGTCCCTTGTCCGTCAGATCGCTGAAGTCGAGCGCGAGACGTCTCGGCAGCGCGGCAACGCTGAAGAGGCCCAGCATGCGGCCGGCGCCGGGCTGCAAGTTCACGATCTGCCCGCTCTCAGCGCTTACGGAGATCGTTCCTGACGCCTGCTCGAGGATGTTGTCCTCGAAACCGCCCGGCCAGGCAAGCTGTGCGCGAATCTCACCGTGTTGCGCTTCCAGGAATGGCGTGTAGTCGAGCGCGGTCAGCGTCTCCGAGACATCCGTGCTCGTCACCGTCGCCGAAAGTCTCGAACGCGGGCCTTGCGGCGACATCAGCCATTCGCCGCGCCCTTCGGCGCGCACCGAAGCGCCGGAAATGCGCATCTGATCGAAGTTGATGCCGGCCGGCACTCGCGATGCAGTGAGGTCGAGCGCTCCGATCGCGCGTCCATCCATGCGCAGATCCATGATGTGAATGTCGAGTGCCGGCAGCTTGCGCGGATCGGTCTGCGCTTCCGCTTCCCGCGCCGGCGCCTCGTCCGTACGCGGTGCCTTCGCGAGGACGAGCCGTTCCATCGCTGCACGCAGCGGCACGGACCCGTTGAACGCCTCGGGAATGAGGACCTGCCCCGTCGCATCCGGACCATCGACGTCGACACGCCATCCGGATGGCGTCGCTTGCAGGATGCCGCGGAGATCCGACCAGCGATAACCGAACAGCTCGAACGATCCCACGCGAACGTTCGCAGCTTGCAAGTAGTGCCGGAGCGACCGCCCCGTTTTTCTGCCATCCCCTCTCAACGCGAGCCAGTCGTCCAATACGAAACGATCGATCGATCCTTCGATACGCAGGCCACGGTGACTCGGCACGGATGCGGGTTGGCCGTCGACGCGCAGTCCTCCTCGGTCGAGATCCCATCCGTCCTCTTCGCGCCGCAAGCTCAAAAGAGCGCGCACGTCCCCGAACGAGCCGCGCACGACCGCTCGATCCTGCGCTTCGAACGAGAAGTCGAGATCGAGCGCACGCGGTACGCTCGCCTCCTTCCCGAGCGGTTCAGGCAGATCCAGCGCGAAGTCCTTGAGATCGGCAAATAGATGGTAGCGCCGCTCGCTCGGCGATCCATCGGCGGCGCCCGCGGAAAGCATCGTCGTCAGCTTCCAGTCCGCGGCCCCACCGATCGCGATTTGAGGAGGCACGCCGAGCAGGGATCTCAACTGGGCCGCTTCCGCTCGACCGCGCGCAACGAGCTCGGATGAGTTGGCGTCATGCATGCGGACCGAGATGTTCAAAGGACCCGCCAGCCAACGACCTTCGAGATCCGCCCGCGTGACGAGCGTATTGCGAATCGCGAGCGTGCCGCTGAGCGCTTGGAACGGTGCCGCGACGCGCGCATGCCTGAGCGATCCATTGGCAACCTGCGCGCTGACGCGAATGTCGCGCTCGTCCATCCGGCCGATCGGCAGGAACAGCTTCACGTCCGCGTTCAACGCACCCTCGGCCTCGATGAGTCCGAGCTGCTCGCCGAACGCCGTCGACGCAAGCGGGCTCGCGCGCAAGAAGTCCAAGGCATCCTTCACATCGCCGGTTGTGATTGCCGAGATACGCAGTTCCTTGTCCTTGAAATCCTTGATCTCTGCGACCGTGTTGCGCGTCGAGAGTCCGCCGACTTGAGCGGCATGCGCGCGCACGACCATGCCCGCGTTTCGAAACGTGACGTCCGCATCGATGCCGGTGGCAGGCAGCCAATCATCGTGATAAGCGAGCGCGGCGTTCTCGACGTGCGCAGTCGCCTCGAACGTGCCTTCGCCGTTTCGAAACGGAAACAATCGCACGGGACCGTTCATCTCGAACGTTGCGGCCGTAATCTGACCGTCCACGAACGCACGATCGAACCAGGCGAGCGCCTTGCGGCTCAGCTTGTGCCCAGGCACGTACTTGCTCGTGGAAGAGACCTTGAGATCTTCACCGCGCGCGGACACGGCAAGCACGGGCAGCGTGCCGTCGCGCGGCAACGTGAGATGCAGCGAGGCGGCGGCGCGCCCGTCGTCGCCTTGCGCGCGCAGCTCGTCGCTGCGCACTTCGATAGCGGAATCGCTCACCGTCCAGGTAAGCGTCCCATCGACGCTCGCCGCAGTGAGCACATGGCGGAACATGCGCGGCAGCTGAAACTCCACGTTGCGAGAAGCGACTTCGAGCTCTCCCTGCGATTCATCGGCGCGAAGGGTGCCCGTGATGCCTGCGAACCCAGGCGCTCGACCGATCGGATCGAAACCGACATCGACAACCGCCGCCTCGACCACGTAGCCAAGCTCCCTCTGCTCGGTCGCAGGCTCGATCTGCGCGCTCAGATTTTCGAGCGTCCCGTGAGCGCGCAGTGCGCGCAAGCGCGCGAGCTGCTCGTTCTCGGGAAGATACGCGAGGAGCGGCCATACGTTCTCGAGTCGAATTCGATCTGCCTTGATCGTCGCCTGAGGCGCACTCGTCCCGCTTGTCCATCGCGCCTCGATGAGCTTGCTCTGCCACGCCGAGCTCGCGCGTGAGATATCGACGTCCGACAGTGCCAGCTGCCACTCATCGTCGACCCGATTCGCGCGCGCGACGAATGCAATGCGGTCATAGCTCACCATCTCGGCCGTCGGCTCGACCAACGGCTCTGGTACTTCGACCGTCGGCAGTGCTTCCACGGACGCGAGCACCTCGCGCGCGGCGGGCGGGGGCTCGTTGTTCGGCATCGGATCCGCCGTCGGAAGCGGAGTGGCCCACAACGGCAACGCCGTCGAGATGCGGCGAAAATCGACGTTCGCAGTCAGCTGCGTGAGCTCGGCACCCCTGAGCGAGCCGCTCAGTTGCAAGGATCCGCGCCCGGTTTCCGGCGCAGGCCATTCGTCGGGAAAGACATCGGCCCAGCCCGCTAGATCGAGCCCATCGCCGGCGACCGAAAATGTCGACACGACTGCGTGCGGATCCTGCAAGCCGCCTTCCGCGGTTGCCGTGAACTCGAGGCGACGCCCAAGCGACTCGGGGAGCGAAGCTTCGCCCTCGAGGCGAATGGACCCGACATCGCGCGTAAGCTCGAAGCTGATGCCCGACATCGACCATGGGCCGCGACCCGTGACCTCGTCTCTGAACGTGACCAGCGCATCGCGCACGCGAAAGCGCCCGGTCGGCAGTTGCTCGATCGCAATCGGCTTCGAGTCCATGCGCTCGGCCAGCGCGGTCTGACCCAGCAGTTGAATGCGCCCCTCGCGCGTTCGAATGAGGCTGATCTGCGGCGAGCGCAGCGAAAATCGGCCGGCGCTCAACTGACCGTTGCGCAGCGAATTCCAAATGTCGAAGCCGACACTGCCGCGCTTTGCGGTCGCGAGGATCTGAGCTCGATCCGGTGTGCGCACGACGGCGTCCTCGAATACGAGCTCCGGGCCGAACAAGCGCAAGCGTGCGCTCAAGGCGCGAAACTCGACGACGACGCCGGTGCGCGCGCTCAACCAATCCTGCACTTGTACGCGATACTCGGGCACCCGCCCGACGATGATTCCGAAGGCGCCGAGCAGTGCCCCGACGACGAGAACGAACGTGACGGCACTCAAGACGAGCCACTTCAGCGCCCGACGCCAACCGCGGCGCGCAGGCGAGCCTGAGCTTCCGCTCGGGCTCGCGGTGCGGGGCTCATGGCTGGGGCTAGAAGAACTTCGCACTACATCTGCCGTCAATCGTTTGAAGTGACCCGACGCTGCTCACGCACTGCTTCCGCTCGGGCGCTCGCCGTTTGCCGGAACGCGCTGCTCACATCAACACCACGTCGTACTGATCCTGCTGATACAAAGCCTCGGTCTGCAGGCGGATCGGTTTGCCGGTATGAACCTCGAGCTCGGCCAGCGCCGCGGATTCCTCGTCGAGCAATTTCTCGATCACGTCTTGGTGCGCGAGCACCATCAACTCCTGAAAATCGAACTGGCGCGACTGACGGAGAATCTCGCGGAAGATTTCGTAGCACACCGTCTCGGTCGTCTTGACGAATCCACGGCCCTCGCAGGTAGGACACGGACCGCACAGCATGTGTTCCAAGCTTTCGCGCGTACGCTTGCGCGTCATCTCGACGAGCCCGAGCGGCGAGACCGAGGAAATATGATTCTTCGCGTGATCTGCAGCGAGCGACTTCTCGAGCGCCTGCAGCACTTGCTTGCGATGCTCCTCCTCTTCCATGTCGATGAAGTCGACGATGATGATCCCCCCGAGATTGCGCAGGCGCAACTGCCGGGCGATCGCAACGGCGGCCTCGAGATTCGTGCGAAAAATCGTCTCCTCGAGCGTGCGATGCCCCACGTACGCCCCCGTGTTCACGTCGATCGTCGTCATCGACTCGGTTTGATCGAAGATCAGGTAACCGCCCGACTTGAGCGCGACCTTGCGATCGAGCGAGCGCTGAATCTCGTCTTCCACGCCATACAAATCGAAAATCGGCCGCTCGCTGCGATAAAGCTCGATGCGCTCGGCATGATCCGGCATGAACGTGCGGGCGAATTCCTTCATGCGCTGAAAAGTCTCGGAATGATCCACGCTGACTTTGTCCACGCCGCTCGAGACGATGTCGCGCAACACTCTGAGGGGCAACGCCAAATCCTCGTGGACGAGATTGCCCGGGCGGGTCGTCGCAGCCTTCTCGCCGAGCACGGCCCATAGCTTCTGCAGAAACATCATGTCCGCTCGCAGCGCATCGGGCGTCGCGCCCTCCGCCGCAGTACGCACGATATACCCGCCCTGTTCGTCGGGCCGCACGAACATGGCTGCTGCCTCGCGCAATCGCTGCCGCTCGGCTTCATCCTCGATGCGCGCAGAAATTCCAATGCCCCGGCCCTTCGGCATGTACACGAGATAGCGCGACGGGATCGTGATGAACGTCGTCAGGCGCGCACCCTTCGTGCCGAGCGGATCTTTCAACACTTGCACGAGGATCTCGCCGCCTTCGGACACCAAAGATTGGATATCCGCGGCGCGGCCTTCGTCGACCGGTTGATCGGGTTGGCCGTTCTCGCCGACCGCGGGATGCACGATGTCCGAAGCATGCAAAAAGGCGGTGCGCTCGAGCCCGATGTCGACGAAGGCGGCCTGCATGCCCGGCAGGACGCGGGACACTCTGCCCTTGTAGATATTGCTGATGAGCCCGCGTCGGTTTGCGCGCTCGAGAAAGATTTCCTGGAGCACGCCATTCTCGACGAGGGCGGCCCGTACCTCACGCGGACTCACGTTGACCAGAATCTCGGCCGTCATCGTGCCGCGCTCTCGAGCCGCCAGCCGATCGAGCGAAGCAGTTCCCCCGTTTCGAAGAGCGGCAGCCCCATGATTCCCGAAAAGCTTCCCGAGATCCGCTCGATGAAGAGCGCTGCCACCCCCTGGACCGCATACGCGCCGGCCTTGTCCTTCGGCTCGCCGGTGCGCCAATACGCCCGTATCTCATCGCGGGCCAGCTCGCGAAACGTCACTTCGCTCACGCTGAGCTGTCTGTCGCACCCGCGCTCGCTGCAAAGCGCCACCGCGGTATAGACGCGGTGCGTCCGCGAGGAAAGCCGTTCGAGCATTCGCGTCGCGTCGAGCTCGTCGCGCGGCTTACCCATGATCTCGCCTTCGAGCGCGACGGCGGTATCCGCCCCGAGGACCGGTAGCCGCTCATCCGGGCCGAGCCGCGCCCACAGCGTCTGCGCTTTATCGGCCGCTAGCCGAGACACATAGCCTTCCGGGGTCTCGCCGCGTCCGAGCGCCTCATCGACGTCGACCGGGCGCACGCTATGAGGAATACCGACTTGGGTAAGAAGGGCACTGCGACGGGGCGAAGCGGAAGCTAGATAGATCAATGGCTTGGACAAACTTTCCATAAACCGAAGCATACAGGTGCCCACCGCCGGAGTGTATTGCCCCGGTTAACGAAAATACCCGCTGCTCCAATGTCTAGAGGAAAAAGGCGCGGGAGAGACTCGCGAATAACGAGCGCGCCCTGAACTCGGGCTGAACCGCAAGGGTCCGTTCCGGCGGAGAACCGGCCTAGAGGACGCTTGCGGCGGCGTGCTGCTCCGCGCGTGGGCCCTGCACCCAACGCAGCGCGGAATGCATATCTTCGAATAGCTGCATCCGAATGCTGCCGGCGACGGGCTCGCTGATGACGATCAGCACGTGCGCGGCCGCGACCAACGTGCCCGGGCTCACGACGGCCGCCCAGCGCCGTTGTCCATGTGGGCCCGCGATCCGCGCGACATAGTCGCGCATGCGTTGGATCTCGGAGTAGTCCCACTGCCCGTGTGCCTCGCGAAGATCGATGATTGCACCCATATCCGGGCGGTGCCGCGGGTCCGAGCCGATACGCCTCATGAGCTTGATCAGATCGTCTGCCCGAAGCTCGCCCCAAACCTGGACGTGCACCATCCCTTCACTGGCGTTGATGGAATACTTCGAATCCACGATTTTCCCCCGGTCATCACGGCGGCGATCGGGACGCCGCCGTGACCTGCTCTGGTGCCTATCATAGCTAACTTCCTGCAAAGAAAGCGCAAACTGCGGGCGTCATCGCCGTCGATCGGGTATTCGTGACATAGTCTCTAGCGGCGGGGACGGCCCCGCACTACCCTTGCGCCCGAATTCGCAGCCGATGGGCCCGACGGATGGCGATTTGCGCCGTCGCGTCTTAGGTGACAGCGCTATCGCGGCGGATCAAACGCGAAGCAGAGAAAGCGTCAGAGACGATGCGCCACAACGACGACAGAAGAAGCACCAGCGGCGTCAATCAGCGGCCGCCCTCCTTTCCGAAGATCGAGGGCTACCGATTCATTCACACGATCGCGCGCTCGCCGAAATCCGAGATCCATCTCGCCCATTCGCTCGAGCTCGGCCACAACGTCGCCATCAAGGTGCTGCGCACCGGACCGCTATCGGCGGCGGACGCCGGCGAAGAAGAGCGCTTCGAGCGCGAGCGCGATCTGTTGATGCGCATCAAGCATCCCGCGATCGTCGATGTCTACGACTGGGGCCACGGGGATGACTTCCGCTACATCGTCACCGAGTACTTCCCGAGCGGCAGCCTCGAGCTGCGCATTCGCAATCTGATGACCGTCAAGGACAGCGTCGATATCTTCGTGCAAATCGCGGGCGCGCTCGTTGCCGTGCATTCGGCCGGTCTCTGCCACCGCGACCTCAAACCGGCGAACGTGATGATGCGCGAAGACGGACGCATCGTGCTCATCGACTTCGGGCTCGCGAAGCGGGTCGACGGCGCGACACAGCTCACGCACGCGGGAGAAGTCCGCGGTTCGCCTTACTACATCAGCCCCGAACAAGCCGAGGGCGCGCCCGTCGACCAGCGCAGCGATCTCTACAGCCTCGGCATCATGTTCTACGAAATGCTGACCGGACAGCGCCCGTTCCGCGGCAGCTCCGTGATCGCGATCATCCAATCGCATCGAAACGACCCCATCCCGACGCTTGCGCCGGAGCTGAGCCGCTTCCAACGCCTCGTCGATGGGCTGCTCGCGAAAGATCCGAATGAGCGCTTTCCGAGCGCATCGTCGGCGCTCGCAGAGCTGGCGAGGATGAAGGTTTAGTCGCGAACGCGACTAAACCGGCGACAGGCCACAGGCTTCAGCGGGAAGCCGTTCCGATTCGTCTGAGCTAGGCCCGATGATATGGATGGCCTTTGATGATCGTCACCGCGCGATACAAGGCTTCGGCGAGCACGACCCGCGCGAGCGCATGGGGAAGCGTGAGGGTCGAGAGCGACCAGCGGTAGTCGGCGCGCGCATCGATTTCGGACGGGAGGCCGTCCGGGCCGCCGATGCAGAACGCGACGTCGCGCCCATCTCGGGCGCGTGCTTCCAAGAACTTCGCAAGCTGCTCGCTCGTCAGTGCCCGCCCCTGGACCTGCATCGCGACGACGTAGGTATGTGCCGGCAACACCGCGAGCATCCGATCGCGTTCTTTTGCGAGCGCCTGCTTCGTGTCTCCACTGCTGCGCTGCCCCAGCGGGATTTCTTTGAGCTCGAGTCGGTATTCCCCTGTGAGACGCGATGCGTACTCCGCAAACCCTTCATTCACCCAACGCGGCAGGCGGGTCCCGGCGGCGATCAACAGAAGGCGCATCAGGGATGTTGTGTCACATGAAAGGGACGCAACATGGAGCCGCAGTCAGCGCGACGGCACCGCACATCGCATCGTACACGTTGCACGACTCAGCCCGCCGCCACTGCCGCTTCGCGGCGTGCCGCGCTGACGTCCCACAAGTTCTCGAGCCGATAGAATTCGCGCACGCGCGGCAGCATGATATGGACGATCACATCGTGCAGATCGACGAGCACCCATTCTCCGTCGCGCTCGCCTTCGACGCCCATCGGACGAAACCCGGACTTCTTCGCGTGCTCGACGACGCGATCGGCAATAGAGCGCACATGGCGGTCCGAATTGCCGGTTGCGATGATCATCGTATCCGTGATGTCGGTGAGCTTATGGACGTCGAGCACTTTGACGTTCACCGCCTTCATCTCGTCGAGCGCACGCTCGACGATTTTGACGACTGAGGCTGGCGCTTGCATTTTCGAAATGGAGGCGCGAGCGGGCTTCTTCGACGCTTTCTTCGCGGCGGTCTGCCGCACCTTCGAGGGCGTCCGGCGCTTGGTCGCACTCTTCGCGCCGGCGGTGGATCGTTTAGCTCGTGAAGTCTTCGCGCGTTTGACGGCCATGCTTACCTCAAGTTAGGGAATGACTCGAGTCGAGGCGAAATGTTCGGGAGATACTCGAAGTCGAGAAGTTGACGTTTGAAGGCCAGAAAGCCCCCGAGTGCGGTGCACACAAGGAAGGTCATGAGCGCTTGTAACAACCGGTCTCCTCGATGATCGCTCTGACCGCATCCGGCATCAGGTAGCGCGGATCGCTGCCCGCCGCAATCATCTTGCGCAGCTCCGTCGATGAGATTTCCAACTGTGTCACTGCGTGGATGTAAATGCAGCCCGCGCGCGACTCATGCAAGTCTCCGATGCGGCCGGTACCGCGATCGACGAGCAGCTCGCCGAGCGGACCCATGCTCGGCGCGCGCCAGCCCGGCCTGTGCGCGACGACCAAGTGGGCCAGTTCGAGAAGTTCGCGCCATTGATGCCATTTTGGCAAGCCGAGAAATGCATCCATGCCCACGATGAGACAGAGCGAGCGATCCGGGAAATCCGCACGCAATGTCCGCATCGTATCGACGGAGTACGACAAACCCTCGCGGCGAATCTCGCGATCGTCGACGACGAATCCCGGTTGACCTTGCGTCGCGGCCTGCACCATCGCGAGCCGCTGTTCCGCGCTCGCGACCGTCGCTTCGCGATGCGGCGGGTTGCCCGCCGGCATGAACCGCATCTCGCTGAGTCGCAACGCCTGCAACAGCTCGAATGCCGTGCGCAGGTGTCCGAAGTGAATCGGATCGAACGTGCCGCCGAAGATCCCGATGGGCTTCATGACCGCTTCGCTGTCTGAAATCGAGCAGCGCTCATGCAGCTCGGCCCAACGCCGTTCCAGCCAAGCGCGCGACGAGCGCTTCGAGCTCGATCCATGCATTCGTGCGCACGACGCCCTTGATTGCGCGGTCGACGTTCGCCGCATCGAGCAGCAGCCCCTTCACCGCAGTCGGCGTCAGGCGCTTCAGCGCGAGCTTCATCGCGGGCTGGCGCGGTCGCCACACGTACAGCGCGTTCATCGCCGCATCCGGGCTCTGGCCGTTGCGCATCAGCGCTTGCGCCCGTGCGATCCACTGCAAATCTTTGTTGAGCGCCCAAAGCACGAGCGGCGGTTCGACGCCCTCGCCTTCGAGCCCCTCGAGGATGCGCAGCGCTCGAGCGGTTTGCCCCTTCATGGCCGCCTCGCCGAGCTGCAGCACGTCGAAGCGCGCACTGTCGGCAACGGCGTCGAGCACGGCGGCTTGCGTCGTCACGGCGCCTTTCGGCATGAGCAATGCGAGCTTTTCGATCTCCTGGTGAGCCGCCAACAAGTTGCCTTCGACACGTTCCGCGAGCAGCGCCGCGGCCGCGGCATCCGCCTGCAAGCCGTGCCGACTCAACCGCTCGCGAATCCAGGCCGGCAAGCGTGCAAGGTCCACCGGCCACACCTGCACAACCGTACCGTGCTTGTCGATCGCGCTCACCCAGCGCGAGTTGAGCGTGCGTCCATCGAGCTTGCCCGTGATCACGAGCACGAGCCGGTCCGGAGTGGGATCGCTCGCGAGCTCGACGATCGCCTTCGCACCCTGCTCGCCCGGGGCAGCAGTGGGCATTCGAAGCTCGAGGATCTTGCGCTCTGCGAACAACGACAGGGAGCGGCTCTCCGCAAGCAGCGCCTGCCAATCGAACCCGCGTTCGACCACGTGCAAATCGCGCTCGGCGAACCCTTCGGCTCGGGCCCGCGCACGAATCGCGTCGGCCGCTTCGTTGACCAATAGCGGCTCATCGCCGGACACGAGATATACGTGCCCCAGACCTTTCGCGAGCGCGGTCGGGAAATTGTCGCCGGAAATCTTCACTTAGCCTGTTTCGACATTCAGGTGTCGGCGGCGGCAGCGGTCATGAATGCTGCTGGGGCGGGGAAAGAGGGTCTTCGGCACTCGCACGGAACGTCGCTGGATGAGTTGGATCGATTATGGCGGAACGATTCGGCCGCTGCCACCACCGCCAGCCCATTCAACATAGAGCGGCCCCGCCTGACCGGACAGTCGCCGAGGCGAGCCAAAAGGAGCCGCCGGGAGAGCCGCTTCTGTGTCCTTGGAATGGGCGTCCGCGGCCGAAGGTATGGCATGGACCCTCATCGGAAGAAAGAGAGTATCTCGCGGCGGCACGGCGAAAGAAAATCAGCAAGCGTCTTCACACGAATTGAGTCCGCAGGATAGCCTTCGCTCATGCGCCTGTTTCGCAAAGTCCGCAATCCGCCGGTCTGGCTCAGGGCAACGCTCGTTGCCTTTGCGCTCGGATTCGCGGTCAATACGGTCGCACATGCAGGGCATGCGCATGATCCCGCGAGTGTTTTCTCCCAGCACTCCTCGTGCGACCACTGCGTGCACTTCGGCCATCTTGCCGATGCACCGAGCTACGCGCACGAAGCACCCGCGGCGCCACACACGTTCCGGCTCGCACTGCCCGCGGGCGATACTCACGATTCACGCACGATCTGGCTGAGCGCAAACCCGCGCGCCCCGCCCTTCTCCGAAACCCGCTGAACGAAGCTCGCCCGAGAGGCGAGACGTGCCGCCTGCGCGGCGCTCGTCCTGGTATTTCGGAGTACCGATCCATGTGTTTGCAGCGAATGTTCGGCATCGCGGGGCTCGCGATGCTCGTGAGCCAGTCAACTCACGCTCGAGAAGCCATCCCTGAAGAAGTCGTCGTCACCTCGACCGCCCTGCGCGAAACGGCGCTGGAGGTCGCCCGATCCGCGAGCGTCCTCGGAGGCGACGCGCTGCGCCGGCAAGTTGCCTCGTCGCTGGGCGAGACGATCGCCTCGGAGCTTGGCGTCAGCGCGACCTATTTCGGCCCGAGCTCGAGCAGGCCCATAGTCCGCGGTCTCGGCGGCGAGCGCGTTCTCATGCTCAACGACGGCCTCAGCGCGCTCGACGTTTCGAGCTTGAGCCAAGATCACGCCGTCGCCGTCGAAGCGGTGCTCGCCGATCGAATTGAAATACTCAAGGGGCCTGCCGCGCTGCTCTTTGGAAGCGGCGCGGTCGGCGGCGTAATCAACGTCATCGACGAACGCATTCCAACGAGCTTCGCGTCAGATGCGGACCGCCGCGTTGTCGAGATCCGCGGCGATACCGCGGCGGACGAACGCACGGCGGTCGGAAGGCTCGAGCTCGGCGGCAAATCCGTGCGCGCTCACGTCGATGCGTTTCGCCGCAAGACGAGCGACGTGAGCATTCCGGGCTTCGCGTTCTCGGCCGCGGAGCGCGCTGAGCATCTCGAGCAACATGCGGAAAAAGCGTTCGAGCGCGGCACGCTCGAGAATTCGGACAGCGAGACCCAGGGCGGCGCCTTAGGGATCAGCACAGGAGACGAGTCCGGCTTCATGGGCATTGCCGCCGCACGATTAGAGACTAACTATGGCGTGCCTGCGGCACATCAAGAGCACGCAGAAGGCGCGGCGGAAGAAGAACATGAGGTGCGCATCGACATGCGCCAGGACCGCTACGATCTGAAAGCCGAGCGCACACTCTCCTGGGGCGCCTTGGAGCGCGTTCGGCTGCGTGCCGCGTACAACGACTACGCTCATCGCGAGCTCGAAGGCGGTGAAGCCGGCACCTTGTTCGAACAAGACGCGCTCGAGGTGCGCGGTAATCTCGATCATGGCGAGATTGCGGGCTGGCATGGCACGCTCGGCGCGCAGTACATCGAAACGGACTTCGACGCGCGAGGAGAAGAGGCGTTCATGCCCTCTTCGGTGACGCGGCAACTCGCGCTGTTCGCGTTCGAGAAGCGCGCCTTCGGCGCCGTCTCGCTCGAGCTCGGCGCCCGCGCGGAAAATCAGCGGATCGATCCCGCGGGGCTCGACGTGCGCTACGACGAAACTGCGAGCAGCCTCTCGGCAGGCGTCATCTGGCGCTTCGCGGAGTCGTACTCGATCGCGACGAATCTCACGCGCTCTCAGCGCCATCCTCAGAGCGCCGAGCTCTACGCAAACGGCCCGCACCTCGCGATCGGCCGCTTCGAGATCGGCGCCGACGGCTTGCGTAAAGAAACCGCGCGCACGATCGACGTGGCGCTGCATCGGCATAGCGAGGGCGGCGTACACTGGACCTTGAGCGCGTTTCGCAACGACTTTGCCGACTTCATTCATGCGATGGATACGGGCGAGCGCGTGAACGAGCTGCCGCTCTTCCGCTACACGCAAGGCGATGCCGAGCTCTACGGCTTCGAAGGCGAAATCACCGTTCCGCTCTACCGAGCGGGAGGCCGACAGTTCGAGATGCGCCTTGCAAGCGATTTCGTCCGCGGCCGCCTCGATGAGGGCGGCGATCTGCCGCAAATGCCGCCGCTTCGGTACGGCATGGAGCTGCACTACGAAAGAGGGGCACTTCACCTCGGGGCGGAAACGTATCGCTATGCGCGCCAAGACCACATTGGTGCGAACGAACGGGAAACGCCGGGGTATACGCTGCTCGCCGCCGATATGAGCTATCGATGGGCGTTCGGCGATAAATCCGTGCTGCTCTTCCTGCGCGGCTCGAATCTGCTCGATGAGGACGCCCGCCGCCATCCCTCTCCTCTCAAGGAAACGGCGCCCTTACCCGGCCGCTCGGTACACGCGGGCATCAGAGCGGAGCTCTAGATAGGTTTGACGGTTGGCGGCAACAGCTAGGCTTCTTGTCTGAACGGCAACTGTCAACGGTCAACTCGCGAACGCGCATGACGGTAGACGCGAAGTGCGCTGTCGCGGACAATCTCGGCATGCGCTTCGATCTGGTCGATCTCAAACTATTCCTGAACGTCGTGGAAGCCGGCAGCATTACGGCCGGCGCCGAACGCATGCACCTCGCGGTCGCGGCGGCGAGCACCCGCATCCGCAACATGGAAATCGAGCTCGGCACCCCGTTGCTGAATCGCGAACGCCAAGGCGTCCATCCGACGCCGGCCGGATTGACCCTCGTCCATCACGCGCGCCTGATTCTTCAGCAAGCCGAGCGCATGCGAGGCGATCTCGGCGAGTACGCGGACGGCTTGAAGGGACATGTTCGCCTCATGTCGAACACGAATGCCTTGACGGAGTTTCTCCCGGGTCCCTTGAGCGAATTTCTCGCCACGCGCCCGCAGGTGAACATCGATCTCGAGGAGCGCTTGAGCGATGAGATCGTCGCGGCGGTCGCGGACGGCAAGGCGGACATCGGTATCGTCGCCGGAACGGAAGATGTGACGGGTCTCGAGGTCTTTCCGTTTCGAGTCGATCGCTTCGTGCTCATCACCGCACACAATCACAAGCTCGCGGCGGTCGAGAAGATGGCCTTCGCGGACGCACTCGATGCCGATTTCGTCGGCCTCGACCGAACGAGCTCGCTGCAGCGCTTCCTGTCGGAGAAAGCGGATCGCATCGGCCGCCGGTTGAAGCTCCGCGTACAGCTTCGCAGCTTCGATGCAGTGTGTCGCCTCGTCGAATGCAACGTCGGGATCGGCGTCGTCCCGGAAACGAATGCCGCGCGCAATATGAAAACGATGGCGCTCCATCGCATCGAGCTCACGGACGAGTGGGCGATCCGGAATCTCTCGATCTGCGTGCGCAAGCTCAGCGATCTCCCGGTCTACGCGCAGGACCTCGTCCGCCACCTTGCGGAAAAGTAACCGTCCCGGCGCGAGCGCGAGGCTATCGCATCGCTCCGTCGTAGCGATCGCGCTGCCCGTCATCCTCTCGAACGTCTCGACGCCGTTGATCGGCGTCGTGGATACCGCGATCGTCGGCAGGTTGCCCGACCCCGCCTACATCGGCGCAGTCGCAGTCGGCTCGTTGATCTTCACGTTCGTGTTCTGGGCGTTCGGCTTCTTGCGGATGGGCACGACCGGGCTCACCGCCCAAGCCTTGGGTGCGGGCGATCACGATGAAGTCGTGTCGAGCCTCGGACGAGCGCTCCTCATTGCGGCGGCCGTCGGCATCGTACTCATCGCGCTGCAGTGGCCGATTCGCGCGATCGCATTCGCGCTGCTGGAGGGAACGCCGAAGGTCGAATCGCTCGCGCGCAGCTACTTCGATATTCGCATCTGGGCGGCGCCTGCCGCGCTCGCGAACTATGCGCTCCTCGGTTGGTTCATCGGCCTTGGCCGCACCGACATTGGGCTCGTGCTCCAGCTCGTGCTCAACGTCACGAACATGGCGCTCGACATGCTCTTCGTGCTCGTATTCGGTTGGGATGTTCGCGGCGTCGCACTCGGTACGCTCATCGCGGAGATCGTCGCCGTCGCGATCGGCATCGTGCTCGCACTCAGGCACGCCCATGCACTCCATGGACGTTGGCAGCGTTCGAGCGTGCTTGCACCCGAGCGGCTCAAGCGCACGGTCGCGGTCAATCGCGACATCATGATCCGTTCGCTCGCGCTGATTTTCGTGTTCGTGTGGTTCGTTGCGCAAGGCGCTCGCCAAGGCGACGTGACGCTTGCCGCGAACGCCGTGCTCATGCAGTTCATTTCCGTGAGCGCCTATTTCCTGGATGGCTTGGCGTTCGCGGCGGAAGCGCTCGTCGGGCGCGCGATCGGCGCTGCAAATCGGGCAGGCTTGTTGGCCGCAGCGCGAATCACGACAATCTGGGCGGTTGGCCTGGCGGTCATCGCGACGTTGATCATCGCAGCGCGCGGTCCGGCGCTGATCGATCTGCTCACGATCGATGAGGCGACTCGCGCAGCGGCTCGCGATTATCTGCCGTGGGTCGTCGCGGCGCCGGTCATCGGCGTATGGGCATTCCAGCTCGACGGCATCTTCATCGGTGCGACACGTACGGCGGACATGCGCAATGCCATGCTGGCCTCGCTCGCGATCTTCCTCGTTGGTTGGTGGCTACTCACGCCGTGGGCAAATCACGGACTCTGGGCAGCGCTGCACATTCACTATCTCGCGCGCATCGGTACGCTTTCGTACTTCACACCCGGACTCGTCCGCTCGGTACCGGCCACGTAGCGTGTGTCAAGAACAAACGAAGATAAGAAATTCTCGCGGCGACGCGAGCACTATCTTCAATTCGCATCTGCCTTCCACAACCCTGGATAAGGCATGCAACGTTACTGCTGCGCTGGCACGAGTGCCTGGTAGACGAGCGTCTGGAATTTTTCGCGGACGTCCGTCTGGTTGGGCAGGAGCTGGATCATGAGGACCATCGTGATGCCGGCGGCCGGATCGACACGATAGACCGAGCCGTAGGCGCCGCCCCAGCCGAACGCGCCGGGTGCCTCAAAGCCGTTCGCACCGTAACGCTCCACCGTTTGGAACCCATAGCCGAATCCCAAGCCGCCATCAGGGGCAAGCAACGTTCCGACCTGATTGGTTCTCATCAAGGCGACAGCGCGAGGGCCGAGAACTCTTCGACCGTCGAGGGTGCCGCCATTGCGGATCATCTCGAGAAAGCGCGCGTAGTCGCGCGCCGTGGAAAGCAAGCCTGCACCGCCTGAGAAGCTCTTTCGCGGCCCATCCACGTAGTGCCCCTGTCCTTTCGCTCCGTCGGGTGCGCGCACCGCCTTTCCATGTGCGCTCGCATACACGGTCGCGAGCCGCTCACGCTGTGATTTCGGCAGAAAAAAATGCGTGTCCTTCATGCCGAGCGGATCGAGGATCTTCGTGCGCAGATAGACATCAAGCGCCATCCCCGACGCGCGCTCGACGACGCAGCCCAGGATGTCCGTGCTGTAGCCGTAAACGAAGGCTTCTCCCGGCTGAGCAACCGTCGGCAACGTCCCGAGCCGCGCCATCGTTCGGCAGATCGGCTCGTTCTTGTCCGCCGTGTACCAGCCATATCCTGCTGCCGGACCCAGGCCTTTCGCTTCGTACAATGCGGCGATGTACGGCTGCGTGCCATACGAATAGCCGGACGTATGAGTCAGCAAGTCGTGGATCGTGATCGGTCGCTTGATCGGCACGAGCTCGGTGCCGCCGTCCTTCTCGACCGCGACTTGCGTTTTCGAGAACTCGGGAATGAATCGGCTCACGGGCTCGTCGAGATCGACCTTGCCTTCCTCGACGAGCTGCAGGATCGCCGTGCTCGTCAATGCTTTGGTCTGCGAAGCGATGCGGAAGATCGTGTCCTGCGTCATGCGCCGGTTGGATTCCTTGTCGCTCCAGCCGACCGCGCCTTCATACATGGTTTCGCCGTTCTGAAGGACCAGCGCCACGGCACCCGCGATACGTCCTTCGTCGACATATTGCTCGAGCAGCCGGTCGAGATACGCCAACCGCTCCTTCGACAGCGTGCCGCCCCACGGCACGCTCGCGGGAGCCGGAGCAGCCGGCTCGCTCGGTCGATCGGCATAGGCATTCACGCTCGCGAATGCGAGCACGAATGCAAAGAAGCGTGGAAACCATTCGGATTTCTCGTGCATGCAAATCCCCATAAGCCATCGCATCGGCGACGTAACGTAGCACAACCGACGCGGCCAAGCGGCCCTGGTCAAAAAGCTTAGGCAGCTCATAACGCTGAAACGAGTTGCTCTTCGCCGCGCCGCCGCGCCGCCGCGCGCAATCCTTCTTCGCGCCATAGAATCACACCACGCTGTCAGGAAGACAGCTTCCGCCATCGTACGAAGTGCCAAAAGCACGGAGCGGATAGTCGCGCGGCGGCGCGGCGGCGCGGCGAAGAGAATGGACAGATCGCAGACACGCAAACCCAAGTGATTTATTCTTAAGTGCAATCTCTGTCCTTGCTGCATGCTCCGCGCCTTCGCGAGAGTCGCTTTCTTCCGGTGGCACTATGAAACCTATTCGCTTCGGTATCGTCGGGACCGGTGCCATTGCACCCTTCCACGCTCGCGCGATTCAGTCCGTACCTGGCGCGCAAGTCATCGGCGTTGCGAGCCGCACGGCGGAGAATGCAAAGCGCTTCGCGCAGGAGCATCAAATCCCGTTCGTCGCCGCGGATGTCGAAGAGCTCGCGCGTCACCCCGAGATCGACGCGATCACGATCACGACCCCGAGCGCGCTGCATCGCGAGCCCGCGCTTGCCGCGATTCGTCATGGCAAGCATCTGATGATCGAAAAGCCGATCGACGCGACCGTCGAAGGCACGGACGAGATTCTGGATGCCGCGAGGAAAGCGGGTGTCATCGTCGGCTCCATCTTCCAGGCAAGATTCGGCGATGGTGCCCGCGCGCTCAAACGTGCGATCGAAACCGGGCGTTTCGGGCGACTCGTCCTGTGCAGCGCGTACGTGAAATGGCATCGCACCGCGAGCTACTACACCGGCTGGAAAGGCAAGCTCGCGTTGGACGGAGGCGGTGCGTTGATCAACCAGGCAATTCACGCGCTCGATCTGCTGCAGTGGTTTGCCGGATTGCCTTCCGAGGTGTTCGCATGGACGACCCGCGTCGTCCACATCGGCATCGAATCCGAAGACACGGCCTGCGCGGTCCTGCGCTACCCGAACGGCGCGATGGGCACGATCGAGGCGAGCACGGCAGTGTGGCCCGGCTGGTCGCGAAAGCTCGAAATCTGCGGCGAGCGCGGATCGGCTGCGATGGAAGACGACGATATCTCGCAATGGGAATTCCGGGACGCGCGGCCTGAAGACGCTGCGATTCGCGCGACGCGCGAGAGCGGCGCGATGGGTTCCGGCGCGAGCGCGCCGATGGCGATCCGCTTCGAGGGCCACCTACGTCAATTCGAAGACTTCGTCGCGGCAATTCGCGAAAATCGTGCACCGATCATCGACGGCCACGAAGCGCGCAAGGCCGTCGTGCTCGTCCGCGCGATCTATGACTCCGCCGAACGCGGCGTTCCAATCAAACTCGCGAGCTGACACAAGGTCTTCCATCCGAGATCGCTGCAAGAGCTCCCGCCTCCTCCCTCGTCCCAACGAAGAATCGACGATTCGGTCTTTCGCTGTGCGGACCTAGTCGTCCGGAACAACTGCATTCGTGCGCGCCTTGTAGGAACCGTCACGGGCCACTTCGATTGGAGCCAAGCATGGGCGCGCACAGACCGTCGCCGGAGATACGCAAGGGCCAGGGGCAGTGGCCGTTGCCGCGCGAGGAGTTCGAGCGCCGCTTTCGCGAGCGCTTCTATGATCCCGCATTCGAGCGGGAGGCAAGCACGATCGATCGGCTCCTCGAAATCGCGTGGAAGGACTATTGCGATTACCGCAAGAGCCCCCGCGTGCAGAAGGCGGGGCCCGACTTCGACGATCCCGAGCATGAGCTCGCGATCGAGTGGCTCGCCGCGCGGGAGCGCATTCGCGAGGCAGAAGCGCAACATCGCGCGCCTGGCACTGCGCCGCGGCTGCTCGTGATCTGCGGCGCCTCACGGAACGACAAGACGTGCCCCGGAGAAATGTCGAAGACATATCGTCTCGTCACGATAGCCAAGCAAGTCCTCGAGGGACGCGGTGCGGAGGTGGACGTGCTCGATTTGAGCGCGCTCGCCTCGGAATTCGGACGCGTGATCTATCCATGCAAGGCATGCGTCTCGACTGCAATGCCGCTCTGTCACTGGCCGTGCTCGTGCTATCCGAATCACGCCTTGGGGCAGGTCGATGACTGGATGAACGATATCTATCCGCGCTGGGTGGCGGCGCACGGCATCATGATCGTGACGCCGGTGTATTGGTATCAGGCACCGAGCGGCTTGAAGCTGATGATGGATCGTCTGGTCTGCGCCGACGGCGGCAATCCCGATCCAACGAGCACGCATGGCAAAGATCCAGTTCGTGCGAAGGAGATCGAGCTCGCCGGATGGCACTACCCGCGCCACTTGGCCGGCCGCGCGTTCTCAGTCGTCGTGCACGGCGATGCCGAAGGTGTCGACACGCTGCGCCGCTCGCTCGTCGACTGGCTCTCGGACATGGAGCTCGTGCAAGCGGGACGCTCGGCCATTCTCGATCGCTATATCGGCTACTACGAGCCGTACGCAACGAGCCATGAAGCGCTCGATCGCGACGAAGCCCTACAGCAGGAAGTGCGCAACGCAGCGGCGAGTCTCGCGAGCGAAGTAGAGCTCATCCGAGCAGGTAAACGCGAGCCAGACGAAGGCATCGAGGCACCTCGACCGAAGTAGATTCGACGCCATGCCGCCTTCCATGGCGCGAGACGGCTACGGATCGGCAACCCTAGTTCGCGGAGATCGTGAGCGGTGCCCTCGCACGTATATCCGCGCTCGACGCACCGATCTGGATTTCATACGAGCCCGGAGCGACGGCGTAGCGGTCGCGTTCCGTATCCCAATAGGTGATGTGCTCTTGCGGCGTGAGCGTGAACGAGACTTCTCGCTCCTCGCCCGGGAAGAGCGCGATCTTCTCGATGCCTCGCAGCTCCTTGAGCGCGCGCATCTGTTTCACGCCCATCGGCCGCACGTAAAGCTGCACGACCTCCTCACCCGTGCGCGCACCGACGTTCTTCACGCGCACCGTGGCCGTGATTTCATCCGTTGCTCCGGCCTGAGAGCGATCGAGCTGCAAATTCGAATATTGGAACTTCGTGTACGAGAGCCCGTGACCGAACGGGTACAGCGGCTCACCTTCGAAGTAGCGATAGGTACGCCCCTCCATTCGGTAGTCATCGAACGGCGGCAGCTTCTCATTCGCCTTGTAGAACGTCACCGGCAGTCGGCCCGATGGGCTGACATCGCCGAACAACACATCGGCAACCGCGCTGCCGCCGCGCTGCCCGGGATACCAGGCGACCAAGATCGCAGGCACATTCTGCTTCGCCCAATCGACCGCGAGCGCCGAGCCGGCCGTCAGCACGACCACGATCGGCTTGCCAGTCTCGTGCAGCGCTTCGAGCAGCTTGCGCTGCGAACGAGGCAGGCGCAAATCCGTGCGATCGCCTCCTGCGAAGCCCGGATAACTCACTTTCATCTCTTCGCCTTCGACATCGCCCGTGAGCCCGCCGACGAACACGACGACGTCTGCTGCCCGCGCCGCATCGAGCGCTTCTTCGAACGGCGGTTTCGCTCCGGGCAGACGCCATCCGAGCCGTACTTCTGCATCGCGAACGTCGTCGAAGTATTCGAGCCGCAGGTCGTACGCCTTGCCGGCTTCGAGGTTCACGAATGCGCTCTTGGCCGACACACGGGGCGTCGGCTCCCAGCTCTGCACGACAGGCTTGCCGTCGATGAACAAGCGAAAGCCGTCGTTCGCACCGACCGAAATCTCGTAGCGGCCCGAGACGGGCGGCACGAGCTGTCCGGTCCACCGCACGCTGAAGTTGTCGCTCCCGATGGCATCGGCGGGAAACTCGCCGCGCGCGATCAGATCGTCGATCGGCCCGCCCCGATCCCAACGGAACGAGACGCGCTTGTCGACGCGAGTCAGCACGGGCGTGCCGGAGAGATCCTGACTCTTGAAGTATTCGCCCTTGAGCCCCTGCTCGCTCGAGCCGGCAGCGGGACGCAAATAGGTTGGCTCGATGAGGGGCGCTGCCCGCGGCTCCTCGCGTCCTTCGACAAGATCGGCTCCGCGCGAATAGAGCACCTTCGTGTTCGGGCCGACGGCCTCGCGAATGCCCTTGAGGATCGTGACCGGCGCGGCAGGCGTGCCGTAGTAATTGCCGAGCAACGACATGACCTCGTCGGCAGTCGGACCGACGACCGCAATCGTGCCGATCTCGCGCGAGAGCGGCAGGATGCCGTCGTTCTTCAGCAGCACGAGCGACGCCTGTGCCGCGCGGCGCGCCAACCAGTCGTGCTCAGCCGATTGATTGACCGAATAGGGAATGTTTGCCCAACGCACCCGCTCGGGCGGATCGAACATCCCGAGCTCAAAGCGCGTGCGCATCAAATTCGTGAGCGCCGCATCGATCTCCGCTTCCGTGATGAGGCCCTGCTTCACCGCGGCGACGAGCGCACTGTAGGTCGTGCCGCAGTTGAGCTCGGTGCCGTTCTTGATGCCGAGCGCGGCCGCCTCCTCAGGCGTCGCAACGATCTTGTGGTACTTGTAGATGTCTTCGATCGAGTCGCAGTCCGAAACGACATAGCCGTCGAAACCCCATTGCTCGCGCAGAATGTCCTCGAGCAGCAATTCGCTCGCGGAGGCCGACGCACCATAGACGCGGTTGTATGCGCCCATGACGGATTTCACGTGCGCGTCCTGTACGAGCGCTCGGAACGCCGGGAGATAGGTTTCCCACAGATCGCGCTCGCTCGGATGCACATCGAAGTGATGTCGATCGGCTTCCGGCCCGCTGTGCACGGCATAGTGCTTCGCGGTCGCATCGACCTTCCGGTACTTGGGGTCATTGCCTTGCAGCCCTTTGACGAACTCGACGCCCATGAGCGAGGTGAGGAAGGGATCCTCGCCGTACGTCTCTTGCCCTCGTCCCCAGCGCGGGTCGCGAAAGATATTGATGTTGGGCGACCAGAACGTCAGTCCTTGATAGCGGTTGCGCTGATTGCGGCTCGCGAACTCGTGATGCTTCGCGCGGGCCTCGTCGCTGATCGCGGTCGCGACCTCGCGCATCAGATCCGTATCGAATGTCGCGGCCAGACCGATGGCCTGAGGAAAAGACGTCGCGGCACCGGCGCGTGCAACGCCGTGGAGGGCCTCATTCCACCATTCGTATTTCGGCACGCCGAGGCGGGGGATTGCAGGCGCATCGTTCTGAAGTTGCGCGACCTTCTCCTCGAGCGTCATGCGCGAGACGAGGTCGGCCGCTCGCTCCTCGAAAGACCGGTTCACATCGAGGTAGGCCGGCTCTTGAGCGAGCGCCGATGTCATGAACGTGAGCCATGCGGCCCCGCATAGCACTGCGATTTTTCTAGTCAACGCACTTCCCCCGAACAATGAGATCACCGGTAATCGTTATGGTGTCGTCGCTCGGGACGATACACGAGCTCGACGGAAATCGGTGCACCGGAATGCCTTATCCCCGCATGCCGCCTTTGTTATCTCGCGGAAGAATCGTCAACACTTGAGTGCGGCAGTCCCTATTCCGTCGCTCCGGCGGAGATCCAGTAGTGGCCGAGGAAATGCGAAGCCTAAGCCCGCCGCTCCGACCGAGGCCACTATGCTCCTCTATCGCTTCCGTCTCCGCGCTCTTCCGCGTTCTCCGCGAGAGAATTCTTAGACGCTCGAATGGTGGAGGATGTCGAGCGAGAGGATTTCTTTTTCCGCCCTTTGCGAGCTTCGCGTACTTTGCGAGATTTTCTTCTTCCTCTCAGCCAAGCAACGCGATCAGCTCCGCCTTTTGCGTCGGCGTGAGCAGCGGGCCCAAGCCCGCTTTGAGATTGTCGCTTTGCCTATCGGGCTTGCCGGTTGCCGGAATCACGACCGTGACGGCCTCCTCGCTCAACGCGAACTTCAGGAACATCTGCGCCCATGAGGTGATGCCTGCCTCCTCGGCCCAACCTGGAAGCGGCTTGCCCTTGACGCGAGCGAATAGCGAGCCGTCATCGAAGTTGCGGTTCGCGAGCACCGCGACCCCGAGCTCCTTTGCGAGCGGGAAAACGCGCTTCTCGGCGCCGCGATGCGTGACCGAGTAGTTGATCTGAAGGAAGTCCGGCCGCGTCTGCTGTACGACATCCGCGAGCTCATCCTGCGCCGACTCCACATAGTGAGTGACGCCGACGTACTTCACCTTGCCTTCCTCTTTCAGCTCACGCGCGAGCGCGAGCTGAGTCTTCCAATCGCGCAAGTTATGCACCTGGAGGAGCTCGACCCTATCCGTTCGAAGACGCCTCAGGGTGCCGTTGAACTGTTCGAGGCCCTCCTCTCGTCCGGTGACGCCTGACAACTTCGTGGCGATGAACGCTCGCTTGCGCAGGCCGAGCTCCGCGAGCAGCGCGCCGAGATTGTCTTCCGCGTTGCTGTACGTCGGAGCGGTGTCGATGACCGTCGCGCCCGCATCGAAGAAGCGCTTCAAGACCTCCTTGAGATCGCGATACTGCGGGCTCCCCGTCTGGACTTCGAAGCTCCCCGATGTGCCCATGCCGATGGCAGGCACGGTTTCGCCGCTCGCGGGAATCACTCGCGTACGGAGGGTTGCCCGTTCCGCGGCGAACGCGCCGCGCGGCTTCGAGCCCCAGAGCATGGCTCCGGCGAGCAGAGAGGTTCCGGCAATGAATTGTCGTCGAGTGCTCATCTCGCAGCCCCAGGTCAGCGGCGGACACAGCGTAGTGCCGCAGCGCATAAGCTACGGCAAACGGAAAGTGTTCCGAAACTGAATCTCTTCCCGACGATAATCGATCACGAGACGTTCGAGAGCGCCGAGCACGTCCATGCCTACGAGAATCGCAGGCTCATCTTCCAGCTCCCACAGCTTGAAGACGTGAATGTCCCCGAAGATGATTTGCAGACCATCGATCTCGGCATCTCCGAGCTGAATACGCGGCGTGCGAAGAAAACGCCCGGTCTGAGACGCATCGTTCAAACCGATGACTATGGCATCGTCGGGCCCGTCCCTGTAGCGGCTATGCCGAAGGAGCGCATCGCGCAGCGCGAGATTTCCGAGCGTCGTCTCGGCGCCGGTGTCGATCACGGCTTTGACGCGGATTCGGCCGACATAGCCGTCGACGACGAGAAGCCGGCCGAAGCGCAGCTTTGCAGGAATCGTACCTTCGTGAAATCGAGCGCGCTGGCCGCGTGAACGCGCGATCGTGATCTCGTCGTCGGAGAAGTCGACCGTGACTCTCAAGCCGTCGAACCCCTGTACGCCGAGGATCCCGTCGGCGCCGCCCATTACCGAGCCGAGCACCGCGACGGTGAGATCGCGTTGGACCAAGTCTCCTGTCGTCAGTGTGTCGAGCCGCACGGCGGGAACGGCGAGCGAGCCGGTCACGCCATGCAACATGAGCTGGGAGTCGGGACTGAGCAGGAGGCCGAGCGCGTTCGCGACACGCGTCGTGATGACGGACTGGCTCGCGCCGGTATCGAGGATGAGCCTGAACGGACCTTGCCCGTTGATCATGACCGGTGCTGCGATGCGCCCGATACGATCCGGGCGCGTCGGCGCCGCGTACAGATGTTCTTCTTCGAGCGGCTCAGCCGCGATCGGCGCGGGCGCGTCCAGATCACCCCCGAGCGCGGGGCCAAGCGCTAAGCACGCGAGTGTGATTGCGGAGTAGAGCTGTGTCATACGCGTCGAGGTGCTCAGACGCTCCTTTCGACGCACCAAGCATCCAATAAGTTCAAGCGAATTGCATACAAGCACCCGCACAGATCTATCAGGACTGTGAACCAATGCCGGATGCGCCTTGCGGACGAAAAAGCCGGCGCAAGCGCCGGCTCTTCTCCTGCATCGCCTTCACTCCGAGCGCTGTTGCGTGGACCTCGCAACAGCGAGTCAGACGCTCCGCAACGAATGCCGTCGAGCTGTTGCGGCTCTCGAGGACTAGGTCGGCAGGGCGACGTATAATGTCAGGTGCATCCTCTCTTCGTCGCCCCCGCTGCCATGTACATCCTCTACATCGCGAACAAGAATTACTCCTCCTGGTCGCTTCGCCCCTGGGTGCTGATGCGGGAGCTCGGCCTCGATTTCGAGGAGCGTCTGGTGCCGTTCGAGGCAGGCTCGAGTTGGAGCTCGTTCAGAAAATTCTCGCCCTCCGGCAAGGTGCCTTGTCTCGTCGATGGCTCGTACACGATTTGGGACTCGCTCGCGATCGCCGAGTACCTCGCCGAAAAACATCGCGCGGTATGGCCGGCTGACGTGGGTGCACGCGCCTGGGCACGCTGCGCGACGGCAGAAATGCACTCGGGATTCGGGGCTCTGCGCGAGCACTGCTCCATGAGCTGCGGCATTCGCGCACGTCATCACGAAACGCCGGATGCCTTGAAGCGCGACCTGGCCCGCTTGGATGAGCTGTGGACGGAAGGATCGAATCGCTTCGGCGGCCCATTCTTGGCGGGCTCGGCCTTCACCGCCGTCGATGCGTTCTACGCGCCGGTCGCCTTTCGCATTCAAACGTACGGGCTCGAGCTGAGCGATAAGGCGAGTGCGTACGCGACTCGGCTCCTGAATCTTCAGTCGATGAAGGACTGGTACGCCGCGGCGCTGGCGGAGCCCTGGCGCGATGCCGACCACGAAGCCGAAATCACGCGCCGAGGCGCCATCCTCGAAGACCTTCGCACGGGATAATCCTGCTCCGTTCGGGCGGCCGACGTTAGAACGATAGCGTCGCCGTGCTTACGCGCGTTCGAGGCGACTGCTCCGAATCGCCTCCGCGTCCTGTGCCTGCTTTTCAGGCTTTGCGGTAATGATCCTGCATGGGATATCGCTTCGCATACAGCGCGAAGCACGCCGCCGACGCAAGCGCAAATGCGGCGAAGAAGAACATCAAGAACGCATTCTCGGATAAGCCCGTCGAGGCGATCCGCGCGATGACGGTCTCATTGCGGACGCTCACATTCACGAGCAGCACCCAAAGGTTGCCGACCGTAACCGCGAGATACCAGAAAGCCATGATGACGCCCTTCATCGAGAGAGGCGCCTGACTGTACGCAAACTCGAGACCGGTCGCCGATACGAGCACTTCCCCGAACGTCAGCAGTGCGTAGGGCAGCACCTGCCACGCGATCGAGACCGGATCGCCGCTGTCGATCCCGAGCTGAATCGCACCGGCCGCGATCCATGCGAGACCGGAGAATGCGATTCCGAAGCCCATCCGGCGCAGCGCCGTCGGCTCATAACCGAAGCGTTTTCTGAGCAGCGGGTACAGTACCGCGTTGTTGAATGGAATGAGCAGCAGCACGAGGATCGGATTGAGCGCCTGCATCTGCGCGGGCTGAAACCAATCCGGGCGCACCATATGGTTCGCTTGCAGGATCCATGTGGACGCCTTCTGATCGAACAACGACCAGAACGGAGTCACGAGCGCGAAGACGATCAGAATTCGCAGCACGGCAGCGACGCCATCCACCGCCTCGTCCGAATGCACGCGGCGCGCTCGGTCGAGCTGCATGCGCGCGCCGGCGCCGCCGAATCCGATCGCGAACACGAGCGCAAGGCAGACCGAAGAGACGAACCCCAAGCGCCCCATGAAAGCGATCGATACGGCGCCGAGCAACAGACCGATGGATGCGACGAACAATCCCGCGCTGCCGCGATCCGGGGCAGGCGCAAACAACGCCGTGCGCACGACGCGAAAGAACGAATCGGGGTTCGGCGGTGGAGGCGGCACGTGCACATACTTCTTGCGCCCCGCCCAGAAAATGATCGTCGCGATCAGCATCAGCAGACCCGGTATGCCGAATGCCACACGTGCGCCCAGGTGCTGCAAGAATACGGGCATCAAGAGCGAGGCGAAGAACGAACCGAAGTTGATGCTCCAATAGAACGCATCGAACACGATCTTCGCCAGATGCTTGTTCGTTTGATCGAACTGATCGCCCACGAAGGAGACGACGAGCGGCTTGATGCCGCCTGAGCCGAATGCAATGAGAAACAGGCCCGTGTAGAAGCCGGCGCGGTTGTTCTCGAAAGCGGCGAGACACGCATGCCCGATGCAATAGATGATCGACATCCATAAGACGGTTCGATACTTGCCAAAGACCCGGTCCGCGAGCCACCCGCCAAGCAACGGGAAGAAGTACACGCCGATGACGAACGTGTGGAAGACTTCCTTTGCGATCCCCTCGCGCTCGGCCACAGGCGCGTACAGCAGCAGCGAGCTGACGAGGAACGGCGTCAGGATGTTGCGCATCCCATAGAAGCTGAAGCGCTCGCAAATCTCATTCCCGATGATGTAAGGAATCTGCCGCGGCAACCTCGCCGTCCGCGCGGCGGATGCGTCGTTCACCGTCGACTCTGCGTTCTGGATGTGCATCGGTGCGCCGCCTGCTCCGTCAATTCGTACCCGCAGAGCGCGCCGTCAACCACGCTCTTACGCGCTCTTCCAACACATCGAGCGGCACGGGTCCGCCAAGCAGAATGAGATCGTGAAACTCGCGCACATCGAACCGCTCGCCGAGCGTGCGCTCGGCCTCAGCGCGCAGGGCGCGCAGCTTAAGCTCTCCGATCTTGTATGCGAGCGCCTGACCCGGCCACGAGATATAGCGCTCGAGCTCTGTTTGAATGTTGTGCGGCGCGAGTGCCGAATTCTCCGTGAAGCAGCGTCGAGCGTGCTCGATATCCCAGCCGAGCCAGTGAATACCCGTATCGGCGACAAGCCGGCATGCACGCCACATCTCGTACGAATAGCGGCCGAAGCGCTCGTAAGCATCTCGATACATGCCCATCTCTTCCCCGAGATACTCCGCGTACAGGCCCCACCCTTCGACGAACGCGGTCGGGCTCGTGTTGCGTCTGAAGTACGGCAGGTCTTCGAGCTCCTGCGAAAGTGCAATTTGCAAGTGATGCCCCGGCACGGCTTCGTGCAGCGTGAGCGCGGGAAGCTCATAGAGCGGTCGTTGATCCAGACGCGACGTGTTGACCATGTAAGCGCCCGCTTGGCCGAGCGCGGGGCTCCCCGGCCAATAGCGGCCGGTCGTGTAACCCTCGGCGATCTCCGCCGGCACGGGGCGCACACCGTACGGTAAACGCGGCAGCGTCCCGAAGAGCGGCGGCAATCGATCGTCGGCGCGCTTCGCAATCTCGCTCGCCTTCTCGAGCAAGTCCTGTTCGCTTTGCGCATAGAAGCGCGGATCGGTGCGCAGCATGTGCAGAAACTCGGCGAAGCTTCCGGAGAACCCGGTGGACCGAATCGTCTCCTCCATGAGCGCACGGATGCGCTTCACTTCGGTGAGCCCGAGCTCGTGGATTTCGTCGGGCGTCAAGTTCGTCGTGGTCTCCGCTCGGACGAGAAAGCGATACATCGCCTCTCCACCTTCGACGCTTCCGAGACCGAGCGAGGCTCGCGCGGCCGGCAGATACTCCTGCTCCAGGAATCCGACGAACGCGCGCTGGACGGGCGCGATGCGGTCTCGAATCAGCTCTATCGCGCGCGATCGATAGCGAGCCCATGCGTCCGCCGGTATCGAAGGCGGTCGTCGCGCGAATGGCTCGAGCAGCGGACTCGCCTCGGGCGAAGCCGCGGCTTGTTGACGCGCGACATCCAAGACGCGCTCGACGACGATCCGCGGCTGGGTGAGCTTCGTCCGAATCCCGCGACGAAGGTTGGCAACGTTCTGATCGTAGTAGGCGGGCAGCGCTTCGAGTCGCGCGAGCCACGCTTCGACATCCTCTCGAGACGAAAGGCTCGTCGTTCGCGCCACATAGTCGGGCAGCGTGTGGAAGCCGCTGTCATTGTTGAAAGCGACACGGTCGAGGTCGTACTCCGCTCGCTCGATCTCGACGGCGATCTGACGAGCAAGCAACGCGTGATTGAGCGAGGAGTCCGGCGAGAGCCCGCTCGGTTCGATCTCCGAGAGTCGCTCACCGAGCCGCTCGAGCGTCCCGCGGTTTTCTTTCGCGGTCTCGGGGCGGACGTCAGGCCAGCGACGAAGCGCCTCTCGATCGCCTTCTTGTCCCGCGGAGATCGGGTCGGTTTGCTTGAGCAGTCGCTCGTATTCCGCGATGACGCCGGCGAGCGCTTGTTCGGCCGTCGACTCCGCAGCCGAGGCCAGCGCTGGAACCAGCAGCGAGAGAGCAAGGAGGAATCTGCGTGCCATACGTACGCCTCGATCGACCGAAAGCGCAACGTTACCGCATCCGATTGCTTTCGGCAGGTTGACGGTTGACGGTTGACAGCAAGAAAGCGAGCCCCTCGTGGCCACCGAGGCATGAACCGGGGACCTTGGAGTTCGACGATAAGGAAAGTTTCTCGCGGCGGCGCGGCGGCGCGGCGATCAAAAGGCAAAACAGATCGAATCCCTTCTCTTCCTAGCGCGTCGCATCGATGACGCGGGAAGAACGGGCTCCGCGAGCGATCTCTTGATCATTCTTCTTTGCGCGCTTTGCGCGCCTTGCGAGATTCACTCTTCTCCAGGAGCTCCGCGCACTGCGCGCGCAACGACCTAAAGGATCACTTCGCGGACCGTATCCGGGTGGTCGGGATCATGTGGGACCGTGTTGAATGAGACGATCACCATCGGCGCCGTGCCGATATTCTGAAATGCGTGCACGACACCCGGCGGAAACTCGAAGCGCCACACTTCATTCGCAGGCACGTCGACGGTCGTGGTCTCGCCGTCTGCGCGATAGCGCACGCGTGCCGGGCCCAGTACCGCGCTCACCTCCGAACCGGTGTGATGAAAGTGGTTGCCTCTGATCTGTCCGGGCTCGGTGAGGACGACGTGGACGTTCCGTTGATCGCGCAGCCGAAGTGCGTTCAACGGCTCGAACACTTGACCGCGCGCGTCGACGGCACGCCGGAGCTTTTCGATCGTGACTGGCACGGGAGACGCCTCTCGGGAATGGGCGTGCAAGTGTAACGCCGCTGCCCGAGGTTTAGGCTCTAGCTGTGGGCTCTGGCCAGAGTGTGCGCGTGCGCGTGCGCTTGAGTCTTTGAGAAGCGATCCGTTTCTCCTTTCTTTGTGTCTCTTTGTGTTCTTTGTGGCCCTCCTGTTCCGGTCTTCTCTAGCAGTCAAACATCAAAACTTGACCAAGTAAGTGTCGCGGGGGTTCACGCCCGACTCACCGCGCAGCGATGCGGCGCCGTTGCGCCTCGCTCGCCTCGGCTTGCCAGTGTGCGATGAAATCGAGGAAGGCTTGTTTGTCGTAACCTTTCTTTCCCGCCTCGAACCCGGCGGTCGATTGCGATGCGAGGACCTTCTGGTCGGGCGAAATGATCCAGAAATGCGGGGCTCCGATCGCGGGCGGCAGTTGCGAGAAGAACAGCTCGTTGTAGTTGTCGAAGCCGACGTACGCCTTCATGACGACAAAGGTCCGATGAAGCTGCTCCTCGACGTCGTCATCGCTCGCGACGAAGCGTTCGAGCACGTGACACCAGCGGCACCAATCGCCGCCCGCGATCACGAGCACGAGCTTGTGCTCGCGCTGCGCACGCTCGATTGCCTCGTGATATTGCTCGAACGGATCTGCCTTCGGGTCATAGCCAAGACTGTGCGCGATTGCACTCTGCGCAGCGAGCGCGAACACGAGGACCGCTGCTGCACGCCCGATGATTCTTCTCATTATGGTAATCCCCGACTCCAATGAATAAACCCTTCACACGCACAGCCTATCGCTGCGCTCGGGGATTCGCATCCGTCGCGTTCTTTTACATTCGCGGGCAGCTCGCCGATGCGTGCAATGACGTCAATGACGCTCCGGTGCGCTCGTCAACGATTCGCCGGGGCGCGCGGCAGGCGCCGTCGATTGCGGCGCAATTTTGTCGGCAACCCAGCCGAGCGCGGCGCCCGCAACGAGGTAGGTCGCGGTGCTCTCGAGCGCCCACCATGCCCACATGTGATCCGGCAGGCTAAAGACGCTCGAGTAGCCCATCATCATCGGGATCGAAAGAAGCGCGAGCAGCACTCCGAATTTCAACCCTCGCAGCCACCCTGCGCCTGCGAACGCGGTCCGGATCCACCCATATACGCACGCGACGATGAAGGCGCCGATGAGTCCCGTGACGATCCAGCGCGGCATGAGCGCACCCAGATTGTCGGTGATGAGCTCCGGACGCCAGAACATGACCGTGGCTTCGTAGTCATCGGCGAGCACGCCGTCATGTATCAAAGGCATCGAGATGGGCGCAATCAGCCAATGGGCGGCGTAGTAGACGACGCCGCCCACGAGAATGAGCTTCCAGTTCATAAATCCTCCCGCGAGATCTCTGCACGAGAGACTGAGCACGCTTGCGCAGTGAGCCGCCGCGCTACCCGCCGTGATAATTGCTTGCAGAGGTTCCCGATCGTTTGTGAACCATCGAACAAGGGGCGAAGTGAACGTTCAGGCAAGCGCGATTTAACTGCGGCGCCGAACCGCTTTCAAGCAGCGGCAAGCGGCGCGGACGCTGTGCTCCATTGCATACAATGCCCCGTTCGCTCTTCGCGAGCGTCGAACGCGGGGCGACTTGCAGGCGGCTCCCGTTTGACGGCTTCGCGTCAACCATCGACAGTAGGCACCGAGATCGGAATCGGCTCCTTCGATGCCGCCTCGCTCTACAATCCGTGCGGAGTCTGTTTTCCATACCTCGCCCACAACCCGAAAGCTGTGACCGCCACATGGCCCGCAAACGAAAATCCTCCCGCCGCTCCGTGCGAACATCGGCTTCGAGCAAACAGCGAAATCACGCGCGCCGCACGGTGCTCGCGAAACGCACGCGCGCAGCCAAAATGCCGGCTGGGCGACGGACGCTGTATCCCGCGACCGAGCCCTTCCGAACCGGCCACTTGCGCGTCTCTGACGTGCACGAGCTCTATTACGAGGAATGCGGCAATCCGCGCGGCAAACCGGCGTTGTTCGTACACGGTGGTCCCGGCGCGGGATGCGGCGAGCGCGCTCGCAGCTTCTTCGATCCCGAGGCGTATCGGATCGTGCTGTTCGATCAGCGTGGCTGCGGCCGAAGCCGGCCGCACGCGAGCCTCGAAGAGAACACGACCTGGCACTTGGTCTCGGACATCGAACGACTGCGCGAGCATCTCGGCATCGACCGCTGGCTCGTCTTCGGCGGCTCGTGGGGCTCGACGCTCGCCCTCGCCTATTCGCAGCAGCACCCCGAGCGCGTCTCGGAGCTCGTGCTGCGCGGCATCTTCATGCTGATGCAGTTCGAGCTTCGCTGGTTCTATCAGGAGGGCGCGAGCGCGCTGTTTCCGGATCGGTGGGAGCAGTACGTCGCCGCGATTCCCGAGGAGGAGCGCGGCGACCTCATCCAGGCATTCTATTCACATCTCACGAGCTCGGACCGCACCACGCGAGTGCGGGCCGCGCGCGCTTGGTCAATGTGGGAGGCTGCGACGAGTCACCTGCACGTCGACGAGGAGCACGTACACAAGTGGGGCGACGAAGATTTCGCGACTGCGGTTGCGCGCATCGAATGTCACTACTTCGTGAACAAGGGTTTCTTCGAGCGCGAGGACCAGCTCTTGCGCGGCGTCGATCGTATCCGGCACATCCCGGCCGTCATCGTGCAGGGCCGCTACGACGTCGTGTGCCCGATGCAAACCGCATGGGCACTGCATCGCGCGTGGCCGGAAGCCGACTTCCGCATCGTACCGGATGCCGGCCACTCCGCCTTCGAACCCGGCAACGTGCACGAGCTGATCACGGCAACGGATCG